>JAIELD010000025.1 GCA_019753285.1 Beijerinckiaceae bacterium | reverse complement strand
CGCGGCCAGCTCGAGACCTATTTCGATCGCACCGCCGTCAGGGCATGGGAGCAGCTGACGTCGGATGCACCGGTCAGCGGCATTCGCGCCACGGTGCGGGCAGGGCGCGACCGCACCCGCTCGACGCTGCTCGACTGGCTGCCCGCCGATCTTGCCGGCAAGACCCTGCTCGATGCCGGGTGTGGCACCGGCGCGCTGGCTGTGGAAGCTGCGCGGCGCGGGGCTCACGTCACCGCGATCGACCTTTCGCCCAAGCTGGTTTCGATCGCGGGGGACCGGTTGCCGCACACGCTCGGCTCAGGCAGGATCGAGTTCCTGTCCGGTGACATGCTCGACGCAGGGCTTGGCGATTTCGATCATGTCGTCGGCATGGATTCGCTCATCCACTACCGTGCTGACGATGTCGTGCAGGCGCTGAGTGGCCTTGCTGCCCGCACACGGCATTCGATTGTCTTCACCTTTGCGCCAGGCTCGCTCGCGCTCAGCGCCATGCTTGCCATGGGTCGGCTCTTTCCGCGCGCAGACCGCTCGCCGGCCATCCAGCCAACCGCCGCTGCGCGGCTGACGAGGCTCATCGAGCGCGAGCCGAGCCTGCAGGACTGGCGGATCGGGCGCACGCAGCGGATTTCGAGCGGCTTCTACATTTCGCAACCTCTGGAGCTTTTGCGCAGATGAGAGCGATCAACGACAGGATGGCGCGTGGCTGGCTCCGGATCGGCACCCGGTTTTTGCCCTTTGCCGATGCCGCCACGGAAGGGCTGCCGCTGTCGCGGCTGCTGCGCCTGTCGCTGTTTCAGGTCTCGGTCGGCATGGCGACCGTGCTGATGATCGGCACGCTCAATCGTGTGATGATCGTCGAGCTTGGCGTCGGCGCCTGGCTCGTCGCCGTTGCTGTCGCGCTGCCCATGATGTTTGCGCCCTTCCGCACGATTATCGGCTTCCGTTCGGACCATCATGTTTCGGCGCTTGGCTGGCGGCGCGTGCCCTATATCTGGATGGGGACGATGCTGCAGTTCGGCGGGCTCGCCATCATGCCCTTCGCGCTCATTCTTCTGTCGGGCGATACGCAGGGGCCGGAATGGGTCGGCCATGTCGCTGCAGCGCTTGCATTCCTGCTCGTGGGAGCCGGCCTGCAGACGACGCAGACCGCCGGCCTCGCTCTGGCGACCGATCTCGCGCCGGAAAGCGCGCGGCCCCGCGTGGTTGCGCTGATGTATGTGATGCTGCTCGTTGGCATGGTCGGCAGCGGGCTCGTCTTCGGCATCCTTCTGCATGATTTCAGCCAGATCAGGCTCATCCAGGTCATCCAGGGCGCGGCCGCGGTGACCATGGTGCTCAACGTCATCGCATTGTGGAAGCAGGAAGCGCGCGATCCCTCGCGGAACCGCAACGCCGAGAGGCCGGAATTCAAGGCAAGCTTCATGAGCTTCGCGAGCCAGCCGCGCGCGCGCCGTTTTCTTGCCGCCATCGGCCTCGGCACTGCGGCGTTCAACATGCAGGACATCATCATCGAGCCTTATGGCGGCGAGGTGCTGCATCTTTCCGTCTCGCAGACGACATCGCTTACCGCGATTCTCGCCGGTGGCTCATTCGTTGCCTACGGGCTTGCCGCCCGTGCGCTCGGCCGCGGCGTCGACCCCTACCGGCTGGCGGGTTATGGCGTCGCCTGCGGACTTCCGGCCTTCGCGCTCGTCATGTTCTCAGGTCCGGCGGGCTCGCCGCTGATCTTCCAGCTCGGCGCAGCGCTCATCGGGTTCGGAAGCGGTCTCTTCGCCGTCGGCACGCTCATCGCCGCAATGGCGCTCGACGAGAACAGCGGCAACGGCCTTGCGCTCGGCGCATGGGGTGCCGTGCAGGCGCTCGCGGTCGGGCTTTCGATGTCGGCTGGCGGCATTCTCAGCGACGTGATCGGCGGGCTTGCCGCCAAGGGCAGGCTCGGACCCGCCCTCGTTGATCCATGGTCTGGCTACAATGCCGTATATCAAATTGAAATCATTCTACTTTTCGCAACCTTGATTGTGATCGGTCCGCTTGCACGGCACGCACGGTCAACCAAAACGGCAACGAAACCGCAATTCGGCCTGGCCGGGTTGCGGAGCTAAACGTGCACAGGAGGTCATCATGAATCTGCAACTGACCAGTCACATCGATCTCACCCTGGTCCTGCTCTATACGTTCTGGGTTTTCTTCGCGGGGCTCGTCTATTACCTCCACCGCGAGGGTAAGCGCGAGGGCTATCCGCTGGTCGCCGACGCATCATCGCGCGGCCGCGTCGTGCCGCAGGAAGATCCGGTTGGTCCGAAGACCTTCCGTTTGCTCGATGGCAGCACGCTGACGCTGAAGGGCGGTCGCCCGGATACGCGTGAAGTGCTGGCGGCTCCCGTCGGCCCGTGGCCCGGCGCTCCGCTCGAACCGACCGGCAACGGGATGGTGGACGGCATCGGCCCCGGCGCTTACGCCGAACGCGCCGACCACACGGACAACACGGTCGAAGGCGCGCCGAAGATTGTGCCGCTGCGGGCCGACAGCTCCTTCTTTCTTGCCAGCCGCGATCCCGATCCGCGTGGCATGGTCGTCAAGGGCGGCGATGGCGAGATCGCCGGCGAGATCAGCGATGTCTGGGTCGATCGCTCCGAATACATCGTTCGCTACTACGAGGTGGCGCTGACGGGCGGACGCCGCGTTCTGATGCCGTCCAACTTCGCGGCCATCGACAAGGCCCGCCGCGAGATCACCGTCAAGGCGATCTATGGCAGCCAGTTCGCCGGCGTTCCGGCGACGAAATCACCGGATCAGGTCACCTTGCTCGAAGAGGACAAGATCATGGGTTATTATGGCGGCGGCTTCTTCTACGCCGCGCCGCAAAGGGCGGAGCCGCTGCTATGAGTGCTGCCGAGATCGAACCCGTACCGGGCTTGCCCGAAAGCCTGCCGGCCGGCGAAACCCTGCTCTGGCAGGGGAGCCCTGCCTGGCTGCCGTTGGCCAAGACTGCCTTCCGCATCAAGGAGATCAGCATCTATTTCGGAGTGCTGATGCTCTGGCGGGCAGGCTCTGCCCTGTTCCACGGCGAGAGCGCCAGCGTGGCGCTTCGCTCCGCGCTGTGGGTGCTGCCGCTGATGGTCCTGGCGCTCGCCATTCTTTCGCTGCTGGCATTCCTTGCCGCGAAGACGACGATCTACAGCATCACCGATCGGCGGGTCGTCATGCGCTTCGGCACCGCGCTGCCGCTCACCGTCAACGTGCCGTTCGCCGCCATCGACGGCGCAGCGGTCGGGATGCGCGGCGACGGCACAGGCGACGTCATCCTGACGCTCGGCCAGCGCATGGGCCTTGGCTACCTGCTTCTGTGGCCTCACGTGCGGCCCTGGCGCTACGCAAACCCCGAGCCGATGCTGCGCGCCCTGCCGGATGCGAAGCATGTCGCCGGCCTGCTGCACGAAAACCTTTGCCGCTATCATCAGATCGCGGAAAGCGATGCTCCGAAGGCGGTGATCGAGAGCGGGCAGAAGGCGGCGCAGCGGCCCAATCCGGGCCTTGGCGGCCAGCGCCCGGCGATGGCCGGCTGAAACGACGATGGGAGACAAGCTCATGGCAGGCGAACAGGCAATCGACGACACCGTTCCCAAGGTCGCGATCAAGGCGGGCGCGGTGGTCATCGCGCTCACAATCGCCTGCACGGCGCTCGGCCGCTATACCGATGTCGGTACCTATCACGTGCCGCAGCGCCCGGTGAGCCAGAGCGTGGACATCGCGTTTGTCGATGCGCCGGATGGCAGCGTGATCGTGAGCGAAAGGCCGGGCGACAAGACCATCGTCGTGCTTGCGCCTGGCACCAACGGCTTCATCCGGGGCACGATGCGCGGTCTCGTTCGCGACCGTCGCATGCGCAACCTCGGCTCCGAGACGCCCTTCACCCTTGCCCGCCGCGACAATGGGCACCTCACCCTCAGCGACCCTGCCACCGGCCGCGTGCTTGAACTCAATGGCTTTGGTGTTACAAACGTTGGAGCCTTTGAGACAATAATGCAGGCAGCGGGGAGAAGGGGATGATCGGGTCGAGGAAAATGGTCGACGTGCCGTGCACGGTCGAGATCGTGCAAACGCCGGACAGTCTTGCGGCGCATGTGACGTTGGATGGGTTCGATGTGGGGCCGGGGGACAAGGTGATCGTCCACAATCCGCCGACCAGCATCGGCTTCGGCGAGCAGGCGACGTTCAATTGCCGCGCCACGGTCTATCCCGCCGGCCCGATCGGGCGGGGCCTGACCAAGGCGCTCGCCTATCTTGAACTCACCGAACTTTACGAGATCGGCTTTTCTGCAGGGAGCGCATCATGATTCCGATGGAAGGTGGCGCACAGGTCAGCGAAACCACGCTGGAAGCGCAAAAAGACACCATGCTCAGCCCGCGTTTCTATACGACGGACACGGCGGCGATGGACAAGCTCGACATCAGCTCGGTGAAGACCGAGTGGGATGATCTGATGGCCGACATGCGCAGCGATCCCAACAAGGGCCATTTCGTCCACACGGACGAGTTCAACATCGATTTCAACGCGATGCCGGAATCGCTTCGCATCGAGTTCATCGACTTTCTCGTGAGCTCGCTGACGGCGGAATTCTCCGGCTGCGTTCTTTATTCTGAAATCAAGAAGAAGATCACCAATCCCGAAATTCGCGACCTCTTCACCTTCATGGCGCGGGATGAGTCGCGGCATGCCGGCTTCATCAACGAGGTGCTGAAGGACTTCAAGATCGGCGTCGATCTCGGCTTCCTCGCCCGCGCCAAGAAATACACCTACTTCAAGCCGAAATTCATCTTCTACGCGACCTACCTGTCGGAGAAGATCGGCTATGCGCGCTACATCACGATCTACCGCCAGTTGGAGCGCAACCCCGACAAGCGCTTCCACCCGATCTTCAAATGGTTCGAGAAGTGGTGCGATGACGAGTTTCGCCATGGCGAGGCCTTCGCGCTGATCATGCGCTCAGACCCGAAGCTCCTGAAGGGCGTCAACAAGCTGTGGATCCGCTTCTTCTTGAATGCGGTCTACGCGACCATGTATGTGCGCGATCACATGCGGCCGGAGCTCTTCAACGCGATGGGCATCGGACCCGCCGAGTATGACCGCAAGGTGCTCCATCTCACTTCGGAGATCACCAAGCAGGTGTTCCCGATGACGATCGACCTCGACAACGAAGCCTGGTGGCGGACGGCCGAGAAGCTTCGCCTCATTTCCGAGGCCGGCGTCGCGGCGCGCGCCGAAGGCGGCATCGGTGGCAAGCTGAAATCCTTCGTCCTCTCGGTGCGAGGCGCGGCGACCTTCCTCCGGCTGTACACGCTCCCCGTGGTCAAGAACGAGCTGCCGAGCAGCATTCGCCTCGCCCCGGTCTGGTAGGGACATGATGATCAGCTTTGGTCTCCCGGTCGTGTTCGCGTTGTTCCTTTGGTGGTTCAGCACGGGCGTGATCCTGTATCTGGATGGGTTGCCGCGCGCGACCCACCGGTGGACCATGCTGGCGGCGACGCTCATCATGGCGGTGTCCCTTGCGGGTATCGCGGCTTTGCGGGACGACACCTCGGTCTCCGCCGTCTATTTCGGGTTCCTCGCCGCGCTCGGCGTCTGGGCCTGGAACGAGACCGCGTTCCTGACGGGTTTCGTCACCGGCTCGCGCCGCACGGCCTGCCCTGACCATCTCACCGGCTGGCGGCGCTTCATCTTCGCCGTGGAGATGATCGCCTATCACGAATTCGCAATTCTAGTGGGCGGGCTGCTGATCTGGGGCCTGTCGATCGGCGCGGACAATCAGGTCGCGACGGCGACTTACTTCATACTCTGGATCATGCGACTCAGCACCAAGCTGAACCTGTTCCTCGGCGTGCCGAATGCGCCGACCAGCTTTTTGCCGGAGCATCTTTCCTATCTCGCGAGCGCCTTCCGCAAGCGGTCGATGAACCTGCTGTTTCCAGTCTCGGTCACGGCGGGCACGCTGTTGACGGGCTGGCTGGTGCTGTCCGCGGTCGCCGACGGAGCCAGTGCGTTCGACGCGGCGCATTACACGATCCTTGCGACCTTGACCGCGCTTGCCGTGCTGGAGCACTGGTTCTTCGTCCTGCCTCTCCCGAGCGAAGCGCTCTGGAACTGGGGACGGGGCTCCCATGATGCCGCACGCGACATCTTACCCGCCCCTCTGCCTCGAAAATACCGTTTGGATGGCGATGGTCCGCTCGTGCGCGCTATCGCTCGTCCATTCGCGAATGTGAAGAAATAGGAGATCGTCATGGATTATGAAGCCTTTTTCAGAGCTCGGCTCGACGATCTTCATTCTGAAGGCCGTTACCGCGTCTTCGCAGATCTCGAACGCCGCGCAGGTGCCTTCCCGAAAGCCGCCTTCCATTCGGCTGACGGCGTGAAGGATGTCACCGTCTGGTGCTCCAACGATTATCTCGGCATGGGCCAGCACAAGAAGGTGCAGGCCGCCATGCATGAGGCGATCGACAGCTGCGGCGCCGGGGCCGGCGGTACGCGCAACATCTCCGGCACCAACCATTATCACGTCCTGCTCGAGCATGAACTCGCCGATCTGCATGCCAAGGAATCGGCGCTGCTGTTCACCTCGGGCTATGTCTCCAACTGGGCCGCGCTCGGCACGCTTGCCTCGGGCCTGCCCGGCTGCATCGTGCTGTCGGACGCCGGCAATCACGCCTCGATGATCGAGGGTGTGCGCCACAGCCGCGCCGAAAAGCATATCTTCGCCCACAACAATCCGCGCGACCTCGAGCGCCGACTGTCCGATCTCGATCCGTCGCGGCCGAAACTGGTCATGTTCGAATCCGTCTATTCGATGGATGGCGACATCGCGCCCATCGATGAGCTCTGTGATGTCGCGGAGCGCCATGGCGCGATGACGTATCTCGACGAGGTCCATGCCGTCGGCCTCTACGGTCCGCGCGGCGGCGGCATCGCTGAGCGCGAAGGCCTCAGCCATCGCCTTACCGTCATCGAGGGTACGCTCGGCAAGGCCTTCGGCGTGATGGGCGGCTACATCGCCGCCTCGACGGCGCTGTGCGATTTCGTCCGCAGCTTCTCGTCCGGCTTCATCTTCACGACCGCGATCCCGCCTGCGATTGCCGCGGGCGCTCTCGCCAGCATCCGGCATCTGAAGGAGAGCAACCGCGAGCGCGAATTGCAGCAGGAGCGGGTCGCCAGCCTGCGCTACCGGCTTGATCTCGCCGGCATTCCACATCTCGAAAATCCAAGCCACATCGTGCCGGTCATGATCGGCGAGGCTGCGCTCTGCAAGCGCGTCAGCGATGAGTTGCTGAACGATTACGGCATCTACGCGCAGCCGATCAATTATCCGACCGTGCCGCGCGGCACGGAGCGCCTGCGCATCACGCCGTCGCCGCTGCACAGCAACGAGGATATCGGTCATCTCGTCAATTCGCTTTCGGCGATCTGGGCGAAGCATGGCCTGAAGCGCACCCTGCCGCAGGATCTCATTCCGCAGAGCCGCTGCCCGATGGGCTTCGGCGTCGGCAGCGCCGCCACGGTCGATCCAGAAACGCTGGCGCATGCCAAGCGTATGGGCCATGTGGACTTCGCGGACCTCGTGCCGGCCAAATAAGCACGCGCCGCTGCGCGTGACTTGAAAAGCTCCTCTGGAGTGTGATGGATCTCCTCAGGAACTGCGCCGCATGAGTCTAGTGTATCCTTTCAGCGCCATCGTCGGGCAGGACGAGATGAAGCTCGCCCTGCTGATCGCGGCCGTCGATCAGAGCGTCGGCGGCGTCCTGGTATTCGGCGATCGCGGCACCGGCAAATCGACCGCAGTGCGGGCACTGGCCGCGCTGCTGCCAAAGCGTCCCGCAATCGACATTACGAAGCTCGTGCAGCAATCCGGCGGACCGCAGGAGGCACCGACCGCGGCCAAAAAAGCGGCAAAGCCGCAGATGGAGCCGATCCCGGTCGTCGATCTGCCGCTCGGCGCGACCGAAGACCGGCTGGTCGGCGCGCTCGACATCGAAAAGGCGCTGACATCCGGCGAGAAGGCGTTCGAGCCGGGGCTGCTCGCCCGCGCCCATGGCGGGTTTCTCTACATCGACGAGGTCAATCTCCTCGAGGATCATCTCGTCGATCTGCTGCTCGATGTGACCGCGTCCGGCGAGAACGTCGTCGAGCGCGAGGGGCTGAGCATTCGCCACCCGGCGCGTTTCGTGCTGATCGGCAGCGGAAACCCGGAAGAAGGCGAATTGCGCCCGCAACTGCTCGATCGCTTCGGCCTCTGCCTCGAGGTGAAGACGACAGCGGACATCAAGAGCCGGATCGAGGTTGTGAAGCGGCGCGACGCGTTCGAGCGGGACCGCGCGGCCTTCATCGAGCATTGGCAGAAGGAAGAGCAGAAGATCAGGCGCAGGATCGTCGCCGGGCGTGCCGCGCTGCCGAATGTCGAGACGCCTGATCACGTCGTCGAGCGCATCGCGCGGCTGTGCATGGCTCTAGGCACGGACGGCCTTCGCGGCGAGCTGACGCTGATGCGCGCCGCCCGGGCGCTCGCCGCGCTCGAAGGCGCGAAGACGATCGGCGACAAGCATATTCAGCGCGTGTCCTTGCTGGCGCTTCGTCACAGGCTGCGGCGCAACCCTCTCGACGAGGTTGGATCGTCACTGCGGATCGAGCGCGCGTTGGAGGAGGTCTTTGCCGCCTGAAACGACCGCGACGCCACGTTTCGAACCGCTCGTCGACGCGGCGTTGATCGCCGCGCTTCATGCTGTCGATCCGATCGGGCTCGGCGGCGTCTCGCTTCGCGGCTACGCGGGTCCAACGCGGGAAAACTGGCTGACGGCGCTCCGCGAGATGCTGCCCGCCGAAGGATCCTGGCGGCGGCTGCCGCTCGGCATCTCGGATGAGCGGCTGCTCGGCGGGCTCGATCTCACGGCGACCCTGAAGCTCGGCCGCCCCATTGCCCAGCGCGGAGTTCTGGCGGAGGCGGATGGCGGGACGATCGTCGTCGCGATGGCGGAGCGCATGTCGGTCACGACGGCTGCGCGGATCGCGGCGGTGATCGATCGCGGCAGCGTCGCGCTCGCCCGAGACGGCCTTTCCGGCGAGGAGCAGACCGCGTTCGGCATAGTGGCGCTCGACGAAGGGCTGGAGCCGGACGAACGCCCGCCCGAAGCGCTGCTCGACCGGCTCGCCTTCCGCATCGATCTCGGTCGTCTGCCGCCTACCGCCGATCTGCCGCCCATCCATGACCGGCGTGCCGTGGCGGAGGCGCGGGATCTCCTGCCATCGGTCGCGGTGACCGATGCGCTGTTCGAAGCGCTGGCGACGGCGGCGCAAAACTTCGGCATCAATTCCATGCGGGCCGTCCGCTTCGCCATCTGCGCCGCCCGCGCATCGGCCGCGCTCGACGGCCGCACCGAGATCGAGCATGACGACGCAGCGCTGGCGGCTCGGCTCGTATTGGGGCCGCGCGCGACGCAGATGCCTTCCGCCAGCGAAGCGCCTGCCGCGCCGGACGAGCCGCCGCCGGAAAGCATGGGCGAGGAAAGCGGCGCCGAAGCCCCCGATGCTGGTGATGACGATGCCGCTGCAGACAAGCCTCTTGCGGAAACGGTCACCGAAGCGGTGGTCGCCGCCCTGCCGTCCGGTCTTCTGGCTGGGCTCGTCGCGGCGTCGACGCCCAGTCGGGGCGGTGCCGGACAGGGCCGTAGCGACCAGACGCGCAAATCCTCCGAGCGCGGCAGGCCCATAGGCTCCCGCAAGGGCGAACTGCGGGCATGCGCGCGGCTTGCGCTGCTCGACACGCTGCGGGCGGCCGCGCCATGGCAGAGGCTGCGGCGTGCGACCCTTGGTAACAGCGGCGCCGTGAGGCCAGCCATTCTGGTGCGGGCGGATGATTTTCGCGTCGTGCGCTTCAAGCAGCGCATTCGCACGACGACGATTTTCGTCGTGGATGCGTCCGGTTCATCCGCCTTGCATCGTCTCGCCGAGGCGAAAGGCGCGGTCGAGACGCTTCTGGCGGATTGCTATGTACGGCGCGATGAGGTGGCGCTGATCGCCTTTCGCGGCCAGTCGGCGGAGCTCCTGCTGCCGCCGACGCGCTCTCTTACCCGCACGCGTCGCAGCCTCGCGCAATTGCCGGGCGGTGGAGGCACACCGCTCGCGGCGGGGCTGAAGGCGGCTTATGATCTCGCGACGGCCATCCGCCGCAAAGGCGACAGCGCGATGCTGGTGTTCCTGACCGACGGTCAGGCCAATGTCGCGCTCGATGGCCGCGGCAGCCGCGCTCAGGCAGGGGAGGATGTGGCGGTGGTGGCGCGTCTCGTCGCGGCCGCACGGCTTCCGGGCCTCGTCATCGATACCTCGCCCCGACCGCAGGCGAAAGCGCGGCAACTCGCAGAGGCGATGACCTTGCGCTACCTCGCCATGCCGACCGCCAATCCGGGACTGATCTCGGCCATGGTGCAGGCCGCTGCCTGATCAGCTCGCGCGAAACACGGCCAGCAACCCCGAGATCGTGACGACGGACAGGACGGTGGAGACGAGGATGGCGCCGGATGTCGGCGAACTCTGCCGGTCATGCAGCTTCGCGAGCATGAACGGACCCGTGCCGGTCGGCAGCGCGCTGAGGATGACAAGCATCTCCGCCCAGAGCGCCGGCATGGAAAAGACGTGGAAGGCGAGCACATAGGTGATCGCGGGCTGGACGATCAGCTTCAACAGCACGAGCTTCCAAACGAGCGCGCGATCGAAGCGCGCATTCTGCTGGCCGATGAAAAGGCCGATCGTGACCAGCGCGCAGGGGCTGGCGGCGGCGCCGAGGAGCTTGACGAAGCGATCGATCGCTTCGGGCAGATGCGCGCCGGCGAGCACGACCAGCATCCCGCAGAACGGCGCGATGACCAGGGGATTGCGGATGAGAACGCCGCCGACCTTGACGACGGTCCGCCCGACGCTCCCGTCGCGGTTCAATTCGGTTTCGATCATCGCGATGGCGATCGCAAACAGGATGGCGGCAGTCATTATGGTGGCGATGACGAGCGCTGGCAGGCTCGCCTCGCCGAATATGCTGAGGCAGAGCGGAATGCCCATGAAGCCGACATTCGCATAGGATGCGTTGAGGCCGAGGATGCTGGCGTCGGCCAGCCCCTTGGGCCGCGTCGCCAGCGCCGAGAGCGCGAAGGTGATCGCGATGCCCACCGCGAAAGCGAGTGCGAAACCCGGCTGGTTGATCTCGCCGAGCGTGACGTGGGCGGTCGCCTGAAACAGCAGCGAAGGCAAGGCGAGATAGACGACGAAGCGGTTGAGCGCATCCGTCGCGCCAAGATCGAGGATGCCCGCCTTCGCGCTGATGAACCCGGCGAGGATCAGCGCAAAAATGGGAAAGGTGATGGTGACGATGGCGCTCATTTGAGAATTGCTTGTCTGCACGACCGGTTGAGCCGTGGCAGCCTTGTGCGACGCATTGACAACCACGTCCAGAGTTGAAATCGAGAGAAAGCGATTGCGGCGAACAGGTGTGTGGAGTGGCGGCCTTTGGAAACACTATCGAAATTGGTTGCTGCCGAAAAAGCCGCCGCCGTCGAACTGCTGAAAGCGCTGGTGCGCATACCATCCGATAACCCACCGGGCGATTGTGCGGCTGCCGCGGAGGCGACGGCCGAGGTGTTCGAAGGGTTGGGCCTTACCGTGGAGCGCCATCCGGTGCCGCAGGCGACGGTAGCGGCCTATGGCATGATCAGCGCCACAAATCTCGTGATCAGGCATCGCTTCGGGCCGGGGCCAACCATCGCGCTCAATGCCCATGGCGATGTCGTGCCGCCCGGCGCCGGCTGGACGAGCGACCCCTATGGCGGCGAGGTGCGGGACGGCTGGCTTTATGGGCGGGGCGCGGCGGTATCCAAATCGGATATCGTTTCGTTCGCTTTCGCATTGAAGGCGCTCATCGCGTCGGGTTCGCCGCTGAAGGGCGCGGTCGAGCTTCACATCACATTCGACGAGGAGGTCGGCGGCTATATCGGGCCTGGTTGGCTGCTCTCCGAGGGTATCTCCAGGCCTGATTTCGCCATCTGCACGGCGTTTTCCTATGCCGTGATCGTAGCGCATAATGGCTGTCTGCATCTTGAGGTCACCGTGCAGGGCCGCTCCGCTCATGCCGCATGGGCGGATACCGGCGTCGACGCGCTCGAGGCGACCGTGCCGCTGCTCGGCGCGCTCTATCGCTATCGGGACGGGCTGAAAGCAATCCGATCGACAGTTGCCGGCATTTCTCACCCCTCGCTCGTCGTCGGGCTCATCAGCGGCGGCATCAACACCAATGTCGTGCCGGATGTGGTCAAGTTCAGGCTCGATCGTCGCATCCTGCCGCATGAGTCGCCGGAGGCCGTCGAGGCCGAATTACGGGCGCTCATCGCCGATGAGGCGGCGCGGCTTCCGGGCATCGCCGTCGAGGTGAGGCAGGTGTTGCTCGCGCGTCCCTTCGCCGAATTGCCCGGCGCAGATCGTCTTGCCGAGATCGTCGCGCGGCATGCGAGCGCGCTCACCGGCAAGACCGTGGCGACCACCGCATCGCCGCTCTACACCGACGCGCGCCACTATTCGGAGGCCGGCGTGCCGACGATCATGTACGGCGCGGGGCCAGAGAACCCACTCGACGCCAACGGACACCGCGCCGATGAGCGCGTGCCCGTCGAGACGATTGCAATCGCGACCGAGGTGATCGCGGCTTCCATAACGGAGCTGCTCGGTTGAACGCCTTCGGATATAGTTTGTCATCCCGAAAAAGCGCAGCGAGATCCGGGATCCAGCCGAAACCTTTGCAACGCGCAAAAAGCCTGGGTCCCGGATAGCCGCAACGCGGCTGCCGGGATGGCGGCTGGCGAAATCAGGCCGTCCGGCGCTTCAGCACCGGATCGCAGGCTATTTCCATGAGCTGCTCGTCCATGCCGCGAGCGGCCATGATGGAGAGCCCGAGCGGGCATCCGTCCAGCATCGACAAGGGCATGGAGAGCTGTGGCAGGCCCGCAAGACCCGCGGTGCACAGGAGTTCAAGGGCCTTGGCGCGGAACGCTTCGAGATCCTTGTCCGCCATGCCGCGTGGCAGGGCGATGCCCGGCGTCGTCGGCAGGACGATCACCGTATCTTCGTCGAGCAGGGCTTCGATGCGGGAGCGGACATGGTCGCGCAGCTTCCGAGCCGCTGCGATCTCGACCTCGGTGAATTGCGAGGCCGCCTCCATCCGCTCCTTGACGCCAGGTCCGAGCTTCGGTTTCGCCGAGCGTACCCAATCCTTGTGGTAAGCCCAGGCTTCCGCGCCCTGAAGGATGCGGAACGCATTCCGCCATTCCGGCAGCGATTCGCCGCCGATCGTCACGGTCTCCACCGTCGGAAAGAGCGTCTTCAATGCCGAGAGTGCAGCCTCATGTGCGGCGCTCACCTCGGGCCCTGCCTTCGCAAACATGTCATCCGCGACGAGCAGGCGTTGCGGTCGGAACTTCGGCGTTTTAGCGCCGAGCAGCACCGCGCCGACGCGGGCGAAGACCTGCGGGTCCTGGCTGAACCATCCGACGACGTCGAAACTCTCCGCCAGAGCGACCGCGCCGCTGATGTCGACGCGGCCATGGGTGGGCCGGAGCCCATAGACGCCGTTGTAGCTCGCTGGCAGCCGCACCGAGCCGCCGGTGTCGGAGCCGATGGCGAAATCAACGAGCCCACCGCCTACCGCCGCCGCCGAGCCGCTCGACGAGCCGCCGGGTATCCGGCCCGGCGCCGCTGCGTTGATCGGCGTGCCATAATGTGCGTTTTCGCCGTTGAGGCTCCAGGCGAGCTCATCCGTGTGGGTCTTGCCGACAAGCGTCGCGCCGGCGTCGAGCAGCAGCGTCACGATCGGCGCATCCTGCGTCGGCACCGGGTGCGTCGCGAGCCAGTCCGGGCTGCCGGCGGCGGTCGGGACGCCTGCGAGGTGGAAGAGATCCTTGAGGCCGAATGTCAGGCCTGCCAGCGGCCCTTCTGCTGCGCCTTTGCGCTCGACATGGCCGTGATCGACGAAAGCGTTGAGGGTGTCCCGGATTGTCATCTGCGCCGCCTTTATCAAATATATCAATGGGGATAGCATTGGCCCGGACCATGCCTTACGCCGAGACATCACGTCGACGCAACAGCCCTGACGTCGAGCCGTGCCTCGAGCGTCCCGAATGGAGAGCAGACCTTGATTCCCAATCTTTCGATCAATCCGCAACGGCTCTGGGACACGCTGATGGAGACGGCCGAATTCGGCGGCACTGCCAAAGGCGGTGTGAAGCGTTTGACGCTGAGCGACGAGGACAAGCAGGCGCGCGACTGGTTCAAGCGGGCCTGCGAAGCGCTCGGCTGCAGCGTCACCGTCGATCAGGTCGGCAACATCTATGCCCGTCGGTCTGGCAAACGGAATGATCTTCCGCCGATCGCCATGGGGTCGCATCTCGATACGCAGCCGACCGGCGGCAAATTCGACGGCATTCTGGGCGTCCTCGCGGGCCTCGAAGCGCTGCGCACGCTGCACGAGACCGGATACGAAACCAATGCGCCGATCGAGATCATCAACTGGACGAACGAGGAGGGCAGCCGCTTCGCCCCCGGCATGCTCGGCTCGGCCGTGGTCGCTGGCGTTTACAAGCCGGAGTTCGCCTGGTCGCTGATCGATCGCGACGGCTCCAATTTCGGCGCGGAGCTCGAGCGCATTGGCTACAAGGGCGATACGCAAACCGGCGGGCGTGCGTTCTCGGCGATGTTCGAGCTGCACATCGAGCAGGGCCCGATCCTCGACAAGGAAAAGATCGAGGTCGGCGTCGTCACCGGCATGCAGGGCATGCGCTGGTACGAGGTGACGGTGACGGGGGAAAGCGCACATACGGGCGCGACGCCGATGACAATGCGCAAGAACGCGCTGCTCGGCTCGGCCCGCATGGTCGATGCGATCGACCGCATGGCGCATGAGATGGCCCCTTCCGCCGTCGCCACCGTCGGCATGATCGAGAACATGCCCAACAGCCGCAACGTGGTGCCGGGCGAGGTGTTCTTCACGATCGACATGCGCCATCCCGACGATGAGGTATTGCAGCAGATGGAGGACCGGATGCGTGCAGAGCTCGCTTCGGTTCTGACGCCGCTTGGCCTGAGCTATGAGGAGCGCTGCATCTGGTCGTCTCCCGCGGTCAAATTCTCGCCCGAACTCATAGAATGCGTGCGGATCGGCGCGAAGAAATCCGGCTATACGACCAAGGACCTCGTCTCAGGGGCCGGTCACGACGCCGCGTTCATCTCGCGTATCGCTCCCACAACGATGATCTTCGCGCCGTGTCTCAACGGCATCAGCCACAACGAGGCTGAGTCGAGCACGCTGGAGGAATGCGCCGCGGGCACGCAGACCATGCTCAACGCCGTGCTGGAGTTTGATTCGCGGCTGGGGTGAAGGTTCCTGCGTCATCCCGGGCAAGCGGAGCGCGACCCGGGATCCAGCCTTCGTTTTTCAGTGTTCTCGAGCGCAACCGGATCCTGGCTAGCCGCCACGGCGGCTTCCGGGACGACGTTGCGTCAACGCATCGGATTTTCGGAGGCCGGCCCGTCATGCAGATGGCAGGCCGCAAAATGCCCGCTTGCCGTGCTCTGAAGCAGCGGCTCCTCGGTCCGGCAGCGGTCGAACACATAAGGGCAGCGCGTGTTGAAGCGGCAGCCTTTCGGCGGGTTCACCGGGCTCGGCACATCGCCCGTAAGCAGGATGCGCTGGCGCTTCGTTTCAGGGTCCGGCACCGGCACGGCTGAAAGCAGCGCCCGCGTATAGGGATGTTGCGGGCTGCTGAAGAGCTGCGTCTTGCCGGCCATCTCCACGATCTTGCCGAGATACATCACCGCCACGCGGTGCGTCATGTGCTCGACGATCGCAAGATCATGACTGATGAACAGAAGCGCCAGCCCGAGCTCGGCCTGCAGATCCTGCAGCAGGTTGACGATCTGGGCTTTCACCGAAACGTCGAGCGCCGAAACGGCCTCGTCGCAGATGATGAGGTCAGGCTCGGCCGCAAGCGCCCGCGCGATGCCGATGCGCTGGCGCTGCCCGCCGGAAAACTCGTGCGGCCAGCGGTTGATGGCGTCGCGCGGCAGGCCGACCCGCTCCATCAGGTCGCCGAGCTTCTTGTCGAGTTCGGCGTTCGATTTGGCGAGGCCGAAATTGCGGATCGGCTCAGCCAGAATGTCCTTCACCTTCATGCGCGGATTGAGGCTCGAAAACGGGTCCTGGAACACCACCTGCATCCGCTGGCGCAGCGGCCGCAACGCACCTTTCGAGAGGTCGTCGATCCGCTTGCCGTCGAGCACCACCTGGCCTGAGGTAAGGTCGAACAGCTGCAGGATCGCCTTGCCGACGGTCGACTTGCCGCAGCCGGATTCCCCGACAAGCGCCAGCGTCTCGCCCCGCATGATCTCGAAGGATACGCCATCGACGGCATAGACATAGCCGCGGGCCTTGCCGAACAGTCCGCCCGGCAAGGCGTAATGCTTCTTGAGGTCGTTGACTTCGAGGATCGGGCGGGCGCTCTCGGCCTGCCGCAGGTCGGGATGGGCGTTCATGCCGCGACGACGTCCTTCTGCGCGAAATGGCAGGCGGCGATATGGCCCGGCGCCTTGAGGTCGAGCCCCGGGGCGATTTCGCGGCAGACCGGCTGCACCTTGGGGCAGCGACCGGCGAAGACGCAGCCGTCGATCCGTTTCTTGAGGCTCGGCACCATGCCGGGAATTTCGGCGAGGCGGGTGCTGGCACCTGTCAACGACGATCCAAGCTTGGGAACCGCGCCAAGCAGGCCTTGCGTGTAAGGGTGCCGCGGCGCACGGAACAGGTCACGCACGCTCGCCTCCTCGACCTTGCGCCCGGCATACATGACGACGACGTGCTCGGCGACCTCAGCCACCACACCGAGATCGTGCGTGATGAGCATGATCGCGGCGCCCACGCGGCTCTTCAAGTCGCGCATCAGATCGAGGATCTGCGCCTGGATCGTGACATCGAGCGCGGTGGTCGGCTCGTCGGCGATAAGAAGCTTGGGGTTGCAGGCGAGCGCCATGGCGATCATCACCCGCTGGCGCATGCCGCCTGAAAGCTGGTGCGGATATTCGCGCACACGTTTTGCCGGGTCCGCGATGCCGACGAGGGTGAGCATCTCGACCGCGCGCGCCTCAGCAGCCGACTGGTTCAGTCCTTGATGCAGCCGCAGCGTCTCGGCGATCTGATAACCCACCGTCAAGACGGGGTTGAGGCTCGTCATCGGCTCCTGGAAGATGACGCTGATATCGTTGCCGCGGATCGAACGCATCTCGGCGTCGCTCAGCGTCAGCAATTCCTTGCCCTGGAAGCGGATCGAACCGGCGATCTTGCCCGGTGGTTCGGCGATGAGCCGCAGGATCGACATGGCGGTCACGGACTTGCCGCAGCCGCTTTCACCGACGATGGCGAGCGTTTCGCCAGCGGCGATATTGAACGAAACGCCGTCGACCGCCCGGTTTATGCCGTCGGGCGTGCGGAAGTGGGTCTGCAGGTTTTCGATTTCGAGCAGAGCCATCGCGTCAGAGCCTTTTTGCCATACGCGGATCGAGCGCATCGCGCAGCCCGTCTCCGAGCAGGTTGACCGCCAGCACGGTCACCGAGAGGAAGGCCGCCGGGAACAGCACGATGTAGATCTTGACCTGCCAGAGCGAGCGACCCTCGGCCATGATGTTGCCCCAGGACGGGGTGATCGGCGGAATGCCGGCGCCGATGAAGGACAGGATGGCCTCGACGATCATGGCGCTTGCGCAGATATAGGTCGCCTGCACGCTCATCGGGGCCAGCGTGTTCGGCAGGATGTGGCGCAGGATGATCATCGGCGTCGTCGTGCCGGATGCGATGGCTGCGTCCACATAGGGTTGTTCACGAAGCGAGAGCACGACGCCGCGCACGAGGCGCGCGACACGCGGGATCTCGGCAATGGTGATGGCGATCACGACGTTCTGCACGCTGCCGCGCGTCAACGCCATCAGCGCGATGGCGAGCAGGATCGGAGGGATCGACATCATACCGTCCATCACGCGCATGATGACGCCATCCGCTCGGCGGACCATACCCGAGACGAGGCCAATGGTGAGCCCGGCGATCGATGCGAGCACCGCGACCGAAAAGCCGACGATGAGCGAAACGCGCGCGCCGTAAAGGACGCGCGAATAGATGTCCCGGCCCAGCATGTCGGTACCGAGCCAGTTCGTCGCCGAGGGAAACCGCGTCCGACGCGAGGTCGCGATCTCGGTCGGATCGACTGTGCCGAGCCACGGCGCAAAGATGGCCGCGCAGAGCATGATGAAGAGCAGAGCCCCGCCGACCGCCATGTTCGGGTAGCGGTAGATGAAGCGCGCCACCCCGCGGCGGATCTTGGCTGGAGGCAGAATGTCCGGCATGACGGGGGCCGCGACGAAGTCGGCCGTCGGCGGCGTGCTGCGTGAAGCGGCGGCGTCCATGGGCTCAATTCGATAGGCCGCGTCGCTCAATAGCGGATCCTCGGATCGATGAGGGTGTAAATGAGATCGATCGCCAGGTTGACGAAGACGTAAACGAAGCTGAACAGCAGTACCACACCTTGAATTACCGGATAGTCGCGCCGGAGAATGGCATCGACGGTGAGACGCCCGAGGCCGGGAATGGCGAACACGCTCTCCGTGACGACCGCGCCGCCGATCAGCAGCGCGAGGCCGATGCCGATGACCGTGACGATCGGGATGGCGGCGTTTTTCAGCGCATGGACGAACAGGATCGACGATTGCGCCACGCCCTTGGAGCGCGCGGTGCGCACATAGTCCTGTTGCAGCACGTCCAGCATGGTGGCACGCGTAATGCGCGCGATGAGGGCGATATAGACGAAGCCGAGCGTGATCGCAGGCAGGATCAGGTTCTCAAACCAGGGCCAGAACCCTTCCCGGAACGGCGTGTACCCCTGGACGGGCAGCCAGTCGAGTTGCAGGGCGAACAGGTAGGCCAGCAGATAGCCGACGATGAACACCGGCACGGAGAAGCCGAGCACGGCG
Organism: Beijerinckiaceae bacterium; assembly: GCA_019753285.1. GTDB lineage: Bacteria > Pseudomonadota > Alphaproteobacteria > Rhizobiales > Beijerinckiaceae > JAIELD01. The sequence continues at coordinate 39,666 of JAIELD010000025.1, read as the reverse complement.
AAGGCCATGATCGAGTTGTCGATCCAGGTGCCGGCCTTCCATGCAGCGATGACGCCCATCGGAACCGCGACGGAGATGGCGAACAGAAGCGTGACGACCATCAGCGACAGGGTCGGCTCGACGCGCTGCGCGATGAGATCGCGGACCGGCAGGCTGGTGAAGATCGAAATGCCGAGATCGCCGTGAACGATCTGCCAGACCCATTCGCCGAAGCGGATGAGGAAGGGTCGGTCTAGGCCGAGATTCTGACGGATGCGCTCGACGTCTGCGGGCGACGCCTGATCACCAGCGATTACGGCCGCCGGATCACCCGGCGCAATGTAAAGCAGGCTGAACACGAACAGGGCCACGATGGCCATGACCGGTATGGTCGACAGGATGCGCTTGAAAATGAAGATGGGCATCAGCGGCGTCCCGTTTGTGGCGCCACACCACTTATCTTGGGAGCGACGGCGTCCCTCCAAACATTCAATGGCGAGGAGGGCAGGGTGGGGGGTGCTCCGCCGGAGCGCCGCGAAAGAAGGCAATCCGCAGCCTGAGCTTCGGCGCACAAAAACCAAGACGCTGAGCTGTGGGGGCGTCCCCCCACCCTTGATCCCTCCCCGCCGCGAGCGGGGGGAGGGACGTTGAGTTCAGCGCTCCTCGACATCAGGCCTTCGCCACGTTCCAGAAGAATGGCAGCGGACCCTTGACGACGCCCGTTACGTTCTTGCGCCAGGCCTGGTAGCCTTTGAAGAAGCCGGTCGGCGCATAGACGACATTGTCGAGGGCCGCCTTGTTGAGCTTTTTCATCGCAACTTTTTCTTCGTCCAGATTCTTGGCGTCGAACCAGTTCGTGACCTCGGTTTCGACCGCAGGAATGTCCGGCCAGCCGAAGAACGCCTTGTCGCCGCTTGCCCGGACCGCGAGATAGGCGGCAGGATTGATGCAGTCGGCGCCGGCATGCCAGGTGTGGAACATGTTCCAGCCGCCCTGTCCGGGCGGTGTTTTCAGCGCGCGGCGTGCGCCGAGCGTGCCCCAGTCGGTCGCGACGAAATCGACGTTCATGCCAAGCTTCTTCAGCAAGTCTGCCGTGACGTCGCCCTGCGCCTTGGTGATCGGCTGATCCTGCGCCACGATGCAGGTCACCGGCTCGCCCTTGTAGCCGCCTTCGGCCAGCAACTGCTTGGCGGCATCCAGATTGCGCGGGCCTTTGAGGATCTCACCGCCTTCCTCATTGTAAAGCGGCGTATCGGGCGTGAAGAACCCGGGCAGCGGCTTCCAGAGATTGTCGTCGTCGCCGACGAGCGAGCGCATGTAATCTTCCTGGTTCATCGCCGCCAGGATCGCGCGCCTGATCTTCACATTGTTGAAGGGCGGATAGAGGTGGTTCATGCGGAATGCGCCGATATTGCCGAGCGGATCGGCAATGTCGACATTGATGTTCTTGTTCTTCTTGAGGATCGGCACGAGGTCGGTGATGGGGTTTTCCCACCAGTCGACCTCGCCGTTCTGCAGGGCGGCGGACGCGGTCGCAGCGTCCGGCATGATCACCCATTCGATACGGTCCACCAGCATGTTCTTGCCGCCCGCGAGCCAGGAGGCGGGCTCCTTGCGCGGCACGTAGTCCTTGAATTTCTCGAACACGGCTTTCGCGCCCGGCACCCATTCGTTGCGGGCGAACATCATCGGGCCTGAGCCGATATATTCGGTGATCTGCTTGAACGGATCGGTCATCGCGATCCGCTCTGGCATGATGAACGAGCAGGGCGCGTTGTTCTTGGCGAGAGCCAGCAGCATCTTGGGGTAGGGCTTCTTCAAGACCCATTTGAAGGTGCGCTCGTCGACAGCCGTCAACTCGGCCTGGATCGCCTTGATCATCAGGCCCATCGGGTCGCGGGCGGACCAGCGTGTCATCGACGCGACGACGTCCTTGGCGGTGACGGGAGAGCCGTCATGGAATTTGAGGCCAGAGCGGAGCCGGAAGGTCCAGGTCAGGCCGTCGGAGGAGTTCTCTTCGCTCTCGACCATCTGGCGCTGCGGCTGCAGCTTGTCGTCGACGCCGTAGAGCGTATCCCAGACGAGCGCCGCCGCGTTGCGGACCACATATTGCGTGCCCCAGATCGGATCGAAATTGGCGAGGTTCGACTGCGGAACGAAGCGGAGCGTCTTGACCGCGGTGCTTTGCGCCAGGGCGGGCATGTAGATGCCGGTTGATGCCGCGGCCGCTCCGGTCGCCGCCGCCGTCTTCAAGAATGTTCGACGGTCGAGGCCGATCTTGTCGTGTCCGGCGCTCGGCCCGATCTTGTCCTTGCTACTCATGCTGCTCCCCAGTTCTTGGATGCCGTTTGGCCAAGGGTTATCTCCCCCAGCGCAAGTGGACTCTGAAATCCAGATACCGTCAAGCATGCATGGCTTATGCCAGCGTTGGTTCCGCAAGCCATTCCGTCGCGGGCTCGGCGTGGCGCGAATAACCTTGTATTGTCAGCGATCAGGCGGCGTCGATCAGGCTCACATGGGCCGCGACGACGCGCCAGCCTTCTGGCATGCGCACCCAGCTTTGCATCTGGCGGCCGACCTTGCCGGGCGCGCTGTCGCGGAAAAACAGCGTGCTCGCGGTCGCGAAGTCGCTGCCATAGGTCGTGATGACCGTGCGCTCCAGCCGCCGTTCGAGACCTTTCGAGGGCCGCGATGCGCGAAACGCCTCGATCTCGGCGCTGCCGTAGAGATTTTCCGTCGCGCCATAGCGGATCGTGTGATCGCTCACGAAGAACAGCTCGTCGAGCGCAGCGACATCGTTGGTGCAGAGTGCGACTTCGTACCGCCTGAAGGCCGCCGTCACTTCCTCAACCACGGCCGGGTCGTTGATGTTCATTGTTCTTGTCCTGTGTTGTCCTGCTCAAAGATGCAGCAGTTCCTCCGCGGCCCGCATCAAAAGACCGTCCGCCTTGCGTAACGACTCGAGGATGCTGAAATGGTCGGCCCCGGCAACCGGAATGAGATGTCCTGGCTGATGCAGCATCGCGCGCATGGCGTTGAGAGCGCGGCTGTCCTCGACGAGCGCCGAAAGTTCGCGCGTGCCGTAGGCGATCGACATCGGTTTGGGCGCGCTCTGGAGGCGAAGCGGCGAGAGCGTCACAATCTCCTCATCTGTCAGCCGCACCGCGTCGTTGATGTAGGTGTCGCGGATCGGACCAAGCTCGAACACGCCCGAGATGGGCAAGGCCGCCTTGACGACGGGGTGGTCGAACGTCATGGCGGTGAGGTGTCCGCCCGCCGACCAGCCCGAGAGGATGACGGGCCCGGTGATGCCGTGCAGCGCGCGGTTTTCTGCGAACCAGTCCAGAGAGCGGCGGATTTCCGCGACGATCTCGGTCAGCGTCGCATCTGGTGCGAGCGTGTAGCTCGGCAGCGCCGCTGACCAGCCTTTCGCAAGCGCACCCTCGGCCATACAGGCAAAGTTCTCGCGCCCGTTGCGCATCCAGTAGCCGCCGTGAATGAAGATCAGGCATGGCGCGGAGGCGTCGCTTGCCGGATAGAGATCGAGTTGGTTGCGCGGCTTTGGACCGTAGGCAATATCGAGATGGCCGCCATGTGCGAGCCTGAAAGCGGTCGAGGCCGATCTCCAGCTCTCGACCTGCGCCGCGCTGTCCGCTACCGCGGCAGAGTTGTTGTAGGAAAGGTCGCGCTCGGCCTTGCTCAGCGATCCCCAGTTCATTCGATGATCCATGTTTCCGCCCTGTGGTACGTTGAAGAACGACGATGCATCAATCCTGCCAGATTTGGGAAGACGCCGTCTTTCAGGAGGATGGCGTCTTGGCGATGATGTCGGCTTCGATGAGCGACCTGAGATCAGGCGTGACGGCGGGCCGCGCGCCGAACCATTTTTCAAAGCCCGCGACCGCCTGGTGCAGCAGCATGCCGAGACCGGTGACGGTCGGATGGCCGCGCGCCGCGGCTTCGTCCAGCAGCCTGGTGCGCAACGGCACATAGACGATGTCATAGACGATTGCAGCCGGCCTCAGCCTCGAAATGTCGAGCCTGAGAGGCTCCTTGCCCTGCATGCCGAGCGAGGTCGTGTTGACGAGCAGATCGGCTTTGCCGAGCAGCGCATCCGTCTCGTCATCGGAATGAGCGGTCACGGCCGCGCCGAAACGCATGGCAAGTTCGTCCGCCCGCGCCTTCGTTCGGTTGACGAGCGCCACGCGCATGCCGCGCTCGACGAGTCCATAGGTGCAGGCCCGCGCCGCGCCGCCAGCGCCCAGAATGACGACCTGCCGCGTCGCCTCCTGCCACCGAGGCACGCTTTCGTCGAGATTGGCCATGAAACCGTGGACGTCGCTATTGCCGCCGATGATTTTGCCGCCCTCGATCCAGACGGTGTTCACGGCGCCCACGGCCTTCGCCGTGTCGTCCGTGCGATCGACCCTGTCGAACATGCTCTCCTTGAGCGGGATCGTGACGTTGCAGCCGGCGTAAACCCCTTGCCGCAACTGATCGAGAAAGCCGTTGAGGCCGTCGGGCGGAAGATCGACGAGCTCGTAGGAGCCGTCGATGCCGAGCGTCTTCAGCCAGTGCCTGTGGATGATCGGCGAGCGGGAATGGGCGACGGGATGCCCGATCAGGCAGGCTTTCGTTCGGGACGTCGTCTTTGGAGATAAGGGCATGCGTCTCTTCACGGCTCTGGATCCGGCGCTCCGTTTTGCAAGCATTCACGGGCGCGGGCAAGCGAATGATCGCGACGCAGTTCAAGCCGAGGCCGAGGATAGAGCGCCGCAGGCGTGCCCGACGGGCTGGCGGCCCCTGTTTTTCTTTGCTATCCCGAACCCGCATGGCGTCGCCATCGCCCCGATCGAGAGGCATGCTGTTTGCTTTCAGCGGAAGACATAGGTCGCGCGCGGCTGGTCGAACTGATGGCCAAGGTCGCCAACAAGGATCGCGCCGCGTTCCGCGAACTCTATCGCCTCACCAGCGCGAAACTTTATGGCACAGTCCTCCGTATCTTGGGCGACAAGGACCTTGCGAACGACGTGATACAGGAATGCTTCATCAAGATCTGGGACCGCGCTGGCGATTTCGATCCGACGATCGCATCTCCGATCACCTGGCTTGCGACGATCGCACGCAATCGCGCGCTTGACGAAGTGCGGCGCAAGCCGACGGCCGCGCTCGAAGATCACCCTGAAATCGGTGAGCTTGCGGCTCCTATGCTGGATCCTCTTGCGGATAAGGCGCGGTCGGAGGAGTTGCGTCGTCTTCTTGCCTGCCTGTCCGCGCTTGACGAGGAGAAGCGCCAGATCGTGCTGCAGGCCTACTATCGCGGAATGTCGCGCGAGGCCCTTTCCAAGCGCTTTGATCGGCCTGTTCCGACGATCAAGACGTTGCTGCATCGCAGCCTTGCCCAGCTCAGATTGTGTCTCGCCCAATGACCGAGCCGGATGATCTTGATCTCCTTGCGGCGGAATATGTGATCGGCAGCCTGCCGGCCGAGGAAAGGATCGCGCTCGCCGCCCGCCGTCAGCGCGAGCCGGCCCTCGATGCCGCCATCATCGCCTGGGAGCGGCGCCTGTCGCCGCTTGCGGAATTCGTTCCCGGGGTTGGCGCGCCAGAAGGGCTGTTGCCTGCCATCGAAGCACGGCTCGATGCCCCGACAGGACGAGATGGAGCTGCGGACGTCGTGATCCTGAGGCGGCAGGTGGTGCGCTGGCGCAGAATCGCCGCCGGCGCGATCGGCCTTGCCGCCGCGACGGTGCTGACCTTCGTGCTGCGCGAAACGCTGCTGCCAGGCTTCGTGCGCCCGCCCCAGCCAACGAGTTTCGTCGCCATGCTGCAAAAGGATGCGGCGTCGCCCGCCTTCGTGGTTTCGGTCGACATCGCGACCCGAATGATGACGATCCGCGCGGTCGCGGCCGAAAAGCCGGCCGGGAAATCCTATGAGCTCTGGATCGTCAACGCCAGCTTCGCCGCGCCCAAATCGCTCGGCGTGGTGAGAGAGGACCAGAAGGCGGCGGCGTCGCTCGCGACCTATTCGCCCGACATCGTCACCAACAGCACCTACGCTGTGACGATCGAGCCCGTCGGCGGGTCACCGACCGGCCTGCCCACCGGCCCTGTGGTGTTCAGCGGCAAGCTCGTTCAGGTCGACTGAGCGCGCCGCCCGTCGCGATGGGCGCATCTTCATCCATTTGAAACTTTTCCGCGCAGGCCGCGTAGCTCGGTCATCGCCATGAAACGGCAGGGACATCCTTGCTCGCGACTGGCGTCGGCGGAAAAGCGCGGTTCTCCCGCTTGCCGCACGCTCGATCGAACGAACAACGAAAATCGACAGGAGCTATCGAACATGCTGAACAAAACCGTTCTCGCCACCGGCTTCGCCGTCCTGACGCTCGCAAGCAGCAGTGTCGCCTTCGCCTATAATCCAAAGGTCGGCGGCGCGCCGATGTACGAAGACAAGACGATCGTCGCGAACGCCGTGAACTCGAAGGATCACACGACGCTCGTCGCCGCCGTCAAGGCCGCTGGCCTCGTCGAGACGCTTCAGGGCCCGGGCCCGTTCACGGTGTTCGCGCCGACCAACGCCGCCTTCAAGAAGCTGCCCAAGGGCACCGTCGAGACGCTGCTCCAGCCTGAGAACAAGGCGACGCTGACCAAGGTGCTGACCTACCACGTCGTCGCCGGCAAGATGTCGGCCGCCGATCTCAAGGACGCCATCAAGGCTGGCGGTGGTCAGGCGACCCTGAAAACCGTCGCTGGCGGCACGCTGACCGCCAAGATGATGGGCAAGAAAATCGAATTGATTGACGAAAAGGGCGGAATGTCCGTGGTGACGATCGCCGACGTCAATCAGTCCAACGGCGTCATACACGTGGTCAATTCGGTTCTCCTGCCGAACTGATCGACGTCATGATGCCGGCCGGTCAGCTTCCCCCGGGCTGACCGGCTCTTTTTTTTAAGAGGCGTTTGACGTGCTGATGGCGCCGGACGCCCGCGTGTTCGGTCAATCGCGTCTTGCCTTCCCTTCGCGTTCGCCTTAGAGCGAAGACAGCGGCTTACGTTGCCTTGAAGACCCTGTCGAAACGTCTGCTGACGTGATCCGCGCTTCTGACCCAGGTCGTGCCAGCATCGCAAAACAGTGATCGGCTTTGCGGTACGCTCCTTAAAAAGACAGGATCGCCAAGGCTTGCCGATGATGGATTTTCCCGCCGCCCGCCGTACGATGGTCGAGAACCAGCTTCGGACATACGACGTGTTCGATTACAACACGCTCGACGTGATGGGTGCCTTGCCCCGCGAGATGTTCCTTCCCCCCTCGCTCAAGATGCTGGCCTATCTCGATCAGTCCATTCCGCTCGGCCGGGGCCGATCGCTGATGAGCCCGCTGGTGTTCGGACGACTGCTCCAGGCGCTGGAAGTCGGCAAGGCAGACAAGGTGCTCGATGTCGCCGGCGCCACCGGCTATTCGGCTGCCGCATTCGGCATGCTTTCAGGCAGCGTCATGGCGATCGACGAGGATGAGGCCGAACTGGAGACCGCGAGGCGGAATTTCGAAGCGCTTGGGCTCGGCAACGTGGTCGCCGCCCTGGCGAATGTCACTGAGGGATGTCCCAAGCACGCGCCCTATGACGTCATTTTCATCAATGGCGCTGTCGAAGTCGAGCCGAAGGCGTTGCTCGCCCAACTCGGCGACGGCGGAAGGCTCGGCGTCGTGCTGGCGACCGGCAGCGCCGGCCGGGCTGTCGTCTATCGCAAGAACGGTGGCCAGATCACGGTGACGCGGATCGTCGATGCCGAGGCCGTTCTACTCCCGAGCTTCCGCAAGCCGGTGGAGTTTCAGTTCTGAACGACGCCGTCCAATCAGGCTTGTGAATTTCGTCAGCGAATTGACATGTCCAATTGTCGCATTTTTGTGCCACGTAGATAAAGATAACAGCGGAGCAGCAGCGGACGGGTTCGAAAATGTCGCTGTGTTGCCTATACATGTTGTGTTGAGGAGGGCTGTCGACTCGCCTCTCATGTTTTGATTGCTTGATGTTATCTTTTAAAGAGGTTGGCCATGACGTTGTATTTTAAGGCCATGACGACCGGCGGCTCCAGCGACATGCTGATCCGTTCAGGCGTTGTTGCCTTTTCTCTCGTCATTGGTTCGGCGGCTGGTTTTGCCGAGACGCTCGAAGGCGCGCTGGCCAAGGCCTATGGCGTCAACCCGACATTGAACGCCCAACGCGCCTCGGCCCGCGCGACGGACGAAGCCGTTCCCCAGGCCAAATCGCTCGGACGGCCGACCGTCAGCGTGACGGCGGATGTCGGACCGCAGGAAAATGACGGCAAGACGAAGAGCTTCACAGGCTTCGGTGCCGGTAAATACTCGCTCGTCACCTACCCGCGCGGCGCGGGTGCCACGATCACGCAGAACATCTACAACGGCAACAAGACGCAGAACTCGACCCGACAGGCGGAATCACAGGTGCTTGGCGCGCGCGAGACGCTGCGCAACACCGAGCAGTCCACCCTGCTGAACGGCGCGACCGCCTATATGAACGTGCTGCGCGATACGGCAATCCTCAATTTGCGCCGCAACAACGTCGAGGTACTGGAGGAGCAGCTTCGCCAGACCAATGACCGGTTCAAGGTCGGCGAGGTGACCCGTACCGACGTCGCGCAGGCGCAATCGCGCCTTGCCGCATCACGCTCCGACGCGATCCTCGCCGAATCGAACCTGAAAACGAGCCTCGGTATCTATCGTCAGCAGATCGGCGACGAGCCGAAGCAGCTCGTTCCGGCCAAGCCGGTCGAATATCTGCTCCCGAAAACCCGCGACCAGGCGATCTCGATTTCGCAGACGGAGCATCCGGCGATCCGCGGGGCGCTGCACGGCGTCGATGCCCAGCTTCTGCAGGTCAAGGTCATCGAGAGCGATCTTTATCCGACCGTCTCGCTGCAGGGAAACGTGCAGGACCGTTTTGATACCAGCGCAGTCGGCAGCATCGGCTTTTCGGCGTCCGTCGTCGGTCGCCTGACGGTGCCGATCTATGAGGGTGGCCTCACTTATTCGCGCGTGCGGCAGGCCAAGGAAACGCTCGGCCAGACGCAGATCACGGTCGACATCCAGCGGGACGCCGTGCGGGCCGCGGTCATCCAGTCCTGGGGCCAGCTCGAAGCGTCGAAGGCGCAGATCATCGCCAGCCAGGCGCAGGTGCGCGCGGCCGAAGTCGCGCTCAACGGCGTCAGGGAAGAGGCGAAGGTCGGCCAGCGCACCACGCCCGATGTGCTCAACGCGCAGCAGGAATTGCTGAATGCCCGCGTCTCGCTCATCACCGCGCAGCGCGACAGGGTGGTCAATTCCTACAATGTGCTGTCATCGATCGGCCGGCTCGATTCCGCGACCCTCGCATTGAAGGTTTCGCCCTATACGCCGGTCGTCCATTACCAGCAGGTCAAGGACAAGTGGATCGGCCTGCGGACGCCCGACGAGCGCTGACGCCGTCGGATTGTTTTTTCCAAGGTCATCCACGGCGATTTGCGGCAGCGCCGTTGCGTTGGAGCGGATACCTGAAATACTAACCGACAGGACCGAAATGACGAATCAAGGCGCATTGATCAGCGTCGTCGTCGCGGTCGCCAGTGCCTGTCCTTTTAGTAATCGGGTTTCATATGTCGGCATCAGCGCAGCAGAAAACCGCCGAACCTTCGATGGAGGAGATCCTGGCGTCGATCCGCCGGATCATTTCCGACGATCAGCCTTCGGCAACTGACGTCGCCGCCGCCAAGACCATGTCGGTGGTGCAGCCCGCGCCGGTCATGCCCGAGCCCGAACCCGTGGCCTCGCCGGAAGAAGAAGACGTCCTCGACCTGACGACGCCCGTCCAGCAAGCCGCGCCCGTCCAGCAGGCTGCTCCGCCGCCCGCGCCCGAACCCGTTATTCCGCCTCCACCACCGCCAGTCATGGCTGTGTCTCCGCCACAGTCGGCAAGCCCGGAGGCTTTGATCTCGCAGCGCACGGATGCCGTGGTGGCCAACGCGTTCGGTTCCCTAGCGCACACCGTCCTCAGCCAGAACGCCCGCACGATCGACGATGTGGTGAAGGAGATGCTTCGCCCGATGCTGAAGACCTGGCTCGACGACAACTTGCCGACCATCGTCGAACGGCTTGTCCGTGCCGAGATCGAACGTGTGGCGCGAGGCGGACGGTAACGCGCGTTGGATGTGCGCGCTGGCGGAGCGCGGAGCTCTGCCTTCAGGATTGCAGCGCGCCTCACAGTTCCGTGGCCCGGGACGTCCGGGCACAAATCGGCTTGCGGGTCGTGATGCCATTTGACATCGCCGGACGCATGTAATTCAAAGCAGCCGACAGCCCTGATATCGACGCCGCAGGCGTCATTTTTCATTCACCCATGGACGCCTGTACGGGATTCCGGCTTTTCGCGTCGGAAGGCTCAATGCACAGGCGTCAACCCGAAACAAGACGGTTCGACCGATGACGATGGACAAGACCTACGAACCCAAGGCGATCGAAGCGCGCATCGCGCAGCTCTGGGTCGAGAAGGACGCCTTCAAGGCCGGGCGGCCGGAGCGTCGCAACACAGTGCCGTACTCCATCGTCATACCGCCGCCGAACGTCACGGGCTCGCTGCACATGGGCCATGCGCTCAACAATACGCTGCAGGACATTCTCTGCCGCTTCGAGCGCATGCGCGGCAAGGACGTGCTCTGGCAGCCCGGCACCGATCATGCCGGCATCGCGACGCAGATGGTCGTCGAGCGCAAGCTCGCGGCGGAGGGCAGGGCCGGCCGCAAGGAGCTTGGCCGCGACGCGTTTCTTGCCGAAGTCTGGAAATGGAAGGATGAATCGGGCGGCACGATCATCAATCAGTTGAAGCGGCTCGGCGCGTCCTGCGACTGGAGCCGCGAGCGCTTCACCATGGACGAGGGCGGCTCGCGCGCGGTGGCTGAGTTCTTCGTGCGGCTCCACGAGGCCGGGCTCATTTATCGTGACAAGCGGCTCGTCAACTGGGACCCCAAGTTCCAGACGGCGATCTCCGATCTCGAAGTCGAGCAGCGAGAGATCAAGGGTCATCTCTGGTACTTCAACTATCCCATCGAGGGCGAGGTCTACGACCGCGAGAACCCCGAGACCTTCATCACGATCGCCACGACGCGGCCGGAAACGATGCTCGGCGACGGCGCGGTTGCGGTCCATCCTGAAAACCCGCGCCTCAAGCACATGATCGGTCGCATCGCGATCCTGCCGCTCATGAACCGCCGGCTGCCGATCATTGCGGATGAATACGCCGATCCTGAAAAAGGCACGGGCGCGGTCAAGATCACCTCGGCGCACGACTTCAACGACTACGAGGTCGGCAAGCGCCACAATCTGCCGCTCTTCAACATCATGACGCCCGAGGCGAAGCTCAACGACAGCGTGCCGGAGGCTTATCGCGGCCTCGATCGCTACGAGGCGAGGAAGCGCGTCGTCGCCGATATCGAAGCGCTGGGCCTGCTCAACAAGATCGAGCCGCATACCCATATGGTGCCGCATGGCGATCGTTCGGGCGTCGTCATCGAGCCGCTGCTGACCGACCAATGGTATGTCGACGTGAAGCCGCTGGCAGAGCGGGCGATGGCTGCGGTTCGGGCGGGGGAAACCCGCATCATGCCGGCGAACCGCGAGACCGAGTTCTTCAACTGGCTCGAGAACATCGAGCCCTGGTGCATCTCCCGCCAGCTCTGGTGGGGGCATCAGATTCCTGTCTGGTATGGGCCGGACGGGCACTATGTGGTCGCCCGCGATGAGGATGAGGCTTACCTTGCCTATGCAAGAGTGTCAGCCGGCGAGGGCAGCGGCGCTTCGGCAGATATCGCTTCAAAAGCGCGGTCGCTGCAAGCGAGCGGATCGCTGACCCGGGACACCGATGTGCTCGATACCTGGTTCTCATCGGCGCTCTGGCCGTTCTCGACGATGGGCTGGCCCGACAACACCCCGGAATTGGCGCGATACTATCCGACCTCGGTGCTCGTCACCGGCTTCGACATCCTGTTTTTCTGGGTTGCCCGCATGATGATGGCGGGCCTGTTCACGCAGGACGAGGTGCCCTTCAAGGACGTCTATATTCACGGTCTCGTGCGCGACCAGAACAACAAGAAGATGTCGAAGACGACGGGCAACGTGATCGATCCGCTCGACGTCATCGACACCTATGGCGCGGATGCGCTTCGCTTCGCCATGGCCGCCCTGGCGAGCGGCGGGCGGGATATCAAGCTTTCGACGCAACGCATCGAGAGCTATCGCAATTTCGCGACCAAGCTCTGGAATTCGGCGCGGTTCGCCGAGATCAATGGTTGTGAGCGCGTCGCCGACTTCGACCCGCGCTCGGTGAAATCCTCGCTCAACCGCTGGGTGCTGAGCGAATTGTCGAAGACGGGCACCGCCGTCACCGAGAGCCTGGAGGCCTACCGCTTCAACGAGGCGGCCGCCGCAATCTACCGGTTTGTCTGGAACACATTCTGCGACTGGTATGTCGAACTGTCGAAGCCTGCGCTGCAGGGCGGCGACCTGGCGCAGCGCAGCGAGGCGCAGGCGACGACCGCCTTCATCATCGATGAACTCGCCAAGCTGCTGCACCCGTTTATGCCCTTCATCACCGAAGAACTGTGGGCATTGAAGGGCGAGCAGGGCCCGCCGCGCGCGCAGATTTTGAGCCTCACCGACTGGCCAGTCTATCACGGGCTCGAGGATGATGCGGCGGCCGAGGAGATCGGCTGGCTGGTCGATACCATTTCCGATATCCGATCGGCTCGCTCGGAGATGAACGTGTCGGCCGGTGCGCAAATTCCGCTGGTGCTTGTGAAGCCGTCGAAGACGGCGGAGGCGCATGCGGTGCGCTGGGGCGATGCGCTGAAGCGTCTTGCGCGCCTTTCCGAGGTGACGATCGCCGATGCGGCGCCTGCGCAGTCCGTGCAGCTCGTGGTGCACGGCGACGTGCTTGCTCTGCCGCTCGCCGGCATCATCGATCTCGATGCCGAGCGCGCCCGCCTGATGAAAGAGAAGGAGCGTCTCGTCGGCGAAATCGCCAAGGTCGATGCCAAGCTTGCCAACGCCGATTTCGTCGCGCGCGCTCCCGAAGAGATCATCGAGGAGAACCGCGAGCGCAAGATCGAGGCGGAGTATCGCATCGCACGCATTGGCGAGGCGTTGCGCCAACTCTCCTGATGCTTCCGTCGACCGGCTCGTCGTTTCAGACGGTCGCTCAGATCAGCCAAAATTAACCGTGTCTTGCAATCGGACGCCGAATTCGTGGCTTCCGGGCAACACGCGTTGACGGCTTGATGACGTGCCGGATTTGGCCGCGATTTCGCCACAGATCAGCGTTTGATGCACAATGGGCGATGCGGAACACGCGATGTGTTGTCCGACTGCAACGCAGTTTGACGTTTCAGCAACAGTCCGGGTTATTCGATTGCGACGCGCCTTTGGCTCGTGGCATCATTTTGGAAATCGCTTCTTGTTAGCCTGTCGGGCAGGCCTGACCAAGAGCGTGTATCGCGTGGTGGGCCATAAAACAGTGGTCCGGGGGGAATGGTCGCGGTGAACGAGCACGTGAAATTCGACAAGGCGAAACTGCCGTCGCGACACGTTACCGAAGGACCGTCACGCGCTCCCCATCGTTCCTACTATTATGCAATGGGCCTCAACAGGGGGCAGATCCACCAGCCATTCATCGGCGTGGCATCGTGCTGGAACGAAGCCGCCCCGTGCAACATCGCACTGATGCGTCAGGCTCAGGCGGTGAAAAAGGGCGTCGCCTCCGCCGGCGGCACGCCGCGCGAGTTCTGCACCATCACCGTCACGGACGGCATCGCGATGGGCCACCAAGGCATGAAGTCTTCGCTTGTCTCGCGTGAGGTGATCGCCGACTCGGTCGAGCTCACCATGCGCGGGCATTCATACGACGCGCTCGTCGGCATCGCAGGCTGCGACAAGTCCTTGCCCGGCATGATGATGGCGATGGTTCGTCTCAACGTCCCGTCCATCTTCATCTATGGCGGCTCGATCCTGCCAGGCTCCTTCAAGGGCAACCCCGTCACCGTGCAGGACGTGTTCGAGGCCGTCGGCAAGCATTCGGTCGGCGACATGTCGGACGATGATCTGGAAGAACTCGAGACCGTGGCCTGCCCCGGCGCCGGCGCCTGTGGCGCGCAGTTCACCGCCAACACCATGGCGACGGTCTCCGAGGCGATCGGCCTTGCCTTGCCCTATTCGGCCGGAGCGCCAGCGCCTTACGAGATCCGTGACACGTTCTGCTTCACGGCGGGCGAGATGATCATGGATCTCATCAAGCGCAACATCCGCCCGCGCGACATCGTCACGCTCCAATCGTTGCGAAACGCCGCCGCCGCGGTCGCCGCATCCGGGGGCTCGACCAACGCCGCGCTTCACCTTCCGGCCATCGCCCACGAATGCGGCATCAAGTTCGATCTTTTTGACGTCGCCGAGATTTTCAAGAAGACGCCCTACATCGCGGATTTGAAACCCGGCGGGAAATACGTCGCGAAAGACATGTTCGAGGTCGGCGGCATTCCGCTTCTCATGAAGACGCTCGTCGATCATGGCTACATGGATGGCGACTGCATGACGGTGACGGGCCGCACGATCGCCGAAAACCTCGCCAGCGTGAAGTGGAACGACGATCAGGACGTCGTCCGTCCTGCGGACAAGCCCATTACCATCACCGGCGGCGTGGTCGGCCTCAAGGGCAATCTTGCCCCGGAGGGCGCGATCGTGAAGGTCGCGGGCATGGCGAGCGAACATCAGGTCTTCAGCGGGCCGGCCCGCTGCTTCGATTGCGAGGAAGACGCGTTCGAGGCGGTGAAGAAGCGTGACTACAAGGAGGGTGACGTGCTCGTCATCCGGTATGAGGGTCCGAAGGGCGGACCTGGCATGCGCGAGATGCTGGCAACGACGGCCGCGCTCTACGGGCAGGGCATGGGCGACAAGGTCGCGCTCATCACCGATGGCCGGTTTTCCGGCGCGACGCGCGGCTTCTGCGTCGGGCATGTCGGACCGGAGGCGGCGGTCGGCGGTCCCATAGGCCTCATTCGCGACGGTGACGTCATCGAGCTTAATGCGATCACAGGAACGCTCGACGTTCGCCTTAGTGACGCCGAATTGGAGGAGCGTCATCGCGGGTGGAAACCGCGACAGACGGATTATCAATCCGGCGCTTTGTGGAAATTTGCACAGACGGTTGGATCGGCGCGCGATGGCGCCGTGACCCATCCGGGCGGCAAAGCCGAGACACACGTTTATGCTGACATTTAATCGACTTGTCCTCGCCGGCTTGTTCGGCGCTTCGCTCGCCTCCCTCGGCGGCGCATCTGCCTGGGCCTTCGACGGCACGCAGGTCGCCCCCGATCGATTCGAGAACGTGGCTCCGCTGCTGCCCGGCAATTCGGTGATCACCACCGGCCCGGCCGTCGCGCCCAATCCGCTGTTTCCGCAGCGCTCGTCGGCGCTTCCGGCGAACCGGCCCGGCCGCCAGAGCGCGCCGCTCTACCATGACATCGGAGACGCAATTCAGCAGGGCGTGCGGGACTATAAGGCTGGTGAAAAGCTGAAAGCCGCCGATGCGCTCGAATACGCGGCGAGCGAAGGCAGCCTTGCGGCGCAGTGGAAGCTCGGCCGCATGTATGCCGACGGTGACGGCGTCGATCATGACGACTATCGCGCCTTCCAGTATTTCTCGAAAATGGCTGACTCCAACGCCGACATCAGCCCTGATTCGCGGTTCGCGCCGGCCGTCGCCAAGGCCTTCGTGGCGCTCGGCACCTATTATCTTGCGGGCATTGCCGACACGCCGATCAAGGCCAACCCCAACCGCGCGCATGAGCTGTTTCATTACGCGGCCGCCTATTTCGCGGACCCGGATGGCCAGTATAATCTCGGCCGGCTCTATCTCGATGGGCCGCTCGGCCAGAAGGATGCCCGCCGCGCCGCGCAGTGGCTCAATCTTTCCGCCGAGAAAGGGCATATCTACGCCATGGCGACCCTCGGAAACCTGCTCATTGAGGGCGGCGACGGCGTGCCGCGCCAGGTTCCCAAGGGGTTGATGTGGCTCGATCTCGCGCGCTCCAAGGCTGACGCGAAGCGTGATGTCTGGGTGTTCAATGTGGCTGATCTTGCCTTCCAGCGGGCCACCGACGAGCAGAAGGCGATGGCGCAACGGTTCCTCGCCCAGCAGGTTGCGGGTCGGAAGTAGCGCTCAACCTCTGAGATCGAGCCTCACCGGCACATGGTCCGATGGTTTTTCGCGCTCGCGCTCCATCTTGTCGATCGTCACGCTGACGAGCCGGTCTGCGGCCTCCGGCGACAGCAGCAGGTGATCGATCCGCAGGCCTAGATTGCGCGACCACGCGCCGGCCTGATAGTCCCAGAACGTATACTGCCCATCCTCGTCATTGGTGGCGCGGAACGCCTCAGTCAGCCCGAGCGCCAACAATTCGCGGAATTTTGCCCGTGTCTGCGGGAGAAAGAGCGCGTCATTCGCCCAGACCTTCGGGTCGTAGCAATCGCGTGGTTCGGGGATGACGTTGTAGTCGCCTGCGAGGATCAGTGGCTCCTCCAGCGCCAGCAGGTTCCTCGCATGGGCAATGAGTCGGTCCATCCAGGCGATCTTGTAGGGATATTTTGGCGTATCGACCGGGTTGCCGTTGGGAAGATAGATCGAGGCGACGCGGATGACGCCGCTTTCGAGGGAAATGACCGCCTCGATGTAGCGTGACTGCAGGTCCGGCTCCTCCCCGTCCGCAGGTGATTCAGGCAGCCCGCGCCTCACCTCGTCGAGCGGATATTTCGATAACAGGGCGACGCCGTTGAAGCCTTTCTGACCGTGGACCGCGATGTTGTAGCCGAGAGCCTCGATCTCCTCACCCGGAAACGCTTCATCGACGCATTTCAACTCCTGCAGTGCAACGATGTCGGGCTGTGTTTCCCTCAGCCAGTCGACGATGTGCCCGGCGCGCTGACGGATCGAATTGACGTTCCAGGTGGCGATGCGGATCAAAATTGAAACTTTCTCGTTGAAGCGCGTATATTCCACAGAACCGAGCAGGAGCAAACCCGCCGACGGCGGTAATCCGCGACTGCTTCTCATGAGTATGTTTCGATATCGAACCTCAGCATTTCCCAGGACAAGTTCAATGTTCAACCGCAGGAAGATCGTTTTCGTATTCACAGGCGCGCTCGTCGCGACGATCGCGGTCCTGCGCAGCATGCTGCCTGGCCGGGCACAGGTGCAGGCGCGCAAGATTCCCGCCGTCAACGCCAGCGCCGGCAGCGCGCATTTGTTCTCGTTTCCAGGGTTGAAGGGCGGCACGATCGCCCTCAACGACTATGCCGGAAAGGTCGTGATGATCGTGAACACCGCTTCGTTCTGCGGCTTCACCAACCAGTTCAAAGATCTTCAGGCGCTGTATTCGAAATACCAGTCCCGCGGCTTCGTCATCATCGGCGTGCCGTCGAACGATTTCAATCAGGAGCCGGGCAGTGGTGAAGAGATTGCGCAGTTCTGCTCGAGCGAGTATGGCGTGACCTTCCCGATGACTGCGAAACTGGCGGTGAAGGGCGAGAACGCCCACCCGTTTTACAAGTGGGCTGCCAAACAGCGCCCCTCTGAGGGCCCGCGCTGGAACTTCTTCAAGTATCTCATCGGCAAGGATGGCGCGCTCATCGCCACCTTCGGCACGACCACGGGGCCGATGGATCGTTCGGTGACCGCAGCCATCGAACAAGCGCTCGCCGAATCGAGCTGACGCGTCGCAAGGGCGGCGGCGTGGTGCAAAGCGTTAAGACCGTTTCTTTAAAATCAGCGTTTATTCACTGTGCCAGCGTCTGACTTGCCTGAGGAGCGTCATGAGTACCGTCTGTTTGACGCTCCGCCTACACGGGTTCGGCCTCGCGAGCGGTCGATAGCGCGCGCTGATGCATCAGCCGCGCTCCGCTCGGAAAAGGCTGAAGATCGCCTGCCTCTATGTCGCGAAAACCTTTGGCCTGTTCAGCCTCGTTCGCCTCGCGACCGGGTCGGGAATCCGGATCCTCGCCTATCATGGTATCTGGCTCGCCGATGACGGTTTTGCAGGCGATGCGATGTTCATGCGCGCGGCCACGTTCAAGGCAAGACTCGATTGTCTCATCGCGCTCGGGTACCCGGTCATTTCATTGGATGATGCGGTCGATGCACTGAGCGGCAGACGCGCCATTGCGCCGGCATCGGTCGTCATCACGATGGATGATGGCTGGTTCGGCTCCTATGCCGAGATGATGCCGGCGCTGCTCGAACGCAGCATGCCTGCGACGCTCTACTGCGATACGAAGCATGTCCTCGTCGGCTGTCCGATCGCGCATGTCATGGCGAGCTATTGCCGCAAGCTCACGCCGATGGAGCGAATCGGAGAGAGCGAAGAGGCGCTTTACCGCGATGCGACCGATGTCTCGCGTCCGATCAGGGACAGGCTGGAATCGGCCAAAGCGTTCTGCCGTGCGGTCGGCATCGACCCCGAGGACTATATCCAACGACGCGCATTCGATTACATGTCTGCAAGCGAACTCCGCGATGCGCAACGTTATGGCGTCAGCATCGAACTTCATACTCATAACCACAATCTCGGCGATCTCAGCGCCGGCGTCGTCACGGAGGAAATCGCCCTCAACCGGCAACACCTGGCGGCGCTTCTCAACGCTGATCCTGCATCATTCAATCATTTCTGCTATCCCTCCGGCGTGAGTTCTGCGGACGTCGCGGAGGTGCTCGATGCAATAGGCATCGGCAGCTCCACAACCACGATGACCGGTCTTGCCTTCAAGGGCGTGGATTTGCAGATGCTGCCGCGGTTTCTCGATGGCGATCACGTGACGATGATCGAGTTCGAGGCGCAGATGTCAGGGTTCTCCGAACTCGTGACGCGCCTTCTACGCCGGCGCAAGACGAGAGGAGAACCGGTGATGCGGCCGATGAAAACGGCCACGCATGCGGAAGGCCGTTCGGATTTAGATCGTGAGCCAATCCAACTTGCCTAATCGCGGTCGTTCATCTAAGAGAGAAGCTCGACATTTGGCCGGACCATTGGGCTGCTTGCTATCACTGACAGGCATACGTTCCAGTTTCTCTCTCCAAAAATCGACTGGACTGACAGGTTATCAAACCACCGATCCTGTAATTTGCCTCTGTCTTTGAAAGGACAACCCCCATGTCTACCGGAACCGTAAAGTGGTACAACGATCAAAAAGGCTACGGCTTCATTCAGCCTGATGATGGCGGCAAGGACGTTTTCGTCCATGTGTCGGCCGTCGAGCGCGCCGGAATGCGCGGCCTGAACGAAGGCCAGAAGATCTCCTACGAGCTCGAGACCGATAAGCGTTCGGGCAAGCAGTCGGCTGGAAATCTCCAGGCCGCCTGACAATTTCGATTCGTCCATCAGGACAATCGTTTTAGAAAACCGCTCATCCGAAAGGCTGAGCGGTTTTTTTTTTATGGCTTCGCTTTGATGGCCGTGTCTTGAATGGCCGCGTCTTGAATGGCCGTGTCTCGAATGGCCATGCTTGGAATGGCTTTGTCATTTCGATGTTTCTGATGGTCGCGATTGTCCGGATTCGACGATGACTTCCGCCTATTGCGAGCGGTCGGGTGATGCATTCTGGGGCGAGCCGCTGAATGCTGCCTCCAATGTCGCGTTTCTCCTCGCGGCCCTCGTCGCATTTCTGGTGTGGCGGCGGCGGACGCCGGACGATGGTGCAATCGCTGCGCTGATCGCACTCGTTGCCTTGATCGGTCTCGGCAGCTTTCTGTTTCATACGGTGCCGGGCTCGCTAACCGTGTTGCTCGATGTCGTGCCGATCCAGCTTTTTATCATTGGTTATTTCGCGCTCGTCCTGCACCGGTTCGTCGGCCTGTCCGCGCCTCTGACGATTGCGGGCCTGATCGGCTTTCTGGCTGTCGGGGCGGGGGTGCCGTTGCTCGCGCCACGCGGCGCCTTGGCCGGTGGCCTCGCTTATGTGCCGGCGCTCCTCGCGCTTCTCGGCCTTGGTCTATTCCTGCTGCGGCGCGATCGCGTCGCAGCGCGCTCGCTGCTTTCAGGTGCTGCACTGTTCACGGTGTCGCTTGCCATGCGCACGCTCGACCAGCCGCTCTGCCCGCGCTGGCCACTCGGCCTTCATTTCGTGTGGCACTGCCTCAATGGCGGATTGCTGCTGGTGCTGCTGTTGGCGGCGATCGGCCAGGGTCAGCGCAGCGTGCGGATCAGGCCCGCTTCTTGACAGGCACCGGCCGAGAGAGAAAACCCGGCAACTGATCGCCAAAACCGACCACCATAGGCCCGTCATCCTCGCGCTCCGGCCGGCGAGGCCGCTCGGTGCGTGGGTAGCCGGGGCGATCATCGGCCGGGCGTTCCTGGCGAGTGCGGTCGTGACGCTGCAGTTCATCACGCGCTCTGGGCGCGCGCGGCGCCGCAGCATCGGCCTCCGGGCCGCCTCGCGGGCGCTCGACGCGGGCTGGTCGTGTCTCGTCCGCCGTCGTTTCGCGCGATGGCTTTGCCTCGCGAGCCGGCCGGCCTTCGCGGGCGGTACGCTCAGGCCTTTCCCGGCCGCGCGATGAGGAGCTGTGCTCGCGGCCCCGGTTCCCGCCGCGACCGCCGGAGCGCTCATGGCCGTCATCGTCGCTCTCCGGCGAAACGAAGTCGTCGAGGTTCGGGCCGAGCCATTCGATCTTGTTGTCGATCAGCTTTTCGATCGCATCGAGGTATTTCTGGTCGCTCTTGTCGACGATCGTGTAGGCCGTGCCGGCGCGTCCGGCGCGACCCGTGCGGCCGATGCGGTGGACATAATCCTCCGCATGGATCGGGATGTCGAAGTTGAAGACATGGCTGACATCGGGAATATCGAGTCCGCGAGCGGCGACGTCGGACGCCACCATCAGCGTGATCTTGTTCTTCCGGAACGCATCTAGCGCCGCCATGCGGGCGCTCTGGTCCATGTCGCCATGCAGGGAGGCGACCGAGAAATCATGCCGCATCAGCGAGCGGTGCAGGCTGGCGACGTCGATCTTGCGGTTGCAGAAGATGATGCCGTTCTTGAGGTCGGTCGCCTCGCGGATCAGCTTGCGCAGAACCTCGCGCTTTTCGAAATCCTTGCGGCCGGAGGCGACGAGGCGCTGGGTGATCGTCGAGGCGGTCGACGAGGTCCGATCGACCTTGATCACCACGGGATTGGTCAGGAACTGCTCGGTGATGCGCTGGATTTCCGGCGGCATGGTCGCCGTGAAGAACAGCGTCTGGCGCGTGAAAGGCGTCAGCTTCACGATACGCTCGATATCGGGAATGAAGCCCATGTCGAGCATGCGGTCGGCTTCGTCGATCACCAGCACGTCGATGCCGCTGAGCAGCAGCTTGCCGCGTTCGACATGGTCGAGCAGGCGACCGGGTGTTGCGATGAGAACGTCGACGCCGCGCGTGATCTTGAGATCCTGTTCGGCAAAGGAGACGCCGCCGATCAGCAGCGCGACAGTCAGCTTCTGGTTCGCGCCATATTCCTTGAACTTCTCCTCGACCTGCATCGCGAGTTCGCGCGTCGGTTCGAGAATCAGCGTGCGCGGCATGCGGGCCCGCGCGCGGCCTTGTTCGAGGATCGAGAGCATCGGCAGCGTGAAGGCGGCCGTCTTGCCCGTTCCGGTCTGGGCTATGCCGAGCACGTCCCGGCGTTTCAACACCTCCGGAATGGCCTGAGCCTGGATGGGTGTCGGTGTGGTATAGCCGGCGGCCGTCACGGCAGCCGTTACTCGGGCGCCAAGGCCCAGTTCTTCAAAGGTCATTCAGGTCCGTTTTCGCGGACCGCTGGCCCGCCGTACATGCAAGGTTTCGACGACGCTGGAACGTCCGCATCAAGTCGAGATCGAGCATGTCGCAAAAATCAGCAAAAAAAGCAATTTATTTCTGTCTCGTCGATAAACTCCGCCTTTCAACCGGCGCAGCCCAACGATTGCGGCAACGCGTCGATGAAGCGCCGCACCTCGCTTGTCGAGGTCAATATGATCGGCTGCACGCCGGTCGGAAGCCTCTCCATCAGTTGGCGATGTCGAAGCCGCCGCTCCGGATAGGTCCAGACCCAATCTCTGAAGAACGCAAGCTCGAACCGCTCCTTGTTGCCGACATCCGGTCGGAAGCGCCCTATGCCGGTGAGGGATCGCCAGAGCGCTCGTGGGAAATAGACCCGTCGCGGCAGATCGAGCCAGATCACGGCCTGCACCCGTGGCAGCCTCAGGTCCAAAGTCTCTGCATAGTTGCCATCCATGACCCAGGCCTCACCAGCGGCCTGCTCGGCGACGCTTTGCCGAAACGAGGCTGCCTCTCGCTGGGTCCAGTCTGGACCCCAGTTCAGCGCATCGAGGTGGATGACAGGCAGGCTGAGCTCCGTGCCGATTTTGCGCGCAAGCGTGGATTTGCCGGCACCGCTCGGCCCTATGATCATAATTCGCTGCGCATACATGGACAACGCTTCGCAGGAGCAGGGTCTAACGAAGCCCTAAGCGATCGATGGTGAGCGAGCGCTCACTGCGCCTTGCAGGGATCGAGATGGACGCGGCCGAGCTTCGAGCGTGCCGTGCCGGTCACCAGATTATCATCGTCAAGAACGGAGCGCTGCGTGGTGTCGAGCCTCGTCGGTGCTGCATCGTCGTTGAGGACCGACCGCACTTCGACATAGGTCCGGCTCGTGCCGGCCGTGTTCGCTGCGACGACGCCGATGTTTACATCAGGCGTCTCGATCGCACCGAGCGCGTGCGCCAGGACATTGGCGCCAATCGTCGCTATGAAGACGATCAGGAAACCGGCCTTCACGAAGTCACGAGCAAAGCTGCGCTCGCCGCTTGTGAAGATGTTGAAGAACGGCATCGTGTCGACCTTTCCTGAAACGCTCGTTCCAATGTGAGCGATTTTGGTTAAGGTCCGGTAACCAATCCGTTCAGCTGACCGTGACACCCTTCCAGAAAGCGATCTGGTCCTTGATCTGCGCGGCCGCTTGCTTCGGCTCCGCATAATACCAGGCGGCGTCGGTGTTTTCCTTGCCGTCCGCGAGGACCGAATAGTAGTTGGCCGTGCCTTTCCAGCCGCACACGGTCGTCTTGCTGCTCGGCTTCAGCAGATCGCTTCTGACACTCGATTTCGGAAAATAGTGATTGCCTTCGACAACCACCGTATCGTTCGACTCGGCGATCACCACATCGTTCCAAACTGCTTTGACCATTGCGCGGCTTCCTTTTGTTGCCCCGACCCTAGATGGGGTACGCTATGCCGTGCGCAAGGCTTTCGGTCGGCCTTGTCGCATGATCGGATCAAAGGCCGCTATCGGCGCAGATTTCGGGCTGTCTATTCGACGCAGAGAATGTTTTCCTCGAATTTCATGGAGCCGACGTCGATCGGCTTTAGCGTGGTCGCATCGAGGCAGCGATAGCCAAACCTTTGCAGCAAGCCGACGATCGCCGGGCCATTCAGCTTCGGGTGGCGGGCCGGGTCGGTCAGCACCTCGCAGAGCAGCGGCACCTTGCGGCCGGGCTTGGTGAGCAGGGCGTTCATGCCTTCGAAACAGTAGGATTCGTAACCCTCTACGTCGATCTTGATAAGACCGATAGCGTCGAGGTCGAGACCGCGCGCCGCAGCATAGGAATCGAACGTAGTGACCTCGACATCGATCGTTTCCGTCAGTGTCTTCTCGTGGTCGAGGAAACCCGGCAAAATCGAGCTCGAGCCGATATTTGTATTGAAATTGTTGTAATTGTCCGCAGATGGCCGCACCACTGCCATGGGCAGCGTGCCCGGCCCGCTTCCGCACGCCGCCATGTTCGCAAAAAGCCTGTAGGCGGGATTGAGGACGCGCAGCCGGTCCACGGATTGGAAGAATGCCGGCACGGGCTCGAATGCATGCACGCTGCCGGCAGTGCCGACCAGCGACAGCGCAAAAGCCGACCAATATCCCATGTTCGCGCCAATATCGACGAAGGTCGAGCCGGCGGGCAGGTAGCGACGAAAGATCGTCTCCAGGAACATCTCATGCGTGTGGAAATAATATTTCCTGGCGATGGCGTGCAGGTCCATGTCGATGTCGAACCGCACGTCACCGAAATGCGTTGTCGCCAGGCCGCTCGGCGTTTCCGAGATCGCTTCCACCGCGCGCCGACGGATCATGTCCGGCATGTCGAGCGGGCGGGTCGATAGGACCTTTCCGAAGAAACGCGCCGTTTTAGATGCAAGCATTCGCCAATATCCCCCGACCTCTCTTAAGTAATCGACCGATCGCGCAACGCAACATTTTTGGGACATTATCGTGAATCGCGCGCGTCGGCAGCCCATTCCGAACGGTGCCGGCGCACCGGCCTCACGCTTGAAACAGGCGCATTGACAAGACTTGGCAGCGCAGTGTCACATGCAAGGATAACGGGCGCCGACAGACCCGGTTTTTGGGAGGATTTTTGAACGATGCGATCGCTTCGCCTTGATAAACTCGCCTGCGTGTCGCTTTTCACGCTTGGTCTCGGCTCGGGCTTTTCCTCCCCTGCGCAGGCCGCCCCGTTCATGATCGTCGGTAATGACGAGAAGGCGCTCTGGGATGACGAGGGCAAGCTCGTCCTGTCTCCGGCGGGCAAAGACTCCGTGCTGATCGTCGACCTTGCGAAACCCGAAGAACCGAAGATCATCGCCAATCTCCCGTTGAAGAATTCCGTCGTCGGACCGCCGGTCAATCTCGCGATCACGCCGGATGGCAAGCTGGCGCTGGTCGCCGATTCGATCGAGGTCTTCAAGGATGGCGAGGTCCTCAAACAGCAGCCCGATAACAAGCTCCATGTGATCGACCTTTCGAGCAATCCACCAAAGCTCGTGACGACGATGGCGATCGGCAAGATGCCGTCCGGCCTCGACATCAGCCCCGACGGCAAGATGGCGCTGGTCGCGAACCGCGGCGACAATTCGGTTGGCGTGCTGTCGATCAACGGCACCGAGGTGAAGCTCGTCGACACTGTTCCGGTCAACGACATTGTCTCGCATGTTGCGTTCTCGCCAGACGGAAAGACGGCGCTCGCCACCAAGTTCAACGCCCACAAGGTGGCAGTGCTCGAGATCGCCAACGGCAAGGTGACCTACAACAAGCTCGACCTGCCGACCGGCCTCTGGCCTTACAATGTCGCGATCAGCCCGGACGGCAAGTTCGCCCTCACCGCCGATAACGGCATGTCCGGCGCGTCAGACGGCAGCGTCGATACGCTGAGCGTCGTCGATCTCGAAGCGAAACCGCCTCGCATCATCGATCGCGTCGTGGTCGGTGACGGGCCGGAGGGGCTGGCGATCAGTCCGAAGGGAACCATCGCCATTGCGGCGATCCTGCGCGGCAGCAACGCGTCCAAGAAGGCCTATTTCTACAACAAGAACGGCAGCGTCGACATTCTGCGCATCGATGGCAAGAAACTGCGCAAGATCAAGAGCATCGAGGTCGGCGGCCTGCCTGAGGCGGTGGTTTTCACGCCTGACGGCAAATATGTGCTGGTCGGCAACTATCTCGACAAGAACTTCTCGATCCTCAAGGTTCAATCGACCAGCGTCACGGACACCGGTAAGAAATTCGCCGTGCCGGGACATCCCGCTTCGGCGCGCATGAGCGTCAAGTAGCTCATGCCCGCCTCTGCCTAAACAAAATGGCTGGACCCAGGTCCAGCCATTTTTTTGCGGGTCGTTTTTGCGTCAGCCGAGCGCCTGGCCGAGATCGGCCATGAGATCGTCGACATGCTCGATGCCGATCGACATGCGGATCAGACCCTCCGTCACACCCATCCGCTCGCGGATCTCGCGCGCCACGCCCGAGATGACCGTGGTCGAAGGGTGGCAGGCGAGCGACTCCGTGCCGCCGAGGCTGACCGCGAGCTTTACGAGGCGCAGCTTGTCGAGCACCTCGAAAGCACGCTCCCGCGTGCCGACATCGAAGGCCATCAGCGAGCCCGGCCCCGTGCATTGCCGCTTGTAGATCGCGTGCTGCACGCTGCCCTCTTTCAACAGGCTCGGGAAATGCACGGCCTCGATGTCCGTCCGCGCAGCGAGCCAGGTCGCGATCTTCGTCGCGTTCTCGGCACAGCGCTGCATGCGCAGCGAGACGGTCTCCAGCGAGCGGGACAGCATCCAGCAGGAATGAGGGTCGAGATTGCCGCCGAGCAGTGAGCGCAGCATGCGCACCGGCGTCATCGCCTCGCGCCGGCCGAGCACCCCGCCCGCGATGAGATCCGAGTGGCCGCCGACATATTTGGTGAGCGAGTAGAGCGAGAGGTCCGCCCCGGCAGCGAGCGCGTTCTGGAACACGGGGCCGAGCAGCGTATTGTCGACCGCCACGATCGGCCGATGTTTCTGCCGCTTCCCGCTGTCGACCGCCATTTCGGCCGCGAGGCCGATATCGGCCAGCGTCGCCAGCGGATTCGACGGCGTCTCCAGCAGAATCATGGAAAGCCGGCCCTTCGCCTCGGCGGCCTTGACTGCCGCCTGCATGGCCGTTCGGTCGTTAGGGTCGTCAAGCGCGATCGCCGTGATGCCGAAATTCGAGAGCGTCTTGTTGATCAGCGTGTCGGTGCCGCCATAGAGCGGCGTGCTGTGCAGCAGCACGTCTCCCGGGCGGCAGAAGGCGAGCAGCACGGTCGAGATCGCCGCCATGCCGCTCGAGAACACCGCGCCTGCATCCGCCTGCTCGAACAGCGCGAGCCGCTCCTCGACGATCTGCGCGTTCGGATGGTTGAAGCGCGAATAGACGAGGCCGCCATCATCGTCGTTCTTGCCGCTGGTGCGGCCCGAAACGATGTCGAAGAACTCGCGGCCTGCATCGGCGCTCGGAAAGCAGAAGGTGGAGGTGAGGAACACCGGCGGCTTGACCGACCCTTCAGAGAGCGAGGGATCATAGCCGTAGCCGAGCATCATCGTCTCTTCGTGCAGGCGATGCGCGCCGATATGCGTCTCGCGAAAATCCTTGGACGGCATGCGTGTCCTCCCGTTGCGCCGGGCGAAGCCGGCTTGCGCAATCTAGCGCAGGGGAGGGCGGGCGCGTCTAGTCAGGATATGTCGTGACAGGGAACGTTTGTCGCCGGTGTCGTGCCGGACGTGGCGTGAGCGACGAACCGGGATCCAACGCAGCGCTGGGCACGCTCCTCTGAATGGGAGAGATGACGGCGACTCCCTCCCCGTGAGGGGAGGGTGCCGAGCGAAGCGAGGCGGGTGGGGCGATGCCATTTGCTGGCGCTTTTCAGCCTCGGCAGGGTATGCCAGCCTTTCGCATGGCCAACGCCGTTGCCCGCCGCCTGCGCAAGACGATGACCCCGCATGAGGTGCGTCTATGGGTGCAGTTGCGCGCGCTCAAGGCGCAAGGCTTTCATATCCGACGGCAAGCCCCGCTCGATCGTTACATCGTCGATTTTCTGTGCCTTAAGGCGAAGCTCGTCATCGAGGTGGATGGCAGCCAACATGGTTTTGAACGCGGGCTCAGGCATGATGCCGCGCGTGACACGCGACTTGCCGATCTTGGATTTCTGACGCTGCGCTTCTGGAACGAGGACATCAGGACCAATCTTGCCGGCGTCGTCGAGACGATCCTGCATCACTGCCTCACCCGCCAAGAGCTGTTCGCCCAACGCCCCACCCGGCCCTGCGGGCCACCCTCCCCTGAATGGGAGGGATGACCGATCCCGAACTTCGCGAGAAGAAACTCGATCTTTCCTCCCCGTAGAGGGGGGTGTCGAGACAAACGAGGCGGGTAGTGGCTATGAAACAAAAAAGCGAGGGTCATTGCTGACCCTCGCCCATCCTCAAAGGAGACTTAAAAGTGCACATAATGCCCAAAGGCATTTTGACACTTTAAGCTCTATCTTTATTTCGAACCGAATGGATTTCCTCACTGGGAAAGCCCTCCGGGCCGTAGCGCTAAAAGCCCATAAGGGTTGCAGTTATGCATCTAGTCCAACGGCTATAATAGGCCGCCGTTGGGAGCAATGGGCCCGCACTGTCACGTTCATGACCGTGGAGTGCTACCCTCGTTTTGCAATTGTCCATATGATTAGGATTTGCGCCGCGAGGTTAGCTCAGCCGCTTGAGGTTGTTCGCCTTTTGATGGGTCGAATCCTTTCACGACGAGCAAATTCTATTTAAAGATCACGAACACCCCGTCGTCGATCCGCACGTGTCGCACTTCAGGCAGGTACCGCTCCTGACCAGCGTGAAGTTCGCACATTCCGGGCAGCTTTCGCCGCAGTACTCAAAGAAACTGGACCTATTTTTTAGGTGTCGAAGCCGTCGTAACGCCATTTCGAGAGGTACCTCGCATTGTCGGCTCAAGTCAGCAGCAGAACGACAGGCAAACACGAACTTTAACGGGACCAAAAAATTATCCGCAAAAGTAATTGCCTGTACTTCGATCGATTCTAGCTCATGCTGACGAAACTTGAGTTTTGGATCTGACGCTTTTTGAAAGCTGAAAACGTGTTGATCATGCAAAATAAGATGACCAATTTCATGAGCAACAATTTCTCGGGCATTTGGATCGCCAAGTGCAGCGTCAGACCAGATTTCCTTATGAATACTAAGCTTAGGTGGATTATAAGATACAAATGCCGGATTCTTCTCATATAGATCATCAGCCAAACGCAAATGAACTATACCTTTCCTTGGATCAAATCGCCTCATCAATGTATGGACAAAAAAATCGACGATGTTGAAGGTCAAACAACTTTGTATCCGACCTTCCTCTCGCCATTTGTCAGCAATCGCGGCGATGCGGCTTTCAGCTATAAGAGGTGCATAATAATCGCGGATCATGCACCCCTCCCTTAGCTACATCCGGTAGTTGAGCCGCACGTATCACATTTGAGGCACGTTCCATTTCTTACCAATGTGAAGTTTGCACATTCTGGGCAACTCTCACCAACATAACCCTTCATTTGAGCTTCAGCTCTACGTGACGCCAAGTTCCTTTGCTTCCAAGCATCTGACCCGGAATATCCGAGTTCTATTTCTGCACCTTTTTCTGCGTCCGCCTCGTCCTCTTCGAACGCTTCGTCAGGCTGGCTCTTCAAGGCCGTCGCGCCGTGGCTCGTAAAGGCCAGCACCGCGCCTTGCGCCTTCGTATCCATCGCACGCCCGCCACCCGGTATCGCCATCAGCCCGGTCGGCTTGCCGCGTACAAGGCCCTTGGAGACGATCTGGTTCGCGCCGCCCTGCGTGCTGCGCGGCTGGTCCTTGCCGCCATCCTTGCCGCCGTCGCGTCCGCCGTCCCGGCCCTCGTTCTCGCCGCCGCCCAGCACCGTGCTGCCGATGTCGCTCGGCGAGACATGGGCGAGGTCGTAGCGATCGAGATACGAGATCGCGAGTTCGCGGAACACGTAGTCGAGGATCGAGGTTGCGTTCTTGATCGCGTCATTGCCCTGCACGAAGCCGGCCGGTTCGAAGCGCGTGAAGGTGAAGGCGTCGACATACTCCTCCAGCGGCACGCCATATTGCAGGCCGAGCGAGATCGCGATGGCGAAGTTGTTCATCAGCGAGCGGAAGGCAGCGCCCTCCTTGTGCATGTCGATGAAGATTTCGCCGATGCGGCCATCATCATATTCGCCGGTGCGCAGATAAACCTTGTGTCCGCCGACCACGGCCTTTTGTGTGTAGCCCTTGCGCCGGTTGGGCAGCTTCTCGCGGTCGCGCAGGCGCTCCACCCGCTCGATGATGCGCTCGACGATCCGCTCCGCCGTGGCGCTGGCTTTTGCGGCCGCTGGCATCGCCATCAGCGCCTCGACCTGATCCTCCTCCTCGTCATCATCCTGGATGAGCGCGGAGTTCAAGGGCTGCGAGAGCTTGGAGCCGTCGCGATAGAGCGCGTTGGCTTTCAGCGCCAGCTTCCAGGAGAGGAGATAGGCGTTCTTGCAATCCTCGACCGTCGCCTCGTTCGGCATGTTGATCGTCTTCGAGATCGCGCCCGAGATGAAGGGCTGCGCCGCCGCCATCATGCGGATGTGGCTCTCGACCGAGAGATAGCGCTTGCCGGTGCGCCCGCACGGGTTTGCGCAATCAAAGACGTGGTAGTGCTCGCGTTTGAGGTGCGGCGCGCCCTCCAGCGTCATCGCCCCGCAGACATGGATGTTTGCGGCCTCGATATCGGCCTTCGAGAAGCCGAGATGGGGCAGAAGTTCGAAGCTCGGATCGTTGAGCTTCTCTGCCGGCACGCCGAGCTGGCCGGTGAGCAGTTCCTCGCCGAGCGTCCATTTGTTGAACACGAACTTGATGTCGAAGGCGGAAGCGAGCGACTTTTCCAGCTTGGCGAGCGCCGCGTCCGTAAAGCCCTTGGCCTTCAGCGTCGAGTGGTTGATGCCGGGTGCCTGGCCGAGCGAGGCGTGGCCGACGGCGAAAGCCTCCATTTCGGCGATCTCGGCCTCGCTGTAGCCGAGCGAGCGCAGCGCATCCGGCACAGCGCGGTTGATGATCTTGAAATAGCCGCCGCCGGCGAGCTTCTTGAACTTCACCAGCGCAAAGTCTGGCTCGATGCCGGTGGTGTCACAATCCATCACGAGGCCGATCGTGCCGGTCGGCGCAATCACGGTCGCCTGCGCGTTGCGGAAGCCGTTCTTTTCACCAAGCGCCAGCGCGCTCTCCCAAGCATGCACCGCGCGCTTGACGAGCAGCGGATCGGGGCAGGACGTGTGGTCGAGCGGCAGCGGGTTCACCGCCAGCCCCTCATATCCGGCGGCCTCGCCACGCGCGGCGCGGGTGTGGTTGCGGATGACGCGCAGCATATGCTGCGCATTGTCCTTGTAGCCGGGGAAGGGGCCGAGTTCGCCGGCCATCTCGGCAGACGTCTTGTAGCTCGTGCCGGTCATGATGGCGGTGAGAGCGCCGCAGAGGGCACGGGCTTCATCGGAATCATAGCCGAGGCCCATCGTCATCAAGAGGCCGCCAATATTGGCGAAGCCGAGGCCGAGCGTGCGATACTTGTAGGAGAGTTCGGCGATTTCCTTGGAAGGAAACTGCGCCATCATCACCGAGATTTCGAGCACGACGGTCCAGAGCCGGCAGGCATGCTCGTAGGCCTCGACGTCGAACTTGGCCGACGTCTTGTCATGGAACTGCAGCAGGTTTGCCGAGGCGAGGTTGCAGGCCGTATCGTCGAGGAACATGTATTCCGAGCACGGATTGGATGCGCGAATCGGGCCGGCCGCCTTGCAGGTGTGCCAGTCGTTCATCGTGGTGTTGAAGTGGAGGCCAGGATCGGCGGAGGCCCAGGCGGCGTAGCCGATCTTTTCCCAGAGATCGCGGGCCTTCAGGCTCTTGTGGACCTTCCCGTCCGTGCGGCGGATGAGGTCCCAGTTTGCGTCGGCCTCCACGGCGCGCAGGAAATCATCCTTCAGCGAAACCGAGTTGTTGGAGTTCTGGCCGGCGACCGTGAGGTAGGCCTCCGAATCCCAATCCGTATCGTAGATGTCGAAGGTGATGTCCTTGTAGCCCTGGCGCGCGAACTGGATCACGCGCTTGATGTAGTTGTCCGGCACCATGGCGCGGCGAGCGAGCTTGATCTCGCGCTTCAGGGCCGGGTTTTTCTCCGGCTCGAAGCAGGCGTCGCCCTCGGCCTCGCAGTTGATGCAGGCCTTCAGCACCGCCTTCATGTGTTTGGCTACCGTCTTGGAGCCAGTGACGAGGGCCGCAACCTTCTGCTCCTCCTTCACCTTCCAGTCGATATAGGCCTCGATGTCCGGATGGTCGGCGTCGACCACCACCATCTTGGCGGCGCGGCGGGTGGTGCCGCCCGACTTGATGGCGCCAGCGGCACGGTCGCCGATTTTCAGGAAGCTCATGAGGCCGGAGGAGCGGCCACCGCCCGCGAGGCGTTCGCCCTCGCCGCGCAGTAGCGAGAAGTTGGAGCCGGTGCCGGAGCCGTATTTGAACAGGCGCGCCTCGCGCACCCAGAGGTCCATGATGCCACCTTCGTTGACGAGATCGTCGGCAACGCCCTGGATGAAGCAGGCATGCGGCTGCGGGTGCTCGTAGGATGACTTCGATTTGACGAGCTTGCCGGTCTGGAAATCGACGTAGAAATGGCCCTGGCTCGGCCCGTCTATGCCATAGGCCCAGTGGAGGCCGGTATTGAACCATTGCGGCGAATTCGGAGCGACCATCTGGTTCGCGAGCATGTAGCGGTGCTCGTCGTAGAAGGCCTGCGCATCCTCTTCAGATGTGAAATAGCCGCCCTTCCAGCCCCAATAGGTCCAGCAGCCGGCGAGGCGATCGAACACCTGCTTCGAGGAGATTTCCGAGACATAACGCTCTTCGGCGGGCAGGGCGGCAAGCGCCTTTTCGTCCGCCACCGAGCGCCAGAGGAAGGAGGGAACGCTGTTCTCCTCGACGCGCTTCAGCCGCGCGGGCACGCCGGCCTTGCGGAAGTACTTCTGCGCCAGAACATCGGCCGCGACCTGGCTCCAGCCGGCGGGCACCTCGACATTCTCGAGGCTGAACACCACCGATCCGTCGGGGTTGCGGATCTCCGATTTGGTGAGCTGGAATTCCATGCCCTCGTAAGCTGACTGGCCGGGCTTGGTGAAACGACGTTCGATCCGCATGGTGTCTTCCCTAAATTCAGTTTCCAAATGCCGGAGAAGGCAAAACCTTCCCTTCGAGCCTGACGCTCGGCTCTTGCCAGCGCTGGATGATGCCCCTTGACGCGATAACAGTGCCGCTTGTTATTTTGGCTGCGGTGGTTCCCGTCGAGCGGGTCAGGAGCGGCTGCGGCCAGTGCCGCTTCCCATTCCGCCGGGCCGTTCGACACCGAGGGGTGTCTGCAAGCCCGATAACCGTGCCGCTGAAATTCGCGTGCCTTTGAAGAGTGCTGCAGGTTTCAGCCCATCGTCAAGATGTAGTATGCGCTTGACAGCAATTCCCACCATATCTGGTGCAGGCATGTTAAAACTGGGGATTGGTGTGGACAATCCACTAAGCCTCGGATTCCCTTCAATTTTAATCGATTCGCTCACGTAATGCTTTAAGCGGGCAGCGTGAAACGATCCGTTAACCATAGCCGGAGATGGCGTTATGTGACGGTTTTTCACATACTACATATAGGGGCTTGGCGCGCGGATTGCACCCGATGATGGGTGTCCGGCATCAGAATCGCCTGGTCGCATGCGGGCGCGGCACGCGCCGATCAGAGATATTTCGTCAGAGTCTTGAGTTGAGTCAGAACCTCGCGCGCATCGACGAGTCCTTCCTCTGTGTCGGCCGCAAGGCAATGCTCCATATGATCATGGATGAGCTGCGTCTTGGCGCTGGCGATCGCCTTTTCGACCGCGTGGAGTTGCTGGACGAGATCGGCGCAGGCACGGGGCGTCTCGAACATCGCGATGATCGATCTGAGATGTCCCTCGGCGCGTTTCAGCCGCGCTACGATTTCGGCGTGGTGCATCTGACGCATGGACTTATCCTCCCCCGGGGGATATATACTGCTCCATTCAGAGCGAAATAAAAAGGAGCTTGACGATATGGTGTTCAACGCAACCCTTCGATCCTCGCGAGCCTTCGCTTTCGGCGTGGCGCTCCTCGCAAGCGGCGGCCTGGCGCAGGCTCAGACGCATGGCGGCCACGCCGGCCACGGCGCACAGACGAGCGCGGCGACGCCTTCCACCAAGGCTTTCGAGGCGGCGAATATGAAGATGCACATGGATATGGGCATCAAATATTCGGGGGATGCCGATGTCGATTTTGTCAAAAGCATGATCCCGCATCATCAGGGCGCAATCGACATGGCGAAGATCCAACTGCAGTTCGGCAAGGATCCTGAAAACCGCAAGCTTGCGGAGCAGATCATCGCCGCGCAGGAAAAGGAGATCGCCGAAATGCGGGCCTGGCTGAAGGCGAAAGGGCAGTAGGCCGACCAGAGGGCGGCCAAGGAGACACGCGACATGGTGAGCTACGCAATTCAAGGCATGACCTGCAATGGCTGCCTCAACAAGGTGACGTCGGTGTTGAAGCGCTTGTCGCCGGATGTGAGGGTCACGCTCGATCCGCCACGCGCGACGTTTGACGGCCTCGCGCCGACGCTCCCTGACGTGCGATCTGCCCTTGCGGAGACCGGCAAATACACGGCAGCGCCGGTCGAAGAGACGTTCGCCGGCTCAGTCGCGGAAATGCAGACCAGAAGCTGGCTCCAGACCTACCAACCCTTGCTACTGATCGTCGCCTACATCGCCGTCGCGTCGCTGGCGGGCGGCGGCACCGACCCCATGGTGTGGATGAACCATTTCATGGCCGGGTTCTTCCTCGTGTTTTCATTCTTCAAGCTGCTCGACATCCGCGGCTTCGCAGACAGCTTCGCGTCCTACGATCTTCTCGCCGCGCGCTGGCGTGCCTATGGCTTCATCTATCCGTTCATCGAGCTTGCGCTCGGCGCGGCATTCTTGTTCGGCTGGCAGCCGCGCCTTGCCAATGTGCTCACCATCATCGTCATGGGCTTCGGCAGTCTCGGCGTGATCGATGCGCTGAGGAAGAAGCAGGCGATTCGCTGCGCCTGCCTCGGAACCGTTCTCAACCTGCCGATGTCCACGGTGACGCTCGTCGAAGACACAGCCATGGTCGCCATGGCGGCGGCGATGCTGTTTCTGACGCATGGCTGACACCGGCGTCCGTTTCTGGGCTCGGGACGCGTTGCGGCGCTGGACATCGAGCGCACCCATCGCCATAGTCCGGCTCGATTTTCGAGCGATCATCCCATTTGTGGCACAACCTGATGGATCGCTCGCCGGCAGCGCAAGAGACGATGATGAAACGCTTATTGTTGGAACTTCTCACCTGGTGGCAGGGCGCGACGATCGGCACGCGCTTTTACACCTGGCGCTTTGGCGAGCGCGTCGGCGAGGATGAATTCGGCAATGTCTATTACCGCGTTCGCGGCGGCAAGATCGATCCCGCACTCGGCTTCAATCGCCGCTGGGTGATCTATAACGGCAATTCGGAGGCCTCCACCATCCCGCCGGGCTGGCACGGCTGGATGCATCACCGTGTCGATGAGCCGCCATCCGCGCAGAGCTATGTCGCGCGTGAATGGCAGAAGCCGCACAGGCCGAACATGACCGGCACGCCGGGAGCGTATCATCCACCGGGTTCACTGCTTGCCAATCGGCCGCGCCCGAAGGCGGATGGCGATTATGAAGCCTGGACCCCGGGCGGCTGAACGCAGATGGATTTCAATACTTTCCTGTCAGGGCGGTTGCGTCCCACGCGGCTCATGATCCTCGCGGCGGCGCTGGCTGCTGTCGGCGCGCCCGCTCATGCCGACAAGATCAAGAACCCCACCGCCGTATTCGCTGGCCTCGACAAGATCACCGGCCGCATCATCTCCTTCGAGGTCGGGGTGGACGAAACCGTGCAGTTCGGTTCGCTGCAGCTTACGCCCAAGGTCTGCTACTCACGCCCCACCACCGAGACGCCGCAGACGGACTCTTTCATCGAAGTCGACGAGATCAACGCGAGCAACGAGTACAAGCGCGTCTTTTCCGGCTGGGTCTTCGCGTCGAGCCCCGGTCTCTCCGCGATCGAGCATCCGGTCTACGATCTCTGGCTGACCGAGTGCAAGGGCGGCACGACCATCATCAAGACCGCGCCTGAAGAAGTGGAGGCTGCCCTTCCGCCGCCGAAATCCGATCTTGCGCCGGGCGTGAAGCCTGATGAGGCCTTGAAGCGCGCTGCCGATGAAAAGGCTGCAAGGGAGCGCCAGGCCTTGCGCGCCGCGGCCCAGACGCCAAGCCAGCGCTTCTTCCCGACCAACGTTCCGCCGCCGGCGCGCGGCGGTGGGGGCAGCCTGCCGACGCTCCCGCTCGATCCGACGCCCCGGAATTGAGCGCCGGGCAGGGCATTCCGATAGAGTCAGCCAAAGGCAGGCTTGCTTAGAGCCGCGAGCGCATGAGCGCCGCAAACCCCGTCATCCGGCCAGACGTCGAAGCTGGCCGTTCGTGGCAGCGCCGCCGCCAGCAAGGCGCGGTATTGCGCCGCCGGTATTTCGATAGCGCCGAACTGCAGCAGGTGGTCGGTGATGAACTGCGTATCGAGCAGGTGGAAGCCGCCGGCCTTCAAACGCGCCACCAAATGCACGAGGGCGACTTTAGAGGCGTCGCGGGCGCGGTGGAACATGCTCTCGCCGAAGAAGGCCGCTCCCAGCCTGACGCCATAAAGGCCGCCGACGAGGGTCTCTCCCTCATAAACCTCGATCGAATGGCTTGATCCGGCAGCATGCGGTCCGCGTTGGTGCAGCGCCACATAGAGATCGCGAATGCGCCCATTGATCCAGGTGCTCGGCCGGTCGGGAGCCGAGGCGGCGCATGCAGCGATCACGCCGGCAAAGTCCCGGTCGGCCGTAACGCGGAAACGATCGCTTTTGACGAGCCGCCGCAGCTTGCTCGACATATGGAACGCATCGAGCGGGATGATGCCCCTGAGGCGCGGCTCCACCCAATGGATGGAGGGATCGTCCGCATCCTCTGCCATCGGAAAGATGCCTGCAGCGTAGGCGCGAAGCAGGATGTCAGGCGTGATGTCCGGGAGTAGGCCTGTCCGTTTCGCCATGCCATCGCTCTTGCGTCAGACGGGTTCGTCCATTCCGCCCGCGGCGAGGAACTGCTCCAGCCAGTGAATGTCATAGTCGCCGTTCAGAATGTCGGCGTTCCGCACCAGCGTTCGAAACAGCGGCAAAGTCGTGTCGATGCCGTCCACGACGATTTCGTCGAGCGCTCGCCTCAGCCGCATCAGGCATTCGGTGCGCGTGCGCCCATGGACGATGAGCTTGCCCACGAGCGAGTCGTAATAGGGCGGGATGACGTAGCCCTGATAGACGGAAGAATCGACCCGCACACCGAGCCCGCCCGGCGGGTGGTAATAAGTGATCATGCCGGGTGACGGCCTGAACGTCGCCGGATGTTCGGCGTTGATCCGGCATTCGATGGCGTGGCCGTTGGAATGGATGTCCGCTTGCGTGAACGGCAGCAGCCCGCCGGCGGCGACCTTGATCTGTTCGTTCACGAGATCAATGCCGGTCACCATCTCCGTCACGGGATGCTCGACCTGGATGCGGGTGTTCATCTCGATGAAGTAGAACTCGCCGTTCTCGTAGAGGAACTCGACCGTCCCGACACCGAGATACTGCAGTTCCTGCATGGCTTTTGCCACGATTGTGCCGATCGTCTCGCGCTGCACGGCGTTGAGCGCGGGGGAGGGGCCTTCCTCCCAGATCTTCTGGTGCCGCCGCTGCAGCGAGCAATCACGCTCGCCGAGATGGACTGCGTTGCCGCGTCCATCGCCGAGCACCTGGATTTCGATATGACGCGGTTTCTCGAGATATTTCTCAAGGTAGACGGCATCATCTCCGAAGGCGGACTTCGCCTCGCGCCTTGCATCGGACAGGGCGGTCGAAAGGTCTTCCTTGGAACGCGCGACCTTCATGCCGCGCCCGCCGCCGCCCGCCGCCGCCTTGACGAGCAGGGGATAGCCGATCTCTTCGCCGACCCGCATCGCTTCGGCATCGTCGGTAATGCCGCCGTCTGATCCGGGAACGCAAGGGATTCCGAGACGCCGCGCCGTCTTCTTGGCCTCGATCTTGTCGCCCATGATGCGGATATGCTCCGCCTTGGGTCCGATGAAGGTGATGTTGTGGTCGGCGAGCACCTCGGCGAAGCGGGCGTTTTCGGAAAGGAAGCCGTAGCCGGGGTGGACCGCATCTGCCCCGGTAATCTCGCATGCCGAGATGATCGACGGGATGTTGAGATAGCTCTCGGCCGAAGACGGGGGCCCGATGCAGACGCTCTCGTCGGCAAGCTTGACGTGCATGGCGTCGGCGTCCGCCGTCGAATGGACAGCTACGGTCGCGATGCCAAGCTCCTTCGCGGCCCGCAGCACCCTCAGCGCGATTTCACCGCGGTTGGCGATCAGGATCTTGTCAAACATCTTGGGAGCGCCCTCGCTCATTCGATGACGATGAGAGCTTCGCCATATTCGACGGGTTGCTTGTCCTCGACCAGGATCTGGGTCACCGTTCCGGAGCGGGGAGCCACGATGTCGTTGAAGGTCTTCATCGCCTCGACGAGGAGGACCTTGTCACCCTCCTTCACCTTGGAGCCGATCTCGACGAAGGGCTTCGATTCCGGGGTTGCGCGGCGATAGGCCGTGCCGACCATGGGCGAGCGCACCGCGTTCGGATTGTCGGCAGGCCTGGCGCTTGCCTCCACTGTGGCCGTGATCGGCACCGGTGAAACCGGCGCAGGCGCCACAGGCGCGGCGACCTGAACGGACGCCTGGATTTGCCTCGCCACCCTGATCCTGAGATCGGCCTTTTCAACCTCGATTTCCGTGAGGTCGGTCTCCGACAACAATTTGGCCAGTTCGCGCACCGTTTCGGTGTCGAAGGGAGATTTCTGGGAAGCCATCAATTCAATCCAGTAACGCAGTCATCGGCGGAAGACGGAGGCCATGAGCGCTCCGCCATCGAAACAAGGTGTGCGTGCTAGGCCGAACCCATACGAAAGTCCAGCCTCAACATGGCCCGCTATCGAGCGTTCCATCCGCCTTTCGAGGTCCATAGCTCGACTTTTCAAGCGTCAGCCGCAGCTCGACTTGCCGCAGCGGCGGAGCGAATCGACCCGGCCTTTCAACTCGTCATAGCCGACCGCGCCGACGACGAGTTCCGTGCCGAGCACGTAGGACGGCGTGCCGTTGATGTTGAGCGTTTCGGCGAGCCCGCGCGATTCGTCGATGGCGGTGACGATCTCGGGCTTGCGCATGTCCTTCGACAGGCGATCGATGTCGGCGCCGACATCGCGCGCCGCCGCAAGCGCCTGAGCCTCACCGACGACGCCGCGCGTCGACATGAGCTTCACGTGGAAGTCCCAGAACTTGGCCGGCGTCGTCTGGCTCTTCAGGGCCAACGCCACCTTGGAAGCCTCCACCGAGCCGGGCGCGAGGATCGGCAGGTCTTTCAGAATGACGCGGAGATTCTTGTCTTCTCCGACCAGCTTCTGCACGTCGGCGAGGCCTTTCTTGCAGTAGCCGCAGTTGTAATCGAAGAATTCGACCAGCGTGACGTCGCCATTGGGGTTGCCGATCACGACATGGTTGTTCGACGTGTAGAGCGGGCTGTTCTTGTCGGCCGTGACCTTGAGGCGCGCCTGATTTTCGGCGTCCTTCTGCCGGCGGTCGAGCTCGACCATCGCCTCCTGCACGATCTCAGGGTTTTTCAATATGTAGTCGCGCACGAG
The DNA here is from genome assembly GCA_019753285.1 of Beijerinckiaceae bacterium. Lineage (GTDB taxonomy): Bacteria > Pseudomonadota > Alphaproteobacteria > Rhizobiales > Beijerinckiaceae > JAIELD01. The sequence continues at coordinate 364 of JAIELD010000025.1, read as the reverse complement.
CGCTTCGACCTGCTTCTTCTGCTCGGCCGAAAAGTCCTGCGCGCGGGCGGGCGAGGATGCGCTCAGCGCGACCAGCGCGACGAGCAAGCCGCCCAGCAGGGCAAGGGTGAAACGGGATTGCATGGATTGCCTCCGGCAAATGAAAGAACGTCACGTATCGAGCTACGTGCATGGACGCTGATCGTTTCAGCCTTACTCCTTTTTGAACGGTTTGGCGTTCAAAATATCGTCAGCCTTGTTCCAGTTAACGGAATTTTCCGGAAAGGCCGCCTTGGCGCGCCGCGCCAGGCGGTCCGCCTCGTCGAACTGGCCGGCCTGGAAATACCCTTGAGCGGAGGCAAGGCTTGCCATGCCGTCATTGCCC
>JAIELD010000022.1 GCA_019753285.1 Beijerinckiaceae bacterium | reverse complement strand
ACCCGCAGCTGCACCAAGCACAACTATCTGGTGAAGCGGATCGAGGATCTGCCGCGCATCCTGCACGAAGCCTTCTACGTCGCGGGTCACGGCCGGCCGGGCCCGGTCGTCGTCGACATTCCGAAGGACATCCAGTTCAAGAGCGGCGTCTATACCGGTCCGCGCAATGTGGAGCACAAGACCTATCATCCACGCATGGATGGCGACGCCGCGCGTGTCGAGGCGGCTGTCGACCTGCTGCTGAAGGCGAAAAAGCCCGTGTTCTATACCGGCGGCGGCGTCATCAATGCGGGGCCAGAGGCTTCCGCCACGCTGCGTGAGCTGGTGCGTCTGACGGGCTATCCCATCACGTCGACACTGATGGGCCTCGGCGCCTATCCGGCGAGCGACCGGCAATGGCTCGGCATGCTCGGCATGCACGGCACATATGAAGCCAACATGGCGATGCATGATTGCGACGTTATGATCAATATCGGCGCGCGTTTCGACGACCGCATCACCGGCCGGCTCGACGCCTTCTCACCCGGTTCCGCCAAGATCCATGTCGACATCGATGCCTCGTCGATCAACAAGAACGTCAAGGTCGATATTGGCATCATCGGCGATGCGGGCCGCGTGCTGGCTGAAATGCTGCGGCTCGTGAAAGCCAAGAAGAATGCAGCGCAGCCGGATGGAGCGGCGATGCGGCAGTGGTGGGCCGAGATCGAAACCTGGCGGCTGCGCAAATCCCTGTCGTTCCGCAACTCCTCGTCGGTCATCAAGCCGCAGCATGCGGTCCAGCGTCTCTATGAACTCACCAAGGGTCCGAACACCTACATCACGACGGAGGTCGGCCAGCACCAGATGTGGGCGGCGCAGCACTATCATTTCGACGAGCCCAATCGCTGGATGACGTCGGGCGGGCTCGGCACGATGGGCTATGGGCTGCCGGCGGCGATCGGCGTGCAGAAAGCGCATCCGGACGCGCTGGTGATCGATATCGCGGGCGAAGCCTCGATCCTCATGAACATGCAGGAAATGTCGACAGCCGTGCAGTACCGCCTGCCGGTGAAGATTTTCATCCTCAACAATTCCTACATGGGCATGGTGCGCCAGTGGCAGGAGTTGCTGCATGGCGGGCGCTTCTCGCAGAGCTATTCCGAAGCGCTGCCCGATTTTGTGAAGCTGGCTGAGGCCTATGGCGGGCACGGCATACGCTGCGAGGACCCTGCCGACCTCGACGCCGCGATCATGGAGATGGTGCGGACGCCGAAGCCCGTGATCTTCGATTGCGTCGTGGCGAAGGACGAGAACTGCTTCCCCATGATCCCATCCGGCAAGGCGCATAACGAAATGATCCTGCCCGATACCGACGAGGAGATTGGCAGCGTGATCGACAAGGAAGGCAAGATGCTGGTGTGAGTGGCGCTTTGGCGGATTGAAATGTTGCTTCTGCCCTCGGGGAGAAGGTGGCCCGCAGGGCCGGATGAGGGGAAAACGAGTTGAACCAGATGAAATCGCATTACAACGATCCGACCACCCTGCAGACGATCGAGCGGCGCACGCTCTGCGTGCTCGTCGACAACGAGCCCGGCGTTCTCGCCCGCATCGCGGGGCTGTTCTCCGGCCGTGGCTACAACATCGAAAGCCTCACCGTTTCGGAGACCGAGCACGAGAAGCATGTCTCGCGCATCACGGTCATCACCAGCGGGACGGCGCATGTGCTCGAACAGATCAAGGCGCATCTCGAACGGCTGGTGCCGGTGCACCGCGTGATCGACCTCACGCAGATGGGCAACGCGATCGAGCGCGAACTGGCGCTGGTCAAGGTGGTCGGCCGCGGCGAGCACAGGGTCGAGGCGCTGCGTCTGGCGCAGGCGTTCGGCGCGAAGACGGTCGATGCGACGCTCACCTCCTACATCTTCGAGCTGACCGGCACGACTGACGAGATCGAGCGCTTCATCGCGCTGATGGCCGAGATCGGGCTCGTCGAGGTGTCGCGCACCGGGGTCGCCGCCATCAGCCGGGGCGCCGAGGGCGTATGATCGAGAGCCACCTCCTGCTGGCGCTGATGAGTTTTGCCTTCGTGTCGTCGATAACGCCGGGGCCGAACAACCTGATGCTGCTCGCCTCCGGCGTGAATTTCGGGCTCATGCGCACGCTCCCGCACATGCTCGGCATCGGCATCGGCTTCACGCTGATGATCGTGCTGATCGGCGTTGGGCTCGGCGAGGTGTTCAGGCGAGTGCCGGCTCTCTATACGGTCATGAAATATGCTGGTGGGCTCTACATGCTCTATCTTGCCTGGAAGCTCGCCAATGCCGGCCCCGTGAAGGATGGCGAGGCCGGCGGCAAGCCATTGACCTTCGTTCAGGCCGCCGCCTTTCAATGGGTCAACCCCAAAGCCTGGGTGATGGCTCTCGTCGCGATCTCGACCTACACCACGGTGCAGGATTATTTCACCAGCGTCGTGCTCATCGCGGTCATCTTCGGCATCGTCAACCTGCCGTCGATCGGCGTCTGGGCCCTGTTCGGTGTTGCGATGAAGCGCTTTCTTGGCGACCCCAAGGTCGTGCGCGTCTTCAATGTCGCCATGGCGCTGCTCCTCGTCGCGTCGATCTGGCCGATCTTCGCTGAAAGTCTTTAGTCGCTTTCGCGGCCATCCGGGCGTTGCCCTGCCTTTCCTGTCGTCTTCTCACCATAAAACGGCTAGGAAGAGCGCCTGATCGTGACCGCTCAAGGAGATGCTGGATGACGCGCAAATGGTTGGTGGCGGGCTTCGCGGCGCTCGCGCTCGGCATGGCGACGGCGACGGGTCCGCTGATGCTGGTTTCGGGAACGGGCGCGCTGGCGCAGCCGGCGCCGATGGTGGTCGAGAACGTGCGTATCCCCGGCGGCCTCTACACCTTCAGGATCCCGCGCATCGAGATCACTGGCGCCAATTTCAGCAAGGAAGAGCTGTTGGCGGTCCTCGCCGGCACCGGCCCGGCGCCGCTCTCGAAGCGGATCGCTGCGATGAGCTTTTCCGAAGCCATAATCCCCGAGCTGATTCAGGAAACCGACATGGCCGGCGATGTGAGCCGCACCGTCTATCGCGACGTGAAGCTTGCCAATGCCGTCAATGGCTCGATCGGCAGCATCGTCTCGGCTGCTGCGACCATCGAAAGCCGCAACGAGGTCAGGAACGCCAAGACCGGCAAGATCGAGCCGACCGTTCTGGCCGGCTCGTTCGAGAAGGTGGCGGTCGAGAATCTCGATATCGCTGCTTCTGTCAGGGCGTTCGGCGAAGTGTCCGATGACGCTGCGGCGCCGTTGCTGCGCATTTACAGCACATACAAGGCCGAGAACTTCAAGGTTGGTGGGACGATTCCTGACGGCCGGATGACGTTTTCTGCGGCGAGCATCGCCGGCCGCGAGTTCAAGGCGCGTCCCGGCAAGACGGGGCTGTTCGACTTCGCGGCGATCATCAAGGAGACGCCTGACGTCGAGGACATGGATGATGACGAGAAGCGCCGGTTCTTCACCAGCCTGCTGCAGTTCTTCACCAATCTCGACTTCGGGACGACCTCGATCCGTGATCTCGCCCTCACTATCGATATCGACGAAACCGCGCAGACGCGGCGCTCGAAGCCCGACCAGCCCGGCTCGGTCGCCTTCAAGGTGGCGAACCTGACGATCGGCGGCGCGGACTCGAACATGCACGTCGATGGCGTGACGATGACCATTCCGCAGGAGAGCGCCGAGATCGGCCTTTCCTCCTACGACGTGCAGGGTTTTTCCTTCAAGCCGACGCTCGACCGGCTGAAGGAAATGGTCGATGCGGGCAAATTCGACGAGGAGGACTGGAAGTCGGTCGATCCGCGCGAGTTCATGCCTGTATTCGGCTCGATCGCGATGAAGGGCTTCACGTTCTCCGCGCCGAAAATGAATGGCGTGCTCAGTCTTGCTTCGCAGGAGGTCGCGCTCGGCCAGCAGATCAAGGGCGTGCCGACCTTCTTTTCCTACAGCATCAGGGGTCTCTCCTTTCCCATTCCCGAGACGTCCGATGATCCGCAGCTCTCCCTGCTCAACGATCTGGGCATCAAGCGGCTCGATCTTTCGGCGGTGCTGGCCTCGAGCTGGGACGAGGGGTCGAAGGAAATCCGGGTCACCGAAATCTCCATCAAGGACGAAAGGCTCGGCGCGCTGCGCTTCAGCGGCGTGATCGGCAATGTGCAGAAGGAGTTCTTCACAAGCTCGCTGTCGACGGTGCAGATTCTCGCGCTTGCGATGACGGCGCGGTCGGCCGAGCTTCGGATCGAGAATGGCGGCATCGTCGATGTGATCGTCAAGGATCGTGCCCGCGTCACGGGCAAATCGGATGCCGAGACCCGTGCCGCCGCCATCGCCGATCTCAGGCGCGATCTGGTGGCGGCGATCGGCGATCTTCCTGCGACCCGCGCCGTGATCGAGGGGGCGACGAAGCTCATCAATGGCGGCCGGGCGCTGACGATCAAGGTCAAGGCCCGGAACGATCTTGGCCTCGGCATGATGGACTTCATCGCCGCGGCAAAGCCCGCCGAGATCGTCGAGAAGGTCGATATCGAGGTGATCGCCGAGTGATGCGCCTCAGCGCCAGACCGAGGCGAGGAGTGGCACCAGCACCGAGGTGAGCAAGCCGTTGAGGCCCATGGCGATGCCGGCGAAGGTGCCCGCCACGCTATCGACCTGAAAGGCGCGCGCCGTGCCGATGCCGTGAGCGGCGAGCCCGGCCGCAAAGCCCCGCGCCTGATAATCCTTGAGCCCCAACGCGTTCATCAGCGGCGTCACGGTCATCGCCCCGAAGATGCCCGTCGCGATGACGAGCACTGCAGTAAGGGTCGGAATGCCACCCGTGCTCGCCGACAGGCTCATCGCAATCGGCGCAGTCACGGATTTGGGTGCGAGGGAGGCGACGATCTCCGGCGGAGCGCCAAGGGCAAGCGCGACGGCGACCGTGCTGAGGATGGCGGTGAGCGACCCGGCGACGAGCGCGCCGAGCATCGGCAGGAGCGCTTTTCGCACCTTTGCCCGATTGCGGTAGAGCGGCACGGCCAGCGCGACCGTGGTTGGCCCCAGCAGGAAATGCACGAACTGTGCGCCTGCGAAATAGGACTGATAGTCCGTTCCCGTGGCGAGCAGCAGGCCGACGAGCAGGGCAGCAGCGATCGCAACCGGATTGGCGAGCGGATGACGGCCCGTCGCGACCGCGATGCGGCTCGCCAGCGCATAGGCCGCGAGCGTCAAGGTGAGCCAGAGCAGCGGGCTAGCCGAAAGATAGACCCAGACATCGGTGATGCGGGAGGGCAGCAACGTCATGTGCGTGCCTCCGCCATCAGCGCTTCGCCTGCGAACGCCGCAGCCAGTTGAAAACCAGCGCCGTGACGATGAAGGTCGCAAGCGTGGAGACGATGATCGAAAGCGCGATCGGCCCGGCATAATCGCGCACGCGGCCGAAATGCTGCACGATGCCGACGGCGGCGGGCACGAAGAGCAGCGAGAGATTTTGCAGCAGCGCGTCCGCCACCGGGCCGAGCTGACCCGGCAACCCGGCCTCTGCCGGCAGGGTCGCGCCAGGCGGCGTCCTGCGTCCGCGCCACAGAAGCGCGCAGAACAGGATCGCCATGCCGACGACCGGCCCCGGCACCGGCAGGAGAAGGGCGCGGGTGAGTGCTTCACCCGCCATCTGGCAGGCAAGCAGGATGAGAAGGGATTCGACCATCGATCGCCATTCTCCGCGATCGAGGCCGCAATGCCAAAGCTTTATCGCAACTCTGGTTAGAGTTCGGCGAGACCCCTGATCGTGCGTTCTGCCGTCAGGCCCGGATATTCCTCTGGCTGGCCGGTGCGGTTGCACCAGATGGCGCGCATGCCCGAACTCACGGCGCCGGCGACGTCCCAGCGGTTCGAGGAGACGAGCGCGACCTCCTCGTGCGGCAAGCCGAGATGGCTGCAGACGAGATCATATGCGTCGCGCGTCGTCTTGAACTTGCGGATCGCGTCGATCGAAACGATGCCGTCAATCACATCGGTGATGCCGGCATGATCCGCTGCGCCCTTCGCCATGTCCGGCGTGCCGTTGGTGAAGATAACGGTCTTGATGCCGCGCACGCGGAGCGCTTTCAGCGTCGGCTTGGTGTCGTCATAGGCGTCGAGCGTCCAGTAGGATTCAAGCAGCGCCTTGCGCAGGCTGCGGTCGGCGGCAGGGAACTTCTCGAAAGTGTAGTCGAGCGCCCGCTGCGTCAGCTCCCAGAAATCATGGTAGCGGCCCATCAGCGTGAGCGTCCAGGTGTATTCGATCTGCTTCAGCCGCCAGAGCGCCGCGAAGGGTTCGGGATCGACCTTGAGAGCGTCGCGATAGCGCAGTGCCGCGCCTGCCACGTTGAACAGTGTTCCATACGCGTCGAATGCGTAAGCCTTGATTGCCATCGTCGCCTCCCAGGTGACATTTTTCACTTTCTCGATATTCGGGCAAGCCACGGCTTTCGACGTTCTGTCAAATGACGATTGCGAGATCGCGCACCATGTCGAAAAGCTTTTTGACGCCCGCCTTCGCTTCGCCTATGAGAAACGCGGTTTTTCGAACGATTATTTCGTAAAATTCCGCGGGAAAACGTCACTGCACCGTCAGGGCATGCGGCGGCGGGTGCAACAGGCAACGGCCAAAAAAGGCAATGGAAGGAAACGTTTCATTATGCGCGTCTATTACGATCGTGATGCTGACATCAATCTGATCAAGGGCAAGAAGGTCTGCATCGTCGGCTACGGCTCACAGGGCCACGCCCATGCGCAAAACCTGCGCGATTCCGGTGTGAAGGACGTGATCATCGCGCTGAAAGCCGGTTCTGCCACGATCAAGAAGGCAGAGGCTGCGGGCTTCACCGTGATGACGCCGACGGAAGCCGCCAAGGTCAGCGACGTGATGATGATGCTGACGCCGGACGAGCTTCAGGCCGACATCTATTACGACGAGCTTCACGCCAACATGAAGCAGGGAGCGGCGCTGCTGTTCGCCCACGGCCTCAACGTGCATTTCAATCTGATCGAGCCCCGGAAAGACCTCGACGTGCTGATGGTCGCCCCCAAAGGCCCCGGCCACACGGTCCGCTCGGAATACCAGCGTGGCGGCGGCGTGCCGACCCTCATCGCGATCCATCAGGATGCGACCGGCAACGCGCATGATCTCGGTCTCTCCTACGCCTCGGCCAATGGCGGCGGACGCGCCGGCATCATCGAGACCTCGTTCAAGGAAGAGTGCGAGACGGACCTCTTCGGCGAGCAGGTCGTGCTCTGCGGCGGTCTCGTCGAACTGATCCGCGCAGGCTTCGAGACGCTGGTCGAAGCCGGCTACGCGCCGGAGATGGCCTATTTCGAGTGCCTGCACGAGGTGAAGCTCATCGTCGACCTTATCTATGAGGGCGGCATCGCCAACATGAACTACTCGATCTCGAACACGGCCGAATATGGCGAATACGTCACCGGCCCGCGCATCATCACGAGCGAAACCAAGGCCGAGATGAAGCGCGTGCTCAACGACATCCAGAGCGGCAAGTTCACGCGCGACTGGATGCTCGAGAACAAGGTGCGCCAGACCTCGTTCAAGGCGACCCGCGCCCGCCACGCCGATCACCAGATCGAGCATGTGGGTGAAAAGCTGCGCGCCATGATGCCATGGATCAAGGAAAAGGCGCTGGTGGACAAGGCGCGGAACTGAGCCTTCGTGCCCATTTCGAATGACGGACGGACGAGCGTCTGACTTCAGTCGCTCGTCCCCCATTTAACAATTGTGGAGTGAATTGCGGCTGGCCGCGCGAACCAGTCTGCACATATGCAATGTCAATTGCGCGACTGGATCGAGTTGAAATTTACCAATTTCTCTCTTCTCACTTTAAAGCCAGAGCCCTGATGGGGCCGATAGCAATTGACGCAGCTCCCATCGGTTTAATCTCGACCAGGTCAAAGGAGATATTGATCATGGAGAGGTTGGACGATTTTGAATGGGATGCGGCGAAGGCCGACTCTAATGTTCAGAAGCACGGATACCCGTTCTCTCTCGCTCCGACATTATTCGCTGCTCCCTTAAGGTCCGAGCGTCAGATTCCCGCCGATCAAACTGGCGAGGCCCGCTATATGACTTATGCGGAGTTGGATGGTAATCTCTTTGCGTGTGTATGGACTATGAGAGGCACCAAGCGGCGTATTATATCTCTCAGAAGAGCGAACAAACGAGAACGCAATGCCTACAAAAAAGCAGCTGGATGATGCGAAGAAAGCCTGGGCGGCGCTAGATCATGCTCGTCTCGACGCCATGAGCGACGAGGACATCACAGCCGCTGCAGCCGCTGATCCAGATTGCTATCTTCCGACTGACGAAGAGCTTGCGCGGTTCAAGCTTGTTCATGCACCGAAACGGGATCGCAAGCACAAGCATGCCGCTGAATGACAGCAACTTTAGGTGCAAGCCTGTGCAGCAAGAGTTCACCGCGGCCCATATGCATTAACGCTGTTGTCTCGCTTCTCGTCTGGGCGTGCATGATCCATCCGCCCCCGCCTGTCGTATCGCGGTCACTGCTTTGTGATCGCATGGCAGAGCGCGCCGTGCTTTAACCAGCGTCAGCGACCACCGCTTGCAAGCCGGCGCTGTCCGGCCAAGACCTTCAGGGAGACAAACGACATGGATATGGATCGCCGCTCAGTTCTCGGGCTGTCAGCCGCCGCCCTCGCCGCCGCGGGCACGTTCGGCTCCAACCCCGCCGCAGCAAAAGCGCCGCTCGCCGGCAAGCAGAACGCCGGCTTCTATCGCTACAAGGTCGGCGATTTCGAGATCACGGCGATCAATGACGGTTTCTTCGACCGGCCGCTCGAGGGCTTCATCAAGAACGCCGAACTGGCCGACGTACAGACCGTGCTCGCGGAATCCTCGCTTGCCGGCGACAAGCTGCGCATTCCCTTCACCACCAGCATCATCAACACCGGCTCGAAGCTGATCATGATCGACGCCGGCAACGGCAATGTGGGCGCGCCGACCTCCGGCGCCTGGATGGAGAACTTCAAGGCCGCCGGCTTCTCGCCCGAGCAGGTCGATCTCGTGATCTTCAGCCATTTCCACGGCGACCACATCAACGGGCTGCGCCTCAAGGACGGCTCTGCTCCCTTCACGAACGCCGAAATCATGGTTCCGGCCGCCGAATGGGCGTTCTGGATGGATGACGGCCAGATGAGCCGCGCACCGGATGCCATGAAGGGCGCGTTCCAAGGCGTGCGCCGCGTATTCGAACCGATCAAGGACAAGGTCGCAAAGTATGAGGCCGGCAAGGAAATCGTGCCCGGCATCACCTCCATCGCAGCTTATGGCCATACGCCGGGCCACACGGCTTTCGCCGTCAATTCGGGCAGCGGCAAGCTGATGCTCATGTCTGACACGACCAACCACCCGGCACTGTTCGTGCGCAGGCCGGAATGGACCGCCGTGTTCGACATGGACGGCCCCACCGCCATCGCCTCACGCAAGAAGATGCTGGACATGGCGATCGCCGAAAAGGCGCAGGTCGCCTTCTATCACGCGCCGTTCCCCGCAGCCGGCACGATTGTCAAGGATGGCTCCAGCTATCGGCTGGTGCCGGTTGCCTGGAACTCGGCGATCTGATCGACGCTGACGGTGCCAAACGAAAACGGCCGGGCAAAAGCCCGGCCGTTCTGCGTTGAAGGATGCTCGATCAGAACGTCACCTTGTCCTTGATGGCGGCTTCCGCATTTGCAGGCACCACGTTCCGGGCGACGAAGTCATCCCAGTTCTTGAACTTGCCCTTGGCGCGGGCCTCGACGATCGCCTTGGCGCGGGCTGCGCCGATCTGCGGCAGGCCGTCGAGTTGTTCGGCCGTCGCCGTGTTGAGGTTCACGAGTTGCGCCTTCGGCGCAACCGCTGTTGCAGGGGCTGCGGCCTTCGCTGCAGGCGCGGCGACGGCCGGCGCTGCCGGAGCCTTGGGGGCGACGGGAGCAGCCGGTGCAGTGACAGGAGCTTTCGGAGCCGTTGTCGGCGCGGGGGCGGTCGCCTGAGCGAACGCGACGGAGGATGACAGCAGCGCAACCGCGAGCGCCGCCGAAACTGGCTTGAGGATAGAAGTCTTGATGGACATGAAAGTGCTCCGGAACGCCTGAAGCTCGAACAGGATGGACGCGGGCAATCACGAGCCCCACCATTGCCGCGTCGCCGCCGGCCAACCGCTCTCCATCAAGGAGGCATGTGCCGGCGAACGATGCAAGATTAACGGTAGGAAAATGAACGGCAATGGAATAGTGCGTTGCCCGTCATTCACCTTCAGCAGGCCTCGTGTTCGATGATCCGCCGCTTCTATACACTCGACGTGTTCACGGGCACGCCGTTCGTTGGCAATCCGCTTGCCGTGGTGCTCGATAGCGAAGGCCTCGACGATGCCGAGATGCTGCGGATCGCGCAGGAATTCAACCTGTCGGAGACGGTGTTCGTGCGGCCGCCAGCCGACCCGATCAACACTGCCGCAATCCGCATCTTCTTTCCGACTGGCGAGCTTCCCTTCGCAGGCCATCCGACGATCGGCACGGCCGTGCTGCTGGCGATGCTTCAGGCCCCCGAAGCGATGCGCGGCTCAGGCGGCATCGTCATCGCGATCGAGGAAAAGATCGGCCTCGTCAAGGTCGAGGTCAGCCAGCGCAACGGGCATGCGCCGCGCGCGGTGTTCGAGGTGCCGAAGCTTTCGCAACGGCTCGATGCAGCGCTGGACCGCTCAGCAGTCGCGGCAGCCTTCGGCATTCATGAGGACAAGATCGGCCTTCCTGGCCATGAGCTCTCCTTCTGGTCGGCAGGCGTGCCCTATGTTCTGGTGCCCATCGCCGATCGCGAGACATTGGAGCGTGTGAAGCCCGGCGATCCGGGTCTCTGGGCGAGAGCCTTTGATCCGACGGGCCGGACCGGCGTCTATCTTTACACCAACGAAACCGCCTCGGCGGCGCACCACGTTCACGCGCGCATGTTCTGGCCGGATGCGGGCATTCGTGAGGACCCGGCGACCGGCTCGGCCGTCGCGGCCTTTGCGGGCGCGGCGGCCGCCTTTGAACGGCCGGAGGATGGCACGCACCAACTCGTCATCGAGCAAGGGTACGAGATGGGGCGTCCATCGGAGATTTCGCTCGATCTCGACATATCAGGTGGAGCGTTGATCGCGGCCCGCATCGGCGGGAGCGCGGTGATCGTCAGCGAAGGCAGGCTCCTCGTTTGAACGATGAATCTCAGCCTGTGGACGGTGCGATCGTCGCAATCGACCGGATCGAGGCGCGGCTGACGCATTGGGACTGGCCGTTCCTAGCCGAGCGAAGGGGCGAGATCGAGGCGCGCTGGGCGCGGCTCATCGTCGAGAAGCCGAGCCTGTTCGACGGCCGGGTGATCCTGCAGCATCAACGCCGCCAGTATGTCGACGCGGATGGCAGCCATGTCTTCGAGGCGCTCTATTTCGAAACCAGCTATTCCGCCTTCGTGGCGTGCAGGGAGCTGAAGCCGGCCGGCGACAAGGCGCGGAACGGGTTTTCTGCGGCGGCGCTGCAATCGCGCGACGGTGCGTACCTGCTCGGCCTGATGGGTCCGCAAACCTACATCGCGGGACAGGTGCAGTTCGCGGCCGGCACGCCCGACCTCAGCGACGTGATGGCGGATGGCATGGTCGATCTCGAAAGCAGCGTACTGCGCGAGCTCGAGGAAGAGACGGGCTTGACGCGGAGCGAGGTGACGCTTGGCGCGCAATGGCATGCGGTGTTCGCCGGCGAAGAAATCGCCTTCATGCGGCCGATGCGGATCAACCTCGATGCCGAAGCGGCGAAAGCGCTGATCCTGCAGCGCGTGGCAGATCAAGACCAGCCGGAATTCGCAGATGTGGTGATCGTCCGCGATCTGTGCGACATCGACGAGGCGCGGATGCCGCGCTTCATGCAGCTCTATCTCAGGCACGCGCTCAAAAGCTGATTCACCGGCAGCGGATCAGCCGCCCGGATAGCCGTGACGGCTACGCGAGGCGGCAATCTCGGCCCGCGCACCCGCATCATTGCCGGCGGCGCAGGTCGTGCGGGCATGCGCGATCTCGGCCGACATCTGCGCATGGACGCTCTTGATCGTATGGCCGACCTCGAGATCCTCGTCGATCAGCGCCTGGAAACGGTCGACCGCGCCCTGGCAGCCCGGCCCGTTCGGCAGCTTGAAGCCTGCAGGCGTGACAAGGCGCGGTGTGGCCGGTCCCGCGCTCACCTCCTGCGCAGGCCGCGGCCCTGAACTATTGCAGGCCGCGAGACCGGCCGCGCACATGAACGCAACGAGCGCTAAAGGCATTTTGGCAGGCATGTGGGCTCCCGGCAGATGGAATCAGACAAAGGATGATCGGCGGAGTGTCACGAGGAATGACGGCGGCGTCAATCGCTACGCTCGCTCGCGGCCTCTTCCTGGCGTCCTTGCCCATCGTTCGTTTTCCTTGACATTGACATCGTCAATCGATGCCTCATAGTCATGGTGCAATTGGTTCTCACATGAGACCGGATGAGATGAACGTGACGACGTCCAGAGGCATGAAGGCCAGCGCACCACGCGCCACGCTTTCGCTCGCGTTCGGCTCCCTTCTTCTCCTTATCCGCCCCTAGGGGCCGGCTGGGCGACGCGCCTGGGCTCTTGGGGGATTTGAAACCGCAATCCCGATCATTGTCGTTCAATCATTTCGCCACTCAATTTCGCGCCGACTCTGCTAGGCTTGAGCTGACCAGCCTGCATCGCGCGCAAGCGGCGCAACCATTGCCAGGATCTTCAACATGACCGCTTCCAAGACCCAAGTCTTCATTTTCGACACCACCTTGCGCGACGGCGAGCAATGCCCCGGCGCGACCATGACCTTCGAGGAGAAGCTCGAAGTCGCGCATCTGCTCGACGCGATGGGCGTCGACATCATCGAGGCGGGTTTTCCGATCGCCAGTCAGGGTGACTTCGAGGCCGTGGCCGAGATCGCGCGGCAGGTGAAAAGCGCGACCGTCGCAGGGCTCGCCCGCGCCATCAACGCCGATATCGACCGGGCGGGAGAGGCCGTGCGCGGCGCAAAACGCGGCCGCATCCACACATTCGTCTCCACCTCGCCGATCCACCTCGCGCACCAGATGCGAAAGTCCGAGGACGAAGTGCTCGCCATCATCTCGGCAACCGTCGCGCGGGCGCGCGGGCATGTCGAGGATGTCGAATGGTCGGCGATGGACGCGACCCGCACGCCGATCGACTATCTCTGCCGGTGCGTCGAGGCGGCGATCAAGGCCGGCGCCACCACGATCAACCTGCCGGACACGGTCGGCTATTCGACGCCGAACGAATACCGCGACATGTTCATGGCCGTGCGCAACCGCGTGCCGGACGCTGACAAGGCGATCTTCTCGGTTCATTGCCACAATGATCTCGGCCTCGCCGTCGCCAACACGCTCGGCGGCCTTGAAGGCGGGGCGCGGCAGATCGAGTGCACCATCAACGGCATCGGCGAGCGGGCCGGCAATGCCGCGCTCGAAGAGGTGGTGATGGCAATCAAGACGCGCGGCGATGTTCTGCCCTACGAGTGCGGGATCGAATCGACGATGCTGAACCGCGCCTCGCGGCTGGTTTCGGCTGCGACCTCGTTCCCTGTGCAGTACAACAAGGCGATCGTCGGCCGGAACGCCTTCGCGCATGAGAGCGGCATCCACCAGGACGGCATGCTGAAGAACAACACGACCTACGAGATCATGACGCCGGCGAGCGTCGGCGTGCAGAAGACGTCGCTGGTGATGGGCAAGCATTCCGGCCGCGCCGCCTTCAAGAACAAGCTTGGCGAGCTTGGCTATGAGTTGGGCGACAACCAGCTCGAAGATGCCTTCGTCCGCTTCAAGGCGCTCGCCGACCGCAAGAAGCATGTCTATGACGAGGACATCGAGGCGCTCGTCGACGAGAACATCTCGACCGCGCAGGATCGCGTCAAGGTGATGGCAATGACCGTCATCGCCGGCACGATGGGGCATCAGTCAGCGACGCTGACGCTCGATGTCGACGGCACGCACAAGACGGTGCAGACGACCGGCAACGGCCCGGTCGATGCGATCTTCAATGCGATTCACGCTCTCATCCCGCATGAGGCGAAGCTGGCGCTCTATCAGGTGCACGCTGTGACCGAAGGCACGGATGCGCAGGCGGAGGTTTCTGTGCGGCTGGAGGACACGCAGAGCGGCCGCAGCGTCACGGGCAGGGCCGCCGACCCGGACACGCTGGTTGCGTCCGCCAAAGCTTATATTGCAGGGCTCAACAAGATCGAAATGCGCAGCCGGCAGACCCACCCTCAGCACGGAGCGGCTTGAGCCAACGCGTCGTCCCGGAAGCCGCAAGGCTATCCGGGACCCATGTCCTACCATTCTGTGACGACGGATCCCGGCTTGGCTGCGCCGTCCGGGATGACAGTTTTTGAAGCCTAGATCTTCTCCACCGCGAACATGCGGCTCGGCTTCACGAATTCATCTTGCGCCTCGACGATGAGAAGTTCGCGCGAGCCTTCCTCCTGCGTCCTGCGCAACAGGCCGAAGATCGACGAGGCCGCATTCTGAAGGGCTGTGGGCGCTGAATCGGTGCGCAGGAAGTGCACGAGGAACAGCGCGGCGATGGCATCTCCCGCGCCATTCACCTCGATCTCGAGCTTGGGGGTGCGCACCTGCCAGAGCCCGTTTGGCGAGGACACGATGAGATCGATCGAGCCGTCGGGCGTCTCCTCGCCGATGTAGGATGTGACGAGGATGATCTCAGGCCCTGTCTTGTGCACGATTGCAAGCGCGGCGGAAAGATCGCTCGCCGAACGGGCAGGGTGGCCGGCGAGATATTCGAGCTCGAACTGGTTAGGCGTGATGATGCGCGCGCAGGGCACGGCCTGGGCCTTCATGAATTCGGGCACGCCCGGCCGCACGAAGATGCCGCGGCCCACATCGCCGATGACGGGGTCACAGGCATAGATCGCGTCGCGGTTGAATTTGCGCACCCGGCCCGCTGCATCGAGCACGCTATGGCCGATCTCGGCCGAGCCCATATAGCCCGACAGCACCGCATTGCATCTGCCGAGCACGCCGCGATCGGCAAGGCCCGATACGAGTTCGTCGATCATCGCACCGTCGAAGACACGACCCTTCCAGTCGCCGTAGCCGGTATGGTTCGAGAACTGGACGGTGTGGATCGGCATCACCTCGACGCCGAGACGCTGCATCGGGAAGGTCGCGGCCGAGTTGCCGACATGGCCGAACGCAACATGGGACTGGATGGACAAAATCGTCAGCGGCATGAGAGCGGTAAATCCTGGTAGACCGTCCTGCATTCCGGCCGGACTGCCGGACCGTCGGCGAGATGGCTCGTCCTGGTTAAAACGAGCATCCCGCGGATGTCACTGCCACATTTTCGCCGCAAACTCTAGACGTTCGCTTTCGCGACGAACCGCCCGTCGAAGGTGTGGCTGAGGTCGACGCTCGATGCGGCAAGCTCAGGGTCGAGCGCTTTCAGCATGGCGTAGACGCTCTCCTGTCCGGCCTGCGCGATGATGCCCGTGCGTGAGTAGCTTTCGAGCGATCCCTTGACGGCCTTGAGGTAGAGGTCGCGGTCGCCGAGGTGGTATTCGGCGGGCACTGCGTTCGCCACATCGTCCGGCGTCGCCTTGGCGAGCCATTTCAACGATTTTACGAAGGCGTTGACGATAGCCTGCGTCGTGTTGGGGTTGGCCGTGATGAAATCCTGCTTCAGATAGACGACGGCCGCCGGGTTCGAGCCGCCGAACAAGGCCTTGGTGCCGGCCTCCGTGCGGGTGTCGATCAGGGTCACCACGTCGCCGTCGCCCTCGAGCTTGCCGATGACGGGTTCGAGATGGGAGATGACGTCGATGTCGCCGCGCTTCATGGCGGCGACGGCGCTTGCACCCGAGCCAACCCCGATGAATGACGCGTCGGACGGTTTCAACCCGGCCTTGTTCATGGCATAGGCCGCCATGATGTAGGTGGACGAGCCCGGCGCGGTGACGCCAATCTTGAGGCCCTTAAAATCGGCTGCGGACTTCACCTTGCCGGCGAGATCCTTGCGCACGCAGATGACGATGGCCGGGAATCGTCCGAGCTCAGTAACGGCGCGGATGTCCTGGCCTTTGGCCTGCATGCGGATCGTGTGCTCATAAGCGCCGGTCACGCAATCGACCGATCCGCCGATCAGCGACTGCAGCGATTTCGAGCCGCCGCCGAAATCCTGGATTTCAACCGCGAGGCCCTGCTCCTTGAAGAAGCCCTGCCGCTCGGCGATGGTCAGCGGCAGATAGTAGAGCAGCGTCTTGCCGCCGACGCCGAGCACGATCGACGGCTTTTCGAGCTTTGCCTGCGCGCGCGCCGCGCCTGAAAAAGTAGCGGGAAGACCCAGCGAGGCGGCGGCCGAAATGACGAATTGCCTGCGATCCATGATCGAAACTCCTGTTATCGTTTGAATGAAAATCAAGCCTTGGCGAGAGCGGAGGATTGCTCCGGCTGCCAGTTGAGGAGGTGACGCTCAAGCACGGTCACCAGCACATCGACGAGAATGACGAAAACGCTGAGGATGAACATCCCCGCGAACACGCCGGTCGTGTCGAATACGCCCTCAGACTCGTGGATGAGATAGCCGAGGCCAGCGGACGAGCCGAGATATTCGCCGACAACCGCACCGACCACCGCGAATCCGACCGATGTGTGGAGGGACGAGAACACCCAGGCAAGTGCCGCCGGCCAATAGACGTGGCGAAGCAATTGCCGCTCGTTCATGCCGAGCATGCGTGCGTTCGAGAGGATGTTCTGGTTCACCTCCCGCACGCCCTGGAAGACGTTGAAGAACACGATGAAGAATACGAGCGTCACGCCGAGCGCCACCTTGGAGGCGATCCCATTGCCGAACCAGAGCGCGAAGATCGGCGCCAGCACGACACGGGGCAGGGAGTTCATCGCCTTGAGGAACGGATCGGCGATGGCGGCGAGAAAGGGCTTGCGCGCGAACCAGAAGCCGAAGGCGAGACCGAGCCCCGCGCCGATCACGAAGGCGAGCGCCGCCTCGACGAGCGTGATGCCGAGATGGCGCCAGATGATGCCGGTGGAGAACATCTTCACGACGCGGGCCGCGATATCGGCGGGCGTGGAAAAAAAGAACTGCGCCGTCTTCACGTTGAAGATGTCCGGCGTCGTCGTCGCGACGTGCCACAGGAGAATGATGCCGAGCGCGACGGCGAGCTGAAGCCCGATGAGCCTGGTGCGGTCCATCATCACGCGCCTGCTCCTTCCGGTTCGGCCGCGAACTGGCCGTAGGCCTTGCGGACCTCGTCGCGCAGCACGCTCCAGATGGCGCTGTGAAGGTCGTGGAAGCGGCGGTCCGCCCGCACTTCCGCCACGTCGCGCGGGCGGGGTATGTCGACCTTGAAGTCGCCGATGATGGTGGCGGACGGCCCTGCCGACATGATGATGACGCGGTCGGCGAGCGCGATCGCCTCGTCCAGATCATGCGTCACGAACATCGCCGCCTTGCGGTCCGCCTGCCAGAGATCGATGAGCAACTCGCCCATGATGAGGCGCGTCTGCGCGTCGAGCGGGCCGAACGGCTCGTCCATGAGCAGGATCTTCGGATTGCGCACCAGCATCTGCGCCAGCGCCACGCGCTTGCGCTGACCGCCTGAAAGCTGGTGCGGATAGCGGTCGAGAAATGTTTTCAGCCCGACGCGCGCGAGCAGTGCCGAGGCCTTGGCGCGCGCCTCGCCTTTTTGCATGCCGGCAACCTCGAGACCGATGCTGGCGTTTTCGAGCACGGTCTTCCATGGCATAAGCGCATCGGCCTGGAAGAGATAGCCCGCCTGCTGGTTGAGGCCATCGAGCTTCTGTCCGAAGATGCTGACGATGCCGCTCGCGGGTCGGATGAGCCCTGCTGCGGCATTGAGAAGGGTGGATTTGCCGCAGCCTGTCGGGCCGACGATGGCGGTGAACTCGCCCTCCTCCACGGAGAGGTTGACCGGAGCGACAGCCTCGTAGCGGCCGCCGGATTTGAGCCCATAAGCGATCGACACGCCTGTCAGCGAGACGGCCGGCTGAACCACCGTGGAAGTCTCGACAAGGCTCAATCGCCGCCGCATCTGCGCCACCGGTGCTCTCCCGCCTTCCATCTTCCGCTCTCTGGCGAAATGACGCGGTCCGCTTTATCGTGCTGCCGGAAAGCCGCCGGCGCAACGCGGATCACTGGTGTGATGCTGCCGTACTCGGCGTGCAAAAGCAAGTTTTCTCACGTCGCGCGCGACGCTGTGCATGGGCCTTGGAGCGCCTTCACGGGTTTGTCACACGCCGCGTGCTACGGGGACGAACAAAGATATGAGGGGTAGATCGATGCGTATATTGGTTCTGGCGGCCGGGTTGTTCCTGTCCGGTCTCGTCGGCGGCCCTGCCGCGTCCACAGCCTTTGCTGCCGATGCGGTCCCTTTCATCACGGCGAAGGAGCTCGATCTCAAGGCTTTGCTTCCCCCGCCGCCGGCTGACGACAGCATCGTCACGAAAAGGGAGTTGGGCGAGGTGCTGACCTATCAGGTTACGCGGACGCCCGAAATGGCCGCAGCGGCCGCCGCTGATGCAACGGAGAACGTCTGGCGCTTCACGAATGTGATGGGCGAGAAGTTCAAGCCCGACGCCTTGCCGAAATTCACGGCCTTTTTCGATCGCGTCGTCGAGACCGAAGGCGCGGTGGTCGACCCCGCCAAGGATTTCTGGAAGCGGACGCGGCCGCACAAGCTGAGCGAACTCGTGAAGCCTGCCGTGAAGATCTCGAATTCGGGAGCCTGGCCGTCCGGCCACGCCACCGTGGGGACGCTGATGGGCATCGTGCTTTCCAACATGGTCCCGGAAAAACGCACCGAGATCATGGCGAGGGCGTGGGATTATGCGAACAACCGGGTGGTCGGCGGCATTCACTATCGCTCCGACATCGAGATGGGGCGGATCGCAGGCACCGCGATCGCGGCCCGCCTCATGCAACAGCCGGATTTCAAGGCCGAATTCGAGGTGGCAAAAGCCGAACTTCGCAAGGAACTCGGACTTTAGTCGGCCTCGCATAGCTGCATTGCAGCAAAGCGATTGACTTGAGAGGCGAATGAGCGCATTCGCTTCTTCCATCGACCGATCCGGTCTTTAGATGGCTGCGTGAACTCGGCGCTTCGGCGCCTGGCGCCATCTTCTCCCCCTGATGTCCTTGCACGAACGGTCAAAAGGCCGCGGCACGACATCGCATCATGTCCGACGCTTCCCCGTCACGCGAGGGTACGTCCCACGGCAAGGCCTTTCTGGTCGGGCCTGCTCGTGGCCGTCGACCCCTTTTACGATCTGGAACCGAAAGACTGACCCAATCATGTCGAATACGACTGAAACGATGACGCACGCTCCTATCGCTGCGAGCGCTCCCATGGCACAAAACAATGCTCCTGCCTTCGTGCCCGCGCAGCCGCCTGCGGCCATGCAGAATGTCGGCCCCTTCGCTGAGCTCGGCCTCAAGGGCCTGCTGCTGAAGGCGCTCGCCGCCGAGAATTATGAAACCCCGACGCCGATCCAGATGCAGGCGATCCCGCCTCTGCTCGCTGGCCGCGACATCATCGGCATCGCGCAGACCGGCACCGGCAAGACGGCGGCTTTCGCGCTGCCAATCCTGCAGCGCCTGTTCGAAAGCAAGGCGCGGGCTCCCCAGCGCTCCTGCCTCGCGCTCATCCTGTGCCCGACGCGCGAACTCGCCGGGCAGATTCATGACAGTTTCGCCTCCTATGGTCGCTTCATGCGCATCTCGCGCGGCGTGGTGTTCGGCGGCTTGCCGATCGGCAAGCAGGTCCGCGCGCTTCAGGCGGGCGTCGATGTGCTGATCGCGACGCCTGGCCGTCTCCTCGATCTCGTCAACCGCCGCGCGCTGTCGCTTGCCGACGTGCAGATGCTCGTGCTCGACGAAGCCGACCACATGCTCGATCTCGGTTTCGTCAATGACATCCGCAAGATCGTCAAGATGGTGCCGAAGCAGCGCCAGAGCTTGTTCTTCTCTGCGACCATGCCGGCGACGATCCAAGGCCTTGCCGACGAGTTGCTGAACGATCCCGTTCGTGTCGCCGTGACGCCGGCCGCCCGCACGGTCGACAAGATCGAGCAGAAGGCGATCATCGTCGACCGCTCGAAGAAGCAGCAACTGCTCGAGACGCTGATCGAGGAATACAAGATCGATCGCGGCATCGTCTTCTGCCGCACCAAGCATGGCGCGGACAAGGTGACGAAGTCGCTCGTCCAGGCGGGTATCGAGGCTGTCGCGATCCACGGCAACAAGAGCCAGAGCCAGCGTGAGCGGGCGCTTCGGGACCTGAAGGACGGACGCATCGACTTCCTCGTCGCCACCGACATCGCGGCGCGCGGCATCGACATCGACGGCCTGAGCCATGTCATCAACTTCGACATCCCGGACGTGCCGGAAGCCTATGTCCATCGCATCGGCCGCACGGCGCGTGCCGGCGCAAGCGGCATGGCGATCGCCCTCGTCTCGCCCGATGAAATCCGGGCGTTCCGCGATATCGAGCGTACGATGAAGAAGACGGTCGACATCGTTCAGCACGCGCTCGGCACGACGCTTCCCGAGCGCTCATCCGGCCCGCGGCCGGAAAACCGCAACGGTGCGCGACCCAATAATCGCGGCCAGCGGCCCGGCGGCTTCGGCGGCGGCTATCAGGGCAACAGACCGCGCGACGAACGGGGCTTTGCCGATCGTGCGCCGCGTCCGCAGGGCGAGCGCCCGGCCATCGAGCGTCCTGCAGGCGAGCGTCCCTCGGGCGAACGTCATTGGCACAAGCCGCAAGGCGCAAAGCCGGCTTACGCGCCTCGCCCGGCGGGAGACCGCCCAGCGGCCGGACGCGGCCCGGATCGCCAGTTTGCCGGCCGGCCGGACCGCGCGCGAAGCTAAAGACCACACATCTTCCAAATGACGGACAGAAGGCGCACGAGGCTCGTGCGCCTTTTTCTGTTGATAGCGGCGAATGTGACCGAGCGTTGCAGCGCAGCGGCTTGCGACCGGCCTCTTGTCACGCGACGGTCTCGCCATTCCATCAAGCTTGGCAACAGCATTCAACGACAAGAGGACACATGACAAGGATCAAGCACGCGGTGGTGTGTGCGGCGTTTCTGGCGCTTGGAGGCTGCGCAACCGTCACGCGCAGCACCGTCAACCAAATCCAGATCACATCGGAGCCGAGCGGCGCTGCGGTGCGGACATCGCTCTCGCAATCCTGCCAGACGCCCTGCACGCTCACAGTCAATCGCAAGGATGAATTCACGGTGAGCTTTCATCTCGATGGCTACCGTGATCAGGACATTGCGGTCAAAACGCAGATCGCGAGCGCCGGCGCGGCGGGTTTCGCCGGCAACGTCATCGCTGGCGGCATCGTCGGCATGGGTGTGGATGCTGTGACAGGCGCGACGCTCGAGCAGGTGCCCAACCCGGTCCACGCGATCATGCAGCGCATCGGCCCGGAGCCGAAGGTCAAGGCCGCGCCCAAAGCTGCTAAAGGCAAGAAGCAACCAGCGCCGAAGCCGGCGGTCGAGGCGGAGCCGGAAACCGAATCCTGACGAGGCTCATAAGCAATGCGCCGAGGGCGCCATATTGCACTGGACAGCCCGGCCGCATCGCTTTATAGCCTCACGAACCAAACGGCCTCCGGACAGAGTTGTCGGAGGCCGATCTCGTTTTGGCGAGGGCGCTTAGCTCAGTTGGTAGAGCAGTTGACTCTTAATCAATAGGTCGTAGGTTCGATCCCTACAGCGCCCACCAAAAACATAAATCATTTCAATATATTATTCGGTTTTAAGTTATGGCCAGGCGGTCCGTTACAGTCGTTTGACGCTCTGTTCAAGCTGTTTTGACGTCCAGCTTCGCCATTGCGGTTGGCGCCGGACGTAGCGCCCCCCGATACGGTAATCGCCTTTGCAGCAAGGTCGGACCAATCGAACTCGATGGCCCATCAATCCGCGCCTCTGCTCGACATCGTGATGTTCGGCTAAAAAAACGGTCGCCACCCTGTCGTCAATACGCGTGTTGAGCACGGCCCGCTGTCAAAGAAGGGCCTTTGGCAGCATCATGTGAATGCCTTTGTTGCCGTCAACGAGCTGCGTCACTTTGAGGTCGCCGGCCAACGAGCAGAGCATGTATGCCTGGTTTCGCGTGAGATTGGTTCGCATGCAGACATGGTTCACCATCTCCCTGACGGCCTGTTTCGCGGCGTCGTCGAGGTCCTCGTCGAGCCCGATCGACATGAGGTGGGTTTCGGTTTCGGCGAACGGATAGGCAACCGACAGGTCTTTGCGAACCGTCAGTCTGAACGTGCCGGAGACGCCCGTTTCGAGCGCCGTGATGCACACTTCGCCGTCGCCCTGAACACCATGGCCGTCACCTGCGAAGAAGAGGGCGCCGTCATTGTAGACGGGCAGGTAAAGCGTCGTTCCTGGCTTCAGCTCCTTGTTATCCATGTTGCCGCCGAAGCTGCGTGGCACCGGGGAGCCGCAGCGACCCCACTGCTTTGGTGGCGCAACCGAGATGATGCCGAAAAACGGATCGAGCGGGATTTCGGTGCCCCACGGCATGATGGTGACCTGCTTTTCATGGTCGATCACCGGATGAATGGTTTCGTAATCGGTGAATTCTTCCGGAAGCGTGCCCAGCAAAGGCAAGATCGCGACGAAGCCCCAATCCATCCAGCATTTTGCTTCGAGAATGTCGATCTGCAGCGTGTCGCCGACCTTGGCGCCTTCCACATAGACGGGGCCGGTAATGAAATGCGGTCCGCCGGCCTGCTGAAGGGTCTTGAGCGCGGTGATGTAGCTCGCCGGAACCTCGCGCCCATCCGCCGGGAGAGAATCAAGGCCGCCGGCAGGGAACGAGTGCAGCGTAACCGTGTCGCCGGATGAGACATGCGCCACGGGTTTGGTCGTGGCGTCGAGATAGCCCCACACCATGTTGCTGGCTGTTGCGGGTATTTCAACGTGTTTGGACATGCGTGGGGGTTCCTTGCTTCAAACGGAAATGAAATGGGAAAGGCGTTCGCGGTTCATGTCCGCCCTCGCGCCCTGGTCGATGATGGAGCCGCGGGACATGACGGCGAAGGCATCGGCAAGCGACATCGCGAAGTCGAGATATTGCTCGACGAGAACGAAGGTCACCTTGCCCTTGAGGCCAGCCATGACCTCCTCGATCACCTTCACGATGGACGGCTGAATGCCTTCGGTCGGCTCATCGAGGATGATGATTTTAGGTCTGGTGACGAGCGCTCGCGCAAACGCAAGCTGCTGCTGCTGGCCACCGCTGAGGCCCCCTCCCAAACGATGCCAACGCTCCCGAAGGATCGGGAAGAATGAGACCGCCTCCTCGATGCTGCCATCCTTGTCGCGGCCATGGGCGCGGGCTGCCGCAGTGATGTTCTCGGCGACGGAGAGTTCCGAGAAGATTTCCCGGCCCTGCGGCACATAGGCCAAGCCGGCCCGCGATCGCTCATAGGGCAGCCACCGCGTGATGACCTGCCCGTCGATCGTTATGCTGCCGGATGTGGGCTGAAGCACGCCCATGATGCATTTGAGCAGGGTCGATTTGCCTGCCCCATTGCGTCCGAGGAGCGCAAGGCATTGGCCAGTCTCGATCGAAAGGCTGACCGAACGCAGCGTGTGCGAACTGCCATAGTGCTGATTGAGGTCGGAAAGGACGAGGTTCATGGCTCAGCGTCCGAGGTAGACATCGATGACGCCCGGATCGAGCCTTGCGTTTTTCATCGACCCTTCAAACAGGGTTTTTCCCTCATGAAGCACCGTGACGCGATCAGCGACCTGCTCCACGAAGTCCATGTCATGCTCGACGAGGATGATAGCGCGGGCGGGATGCTTGAGTTTGCGCAGGAGCACGCCTGTCCGTTCGGTTTCCTCGTCCGTCAGTCCCGCCACGGGCTCGTCGAGCATCAGCACCTTCGGGTCGCTCGCCAGCACGATTCCGATCTCGAGCCATTGTTTCTGTCCATGGGCAAGTTCGCCGGCGAGACGGGCAGACTGTTCGGCAAGCCCGATCACGTCCAGCGTCGCCTCGATCCGCTGGTCGATCGCCGATTGGCCGACAAGGCCGGCTTGCCGCGCGGAGGGAATGCCCAGGGCAATGTTGTCGCGCACCGAAAGCGCCTCGAACACGCTGGGTTTCTGGAACTTCCGACGGATGCCTGACAAAGCGATGTCGACCTCGTTGCATCGGGTAAGCTCCGTGAGACCATTGAGCGATATGCTCCCGCCGCTGCTTCGCGTGATGCCGGAAATTGCGTCGAGAAGCGTGGTCTTGCCGGCACCGTTCGGCCCGATCAGCGCGTGGATCTGACCGTATTCAACGGCGAGCGACAGCCCGTCGAGAGCCCTGAAACTGCCAAACTGCACGGTAAGGCCGCTCACGACGATTGCGGGCGTGCCCATCAGGAGGCGCTCTTGAAGCGTGTGAGGCGTCCTGCACCGGGTCGCTTGACGAATTCACGGATGAGCGATCGCAACGCCGGCAGATCCAGCAGTCCGTTGGGGAATATCAGGGCAACCAGGACAATCAGCGCGGACAGCATGAAGGGCCACAATTCGGGCGCGCGAGCTGAAAGCAGGAATTTGACGGCGTTGATGGTCACAGCGCCGATCACCGCCCCGAAAAGTCTGCCTCTGCCGCCGATCGCGACCCAGACCGCAATTTCGAGCGACAATTCAGGCGAAAGGACGCGCGGATTGATGATGCCGACGAGCGGAACGTAGAGCATGCCGGCTATGGCGGCGAGCACTGCCGACAAGCACCAGATGGAAAGCTTCAGGGCGATCGTCCTGTAGCCCAGCGTCCGCAAGCGCGTTTCGTCGTCGCGGCAGGCGATCATGATCGCCCCGACCCGGCTGATGACAAGCGCGCGGCAGCCGATCAGCGTTGCGATCAGCGTCACCACGGCAGCCAGCGCCAGCAGGGCGGTGACGGAGGATTGTCCGAGACGGGCGCCAAACACGACGCTGAACCCGGTCATTCCGTTATTGCCGCCAAATCCGGTGTCGTTTCGAAACATCAGGAGCATGGCGACATAGACGAGCGCCTGCGTGATGATGGCGAAATAAACGCCGTTGACGCGCGAGCGGAACGAAACGAAGCCGAAGACCAGCGCTATCGCGAAGGCGAACAGCAATCCTGCTGCGACCGCATACGGAAAATGCTCGAACCAGACCCAATAGGCCGGGAATTGCTTCCAGCCCATGAACTGCATGAAGTCGGGAACGATGCCGGTCGTCAGATAGGAATGCTTGAGGAGGTGCATCGCGATCGCATATCCGCCGATCGCGAAGAACAGCCCGTGACCGAGGCTGAGAATGCCGAGGTAACCCCAGATCAGGTCCAGCGACAAGGCAAGGATGGCGAACGCTGCGAACTGACCGAGCGCATTGATGGCGTACTCGCTGAGGAGACCGCCGCCAGCCGCCGCGTGCCCGAGAGCCAGCGCGACGCCAACCAGCGCGACCAGATTCCAGAGGTAGAAGCGATCGGCCGCAAAACGGCTGTAAAACGAGGGTTGCGCGCTCATTTGCGGCGGCCCTTGACGGCGAAAAGACCTTCGGGGCGCCATTGCAGGAAGAGGATGATCATCAGGAGCACGATGACCTTCGCGGCGACCGCGCCGTAAGCGGGCTCGATCAGAACATTGATCTGGCCAACGCCGATGGCCGCAACCAGCGTTCCGACGAGGGTGCCAACGCCGCCGAGCACCACGATCATGAAGCTGTCGATGATGAAGAGCGTCCCCATCTGCGGGTTGACGTTATAGATCGGACACAGTGCGAGGCCCGCGAGGCCGGCAAGTCCGGAGCCAAGTGCAAAGGCCAGCCTGTCGATCTGGCGCGTCTTGATGCCGATGCATCCGGCCATTGTCCGGTTGAGCGTGACGGCCCTCATGTTGAGGCCGAGCGTCGTGCGCCGGAGGATGTAATACGTCCCGCCAAGCGTCAGCAATGCGAAGCCGATGGCGAAAAGCCGGTTCCACGTGATGATGAAATCCCCGACGACGGTAATGCCGCCCTTGAGATAGAAAGGCACGACAAACTGCAGGTTCTGCGTCCCGAACGTCACGCGCACCAGATTGACGAGAAACAGGCTGACCGCCCACGTTGCCAGCAGGCTCATCAGGGGGCGGCTATAGAAATGGCGGATCAGGCTTGATTCCAGCGCCATTCCAATGGTCGCCGTCACCGTGAACACGATCGGGATCGCAGCGATCAGATACCAGTCGAGCAGCCCTGGAAGAACCGCCCTGAACGCCTCCTGCACCAGAAACGTGACGTACGCGCCGATCATCAGCAACTCACCCTGGGCGAGGTTGATGACGCCCATGAGCCCGAAGATGATCGCAAGCCCGACCGCCGCCATGAACAGGATGCTGGCGAGGCTCATGCCATTGTAGATCGTCGCCAGAACATTGCTGAAGGCCAGCCAACGCTCGATGCTGGAGATCGCGCCGTCGAGAGCCGCCTTGTAACCTGCGTTTGCGTTGTAGGCGGGTTCGGACCGCAAATTCAACAGCAGGGTAAGAGACCGCGTCGATGGCTCTTCGGATAGTCGTCTGATCGCGATCTTCTGCTTTTCCGGATCAGGCGATCGCAAGGCGAGCGTTTCGGTAGCGCTTTGGATCGCGCCCTTGACCTGTGGGTCGCGTTCGATTTTCAGAGCACGCTCGACAATGGCAAGCAGCGTGGGCTGCGGTTTTTTCTCGACCGCGCGAAGCGCTTCGAGCTTCACATTGGCGTCCTTGCCGACCAGCAGATTGAGCGCCGCCAAAATAGGCTCGACGACGCCACGGCTTCTGAGGTTAAGGATCGGCGTGCGTCCGCTCGCGCTCTCGGTTGCCGGTGCCAGGGTCGATGCATTGACGATTGTCCCCGCAGGCAATCGCAGCGTGACGGCGTCGTCGCCACAGGAGAGGCGCCGGTCGACGAGCGCGAACAGCACCGCCTGCATCCAGTCAAGGTCGGCCTCGCCGGCAGTTGCTGCAAGCTCGGCCGTGCTCTGTGCCCCTGCCAGCACCTCCGGCGCCTCGCCGCAAAGCTGCCTGAGCAGAGTGGGGCGATCGAGGGGTTGCTGCGCTGCGCTGCTCTGCGCTCCAACGAGGCAGAACAGTGCAACGGCGGCAAGCAGGCGGGACCACATCATCTTACCTCTGGACAGATGCTGGCCGTCGCCCGCAGGCAAGGTCAGCCATTGCCTCGACAGCGTCAGCCGAAGGGGCTGAACGGCACGGGCTTTGGCGTGTCCTTGGACTGCCAGATGATGTCGAAGCCCTGCTTTTCGTTCACCGATCCGATGAAGACGCCCCTGGCCACATAGTTGTTTTCGGAAGTCATGCTGATCTTGTAGCCAGACGGACAATCGAAGCTGATGCCTGCGAATGCTTTTTGAACCTCCGGCACGTCGAACGAGCCTGCCTTGGCTGCCGCCAGGGCCCAGAGGTTGATGGCGTCATAGGTCGAGACCATCGGGTCGATTGCGACATCCGGCTTGAACGGCACCTTCTTGCTGGTGACGTATGTCGCCCAATCCTTGAGGAACTTCGCGTTGGCAGGCCCCTTCGTGCCCTGAAGGTAGGCCCAGCAGGTGAGGTGGCCGATCAGCGGCTTGGTGTCGAGACCTTCGAGATCGGCCTCGACGACATCGAGGCCGAGCACCGGCACGTCGGTCGCCTTGATGCCCTGGTTGATGAACTCGCGGAAGAAGTCCGGGATGGATGAACCGACCGTCGTGAGGACCACGACGGGCTGACCGCCCGGCTCGTCGGCGAATTTCCTGATCTGGTTGACCAGCGTCTGGAAATTCGAGAAGCCGAGGGGCACGTACTCTTCCCGCATGGCGGTTTCCGGAATCCCCTTCGATTTCCAGTAGGCCTTGAGCTGTTTGTTGATCGTCCTCGGCCAGACATAGTCGGACCCGAGCATGAAGAAGCGCTTGGCGCTGACGCCTTCGCTGCTCATCAGATAATCAACGGCTGGGATCACGGAGCTTGCCGGCGGCGAGTTGACGTAGACGACGTTCTTCGAATTTTCGTCTCCCTCGAAGTGAAGGGGATAGAAGAGGAGGCCATTTGCCTGCTCGACGACCGGCAGAACGGATTTGCGCGAAACGGACGTCCAGCATCCAAAGAGCGCCGCCACTTTCTCCTGCTGAAGCATCTGGCGGCCGATCTGGGCATATAACGGCCAGTCTGATGCCGGATCGGCCGTGACGATCTCGATCGTCTTGCCGAGGACGCCGCCCTTGGCGTTGATCTCGTCGGCGGCCATCTTGGCCACGAAGTTGAGGCGGCCTTCGAGGTTGGCCATCGTCCCCGAGGACGAGAACAGGCAGCCAAGCTTGACTGTGCCGGCCGCTTTAGCCGACCGCGTGAGGATGGCAGGCATGGCGAGACCAGCAGTTACGCCAGCCATTGTTTGAAGAACGTTACGGCGAGAAAGTTCGTTCATGACAAGCCTCATTTCTCAAAATCTGAAGCTTTCAGCATGTAGAAGCCGAACAATAATGTCAACTTACGGCAATAAAATAACAATAATATTATAATTCCAGACTTCTATACGTCTCAGCTTGGCACTTTTGACATTTTCAATCACAGCATGACTGTCCGTAGTCTGGCAGGATAGATCAACGGTGGCGACAATTTGTATAATAAGAGTCGCTGCGAGCTGTCATATCGCGGCTGCCGACCATGACACTGCGCGGTCGCGGGCTAACGTCTCGCTGCTTTTTTGCTCCGTCCATCGCGGCGGCAGCGAGCGAAATCTGATTGCTGAGAACCAGCATTCTGCGGAGTTTGCGGTTCTCATCTTCCAGCATGCGCATGCGGGAAACTGACTGTGGCGTCAGGCATCCATACCGTTCTTTCCAGCGATAGAACGTTCGAAGCGACACATTGGCGAGGCGGCAAACGTCCGTGATCGCCTTTCCGGCTTCGACCTCGGCGAGATACGCCATGATCTCGTTGTCCGAATGTTGCGAGTGTCTCATGCGATGCACCCCCCATCTGACCCAGCAGCTCTTGCCCGGGGAAGGCGAAGATGGCTGTCGACCGGATTGCACAATAGACGAAGCAAATGTCGTGCCTGCCGCGGCCGGCGATATGGCGCCTGCTTCAATAGGCGTAAGGCTTGGCCGATGCGCCCAGCATCTCCGCATAGACATCGCTGCGGCGGTCGCGAAGAACCTCGTTGAATGTATTCAACCGGCGTTGACGCCGCGCTTCGCCGAGGTCGAGATCGGCCATGATGATCTCTTCGTCGTGGGCGGATGCGGGGCCGGCCAGGGTCAAGCCGCTGCAGCCAACGATCAGGCTCTGGCCTAGAAAAGGCTGCCCGCGCTCGGTGCCAACCCGGTCGGCCGCGGCGACAAAGATGGAGTTGGAATGCGCGGCCGCTTTGCAGAGAATGTTGGCCATCGCTTCGCGGGCCTGTTCCTGGCCCGGTATGGGAACCCAATTGGTCGGAATGCAGACGAGATCAGCGCCCTGCAATGCGAGCAGGCGATAGGCTTCAGGAAACCAGCCATCGTAGCAGATCAGGACGCCGATGCGCCCGACAGGCGTTTCGAAGACGGGGAAGCCCAGATTGCCTCGTTCGAAATAGAGGTTTTCCTGATCCCACAGATGCATCTTTCGATAGACGCCGATGAAACCTTGCGGGCCGACGACGGCGGCCGAATTGAATAACGTTTCGTTGTCGATCTCGGTTATGCCTGCCACGAGCGTCAACCCGAGGCGAGCGGCCGCCTCGATCCAGGCGTTGGTGGTCGGGCCGTCCGGAATGGGCTCCGCCAACGAGACTGCCTCGTCCCGCGACGCGAACACATAACCCGAATTGGCGAGTTCCGGCAGAACGACCAGATTTGCGCCCGCACGGGCAGCCGTCTCGATCAGTTCGAGCATGCGCGCCAGGTTGGCGGCCTTGTCTCCGAAGACGGGCTGCATTTGCAGGCAGGCGACACGGATGCGCGTCTTCGCTGCATCATGACCGTCACGTCCATCGAGGTTCATGACCCGCTCCAATGTTTGGTGTGCCAAAATCTGCCGGCAAGGCAGAGTCGCACGAAATCCCATCAATTGCACTATTCGACACCGGGATGCGGTCGAATGTCATTGTCTCACAAGCATATCAAAATGCATTCGACGCGCAAACATTCAAAAATCTGAGCTTTATGTCATTTTTGACAGAAAGAACTGCTTTTCTCTGTTCATTTATTGAAGAAAGACTATTTTGTGAGCACTCTGATTAAAAATAAATCGCAAATGCTTACTTTATAAACTTGATAAACTGTCGAGATTATACTCAATTCTAAACCCGAGATGGTTTCGGTCAGGTTGCGACCGCACACGCTCAAACCGCCAAACCAACCGGGCAGGCAAACTGATAGAGCAGGCAAATCAATCAAGCAGGCAAGATAACCGAGGGGGATATGACCATGATCAATCGTAAGGCAATCGGCGCAGCGGTCTTGCTTGCCAGTGTATCGACCAGCGCATTTGCCGCTGAACCGATCAAAATTGGCATTCCGATCGGTCTCAGCGGTGCGAATTCCGTCGTTGCGCCGTCCGTCGTCCAGTCGGCCGAACTTGCGGTCGCCGAGATCAACGCTGCAGGCGGCGTACTTGGCCGGCCGCTCGCGCTGGAAGTGGCGGACGATCAGAGCGGTGCGGCCGGCGCGCAGAAGGCCTACGACAACCTCATCTTCCAGAAGAAGGTGGACGCGCTGATCACGATGGAGACGAGCGCCGCGCGCAATGCCGGTCTGCCGATCGTCGCCAAGGGCAAGACGCCCTTCATCTACACATCCTATTACGAGGGCCGCTCGTGCAGCCCCTACATGTATGTCGATGCCTGGGTGCCCGACCAGCAGGTCGCGCCGATCGTCGACCTTTTCGTCGACGAGAAAAAGGCAAAGACTTTCTTCCTGATCGGCAGTGATTATGCCTATGGCCGCGGCATGCTGGCATTCAGCAAATCCTATATCGAGAAGAAGGGCGGGAAGGTCGTCGGAGATGAATACAACCCGATGGATGCGAGCGACTGGACGGCCATCATCAGCAAGGTGAAGGCCGCCAATCCCGATGCGCTGATCCTGTCCACGGCGGGCGGCGCGCCCAATGTCACGCTGACCAAGCAGTACAAGGCGGCCGGAATCAAGGCGCTGGTCGGCAATCTCGGTGTTGATGAGGGGACAGCGAAGAGCATGGGAACCGACGCGGAAGGCGTTTTCCTCTCGGCCTCCTATGTCAGCAGCCTCGACTCGCCGGAGAACAAGAAATTCCTGGCCGCGATGAAAGCGAAATTCGGCGACGGGCTCAAGACGCCCAACGACCTGTCGGTTCCGCAATATGAAGCGATCTATCTCTACAAGCTCGCGATCGAAAAAGCCGGATCGACCAAGCAGGAGGGCGTCTTGAAGGCGCTCGGCGAAGTGTCGTTCCAGGGGCCGCGCGGCCTCATCAAGATGGACAAGCAGAGGCATGCCGCCCTGACCATGTATCTTGGTCAGGTGCAGGGCGACGGCTCGGTTAAGGTGCTGAAATCCTTCAAGGACGTCGATCCAGGGGCGCAGTGCCCCAACCTGAAGTAACACGGCGTCAAAGCCAAAGGCCCGACGAGGATTGATCCTCGTCGGGCGCTGTTCTTCGCGGTCCGTGGGGCGCCGAATGACATCGCAGATCCTGGACATCCTGACGTCCGCCGCCATTCTCTATGTCGTTGCGGCAGGCCTGCTGATCGTTTTCGGCGTCATGAAGATCATCAATTTCGCTCATGGCGGATTTTTGACCATGGGCGGTTACTGCGCGCTGGCGACGGCTGACCTCGGTCTCTCGCCGCTTTTCGCCATTCCGATCTCGTTCCTGTTCGGCGCAGTGGTCGGAATGGTCGTTGAGCGGCTGATCGTCCGGCCACTTTATTCCCGCCCGCTGGATGCGATCCTCGCGACCTGGGGGCTCGGTATCATCATCGGCCAGCTCATCACCCTCATCTATGATCGAGGGGTCCATTTCGTCCAGAGCCCGATCTCCGGCGCGGTGGACGTCATGGGGGAGAGCTACTCGCAATATCGGCTCGTCATGCTGGTGGTCGCAATCCTGTTCGGGGTCGTTCTCGCCGCGGTTCTCCACGGCACGCGCCTCGGGCTGATGACACGCGCGGTCATCATGAACGAAGACCTCGCGCGCGGTTTGGGAATCGACAGCGGCCTCGTCCGCTTCGTCACGTTCAGTCTCGGAGCGGGCCTCGCGTCCCTTGCCGGAACGCTCATCACGCCGCTCTCGAGCGTCGACCCGTCGCTTGGCATCTCATGGCTGGTGAATGCATTCATGCTCGTGCTCGTCTCCGGCTCCTCGCTCGTCAGTCTCGGCATCGCGGCGGTTGTGCTCGGGGGCGCGCAGGTGCTGATCTCGAGCTACGCAAATCCCGTCTATGGCAGCATGGCCATCGTCATCCTGGCTGCGGTGCTGCTTCGCGTTCGGCCGCAGGGATTTGCGAATGACTGACCGTCACGCCCCCGTCATTGCCACGGTCGGCGGATCGGCCGCCAGCAAGCTGCAATTCGGTTTTCTCGCCGCCACCTTGTTCGGTCTCGCGCTCGTGATCTTGGCGCCCTATGCGCTCGACACCTACACGATGAATGTCCTGACGCGGTCCTTGCTCTATGCGATCCTCGCTCTCGTGCTGGATCTGCTCTGGGGCTACACCGGCATCCTGTCATATGGACTATCCGCGTTTTTCGCGATCGGAGCCTATGCGCTCGGCCTTGCCTCCACGCATCTCGGATTTACGCCGCTCATTGCTGTTGCGGCGTTCGCGGCCGGGCTGGTGATTGCGGCGCTCGTCGCTGCCTTGACGGGCTGGCTGGCGTTCGGACGGGGCGTCACGCCGCTTTACGTATCCGTGGTGACCCTGGCGTTGCCGATCGTCGTCAAGCAGGGGCTTCTATCGGGCGGCGTGTTTACGGGATCGAGCAGCGGATTGTCGGGGTTCGAGAGTTTCGACCTGGAGATAGAGACCTGGTTTCGCATGGGCGGCATCGCGCTCGTCATCCTGACCGCCTTGTGCTGGATATTCGTGCGGAGCGATGCGGGGCGGGTTTTGATCGCCGTGCGCGAGAACGAGCTGCGCTGTCGCTATCTCGGCATATCGACCGTCCGGGTGAAAACCTGGCTGATGATCGTCACCGCGATGATCGCTGCGGTTGCTGGATACGCCTATGCCGCCTACACCGTCGTCGTCGCGCCGGAACTGGCCGGCTTTGAATTCGGCACCGAGATTTTGATCTGGGTCGCGCTTGGCGGCCGCGGTACGCTTCTAGGCCCGGTCATCGGTGCGCTCGTCATCGATCTTGGCAGCGCCTATCTCGGCGGCAGCATTCCCTATGTCTGGAAGCTGGTTGTCGGCCTCGCTTTCGTTGCCGTCATCGTGGTGATGCCGCGCGGCTTCCTGCCGCTTTTTTCAAGCGCCTGGCGGTGGCTTGCAGCCACCGTTCTGCGAAAGCCGGTCGCTGTCGCCATGGATGCCGGTCTGCGGCTTGTGTGCGCCCCGGCGCAGGAGACCATCTCCGCTGCATCTGGCGCGCCTTCAGTCGAAATCAGACAGCTCAGCAAACGGTTCGGCAGCCTCAAGGTCCTGGAAGGGATCGATTTCGCTGCGAGTCCAGGCGAGCTCGTCAGTCTCGTGGGACCGAACGGCGCCGGCAAGACGACGATGATGCGATGCATCGCCGACGGGGCCGAGCGATCAGGCGGCGAGATCACGATCACAGGTCATGACATAGCCCGTCTTCCGCCCGAACGTTGCGTCGCGTTCGGGCTCGGACGCAAGTTCCAGACGGCGACCATTTTCGACGCGCTTTCTGTCGCAGACTGCCTGCGGATCGCCCGCACCTCGCATGAGACGCCGTCTTTCGTGCATCGCGAAACGTCGCTCGCCCTGCCGCAGGCGGCACTGGACGTCATTACCGCAACGGGTCTCGACCGCATGCTCGGCGTTGAAGCGCGGCAGTTGTCGCATGGCGAAAAACAGGCGCTCGAGCTTGCCATGGTTCTGGCGTTGGAGCCATCCGTTCTGTTGCTCGACGAGCCGACTGCCGGGCTGACAAAGTCCGAGCGCATGCTCATCGGCTCAATCCTGACGCGGCTCGTGCGTGACCATGCGCTTTGCGTGCTCCTCGTCGAGCATGACCTTGATTTCGTCCGAGAGATCAGCTCGCGGATCGTCGTCCTGCATCAGGGCCGGATCGTGCTGGACGGCACGGTTGACGAGGTGGTGGGCTCCGCTTTGGTGCGTGACATTTACGCGGGAGGACATGCGTGACTCCGGCGCTCGATATAAAGGGCCTAAGCAGCGGCTATGGCGAGGCGCTTGTCCTGCGCGATTTGAGCCTGATGATCCAGCCTGGCGAAATCTTTGCTTTGCTGGGCAAGAACGGGATGGGCAAATCGACCCTGCTCAAGACGATCATGGGATTCCTGCCTGTGCGGCAGGGCCACATCCAACTCGCAGGCAACCGTACCGCCAATCTGCCGCCGTATCGCATGGCGCGCCGCTCCGTCGCCTATATCCCGCAGGAAAAAGCGCTTTTCCAGGACTTGACCGTTCTGGAAAACCTCAAGCTCGTGATGCCTGATACGGCGGCGATCAAGGCTGAACTCGAGCGGACCGCGCGCTGGTTTCCTGTCTTGCAAAAGCGCGTGCATCAACGGGCCGGAACGCTCAGCGGGGGCGAACAGAAAATGCTTCTGATGGTGCGCGCCATGCTGCCGAAGCAGAAATTGATGCTGATCGACGAAATCTCGGAAGGTCTCCAGCCGTCTATGGTCGATGCCGTCAGCGACGTGTTGCGGACGGAGCGCGCGAGCCGCGACGTCGCCATTCTTCTTGTCGAGCAGAATGTACCCTTCGTGAGCTCCGTGGCTGACCGCTTTTCCGTTTTGAAGCAGGGCGAAATCGTTGCGAGTGGAAGCATGGCGGACGCTGACGCGAGCGCGGTGATCGATAGGCAGTTGAGCGTATGATATCGCTTCATCGAGATTGTTCATATGGAGATAGGCCGCCGGGTCAGGGGCGCGATCATGTCTGAACTCAACACGTTCTCGATCGTCGCTCGCTGCGAGCGGACGGGCATGCTGGGCGTCGCGGTGAGCACTGCCGTACCCGCAGTCGGCGCGGTCTGTCCTTATATCGAAGCGGGCGTTGGAGCGGTTTCGACGCAGTCCTGGGTCAATCCTTATCTTGCCATCGAAGCTCTCAAGCTGATGAGAGACGGGCATTCCGGCCCGGACGCGCTCGCAAAGGTGATCGAAGCCGATCCTGGTCGCGATGTGCGCCAGATCGGGATTGTCGACGCGACGGGACGCGCTGCCGCCTATACGGGCTCGTCATGCACGGACTGGTGCGGGCAGATCGTCGAGACGAACGTCTCCATCCAGGGCAATATGCTGGTAGGGGCCGCGACGCTCGAAGCGATGGCGGATGCGTTCCGTGAGAGTGTGGCGCTCGGCCTCGACGAGCGGCTGCTGCTGGCCTTGGAGGCCGGGCAGGCAGCCGGCGGCGACAAGCGCGGCAAGCAATCGGCTTCGCTGAAGATCTATCACGAGGAGGCCTATGCGTGGCTCGACTTGAGAGCGGACGAGCACCGGCATCCCGTGTCGGAACTTCGCAGGATCCATGCGATCGCCAAGCTTCAGTTGCGGCCTTTCATCGACGGAATGCCGAAGCGGAACGAGGCGGCAGGGCCTGCTCCTGCCGAAGTTTCGCGTCTTCTCGCCCTGCCGCCAGCTTACCGGCCCGGCGGCAGCGGCGGGGCATGAGGATCGCTTTGCGATGACGAAAACTGTGACGCCACCAATCGAAGTCTGGCTCGACATGCTCGGCATCGGGCCGGAAGAGGCGAGGCTTGCCTCCAACCTCGAAAGCTTCCGATCGATCCTGGATGAAATCAAAAAGCTTCGTGCGCTGGACCTCACCAACATCCAGCCTGCGGTCGTGTTCGACCCGACTTTGCCGTATCGGACGTCATGATGGAGGCAATCGACCGTCCCATCGAGGCGCTTGCCCCGGACCTCCGTAACGGCTCGCTCGATCCGGTGACGCTCACCGAAGCGGCGCTCGCCCGGATCGAGGCTCGAGACGGCACGCTCAAAAGCATGGTCGAGGTGAATGCCGGTGCGCTTGCGGCAGCGCGCGAGGCGCGAGACGAACTGCGCAGGGGAGAGTGGCGAGGCCCGCTGCACGGCATACCGATCGGCGTCAAAGACAATTACCTTACGGCAGACATGAACACGACTGCGGGTACATCAGCGCCGGGCGTGTCGTTTCCTCGCATCGACTCGGCGGTTGCAGCTCGATTGCGCGCCGCCGGTGCCATCCTGATCGGCAAGACGCGCACGCATGAGTTCGCATGGGGAACCGTCTGCCCGCCGACCCGCAACCCTTGGGATGTGAGCCGCGTGCCAGGCGGGTCCAGCGGCGGGTCGGGCGCTGCGGTTGCGGCTGGCCTGTGCGTTGCGGCGCTTGGCAGCGACACCGGCGGCTCGGTCCGCATTCCGGCCAGTCTCTGCGGGCTCGTCGGCTTCAAACCGACCTTCGGGCGGATCAGCCGGACTGGGATCGTCCCGCATAGCTGGTCGCTGGATCATCCCGGGCCCATGACCCATACTGTCACCGATGCGGCTTTCATGCTCGACGCGCTTGCGGGATACGATCCGTCCGACGCGTCCTGCCGCGATGTTGCCGTGCCTGAGTATTCTGCAGCGCTCGGACAGTCGATTGCTGGAATGACGGTCGGAATTTGCCGCAACCACTTTTTCGGGCGCAATCAGCGTGCTGTCGAAACTGCGGTCGAAGCCGCCATAACCGATCTTGCGGCGTCCGGCGCGCGGATCGTCGAGTTCGAACTTCCCAATCTTGCCTTCGGGCTTGCGGCGATCTTCGCCATCGAACTGGCCTCGTCGACCGCTTATCACGATGCCAATCTGAAAGCCGGGCGAACGGCCTATTTCGAGGAGGACGTGCGCAGTCTCGTGGAAATGGGCCGCTTCGTTACCGCTGTCGACTATCTGAAGGCCGAGCAGCTTCGACATGTGCTGATGACCGACATGGCAAGGGTGTTTGAGACTGTCGATGTCATCGTGGGACCGACGATGCCACTGACCGCCTGGACCAACGAAACGAAATCCATTCCGATTGCCGGCCAGGTCGAAAGCCCACTCGCTGCTTCATGGCGGCTGACCTATCCCTATAACCTCACGGGCCTGCCAGCGGTCTCTCTGCCCTGCGGCTTCGACGATGACGGCTTGCCGATCGGACTTCAGATCGCCGGACGGCCATTCGACGAGACGACCGTCCTGCGCGTGGCGCACGCCTATGAACGTACTCACGACTGGCATGCTGCGCGTCCTGGCAAGGGTGGCCTTGTTTCCTGAATGCAACTTCCTTGTCGGTTCTCGTGTCGTAAGGGACGCTCGTAGCTTCGATCGCTGCGAGGCCCACCAACATCTCGTCATCGAACGAGCCTCGCCGCGTCACCCCTTGTGATAGTGACGGCGATGGTGACGGTAATAGACCGGCTCGCCTTCGGGCGGGGCAACCTGGCGCAGGCTCATCGCTCCGATGCCCGCCGCCACGTTGAGGCCTGACTGCGCATTGACCGATACGGGCTGCAACGTCACGCCGCCATCGCCGCCGCCGACCAGCGCATTGGCGCCGAGACCGACGCCGAGCGTCACTTCCGCGGAGCCGCCGCCGTAAGCGCCGGTCAGGCTGCCGGGTCGCAGTGCAGGCTCGAACACGGCCCAGACGAGGCTGCCGCCGGTCGTGGCGCCGAGATCGACGCCGAATTTGCTGATCGTGCCCTGATAGAATTCGCGGCGGCCGTCGATAGCGTCATAGCGGCAGTTCAAGACTTTTTCCGAGATGACGACCCAGCCGGTGCCGGGGGCCACGTTGCAGAGGAGGCGACCTGTGCGGATGTCTGCCTCCGCTGATCCGGCGAAGGGCAGAACGGCGGCGAGCGCGACAAGAGCGGGCAGTGTTTTCTTCATGATGGACATGGGACACCTTTCGTTTGACTTCGATCGCAATTCGATGACCAGTAAATGGCGACGCCATCGATTTGTTCCGCAACGGCAATCCTGGTCAAGGCGAAAACCAGCACGCGTCGCGGTCGATCGCGTTGCGTCTCGATCCGGCGCGCCGTCAGGGTGGTGGAACAAACTGTGGCAAACCGAGTTGCTGGAGCGCATCGCCTCAAGGGTTGGACCCTTGGGCCATTTTATCGAAAGCGCGGCCGGACGGCGGCGTTCACATCACGGGGACCAACGCCATGGGCATCATTCTCACCATCGTGGTCGGCTTCATTGCCGGCGTCATCGCAAAGTTCCTGATGCCCGGCAATAACGAGCCGAGCGGTTTCATCCTGACGACGATCCTCGGCATCGTCGGTGCTTTCGTCGCGACCTATCTGGGACAGTCGCTCGGCTGGTATCGAGCCAATGAGGGAGCAGGGCTGATCGGCGCGGTCGTCGGAGCGATCATCGTTTTGTTCGTTTATCATCTCGCCACCGGCCGCAGCCGTATCTAGAATGAAGGCGGCCGACCGGCCGCCTTTTTTCGCTTTGAACAATCATCTTCTTTGAACGGGGTGTCGGATATGAGCCGTGGCTTTCCTTCCATGACCGCCTTGCTGGGGCTGCTCGCCGTGGCGGGCTTTCAGAACCGAGATAAAATTGCCGAAATGCTTGGCGGCGGGCATCAACCAAGCCCCGCTCCGCAAGGTGGCGGCTTCGGGCAGGGCAGCACCATGCCCACGGGTTCGCAGGGCGGGTTCGGTGGTGGATTGGGCGGCGCTCTCGGCGGCTTGCTCGGCAGCCTCGGCGGCGCGGCCGGCGGCGCCGGGGCCGGAAGCCTGATCAATGGCGGCATCGGCGATCTCGTCGAGCGCTTCCGCCAGAGCGGCAAAGGAGACGTCGCCGAGTCGTGGATCGGCACAGGGCCGAACAAGGACATCGCGCCGCATGATCTGCGCGACGCAATCGGCCCGGACGTGCTCGATCAGCTTGCGCAGAGCACGGGTCTGTCGCACGAGGAACTGCTTCAACGCCTTTCGACGACGCTGCCGAGCGCAGTCGACAAATACACGCCGGATGGCCGCATTCCAGGCTGAGCGGCATTAATCACGTGACGAGCGGGCGGCTGGCGGCCGAAAGAACCGTGTTCAACCTGACGCCGGTCACCTCGTGGCGGAAGGCGTTCGCGACGACGGCGTGAATCTGGCGCGCCGCGTCGCTGGCGGAGAGTCCGCCCGGCCGGATGTTGGATATGCAGTGGCGGTTGGCGTCGATCGTTCCGACGCGCGGGCTCCACGTGACGTAACATCCAAGCGAGTCCGCCGCCGACAGTCCGGGCCGTTCGCCTATCAGCATGATGACGAGCTGGCAGCCGAGATGCTCGGCGATGTCGTCGCCGATCGCGACGCGGCCCTGTTCCACCAGCACGATCGGCGCGAGGCTCCAGTTGCCCGTGAGCGCGGGGCCGAGTTCGTCGAGCAGCGGAACGGCATTGGCGGTGACCGCCGTCGCGGACAGGCCGTCAGCCAGGACAATGGCGACATCGCTCGGGACACGCGGCACCGACAAGGCCTCGGTGCTCGCCGCATCGAGCCTGCGGCCAAGATCGGGCCTCCGCAGATAATCCGTGCGTGTCGTTGCGCGGCTCCGCGCCGTCAGGACAGGCCAGCCGCGCGCCGTGAGGGTCTGAGCGAGTTCAGTAACCGGCAACGCATCATGGACCGCGTCCCGCGCCCGCGCATGGTCGAGCTGGAATGTGAGATGGGTCTGCGTCCGCTGGCCCGCCCCGGCGCGCCCAAGCGCGATCCGCGCAGGCGTGTGCGCCTGCAGTGCCGAAAGCGCGGCTCTTCCGTCGAGGGGCAGCTTTTGATCATCGCTCATGCCGCCTCGCCAAGCCGATCGATGAGATGACGGGCCGGCGCCAGCAATGCCTGCGCGTCTCCATCGCTGAGGCGTCCGGCCGCATCGACGATGCCGGTCGAGTAAAGCCAGGCGTCGAATTCCGGCGCTGGGCGCTTCTTCAGCGTCTCGCGAATATAGATCGCGTCGTGGTAGGCGAGGCTCTGATAGTTGAGCATCACATCGTCGGCCCCGGGCACCGCGATCACAAATGTCGCGCCGGCCGCGCCAAGCACGGTGAGAAGCGTGTCCATGTCGTCCTGGTCGGCATCGGCGTGGTTGGTGTAGCAGACATCGCAGCCCATCGGCAGGCCGAGCAGCTTGCCGCAGAAATGGTCTTCCAGACCCGCGCGGATGATCTCCTTGCCATTGAAGAGATATTCGGGGCCGATAAAGCCGACGACCGTGTTGACGATGAGCGGAGAGAAGGCGCGGGCGACCCCATAGGCGCGCGCCTCCATCGTCTGCTGGTCGACACCGTGATGCGCTTCGGCGGAGAGCGCGCTGCCTTGTCCGGTCTCGAAATACATCACGTTGCGGCCAACCGTCCCGCGTTGCAGCGACAGGCCTGCCTGCTGCGCCTCGCGCAGCATGGTGAGATTGACGCCGAAGCCCGCATTGGCTTTTTGCGAACCGGCGACCGACTGGAACACGAGGTCGACCGGCGCATGCGCGTTCATCGCCTCGATCGCAGTGGAAACATGGCCGAGGCAGCAGGTCTGCGTCGGGATTGCGAGGCGCTCGCGAATTTCGTCGAGCAGGCGGACGATTTTGATGTAGTCGGCAAGGCCGTCGGTCACCGGGTTGACGCCGATCACGGCATCGCCAACGCCGTAAAGCAGCCCGTCGAACAGGCTGG
This sequence comes from Beijerinckiaceae bacterium, assembly GCA_019753285.1. Taxonomy (GTDB): domain Bacteria; phylum Pseudomonadota; class Alphaproteobacteria; order Rhizobiales; family Beijerinckiaceae; genus JAIELD01. The sequence goes on along the minus strand of JAIELD010000022.1, from coordinate 21,040 downwards.
CGGCAATGCCGCGCGGATCATCGGTCGGGTGGTTCGGTTGCAGCCGCGTCGCCATGCGGCCCCGCAGGCCGAGCGTGTTGCGGAATGCGGTGACCACCTCGCATTTGGCGGCGACTGTGACGAGATCCTGCAGCCGCATGATCTTGGAGACGGCGGCGGCCATCTCCGGCGTCAGGCCGGGGGCGAGCGCCGCGAGCGCGGGAGCGGTGGCGCGCTCATCGAGCAGCCATTCGCGGAAGCCGCCGACGGTGAGATGGGCGATGGGTGCGAAGGCTGCGGCGTCGTGCGTGTCGAGAATGAGGCGGGTGACCTCGTCCTCCTCATAAGGCACGAACGCGTCGCGAAGGAAGCTCTTCAACGGCAGATCCGCCAGCGCGATCTGCGCCGCGACGCGTTCCAGCGCGCTGTCCGCCGCGAGCCCAGCAAGCGTGTCGCCGGAGCGGGCGGGCGTTGCCTTCGCCATCAAGGTCTTGAGGTCGGGGAAGGTCCAGCGCGTGCCGGCAATATCGGCGTGGTGCATCGCCAGCAGCCCTTTATCCGATCAGAGATCGACCGCGTAGGATCGGCCGCGCCAGCTCGTCCGGCGGCCTCTGGCGTAATGGTAGAGCGCCTGCCACTGAATGCAAAGCGTCAGGATGATCCCGATTGGATGGATGAGCACCGCGCTCCAGCGCTCCTGGCATTTCACGGCCTGCACCGACCGCGCCAGCACGAGCAGCGCGCAGACGCTTGCGATCAGGACGAGACCAGGCCCCTTCAACGAGCCCGTCGCATAGCCGAAGCCGAGTATGAGGAAGGGCGCAATCTGCCCGCCGAGCAGCAGACTGGTCCAGATCGGCAGGGCAAGCGGCCGCGCCATGCCCTCGACGGCATTCTTCGCGAAACCTGACCACACCGCTTCGGCTGTCTCATACATGCGGCAGGACGCAAGATGCGTTGCGTCCACGAGATCGGTCGCGAAGCCATGCGCCCGCATGGCGCGGGCCAGCGATAGCGCGTCATGCATGCGGTTGGCGATGGCGCGATGTCCGCCGCTGGCATGGTAGGCGGAGGCGCGCACCATCAGAAGCTGGCCGCAGGCTGCAGCGAGCGACGGCGTATCGCGTCGGCGGCGCGCCATCCAGAGCGGCAGGTAACCGAAGATCAGGCTGTTGATCATCGGTACGATCGCTCGTTCCATGAAGCCGATGACGACCTGGCGCGGCACGCCGCTGACGAGGTCGGTCCCGTCTGGCGGCATCATGCGCGCCGCTGTCTCCGGGGCGATGCGGACATCGGCATCGACGAACAGCAGGAACGGCCGCGCCGTGAGTCCGGCCAGGACATGACAGGCGTGCGGCTTGCCTTTCCAGCCCGCCGGGAGCGGCGGGGCCGGCACGACGCGGACGCGCGGATCGCGCTTCGCGATTGCTTCGACGATCGCCTGCGTCCCGTCGGTCGAGCCGTCGTCGAGCACGATGACTTCGATATCCGCGCCGACACTTGCGAGCGCTGCCTCGACGCAAGGTCCAATGCTCGCCTCCTCGTCCCGCGCCGGAATGAGGATGGCGACCGATGGCTGCACTGCGGGGAGCAGCGGCGTGCGCAGCAGGAAAGCTGTCGCCAGCGTGTTGACGACCGGCAGCAGCGCCAGCAGGGCGATGGCGATCACGAGGAATCCGATCATGGACCGGCTCCGTGCTCCGGATTGAAGCGGCGGCCGCGCAGCAGCGCCTGAAAGCGTCGCCAGCTATCATAGAGCGGATTGATCCCGCGCTTGCCGGCAAGAATGGTGGTGAACGCCGCCTCGTTGCGGGCGATCGCGTCGCGGGCGAGGGCGCTCATCGTGTCCTCGAGGGCGGTTTCGAGCATCTCGCGGCGCTCACCGACGGGTCGGTCTGTCATCTCTCGCGCGGGCAGCGGCTTGCCGAAACGCAGCAGCACTTCCGCCTGCCGCTCCTGCCAAAGGCAATATTCGATGGCGAGAGGCACGAAGACGACGCGCTCGTCCAGCGCTGCGAGATGCGCAACGCCGCCTTCCAGCGCCAGTGGCCGCTCACGGCAATCGGCGAAGCGCCCCTGCGCCGTGAGCATCAGCACGTTGCGGTCGTCGCGAAACACCTCCCGGCAGGCGGCGAGAAAATCGGCGGCCCCCTTGCGCGAGTTCTTCTCGACGCCGAAGAGGCCGATCTTCGCCATGAAGCCGTAGCGCTGGAGCATGGCGGCGTCGATCGGCGCGCGGAAATGCCGTCGGGGAAAGAAGGTGCGCGCGACGAAGACGCAGACGACCGCATCCCACCAGGAGGGATGATTGCAGTAGATGACAAGATGCGGCGTGTCGGGTGCTGGCGGCGGCTCGGCTTGCGCGAGGCGAACGGCGTGAAAATCTGATCTGAGCGACCTTTCAAAAACCCAGGAGAAAAACCGAACCGTCGGTTCGGATCTCTGGGCGATGGCGCGTCTTGCCCGCTCGGCCGTCCGGTCCTTGGTGCTTCCGGCCTCGCTAGGCAACGGACATCGCCCTGCGATCGCTGTCGAGCGCATCGCCGGCGATCCAGCCCGACATCATCACCATCGGCATGCCTGGGCCGGGATGTGCCGCGCCGCCGGCGAGGTAGAGATCCTTTACGAAGCGGCTGCGGTTGCCGGGCTTGAACGCGCCGGTGAACTTGCCGTGGCTCGCGAGGCCATAGATCGCGCCGTTCAGCACCTTGTAGCGGTCATGGATGTCCTGCGGCGTCAGATGACGCTCCATGACGATGCGATCCTCGATGTCCGTCATCCCTGCCGTGCGCTTCAGCTTGTCGAGGATCACCTGCCGATAGGCCGGAAACATCTTCGACCAGTCGTGATGCGGCCTGAGATAGGGGGTGTGCACGAGCACGTAGAGCGCCTCGCCGCCTTCGGGCGCGACCGTCGGGTCCGTGAAGGAGGGCGCCGCGACGTAGCAGGTCGGGTCCGGCGCAGGCTCGCCCTTGTTGTAGATGTGGTCAAACTCGATTTCGGCGTCGTCCGAAAAGGCAAACACATGGTGCAGCAGATGGTCGTAGCGCTTGTTGAGGCCGAGATAGAGCACGACGCCGGAGCAGGCGGGCTCGAAGCCGGCCTTGTTGTAGTGCTTTGCCGCAGCGCCGCCGACGAGCTCGTCATAGGTGCGGATCGAATCCATGTTGGAGATCACGGCTGATGCCGGCACACGCTCGCCATCCGAGAGCACCACGCCGCGCGCCGCGCCGTTCTGAATGTCGATCTGCTTGACGTCGCGGCCGATATGATAGCTGACGCCGAGCTTCTCGCCGAGCGCACGCAGGGCTTCTGCGACGGCGCGGGTGCCGCCTTTCGGATACCAGACACCGCCGCTGGTCTGCATGTGGGCGATCGAGCAGAGCACCGCCGGCGAGGCGAAGGGCGAGGAGCCGACATACTGCACGAAATGGTCGAGCATCTGGGAGACGCGCTCATCCGGCACAAAGCCGCGGATTGTCCCGGCGACGGAGCGGCCCATGCGCAGTGAGAGAACGTCGCGCAGGGTCGCGGGGTTCATGTTCTCGCGGATGTTCATCGTGTCGCGGATGTCCTCGACCGCTTTCCAGAAGAAGAAGCGGTTCGAGACGTCGTGCAGGCCTTCGGACGCCTTGATGAACTTGCGATAGCCGTCGCCCAGGCCCTTCCGGCCGCTGAACGCCTCGGCCGAAGCCGCCATCTCGTCCACATTCTCGACGAGGTCGAGCTTGTCGCCCTCGTTGAAGAAGCAGCGCCATTGCGGATCGAGACGGATGAGCTCCAGCCAGTCCTCGAGCTTTTCGCCTGCCTCGGCGAAAATGCGCGTCAGAACGGCCGGCACGGTGAGAATGGTCGGCCCCATGTCAAAGCGGAAGCCGGCTTCCTGGAACACAGCCGCCTTGCCACCGGTCCAGTCGTTCTTGTCATAGACCGAGACGGCGTGGCCTCGCGCTGCGGCCACCGCTGCCGCAGCGAGACCGCCGAGGCCGCTGCCGATGACGACGATGGGAGCCATGGTGCTCATGTGTTCAATCCTGTTCGATGGTGTCAGCCGGCGAAGCTTCGGCTGTCGATGCGATAAATCGAGTGTCCGACCAGCGGGCTCCAGCTTTCAAGCGTGTTCCCTCAAGCCTTGCGCGATTGGCGGAATTCCGCCGGATCGGGCATGAGTTTCAGGGACGATGGCGTCGATGATTGATAGCCGCCTTTGGCGGTTGTGCCCGTCGCCGGCTTCAATCCGAAATCGGCGAGCAGCAGATCGGCCGTGATCCGAGCTCCCTCATAGATGACTGGCAGCCCCGAGCCCGGATGCGTCCCACCGCCGGCGACATAGAGGCCCTTGGCATCCTCCAGCCGGTTGTGCGGGCGGAAATAGAGCATCTGGTCGAGCCCGTGCGCGAGGTTGAACGTCGCGCCGCGATAGATCGAGAAGTCCTCGCGCCAGTTTTCCGGCGTGACGATCCGCTCATAGACGATGCGCTCCGACAGGCCTTTCAAGCCGAGTGTCTCAAGCCGCTGGATGATGGTGTTACGGAACGATTGTGTTTCTTTTGACCAATCGATCGCGCCGCAATGCCCGACGGGCACGAGCACGTAGATCGACGAGCGGCCATTCTTCGCGAAGGCCGGGTCGGTCCGCGCCGGATTGCAGACATAGATCGAGGGCTGTGTCGGCACGACGTCGCCGCTTTCGATCTGGCGGATGTTCTCCTCGTAGTTCTGCGACAGGAAGATCGTGTGATGATCGAGATCGTAGCCGCCTTCGACGCCGAGATAGAGCATGAAGGTCGAGCATGAGTATTTCATGCTCTCAACCTTCTTGTTCGACCAGCGCTTGCGCACCTGCTCCGGCACGAGCGTCGTGATGGCCTCGGCAAAATCGGCGTTGATCACGGTCGCCTCGGCGGGCGATACGCCGCCCTTGGTCCGCACGCCGCTGACGGCATCGCCATTGAATTCGACCGCCTCGACGGCCTCGCCCATTCGGAACGTGACGCCGAGATCGCGCGCGGCCTTCGCCATTGCCTCGCTGACGGCGCCATTGCCGCCGACAGGGTGCCAGATACCGAATTCGTATTCGAGGAAAGAAAGAAAGGTGAAAAGGTTCGGGCAGCGGAACGGCGACATGCCAAGATATTTTGTCTGGAACGAAAAGGCGAGCCGGACGCGCGGGTCTTCGAAATACTTCGACAGTTCCGTGTCGACCGAGGAGAAAGGAAACAGCCAGTGCAGCGACTTCAGCACCGTGGGTGCGAGATAATCGAGCATGCTGAGGAAAGGCCGCTCCAGAATCGGCTTGAAGGCGGCGAGCTTGCGCCGGTTCACCTCGATGAAGCGGCGGATGTTCTTGGAATCCCGCACGCTCAGCGTCGCGATCTGCGCTTCCAGATCATCAATGTTGCTCGATACCCTGATGCTCGGCCCGCCCTCGAAGGCGAGGCAATAGCTTGGATCGACCCGGCGGAGCGTGAGATAATCATCCATCCGCAGTCCGCAGCGCGAAAAGACGCTTTCGAGGATTTGCGGGTAGAGAAAGAACGTAGGCCCGATGTCGAAGCGAAAATCGCCATCGGCGAACACCTTGGTGCGGCCGCCGACGACCGGATCCTTTTCGTAGACCGTCACATCTACGCCCGCCTTGGCAAGCAGCATGGCGGTTGCAAGTCCGCCCGGACCTGCCCCGATCACGGCTATACGCGGTACGCTCTGGGCCTTTCTCATTTCGACCTTCGTCCTCCGCACGCAATGCAATAGAAACGTAACGGACCGGTGGAAACAACCCCTACAAAAGCGATTGTGGCGTTGTGAACCACGGCGGCACATCTCCAATCGACGAGGGTTGTACGCATGAAGATGCTTTCAGGTTTTTGTTTGGGCGCCGGACTGGCTCTCGTCGGCAGCATCGCTGTTTGCGCCGGGACGGCGGAGGCGGGATCGTTGACGCTAACTGTCACAAATGCGGAACCCAACGGCACAACGGTCTATGCCGCGATATGTTCCGGAGGGTTGGAGCGCAGTGCCTGCACGGTGGGCGACCGCAAGAATGCCGTTGATTCGACGGTCAAATTCCAGTTTTCCAACGTCCCGCCCGGCCGGTACGCGGTATTGAGCTACCAGGACCTCAACAATGACGGTTCGCTCGACCGCTCGAAGCTGGGGCTACCGCTCGAACCCTTCGCGCTCAGCAACGATGCTGGCCGACGCGGCCGTCCGACCTTCGAGCAGGCGGCGATCTCGATCGGTGAGGGACCGCGAGACGTCACGCTGCAGTTGCGGCGTCCAGTCGCCGCGCAATAGCGCGGCGTCAAGCCTGCTGCCCCGGGCGCAGCGTGGCGAGCCACGCCGCGAGCCCGCCCGCGACGATTGTCACCAGCGCCAGCACGCCGAACGAGGTCGCAAGATCGGCCAGGCGGATCCCGGGCAGGACGGAGCGGTCGAACGCATCGATGATCCAGGCGTTGGGCGTCAGCCAGCTCAACTCCTGCAGCCAGGCTGGCATCAGATAGCGCGGCACCATGCTGCCGCCGGCGGCGGAGAGCAGGAGGACGGAAAACGTCGTCAGCCCTTCAGCCTGCTTGCGGCTGCGGCAGAGCGCGCAGAGCAGCAGCGCCAGCGCGGCGGACGCCGACGATGCCAGCACGCACGCCACGAACCAGACGCCGAGCGACGAGAGCGGGACGCTTGCATCATAGACGAGATAGGCCGTCGCATAGACGATCGCGGCCTGGATGGCCCCCTGCGCCACGAGGAAGAGAAACTTGCCGAGGACGAGCGCGGCGAAATTCGCGCGGCTGATCATCAACCGGTCGGCGATGCCGCCGCGGCGTTCGTCGACCAGCGTCAGACCGCCATGCACGGCCCCGAACAACAGGAAGATGGCTGTCACGGCGCCTGCATAATAGAGCACGTTGCCATTGCGGGCACCGCCCCCGCTCTCAGCCGTCAACCGCTCGAATAGCGGCGAGATGCGCACGCCGACGCCCGAGCGGCTGGCTGTCTCGTCCTTGATCGCGCTGGTGAGCGCGTCCCGATCCTCCCTGCCGATCGCTCCCGAGGCTTCGACATCGCCAAGGATCCGCGCAAGCGCCACATCGGGCAGTTTCTCGCTGAGCGCGCGCTGCAGCGCGCCGATGCCGATGAGGCTCGCAAGAGGCCGTGCCGGACTCTCGACGATGACGACCGGAGGCGGGCCTTGATCAGGCCTCTGATCAAGCTCGCCGCGAATGACGATCCCGACATCCGCTGCGCCGCGCTCGACGAGTGCGGCCATGTCACGTGCATCGCCTGACGGCAATTCGATGAGGCGGATGGTCCGCTCCTGCCGCAGTGCCTCGACGAGGCGCAGGGCCGTCGGCGCATGCGTGGCGTCGAGCAGGCCGAGCTTCAGCTTCAGATCCTTGCCGCTTGCGCCGGCGAAGATCGAGGCGAAGACGATGAAGAGAAGCGGCGGCAGCACGAACGCCATGATGAGCGCCGCACGGTCGCGCATGGTCGCAAGCAGCATGACCCATGCCGAAATGAGGATCACGCCGCTGATCCGCCATTGCAGTAATGGGAGTAGAGCACCTCGACGCCAGGATCGCGCAGCCGCAGTTCACGGATCGCAAAGCCTCTCGACTCGAAGGTCGCGGCGAACGCGCCGACATTCCAGTCCTCGATGGCATGGAAGGTCGTCCAGAGGGTGTCGACCCGCGTCGCGGCAAGGCTCATCGATCGCAGCGTCTCGGCCTCTCGTGCATTCGGCGCGCGCGCCAGCACGAGGTCGATCGCCTTCTTGCCGCCGAGAAGGTCGTCGAGCAGTGCGGCGGGGTTGCCCTGCCGCACGAGACGGCCTCGATCGAGGAAGCCGACGCGGTCGGCGAGCGTGTCCGCTTCGGCAAAATCATGCGTGACGACGACGACGCCCGTGCCGAGTTCCTTCAATGTCAGCAAGGTCTGCCAGATGGTGCGCTTGGCATCGAGATCGACGCCGACCGTCGGCTCGTCGAGAATCAGCATGGCTGGTGCGCTCGCCAGCGCGGCCGCGATGTTGACGCGTCGCTTGAACCCGCCGGAGAGGCGGGCGACCGGCGTGTCTGCGATGTCCTCACAATGCGTCAGCGCGAGGGCCCGCGCGCTGAGGCGGCGCGCCTCGGTAAGACCGGCCCCGGCGATGCGCGCGAAGGCGAGGCAGTTCTCGTGCGCGGTCAGCCAGGAATAGAGCGCGATGTCCTGCGGCACGAGGCCGACGGCGGCGCGCGCGCCGGCCAGCTGGCCGAGCCTGACCGCCCCGCCCCGGCTCGGCAGCAGCGCACCCGTCAGAACCTTGATCAGCGAACTTTTGCCTGCCCCGTTCGGACCCATCAGGACGAAGATTTCGGGTGCGGCGAGGTCCAGAGAGACGCCGTCGAGCGCGACATGCGTGCCATAGGAGAGGTGCACGCCGTCGAGGCGCAGCACGGTCGTCGCCGCCTGTCGACGATCAGGGCTTTCCTGCTGGGTGCGTGCGCTCAATGCCTGCCTTCATCCTTCGCGGGTGCCAAGTTCTTCAATGGACAATCCCGGCAGAGCTTCCGCCAAGTCAACCGATTTATCGGTTCCGCGTTTGGTGAAGGAAGCATCCGTTCACGGTCGAGTTGAGGCGGCTCCATGACCGCCGTGTCTCGTTCCAGCGGTGTTCGAACCGGCTTTCGCGCGTCATTTGACGGAACTGCGGCATGGACGGCTTGAGGCTCGGCTCCCCTCGGCCTTTACCGCCAACGCTCAATGGGCGGCTGCGCTCATCCGCCAGCGAATTTCGCATGTTGCGCCCTCGGGCGGATAGCTCAACGTCACGCCGTCGAACTCGCTGCCGAAGCCCCGTTTGATGAGCGTGCTGCCGAAGCCGAGATGGGCAGGCGGAGAGACAGGCGGACCGCCCTGTTCGCGCCAGAGGAGAACAACGGCGTCGTCCGTCGGCTCGGCGGTCCACCGGATCGAGACGCGCCCTTCCGGCGTGCTCAGCGCTCCGTATTTCATCGCGTTGGTGCAGAGTTCGTGCAGCACCATCGTCATGGCGAGCGCATGCTTCGGGCCGAGGGTGAGCTCCGGCCCATCACACTCGATCTGGGTAAAGTCCCGCACGAGAGGCTGGAGCGCCTCGCGCATGACGGCCATCAGCGGCGCGCTCGACCATTGTTCCCGCATCAGCACTTCATGCGCCTTGCCCATGGCCTGGATGCGCGAGGTGAAATCGTCCAGCGCCTCTTTGCCCCGCTCGGGCTTCGCGAATGTGAAGCGGGCGATGGCCTGGATGATCGCGAGCGTGTTCTTGACGCGATGGGCCAGCTCCTGGGACAGTACGGCGTTGCGGTTCTTCTGCTCGATGAACTCATCCATCGTTCGGTCGAGCTGGACGCCAAGCCCTTCTATCTCGCTATCCTCGTTCCTGAATCCCGTCCGTGCGCTCTCATCGCCGCTGCGCCAGCGGTCCATCGTTCGCGTGATGATGCTGAGCGGCTTTGTGAAGATCAGCTTGCCGGCGATCCAGCTCGACAGCAGCGCGAGGATCGCGCCGAAAGCGGCGATAAGGGCGCTGATGCGGTTCGACCGCGTCAACGCGTGGAAACTCGCCTCCTCCGACAGTCCGGCGCTGACATAAAGACCGATCGGCGGAACGGTGATCGGCACGTAGCCGAGGATGCGCGGCGTGCCGTCCTGGCTCAGAACCTCGATCGAGCCGGGTGACGCCGCCGTCACCAGCCGCATGAACTCATCAGGGATCTTCGTCCCGAGGAAGCGCTCCGGCAGTGGATTTCGCGACAGGATGACGCCGTTGCGATCTGCGATGGTGAGCGATCCGCCGGGCGGCATGCGGTTGCGGAGCTGATCGCCCAGCCAGCTCAGATCGAGTTCGGCGGCGACGACGACCGGCTTTGCCGCAACGCGCTGGCTCGTCGCCATGGCGATCGGCAGCACCGGTTTTCCAGCATCGGGGCCAACCGAATAGACGCCGAGAATGATGTCGCTCGTGTTGAGTGCCTGCTTGACGAAGGCTGCGTCGAACGGCGTCTCGTTGACCGCGCCCGAAGAAGCACAGGCGGTGGTCGCCTCGGCATCCATGACGCGAATGCTTTTCAGGAACGGCGTGCTCGGGAGGAGGTCAGACAGATAGCGGCTGCAGGCCTCGCGCTCGCCATTGCGTATTTCGGACACGAGAGAAATCGCTGCGAACAGGCTCTTGATGCTGTCCGTCAGGCGCTCGATCTCGGCGGTCGATTGCAAGGCGCTGCGCAGCGCAAGCTCCTGCACCTCGACCCTGCGGGCGGCGCTGAGGCGATAATCGTTGAAGATGATGACGAGGAAGGCCGGGACCAGGGCGGCAAGGGTCAGGAGCACGAGACGCGCCTGAATGGAGCCCGGGCTGAGTTTCACCAGTTAAATCTCTTCATCATGCCCGCACTATAGGCAGCGACCGGGATAAATCACCTGGATTTTCCTTTTAACGATACGCCGCCCCGCCGAGCCAGGCGCGCCTCCATCTGAACCAATCCTCAAGGAACTGATTGTATTGTTGCGTCAGACAGACCTTGTTGGATGCGTTGACCACATGCGTTACGAGATTTTCAAGTTTGTATTGGCGACGCTTTCGGCAACGAAGCTGCACTACCTGATGTCACCTTCGGCGCGCGGCCTCGGTGCGATCCTGATGATCAACCATGTGCGGCCCTGGGAGGAGCGGCCCTTCGCCCCCAACCGCTGTTTCGAGATCACGCCGGAGTTTCTCGACCGCTGCCTCTCCGTCAGCAAGCTGCGCGGCTACGATCTCATCGCGCTCGACGACGTGCCGGAGCGACTGCGTGACACGGCCTCGACGCGGCCGTTCCTGGCGATCACCGTCGATGGCGGCTACCGCGATCTCGTCGAGTTCGCGCTGCCGATCTTCAAACGCCACAAGGCGCCGTTCACGAGCTTCGCCACGCCGGGCTTCATGCAGCGGACCTCGATGCTCTGGTGGGTCGATCTCGAAATGGCGATCGAGAAGCTCGGGGCGATCACAATCAGCGGGCACGATTTTCGCTTCGAGGCGGTCTGCAACACGCCGCAGGAAAAGCAGAAGGCCTTTACCAAACTGGTGCGGCTGCTGCGCAAGGGCCCAGAAGCGCAATTGCAGCGTGTCGTATCGGAGCTGGCGCAGCAGGCCGGCGTCGACACCTTCGCGAACGTCAACCAGCTCTGCATGACAAGCGAAGAGGTCAAGACGCTTGCCAGCGAGCCGCTGGCCAGCATCGGCGCGCAGACCATGACCTATCCGATCCTCGCCAAGCATGATTATACCTTCGCGCGCCGCGAGATCGGCAAGAGCCGGCAGGTGCTGGAGGACATGCTGCACCGCGATGTGCGGCACTTTTCCTATCCGTTCGGCGATCGCGCCTCGGCCAGCATGCGCGATTTCTACCTCGCCGCATCCGTCGGGCTCGAATCCGCAGTGACGAAGCGGCCGGGCGTGCTGTTCGCCGAGCATGCCGAATACATCTATGCGCTTCCGCGTCTCCAATTGAACGGGCATTTCCAGAACGAGGGCTATTTCGACGTGCTGCTCTCCGGTGTGCCGTTTGCGCTCTACAATCGTGGCCGCAAGCTCAACGTGCTATAGCCAAAGCCCGAAAAACCCGTGTATAGCCGATGCGTCAACGGTGCCGACGGTCATGGGCTCCCGCTCTCCAAGCGCGGCCGTGCTGTCTGGAGCGACACGCTCGTCTGATCGCCGAGCGGGGAAAAACGGTCGATTGCTTCCAACATCGCCGACGGCTCCTTCGTCGGCAAAAAAGATGAACGAAGCCGAGTGGGGAGAGAACAATGTCTGGCTTGCTGGGTATCAGTCGGCTGATCGACGGCTTCAACGAGCGGATCGGCAAGATGACTGGCTGGCTGGTGCTCGCGGCGGTTCTCGTTTCATCCATCAACGCCCTCGCACGCTACGGGCTGAATAAAAGCTCGAACGCCTGGCTTGAGACGCAATGGTATCTGTTCGGCGCCGTCTTCCTGCTCGGCGCGGGTTACACGCTGAAAGCCAACGAGCATATCCGCATCGATATCGTCAGCGCGCGCCTGTCGCAACGCACCCGCAACGTCATCGATCTCATCGGCCATTTTCTGTTCCTGCTGCCGCTCTGCCTGCTCATGCTCTGGCTGAGCCTGCCGTTTTTCCTCCGCTCGTTCCAATCGGGTGAGATGTCGCCGAGCGCCGGCGGCCTCGCGCTCTGGCCGGCAAAACTGCTCGTGCCGCTCGGCTTCGCGCTGCTCGCGCTTCAGGGCATCTCCGAGATCATCAAGCGCGTCGCCGTGATGAAAGGCCTGATCGCCGACCCGCATGCCAAGCCTTCTGCGCATGGCGCATCCTGATATCGGCCCGCACCCCTTCTGAGCGCTCCAGCGACCATTCGCCCATAGGCTTTCCATGTCAGCTTTCATCGCCCAAAATCTAGCGCCGATCATGTTCGTGTCGCTGTTCGCCTTCCTGCTTCTGGGCTATCCGGTGGCGTTCTCGCTCGCGGCGGTAGGGCTCGTTTACTTCGTGATCGGCGTCGAGCTTGCGCCGCTGTCGGCAGGCTCAATCAGTCTCGACTGGCCGCTGCTCGGCGTGATGCCGGACCGCATCTTCGGCATCATGAACAACGAGACGCTGCTGGCCGTGCCGTTCTTCACGCTCATGGGCCTCATCCTCGAGCGCTCCGGGATGGCGGAGGACCTGCTCGACACGATCGGCCAGCTCTTCGGCTCGCTGCGCGGCGGGCTCGCCTTCGCCGTCATCTTCGTCGGCGCGCTGCTCGCGGCGACGACGGGTGTCGTGGCGGCCTCGGTGATCTCGATGGGCCTCATCTCGCTGCCCATCATGCTGCGCTACGGCTATGACCGCAGGCTGGCAGCCGGCGTCATCGCGGCATCCGGCACGCTGGCGCAGATCATCCCACCCTCGCTCGTCCTCATCGTGATGGCGGACCAACTCGGGCGATCGGTCGGCGACATGTACAAGGGTGCCTTCATCCCCGGCCTTGTCCTCACGATGCTCTACGCGCTCTACGTCATCCTCGTGAACTGGTTCAATCCCAAGGCTGCGCCGGCGCTGCCGCCGGAAGCACGCCTCGTCAACGAGGATGCGGCCAAGGCGACGCGGCAGGCGCTCGTCACCGTCTTCGGCCTGCTCGTTTTCGGCGTCGTGTTCTTCTATTGTCTCATCTGGGCAGCGACCGAGCTCGCGCCGCTGCTCGGCCTGTCGATCCCGCAACTGCCGTCCGACAAGCAATGGGCGCTCTCGGCCGTCTTGTCGATCGTCGCGTTCGGCTGGCGGCTGCTCGGCAGCGGCCTTGCCCGCACAGGCGCTTCGCCACGCCTCAATACGGCAGCCATGTTCGGCGCGATGGCGGCGCTCGGCTATGCGTTCTACATCGTCATCGCACGCAGGTTTCCAGCCATGCAGCCTGACAATGCGGCGGTATGGGGCGGCTTTGCGGCCATCGCTGTCCTGTATCTGCTCGCGATCCTCAATCGTGCGACCGGCGTCGGGCTGATGACCGACATCACCGAGCGCGTGATCATTGCGCTCATCCCGCCTCTCGCGCTGATCTTTCTCGTTCTCGGCACCATCTTTGTCGGCATCGCCACGCCGACCGAGGGTGGTGCGATGGGAGCGACCGGCGCGCTGCTGCTGGCGCTCGCCAAACGAAGGTTGTCGCTCGATCTGCTCAAGCAGGCGATGGACAGCACCGCCAAGCTCTCCTGCTTCGTGCTGTTCATCCTGATCGGCGCGCGGGTCTTTTCGCTCACCTTCTACGGCGTCAACGGCCATGTCTGGGTCGAGCACCTTCTCACCTCGCTTCCCGGCGGCAAGATCGGCTTTCTGATCGTCGTCAACGCGCTGGTGTTCGTGCTTGCCTTCTTTCTCGATTTCTTCGAGCTCGCCTTCATCATCATTCCGCTGCTGGCGCCCGCAGCCGACAAGCTCGGCATCGATCTGATCTGGTTTGGCGTGATGCTGGGCGTCAATCTGCAGACGTCGTTCATGCATCCGCCATTCGGCTTCGCATTGTTCTATCTGCGCTCGGTCGCGCCAAGCGTGCCGTATATCGACAGGGTGAGCGGCAAGCAGACCGCGCCGGTCACGACTGGCCAGATCTACATGGGCGCAATTCCGTTCGTGGTGATCCAGGTCATCATGGTGGCTTTGGTCATCCTGTTTCCGGCGATGGTGCTCGTCTATAAATCCGGCGAGACAAAGCTGGACAAGCAGCAGTACGAGGAGCAGCTCAAGAATCTTGCGCCTCCGGGCGGCGCAGAAGAGCCGCCGCCGCTGAAGTTCTGACCATAAAAAAGCCCCGGCGAAACGGGGCTTTTTTCGATGCGGCCCGCGGCCTTATTTCGGACGGCGGATCATGAAGTTGTCGTAGTTGTACTCGGCGACCTGCCACCAGAGATATTCGTCATCCCGGAACGCCATGTAGGCGTCGTAGATCTTCTTGAAGGTTGGGTTCTTCGCGTTGATCTCGGCGTAGGTCTCCTGCGCCGCCTTGTAGCTTGCCTCCATCACGGGCTGCGGGAAAGCGCGCAGTTTTGTGCCGGAGGTGATGAGCTGCTTGAGGGCCGCGGGGTTCAGTGCGTCGTAACGCGCCATCACGTCGCCATTGGCGTAGGCCGCGGCAGATTTGAGGATCGCCTGGTAGTTCTTCGGCAGGGCGTTGAACTTGTCGAGGTTGATGCCGAGATGCAGCATCGCGCTGCCTTCCCACCAGCCTGGATAGTAGTAGTAGGGCGCGACCTTGTTGAAGCCGAGCTTGATGTCGTCATAAGGGCCGACCCACTCGGCCGCATCGATCGTTCCCTTCTCGAGCGAGGGGTATATATCGGCACCGGGAACGGACGTCGGAACCACGCCCATCTTCGAGAGGACCGCGCCGGCAAAGCCGGCGGTGCGCATCTTGAGGCCGTTGAGGTCGGCGACGGTGTTGATCTCCTTGCGGAACCAGCCGCCCATCTGCGTTCCGGTGTTGCCGCCCGGATAGGCAATGATGTTGTAGGCCTTCAGGAAGTCGTTGAAGAGGTCGATGCCGCCGCCCTGATACATGAAGGCGTTGCTCTGGCGCGCATTGAGGCCGAAGGGCACGGCGGTGCCGAAACAGAAGGTCGGGTCCTTGCCCCAGAAATAATAGAAGGCCGTCTGAAACATCTCGATCTGGCCGCTCTGCACGGCATCGACGACGCCAAACGCCGGCGCGATCTCGCCGGGACCGAAGACCTGAATCTGGAACTTGTTGTCGGTCGCCTCGGCGACCGTCCTGGCGAACAGCTCCGCGCCGCCAAACAGCGTGTCGAGCGACTTTGGAAAGCTGGAGGCGAGGCGCCATTTGATTTCCGGAGCCGACTGCGCGATCGCCGGGGAGGCGATGGCGGCACCCAATGCGCCGATGCCGGCCGTGGTGATGAATTGACGACGTTTTAAGGACATATATTTCCCCCGGGGGTTGGTGGGCGGTCCGAAATGGCCGCAAACCTTGGCCGCATCAAGCAATACTTGCCGCGGCTGCGCAACGAAAAAATCTCCGGGACCGGCCGTCAAGGCCGATTCGGTGCGCATTGATTTCGCCGATGTTTGCTTTTATCTCGTCCAATGACCGTTCACCCGCCCGAGAGCTTTCCAACGGGCCGTCCTTCCGCATGAAGCGCTCCATCCTCATCGCCGGCGGCGGGCAGGCAGCCTGCCAGCTCGCCCATTCCCTGCGCGGCGAAGGCCATGACGGGCCGATCCGCCTCGTCGGCGATGAACCCCTGCCGCCCTATCAGCGCCCGCCGCTCTCCAAAGCCTATCTGCTTGGCAAGCAGGATCGCGAAGGGCTGTTCCTGCGCCAGCCGGACTGGTACCGCGAGACGGGCGTCGACCTCGTGACGGGCGTTCGGGTGACGTCGCTCGACCGAAGCGCCAGGCAGGTCGGCCTCAGCGACGGCAGCCGGCGCGGCTACGACACGCTGGTGTTCGCGACCGGAACGAGGCCGCGCCGTCTCGCCGTGCCGGGGGCGGAGCTCGACGGGGTGTTCTATGTGCGCTCGCTCGCCGATGCAGACGAGATCAAGGCGCGGCTCGGCGCCGTTCGTTCGGCTGTCGTCATTGGCGGCGGGTTCATCGGTCTCGAATTCGCGGCGGTGGCGCGGCGTCTTGGCAAGACCGTCACGGTGCTCGAAGGCCAGTCCCGATTGATGGCGCGGGCGGTCGCGCCTGTCGTGTCCGAGTTTTTCGCCTCCGTGCATCGCGCCGAGGGCGTGGAAATCGTCTTCGACGCGGCCGTCGCGGCGATCCGCGGATCGAACGGACGCGTCGATGCCGTCGAGACCGCCGACGGACGCTCCTTTCCGGCGCAAATGGTCGTCGTCGGCATCGGCGTGGAGGCCAATGACGAAATCGCCAGCGCGGCCGGGCTCGATTGCCGTGGCGGCATCGAGGTCGACGCCCATTTGCGCACGAACGACCCCGATATCTACGCGATTGGCGATTGCGTGCAGCACCACAACCCGTTCGCCGACATGCGCATGCGGATCGAGTCCGTGCAGAACGCCGTCGATCAGGCGCGCTGCGCGGCCGCCAACATCATGGGCAGGGACCAGACATATGCGGCAGTGCCGTGGTTCTGGAGCGACCAGTACGAGTTGAAGCTGCAGATGGTCGGGTTCAGCCTCGGGCATGACCGGCTCGTCATGCGCGGCAGCCCCGAGACGCGGCAATTCTCTGTGTTTTATTATCGCGGGGCGAAGGTCATCGGGATCGACTCGGTCAATCGGGCCGGCGACCACATGCTCGGGCGCAAGCTGATCGGCTCGGGCGCGTCCATTCCGGCCGAGGCGGCGGCGGACGAAGCGATCAACCTGAAGCAGTTCCTAGCGTGAGGCTCACTCGCGCCTGAGACCGATCTTCAGCCTGCCCCAAAGCCGCTCGTGTAGATAATAGAGCACGATCTTGGTCAGAACCTCCGTTCCGCCGATGGCGGCGGCAAGCGAGACGCTGCCACTGAACACGAGTGCGAGAACGAAGGTGTCGATGCTGCCGGTGATACGCCAGGACACGGCTTTGGCGAAGCTGCGCCAGGGCAGTTCACGAGGTTCGACGATGAGCGCCGAGAGCCCGCCTTCCGGCGCGGAAATGCCTTCGAGACTGCCAAGGCTGCCGTCAGAGGCGGGATAGCCGGTGCCGCTGCGCCCGGCGGCCGAAGGCGCGACCCCGGCCTCGATTAGCCCCATCGCGACCGTGTCGTTGCTGATGCGGTCGATCAGGATGAAGCCGCCTGTCTCGCGGCTCTGCTGATAGGTGTCGAAGGCGACCGCGCGGTCGAGGGAGACGGTCGCGACGCCGATTTCGTTGAGCGCCAGCGTCGGCTTCGACGCCGAGCGGCCGGTGTTGATGTCGATCACCGTTTCCGGCACCGACAACGTGGCCACGACCGCCCGCGGGCCGATCTTCAGCACATAGACGCGGCCGGGTGCCAGAGGCTGCTGCGACAGCCAGAGGATGCGCGCCCTCAAGGCGCTTGCGACCTGCGGTGGCTCATCGACGCCGCTCAACACGTCGCCACGTGAAATGTCTATTTCGTCGTTCAGCGTCAGGGTGATCGACTGGCCGGCTATGGCTTCGCCAAGATCGCCATCATAGGTGACGATCCGCTCGACCGTGCTTTCGACGCCGCTCGGCAGCGCCCTCACGCGGTCGCCGGGCCTGATCGCGCCGCTGGCCACGAAGCCGGAAAAGCCGCGGAAGTCGAGATTCGGCCGATTGACCCATTGTACGGGCAGGCGGAACGGCTTTGCGCCCTCGGTCCCGCTTGTCTCGATCGTCTCCAGCAGCGAGAGCAGGGGCGCGCCTTTGTGCCAGCTCATCGCGGCGCTCGGTTTGACGACGTTGTCGCCTTCGCGAGCCGAGACGGGGATGCAGGCGATGCTCGCAAAGCCGAGCCCGGCAGCGAAAGCGCGGAACTCGCTCTCGATCGCGTTGAAGATGAAGGGCGAGTATTCGACGAGATCCATCTTGTTGACTGCGAGGATCACGTGCTTGACGCCGAGCATCGAGACGATGAGGCTGTGCCGGCGGGTCTGCGTCAGCAGGCCCTTGCGCGCGTCCACCAGCAGGATGGCAAGATCGGCGGTCGATGCGCCGGTCGCCATGTTGCGGGTGTATTGTTCATGGCCCGGCGTGTCCGCGACGATGAACTTGCGGCGGGCGGTCGAGAAATAGCGATAGGCGACATCGATCGTGATGCCCTGTTCACGCTCGGCGGCAAGGCCGTCGACGAGCAGCGAAAAGTCGAGCTTGTCGCCGTTCGTGCCATGCTTGCGCGACTCCGAGACGAGCGTTTCGAGCTGGTCCTCCGGCACGAGGCCGGCCTCGTAGAGCATGCGGCCGATCAGCGTCGACTTGCCGTCATCGACCGAGCCGCAGGTGATGAAGCGCAGCAGGCTCTTCTCTGCAATGGCGGCCAGCGCGGCGGAGTGAGGCTCGCTCGCCTGAATGACAGCGTTGCTCACGTCAGAAATACCCTTCCTGCTTCTTCTGCTCCATTGAGCCTGCGCCATCCTTGTCGATGATGCGTCCCTGACGCTCGGAGGTATTGCTGTCCCGCATCTCCGCGATCACGTCCGCGAGCGTGGAGGCCCGGCTTTCGACGGCTCCGGTCAAGGGATAGCAGCCGAGCGTCCGGAAGCGCACGGAGCGCATTTGCGGCGCTTCGTCCGGCAGAAGCGGCATCCTGTCGTCATCCACCATGATGAGCGCGCCGTCGCGCTCGACGATCGGCCGCGGCTTGGCGAAATAGAGCGGCACCACCGGAATGTTCTCGCGGACGATGTAGTCCCACACGTCGTACTCGGTCCAGTTCGACAGCGGAAAGGCGCGGAAACTCTCGCCCGGCGCCTTGCGGGTATTGTAGAGCCGCCAGAACTCGGGTCGCTGGTTCTTCGGATCCCAGCGATGCTCTTTGGTTCGGAAGGAGAGGACGCGCTCCTTGGCGCGGGATTTCTCCTCGTCGCGCCGCGCGCCGCCGAATGCCGCGTCGAAGCCGTATTTGTCGAGCGCCTGCTTCAGCGCCTCGGTCTTCATGATGTCGGTGTGCAGGCGCGAGCCATGCGTGAACGGGTTGATGCCCTGCGCCAGCCCTTCCTGATTGGTGTGCACGATGAGGTCGAGCCCGAGTTCCTTCACCCTGGCGTCTCGGAAGGCGATCATCTCCTTGAACTTCCAGGTCGTATCGACGTGGAGCAGCGGGAAGGGCGGCTTTGCCGGGTAGAACGCCTTCATCGCAAGGTGCAGCATCACAGCCGAATCCTTGCCGATCGAATAGAGGAACACCGGATTCGCCGCTTCCGAGGCGACTTCCCTGAAGATGTGGATGCTTTCCGCCTCGAGCCGGTCGAGATGCGTGAGGACGCGCGTCATAGGAACAGTTCTTTCCGTGCCTCGGTCTTCGACCCCGGCGCGGGACCGCGCACGAGCTTGCCTTCGGCGTTGACGTGGAGGCCGCACTCCTTGTTCGCCTCATCCTCCCACCACCAGCGTCCGGCGCGTTCCGGCTCGCCTGGCCGGATTGCGCGGGTGCAGGGCGCACAGCCGATCGAGACAAAACCTTCGGCATGCAGTGGGTTTATAGGCACATTTGCCGCGCGGGTGAAGTCCGCCACGCGATCGCGCGTCCAGTCGAACAGCGGATTGAACTTGATCATGCCGCGCTCAGGATCGTAATGGGCGAAGGCGACCGTGGCGCGCGCTTCCGATTGATCGCCGCGCAAGCCGGTGATCCAGCCTTTCGCGCCGGCGAGCGCACGGGCGAGCGGCTCGACCTTGCGAATGTGGCAGCAATTTTTGCGCGTCTCGATCGAGCGATAGAAGCCGTCCGGGCCATCGGCGGCGATGAGCTTCTCCAGCCCGGCGCTCGATGGGAAGAATGGCTTGATAGGTAGGCCGTAGCGGTTCTGCGTCTCGGCCCAGAGCGCGTATGTCTCGGGAAACAGCCGGCCGGTGTCGAGGGTCACGAGTTCGATCGTCTCGATGCCGGCACTGGCGATGGCGTGGGTGATGGCCTGATCCTCGATGCCGAAGCTCGTCGTCAGCACGATACGGTCCTTGACGGCATCAGCGATCGCAAGCAGGCGTTCGCCGAGCGTCAGGCTTGCCGCGATGGCGTTCAGCCGATCAGCGATGGCTTCATGGCCCACCTGATCCGCCGGCGCCTCGCGAGTGGGACTGTCGAGCATCAGGCAACTCCGGCGCGTCCGTAACGCGGCGGCTGAACGGCACTGGCAGCCCGTGCCTTCCGCCGCTGGTCGAGAATGTTGACGCCCCGTCCGTATCCCCGCTGATAGGCGAGCGAAAGCGAATGGAGCGCAGCCCGCCATTGCGCGGCGGGCTGGCGGGTGGAGAGATCGTCCGGCACCTCGACCGTGTCGAAGCCGCAGGCGCGTGCATGAGGGTATTGATCGGCGATCAACGGGCCGAAGACGCGCAGTTCGCCCTTGAAGCCCGCGAGCCGAAGACCCTTGGCGATGCTGAAGCCGCGCCCGTCGTTGAAGGCCGGAAAGGCGATTGAGATCAGCGAAAGCCTGTCGAAATAAGGCACAAGATCGGCGGGCTTTGTCGTGTTCGGCACGTTGACGCCGATATCAGCCACGCCTGTTGCCAGCGCCTCGTCGAGCCGCGCCAATGGCCAGATCGTCTTTTCGAGGCGCTGGGGCGCGGCATCGCCCTCGATGCGCTGCCATTCGTCAGCGACGAAGCCGGTATCGTCAATGAGCGTCATAAAGTGCTTCCTTGAAAGGTTCGACGCCGATGCGGCGATACGTGTCCATGAAACTTTCGTCGCCAGTCCGGGCGGCCTTGAAGACGTCGACGATCTTGACGACCGCGTCCGGCACGTCATCCGCCGCGAAGCCGGGGCCGAGGCGCGGCGGCTCGAAGCGGCGGATGTTGAAGCCGGTCTCGTCCCACTGGTCGGCGGCCGGGATCGTGCCGGGGATCACGCCGGGCTGGATGTCCAGAACCTCGGCGCGCCCGGCGGGGATGCCG
The DNA here is from genome assembly GCA_019753285.1 of Beijerinckiaceae bacterium. Taxonomy (GTDB): domain Bacteria; phylum Pseudomonadota; class Alphaproteobacteria; order Rhizobiales; family Beijerinckiaceae; genus JAIELD01. The sequence continues at coordinate 9 of JAIELD010000022.1, read as the reverse complement.
CGCAGGAAG
>JAIELD010000021.1 GCA_019753285.1 Beijerinckiaceae bacterium | reverse complement strand
TCGGCGCGGAGATTTCCTGCGTGATCTTCGCGCCAAGCGGCTCGGCCACCGCCTCGATCACGACGGCGAAGGCGCCCGCCTCGGAGACCGCCCTGGCGTCGTCGACGAACTTTGCCCACTCCGATTCCTGCCGTCCCTGAGCGCGAAAGCTGCCGAGCGTGTTGATGCTCTGGGGCGTGAGGCCGACATGGCCCATGACGGGAATGCCGCGTTCGACCATGAAGCGGATCGTCTCGGCCATGTGTGCGCCGCCCTCGAGCTTCACCGCGCCGCAATGGGTTTCCTTCATGATGCGCGCCGCGTTGCGAAAGGCCTGCTCGCGGCTTTCCTCATAGGAGCCGAACGGCATGTCGACGACGACGAGCGATCGGCTCGAGCCCCGCATCACGGCGTGCCCCTGAAGGATCATCATATCCATGGTCACGGGTACGGTCGTCTCGAGCCCATGCATGACCATCCCGAGGCTGTCGCCGACGAGGATCACCTCGGCCAGCCCATCCACCATGCGCGCCGTGTGGGCATGGTAGGCGGTCAGCGCCACGATCGGCGTGCCGCCTTTCATCTTCGCTATGTCGACCGACGTGAGGCGCTTGATGGCGGACTGGACGGACATGGTTTCTCCCCCGACGATTATGTGTTCGTCGGGCGATATCATGTGTCGACTTGCCACTCCAGCCCGCAGACCATAGATGAGCATTTGACAGCGTGCCGATCTTCCAACAGTTTTCGCGTCGTCGAGGCGCGGGCGGGCGCATGCCGCATTCCTGTTTCCGTCAGTCGCCGGTCAGCCTCAAGGGCCTGCCCGCCGCCTGATCATTCGCGTTGCAAAGGTCTGTAATGACTGTCGTTATCGTGGAATCGCCGTCAAAAGCGAAGACCATCAACAAATATCTCGGCTCCAACTACGACGTCGTTGCAAGCTATGGGCACGTCCGCGACCTGCCGTCGAAGGACGGCTCCGTTGACCCGGAGGCCGATTTCGCGATGGTCTGGGAGCTTGACGGCAAGTCCTCGAAGCGCATGTCCGACATCGCCAAAATGGTGAAGGACCAGGGCCACGTCATTCTCGCGACCGACCCCGATCGCGAAGGCGAGGCGATCTCGTGGCATCTTCTCGAAATCCTGCGCCAGAAGAAGGCGCTGAAGGACGTCTCGGTCCAGCGGGTGACGTTCAACGCGATCACCAAGCAGGCCGTGCTGCAGGCGATGGCCGAGCCGCGCGACATCGACCAGGCGCTTGTCGACGCGTATCTCGCGCGGCGAGCGCTCGACTACCTCGTGGGTTTCCGTCTCTCGCCCGTCCTCTGGCGGAAGCTCCCCGGCTCGCGCTCGGCCGGACGCGTGCAGTCCGTCGCGCTGCGCATCGTCTGCGACCGCGAGATGGAGATCGAGAAGTTCGTCAAGCGCGAATACTGGTCGCTCGCAGCAACGCTCGCGACGCCCAAGGCCGAAACGTTCGAAGCGCGGCTCGTCGGCGCGGATGGCAAGAAGATCGCCCGTCTCGATGTCGGCACCGAAGCGGAGGCCAAGGCCTTCCGCTCGGCGCTTGAGGTCGCCACCTTCAGGGTCACCGGCGTCGAGGCAAAACCGGCCAAGCGCCACCCCTACCCGCCCTTCACGACCTCCACCTTGCAGCAGGAGGCAAGCCGCAAGCTCGGCATCGCCCCGGCGCAGACGATGCGGATTGCGCAGAAGCTCTATGAGGGTGTCGAGATCGGCGGCGAGACGGTCGGCCTCATCACCTATATGCGGACGGACGGCGTGCAGATGGCCGGCGAGGCGGTGGCTGCGGTCCGCCGCTACATCGGCTCCGACATCGGCGAAAAATATCTGCCGAAGGTGCCGCGCGCCTATTCCACGAAAGCGAAGAACGCACAGGAGGCGCATGAGGCGATCCGGCCGACCGATGTCTACCGCTCGCCCGACAAGGTCCGCCGCTTTTTGGACCCGGAAGCCGCCCGGCTTTACGACCTCATCTGGAAGCGTACGGTCGCGAGCCAGATGGAGACGGCTGAATTCGAGCGCACTACGGTCGATATCGAGGCGCTGGCCGGCGGGCGCGTGCTCGAGCTGCGCGCCACGGGACAGGTCGTCAAGTTCGACGGCTTCCTGACGCTCTACACCGAAAGTCGGGACGACGACGCCGGCGACGAAGATAGCGCCCGGCTGCCGGCGATGTCCGTCGGCGACGCTTTGCAGAAGCGCGAGATCGTCAGTACGCAGCACTTCACCGAGCCGCCGCCGCGCTATACCGAAGCGAGCCTCGTGAAACGCATGGAGGAGCTCGGCATCGGCCGGCCGTCCACCTATGCCGCGACCATCGCCGTGCTCGTCGACCGTGAATATGTCAGCATCGACAAGAAGCGGCTGATCGGAGAAGACAAGGGCCGCCTCGTCACCGCCTTCCTCGAGAGCTTCTTCAAACGCTACGTCGAGTATGATTTCACGGCAGACCTCGAAAACCAGCTCGACCGCATCTCGAATCACGAGATCGACTGGAAAGAAGTTCTTCGCGATTTCTGGCGCGATTTTTCCGCCGCCATCGATGGTACCAAGGAGTTGCGCACGACCGAGGTGCTCAACGCGCTCAACGACCTGCTGGAGCCGCACATCTTCCCGGCCAAGGCGGATGGTGGCAATCCGCGCGCCTGCCCGCGCTGCGGCACCGGCGTGTTGTCGCTGAAGCTCAGCAAGACGGGCCCGTTCATCGGCTGCACGAACTATCCGGAATGCCGCTATACGCGCCCGTTCGCCAAACCTGCGGAGGGCGCCGACGGGGCCACTCCGGCGGGCGAGGGCGGCAATGGAATCAAGATGCTCGGGGTCGATCCCGACACGAAGCTCGAGGTCACGCTGCGGGATGGCCGCTTCGGCCCCTATGTGCAACTCGGCGAGGGCGATAAGCCGAAGCGCCAGAGCGTGCCGAAGGGCGTACGGCCCGCCGAGGTCGATCTCGCCAAGGCGCTGCAGCTGCTGTCTCTGCCGCGCACCGTCGGCCTGCATCCAGAGACGGGCGAGCCGATCCTCGCCTCGCTCGGCAAATACGGACCCTATGTCCAGCACGGCAAGACCTATGCGAATATCGGTGCGGATGAGGATGTCCTGACCATCGGGCTCAATCGCGCGGTCGATCTCATCGTCACGAAGGAGACCGCCGGCCCGCGCGGCAGGTTCGGACGCGCCGCTGGCGCGGTTCCGGCTGGCCGCGTCCTTGGCGATCATCCGGATGGCGGCGCGATCACGGTTCGCGACGGCAAGTACGGGCCTTATGTCAACTGGGGCAAGATAAATGCGACCCTGCCGAAGGCGACCGCGCCTGAGACCGTGACGCTCGATCAGGCGGTTGCGTTCCTGCTGGCCAAGGTCGAGGCGGGTGGCGGCAAGAAGCCGGCGACGAAGAAACCGCCGGCCAAAAGCGCTTCCGCCAAGAAGGCACCAGCCAAGAAGGCATCGGTCAAAAAATCCGCCGCCGGCAAGGCCCCTGCCAAGACGGCGGCGGCGAGCTAAGCCTCTCGCGCCTGCGTCCGCGCCTTGGTCAGCGCCGCGACGAGATGGTCGAACACCATCTTGATGCGCCGGATGCGCTTCATGTCCTCATGCATGACGACCCAGCATTCAAGGTTCGTCGTGAGCTCGGGCAGCAGGCGGACAAGGCCCGACGCGGTGCCGATGTTCACGTTGCAGATGCCGATACCGATGCCGGCGCGGATTGCCGCGAGCTGCACCAACACGCTGTCCGATCGATAGACCAGCCGCTTGGGATGCGCCATTCCGAGGATTTCGAGACCGCGCGCCAGCGTCTGGTCCCGGTCGCTGCTGATGAAATCGAAGTTCTCGACGATATCTTCATAACTCGACGGCCGCGGCCGCGTCGCCAGGAAATCCGCGGTGGCGAAAAAGCCCAGCGGGATTGCATCGACCTGCCTTGCGATCAGCGAGCCCTGCACCGGCCTCACGATCCGCACCGCAATGTCGGCCTCCCGCTTCAGGAGATCCTCCGTCCGGTCCGTCGCCGTCACCTCCATCGAAAGCCGCGGATAGACGCGGCGAAGCTGCGCGAGAATCGGCGGAAGGATTTCCACGCCGTAAATCTCGCTGCAGGTGATGCGGATCGTGCCTTCCTCGCTCTTCGGATCGGCCGACGCCGCCCGCGCGAAAGCGGCTGCCGAGGCCTCCATCTCCTCGGCATAGGGAATGAGCGTCAGGCTCGTGGCGGAAGGCAGCAGGCCGCTCGGACCGCGCGTGAACAAAGCGACGCCGACCGCTTCTTCCAAGGCCTCGATCTGACGCCGCACGGTTGGCTGCGCGGCGTCGAGACGGCGCGCCGCGCCCGAAAGGCTCCCTTCTCGGATCACGGCGAGAAACGCGGCGACAAGATCCCAGGAGAGCGCTTTGCCATTCATCAAAAATGTATAAGCCGATGAACGTTTATGAACAATTGTGTCGAGGCGTGAATTCAACGATTGATCGGTTCACAAGACAACGTCCTTCCCGGAGCGCCTCAATGTCCAGCCTCGACCACAGCCTTTCCAACCTCGCAGCGGCCGATTTTGGCGCAGCCGGCAGACCGCATCAGATTTCGCGCACGTTCGGAGCAACAGCCTTGAAGGCGCGCACCGTCATCGGCGGCCTGCGCAAGGCGCCGACCTTCCGGTTCATCATCTCGGCGGCGGCGTCAGCCCTCATCAATCTCGCTGTCATGAGCTTCATCACCCACATCCGCGTCGAGGCGCTTGTCGCCTGGATTTTCTGACGCCGACGTCACCAGCATTCAAGGAGACAATCCCCATGTCCGTCGCCGATCATAGTCCGCTCATCGACCTCGAGGCCCAGACGATCGACAGACCGAATCGTCCGGTTCTCATCATTCTGCGAGCCGAAGCCGCGATCGTGCTCGCTGCCGCGACGACCGCTTATGCGCTCATCGGTTCAGGCTGGCTCCTCTTCGCGCTGCTGTTCTTCGTGCCGGACGTGTTCATGCTCGGCTATCTCAAGAACGCGCGCGTCGGTGCCCATGTCTACAATCTTGGCCACAGCTACGTGACGCCCGCCGCGGTGTTCGTTGGCGCGAAAGCTCTTGCTTCTCCGCTATGGGCCGGTATCGCGCTGATCTGGATCGCCCATATCGCCTTCGACCGCCTCGTTGGCTATGGCCTGAAGCTGCAAAGCGGCTTCAACGACACCCATCTCACGCCGAGGGCCGATCAGGCAGCCTGAACCGTTGCCAGCAATTGGGTGAGTTCGCTGTCGAGTTGTCTTGCGTGGTCCTCGATAGCCTTGGCGGCGCGGACGACCTCGTTCGCAAGCTGGCCGCTCTCGCCGGTCGCCTGTTCGACGCTCGAAATGTTCTCGGCGGCGGCGCGCGCCTGATCCGAAGCGCTGGCGATGCCCTTGGCGATGTCTGCGCTCGCCTGTTTCTGTTCGGTGACAGCGGCAAGGATGGCGTCCGAGACGGCGCCCATTTCCTGGATCGTCAGTCCGATCGCGCCGATTGCGCTCACCGTGCCGTCTGTCGCCCGCTGCACCGCCGCAATCTGCGCCGATATTTCGCGCGTCGCATTGGAGGTCTGCTGCGCCAGTTGCTTGACTTCCGAGGCGACGACCGAGAAACCCCGCCCCGCTTCGCCGGCGCGGGCCGCTTCGATCGTCGCATTGAGTGCAAGAAGGTTTGTCTGCGACGCGATGTTCGAGATGAGATCGACGATGTTGCCGATTTCCTCGGCCGCCATCGACAATGACGAGACGGCGATGTTGGTCTGTTCGACCTCGTTGCGCGCCGTCGCGGCGATCGCATTGGCGCGGTCGACCTGCTGTTCGATCCCGAAGGCAGCCGCCGTCAACTGTTCCGCGCTGGCGGATGCATGAGCGATGTCGGCCGTCGCCTGCCCGGCCCCGCGAAAGGCGACACCGGCCGATCGCAGGGTCTGCCGTGTGTTGCCGACGATCGAGGCGGCTACCGTGTGCATCCGCTCGTAAGAGGTGGAAAGATCGCGCATCAGCGTGCCAAGGCGGGCTTCGAAGCCGCTGATTGCGCCCGTGACGCGCTCCGCCCGCTCGATTTCAAAACGGGACTTCACCCGCACCAGCTCATCCGTCTGTCGTTTCTGGTGCAGTGCCGTCCGCAAGGTATCGACCGAGCGGGCCATGTCGCCGAACTCGTCGCCGCGGCCGAGCAGCGGAACCGCATGGTCGATCTCGTCATCGGCGAGCCGCCGCAGGGCCTGCCCGATTGTTTCGGCCGGTCGAGCGATATGGCGTTTTGCAAACCAGCCCGCCGCAACCACGCCAACGATGAGGCTGATGATCGGCACCAGCGACAGCACGACGATCGCGTTCTGCCTTGCAGCCGCGTTGGCGGCCTGCTCGGCTTCGAGGTTCGCCTCGCGGCTTGCGCGGAAAGCCGCGATCGCAGTCTGCATCGCAGTCCTGCTGCGGATCGTCGCTTCATCGGTCGCCTGCACGAGCGCGGATTTCAGCGAGAACTTCACGCCCATCGCTGCCGTGTCGCGCTGGTAATCGAGGAAATCCTTCAAGCTTGCCTTGAGCCGCAGCGCGGTTTCCGAAGCGGCAAACGTTTCGACGTTCTGAAGGAAAGGCCCTGAGGCTTCGGATAGCCTGTCGAGGCTGCGTTCGAGCCTCGCGAAATTCGCCTTGGCGTCGCTTTCATCGCCCGTATAGGCGACCAGCGAATCGTTCACGACGCGTTCAATCTGCGCGGAGATTGAATTGGCTTCCGCAACGCTCGCCCAGATGGCGTCACTTCGCCTCGAACGGCCCTGGTCGAGAGACGTCTGAACGAGCGCGCACGCCGCCGTGATGATCACGCTGGCGGAGAGGCAGAGAACCAGAATCTTGAGTTTTGACGTCCGCGAGAATGTCACGAAAAGCGCTCCGGTGGAGGATCGACGGAGGCACTTGGCATGCAGCAAATTAAACGGAAGTTACCTTTCCAGCGAAACCCGCATCAAAAAAATGTCATTATATTTCAGTAATTTAGCTGGCAAAGTAAATGTTCTTGAAAAGGAGCTGGAAATTCGCCACTTCATCATGTGAAGCGGCGTTTTGCTGTGCGCTTCACCCTCGAGACCGACGATCGCGCTTTCTTGCGCGCACTGTTTCATGCAACAACGACATAGGCCCGATCGGCGAACGCTAGCGAGCATGGATTGCCCAGAACGCCCAAAAATCCGGACGTCCGCCCTCTCCCGACGCGCGACGAAGTCCTCACCTTTCTCGGCAGCGCGCAGGGCAGAGTCGGCAAGCGTGAGATCGCGCGTGCCTTCGGCGTCAATGCTGCCGGCCGGATCGAGCTGAAGCGCATGATCAAGGATCTCCAGGGCGAAGGGCTCGTCGCACGCAACCGCAACGCGCTGGTTCGGCCCGGACGATTGCCGTCGATCACGGCCGCCGACATCACGACGCGCGATGCGGATGGCGATTTCTTCGCGATCCCGGTGGATTGGGACACGCAGGAATTCGGCCCGCCGCCGCGCATTCTTGTGCATGTGCCGCGGCGCAAGATGGACGGCCCTGCCCCCGGTCTCGGCGACAGGGTGCTGCTGCGCATAGAGGAGACCGGCGAGCGCGATCCGGCCTATGCCGGACGCTTCGTGAAGCTGCTCGCCAAGAAGAAGGACCAGGTGCTGGGCGTCTTCCGGGCCGACAAGGACGGCAAGGGCGGCGGCCGCGTCGCGCCTGTGGACAAGAAGGCGCAGGGCCGAGAGCTTCTCATTTCGCCTGGCGACGAGAACGGCGCGGAGGATGGCGACCTCGTCGCCGTGGAGACGACGCTCGCCAACCGTTTCGGCCTGAGGCAGGCAAAAGTGCGCGAGCGCCTTGGCTCGATCAAATCCGAGCGCGCGGTCAGCATGATCGCCATTCACACGCACATGATTCCGCATGTCTTCCCGCCGGCGGTGCTGAGCGAGGCCGATGCCGCAAGGCCAGTGACACTGGCAACGGCAGGGAGCGACGGCCGCGAGGACTGGCGGCATCTCCCGCTCATCACCATCGATCCGCCGGACGCGAAAGACCATGACGACGCGGTCCATGCCGAGATCGACCTCAGCCCCGACAATCCCGGCGGCTTCATCCTCTCCATCGCGATCGCCGATGTGGCGGCCTATGTGAAGCCTGGCTCACGGCTCGACAAGGAGGCGCTGGAGCGTGGCAACTCGGTCTACTTTCCTGATCGTGTGGTGCCCATGCTGCCGGAGCGCATCTCGAACGATCTCTGTTCGCTCCGCCCTCTGGAAGACCGGCCCGCCATCGCCGTTCAGGTGATCATCGACCGCAACGGCCAGAAGAAGAGCCACAGCTTCCACCGCATCATGATGCGCTCCGCCGCCAAGCTCGCCTATGCGCAGGCGCAGAGCGCCATGGACGGCATTACGGACGACATCACCTCGCCCATCCTCACCCAGGTCATCAAGCCGCTCTGGGGCGCCTATGACGCCCTTAAAAAGGCGCGGGCCGGGCGCGAGCCGCTCGATCTCGATCTACCCGAACGCAAGCTGCGCCTCAACGAGGACGGCACGATCCGCGACGTCTATGTGCCTGAGCGCCTCGATTCGATGAGGCTGATCGAGGAGTTCATGATCCTCGCCAATGTCTGTGCGGCAGAGACTCTGGAAAAACAACGCCAGCTTCTCATGTACCGCATCCATGACGAGCCGAGCCTCGAAAAGATGAACTCGCTGCGGGAGTTCCTGCAGACGATCCAGATCGATCTTTCTAAAGGCGGCAATGTGCGCCCGGCCCTGTTCAATCGCATCCTCGCCCGCGTGCAGGAGACCGAGAACGCGCCATTGGTCAACGAAGTGGTGCTGCGTTCACAGAGTCAGGCTGTGTATTCGCCGGAGAACATCGGGCATTTCGGTCTCAATCTGCGCCGCTACGCGCATTTCACCTCACCCATCCGCCGCTATGCCGACCTTATCGTCCATCGCGCGCTGATTCGGGCCTGCAAGCTCGGCAAGGATGGCCTGCCGGATGTGACGCTCGATCAGCTCAAGGACATCGGCGAGAAGATTTCCGCGGCGGAGCGGCGCGCCATGGCGGCCGAGCGCGAGACGATCGACCGGCTGGTTGCCTCGTTTCTCGCCGACCAGGTCGGTGCGAGCTTCGATGGCCGCGTGACGGGCGTGACCCGCGCCGGCCTGTTCGTGCGGCTGGCGACAACGGGCGCGGACGGTTTTATTCCGGCAAGCACGCTCGGCACGGACTATTTCCGGCATGATGAGAGCGCCCACGCGCTGATCGGCGAGCGCAGCGGAGAGAGCTTCAGGCTGGGAGATCAGGTGCGCGTCAAACTTGTCGAGGCCTTGCCAGTGGCGGGTGCGCTGCGCTTCGAGATGATTTCGGAAGGACGGTTTGTGAAAGGCGGCGGCGCACGGCGCAGGGGCGCTATCGTCAAGCCGGATAGAGCGCGGGCGAGCGAAGGCCACAAGAAGCGGATGGCGCGAGGGAAGCGGCGATGACGGGCAATTGTCTGTGACTATGAATATTGATCATGCGTATTTCGTATTTATCAGCGTTGTTGCTGCAGTCATACTAACGATTTTCAAAATAAATTTTATTCGATTGTTCGGCGTCATTGAAATTGGATCTGGTCTATTTATTCTTAATACGACAATCAATAGCGGCGACTTCAACAGCGATTTTAGCAACGACTTCAATAATTTCAAGCTTATAGTATCCATAGGATACATAGCATCCATATTGCTCATCGTCCGTGGCTTTGAAAATACCAAAATATTTGAGATAATTCGACTTTACAAAGATTAAAATCTTTTTTTATTGATCCTCGAATCTACGTAGCTCGAAAGAACGGCGCTGATGCGCGTCTGATAGCCCTTTCCGGTCGCCTTGAAGTGCCGCAGCACGCGGCGTGGCAGTCGAAGCGTGATCTGCTCCGTCCCTTCAGGTTGAACCAGTTGCGCATGATCCCAAAAACCGTCAGGGATCGATCCTGCGTCAGGATCACTAAGCGCTCTCCGATTCAACTCTGCCTCGTTCACATTCTTGAGGGCTTCGCTTAAACGTGGCGCAGAAGGCAAATCATCCAAATTTTCAAACCTGACCTGACTGGACGGTTTTTCGGTATCGTTCGCGTTCATGTTTCCCTGCCTTCCACGCCGAGATGATGCGGACATCACCATCGCGTTCGGTGAAGACCACACTCAGGATTTCTCCGTCGAACTCGCCCAAAGCGATGAACCGGCTCTCGCCATAGTCGCGCCGTCGATCTTCAGCTTTCAAAATGGTTTTCCGAAAAATCTGAGCCGCCTGCAAAAACGAAATGCCATGCTTGGCCTCGTTGTTCAGACTTTTCTCAATGTCCCACTGAAAACCCATCGATTCTATAACTGCATTTGTAGTTACAGTAAATGTGGATTAGCGCGGGCGGAGAACGCCGTTAGCTCACCCGTGTCATCACGCTGATGAAGAACCCGTCGGTACCGGTGCGATGCGGCGTGAGCAGCAGGCCAAGACCGGATGGGTCGAGATAGGAACCGAGTTGCCTGAGGCCGGCCTCGTCGGCCATGACGGCAGGCTCGAGGATCTCGAAATCATGCTCACCGTTCAGGAACGCCTTGACCTGGTCGCCATTCTCCTCCGGCAGAAGCGAGCAGGTGATGTAAACGAGCCGCCCGCCGACGCGAACAGATGCTGCCGCGAGCTCGAGCACCTCGCGCTGATCCTTCAGGCGGGCATCGAGGCTGCCGGGACGGATGCGCCATTTGGCGTCAGGATTGCGCCGCCAGGTGCCCGTGCCCGTGCAAGGCGCATCGACGAGCACCACATCCATCTTGTCCTTGAGGTCGTCGATCGCCATCGCCTTGCCGCGCGGCGTGCGCACCTGCACGTTGCGCACCCCTGCCCGCGTCACGCGATCGTGGATGGGCGCAAGCCGGCGAGCATCATTGTCGGCGGCGAAAATCTGGCCCCTATTGTTCATGATGGCCGCCAGCGCCAGCGACTTGCCGCCACCGCCAGCGCAGAGGTCGAGCACCTGATCGCCAGCCTTGACGCCGCTGAGCAGCGAAACGAGCTGCGAGCCCTCATCCTGAACCTCGACAAGACCCTTGATGAAGGCCGGTTCGGCTTGCAGCGAGGGCGCACGGCCGTCGGCGCGTGCCGGCACACGCAGCCCGATCGGTGAATGTGGCGTCGGTTCCGGATTAAAGTGGGAGAGCGCGGCCAAGGCGGCGGGGCGAATGGCTTTCAGCGTGTTGACGCGCAGATCGACCGGTGCCCGCCTGCACATGGCCTCAAGCTCCGCTACGCGCCCCTCGCCGAAGGCGTGCTCCAGCGCAGGCTCCAACCATTCGGGATAATTGGCGACAATGTGCGCCGGCGCGCCATCGAGAGCTCCGTTCGCAAGGCGCTCGTGCTCATCCTCGGAAAGGGGAACCGGGTCGAAGCGCTCGCCGGTGCATAGAGCGCCGATCGCCTCGACATCCATGCCGCGCACATCACGCAGCGCACAGAGCATGACGGCCCGTGGCGTGTCGCCACCCATGATCCAGGCGGAGGAGGCGCGTTTGCGCATCGCATCATAGACGAGGCTTGCGAGCGCCGCACGATCGCCCGAGCCAGCGAAGCGATGCGAGAGGCCCCAATCGCGCAGGGCTTCCGAAGCGGGGCGTTTGCGCTGGTCGAGATCAGCGAGGATCTCGATGGCCGAGGAGATGCGGGCGGCAGGTGTCATAGAGCGTTACCGTTTCAAAACAAAAAGGGCGACCTGAAAGCCGCCCTTTGAATATCCGTATCGTGTATCGGCGAAGCGTCAGGCGGCAGCGGCCTGCGTCTCGGCGGCGGCTTCATTGCGCGCACGATCAACGGCGCCCTTCGCATCGACGTCCCGATCGACCATCTCGATCACGGCGAGCGGCGCGTTGTCGCCGAAGCGGAAGCCGGCCTTCAGCACGCGCGTGTAGCCGCCATTGCGGTCCTTGTAGCGCGGGCCGATGACATCGAACAGCTTCTTGACCAGTGCGACGTCCTTGATCTGCGCGATCGCCTGGCGGCGCGCATGAAGATCGCCGCGCTTGCCGAGCGTGATGAGCTTCTCGATCACGGGCCGAAGATCCTTCGCCTTCGGCAGCGTCGTCACGATCTGCTCGTGCTGAATGAGCGACTGGCACAAATTCGCGAACATCGCTGTGCGATGGTCCGAACGACGGCCGAACCGGCGGCCTCTAAATCCGTGGCGCATGGCCCACTCCTGCTTCTTTTTTGACGCGGCCTGATCGGCCTGATTGATGATCGGTTAGTAGTGTTCTTCGAACTGCTTGGCGAGGTCTTCGATGTTCTCCGGCGGCCAGCCGGGAATATCCATGCCGAGATGGAGGCCCATCTGCGCCAGCACTTCCTTGATCTCGTTGAGCGACTTGCGGCCGAAATTCGGCGTGCGCAGCATCTCGCCTTCCGACTTCTGAATGAGATCGCCGATATAGACGATGTTGTCGTTCTTGAGGCAGTTGGCCGAACGGACGGAAAGCTCCAGTTCGTCGACCTTCTTGAGAAGGGCAGGATTGAAGGCAAGCTTCGGGATGCTCGGCGCCGCCTCTTCCTTCTTCGGCTCCTCGAAGTTGAGGAAGATGTTGAGCTGGTCCTGCAGGATCCGCGCGGCATATGCGAGCGCATCCTCAGGCGTGACCGAGCCGTTCGTCTCGATCGTCATCGTCAGCTTGTCATAGTCGAGAACCTGGCCTTCACGGGTGTTCTCGACGCGATAGGACACTTTCTTGACCGGCGAGAACAGGCTGTCGACCGGGATGAGGCCGATCGGCGCGTCCTCGGGCCGGTTCTTGTCAGCCGAGACATAACCCTTGCCGGTGTTGACAGTGAACTCCATGCGCATTTCAGCGCCGTCATCGAGGTTGCAGATCACGAGGCCGGGGTTGAGGATTTCGACATCGCCGACCGTCGAAATGTCACCTGCCGTCACCACGCCGGGGCCCGTCTTGCGAAGCGTCATACGCTTCGGACCCTCGGCCTCCATGTGGATGGCGATGTCCTTGATGTTCAGCACCATGTCCGTCACGTCCTCGCGAACGCCAGGAATGCTCGAAAACTCATGCACCACGCCATCGATCTGAACGGCGGAGACGGCCGCGCCCTGAAGCGACGACAGCAGAATGCGGCGCAGCGCATTGCCGAGCGTCATGCCGAAGCCACGCTCGAGCGGCTCGGCCACGACGGTCGCGACCCGCCGCGCATCGTCGCCGGGCGATACTTCGAGCTTGTTCGGCTTGATGAGATCCTGCCAATTTTTCTGGATCACGATCCAACCCCTTTAAGGTCCTGCGGCGGCCTCATGAAAAGGCGGCCTTCAACGAAACGAAAACAGACAGGCCCCGACCATTCGGGAGCCTGCCTTGAACTTGTGTCAAATCAGACGCGGCGGCGCTTGCGCGGCCGGCAGCCATTGTGCGGGATCGGCGTCACGTCCCGGATCGAGGTCACCTGGAAGCCGGCAGCCTGCAATGCACGGAGTGCTGATTCACGGCCCGATCCTGGACCCGTCACCTCGACCTCGAGCGTGCGCATGCCGTGTTCAGCTGCCTTGCGCGCTGCATCTTCCGCCGCCATCTGAGCGGCATAGGGGGTCGATTTGCGCGAGCCCTTGAAACCCATCATGCCGGCAGACGACCAGGAGATCGTATTGCCCTGCGCATCGGTAATCGTGACCATCGTGTTGTTGAACGAGGCGTTCACATGGGCGACGCCCGACACGATGTTTTTACGTTCGCGCCTTTTGACGCGTGTTGCTTCCTTGGCCATGTCTTATCTGTCCTTCAGGCGCGTCCGTGATGCCAGACGCTCGGGATTTACAGCAAATGGCGAAGAAGTGAGCAACACATTGGCTGCTCGCCCATCGCCACTCTCCATTCGTTGTTATTTCTTCTTGCCGGCGATTGCCTTCGGCTTGCCTTTGCGGGTGCGCGCATTGGTGTGCGTGCGCTGGCCGCGAACCGGCAGACCGCGGCGATGGCGAAGCCCGCGATAGCAAGCCAGGTCCATCAGGCGCTTGATGTTGGTCGACGTTTCGCGGCGCAGATCGCCCTCGACAAGATAGTCGCGGTCGATCGTCTCGCGAATCTGGAGGACTTCAGCATCGGAAAGCTGATTGACACGGCGATCATGCGGGATGCCGACCTTGTCGCAAATTTCAATCGCGTTGACCGGCCCGATGCCGTGAATGTACCGGAGCGCGATAATCACGCGCTTCTGGGTCGGAATGTTGACGCCAGCAATACGAGCCACTTTTGATCTCTCCTGTGAGCGGCAGTGCCGCCCTTAACGATTGGAAATGAGCGCCGACGCGCCCGTTTCTTGGCAGCTTATCAGGGCCGGGGTCGCTGCCGTGAAATTCTTGCGAATGTCTGGGACAGCCTCTCCGGCCGGACACTGGCGTCGATGCGGGCAATGCCGTATCGGCGCGCAGTTGAATACCTGCTCGCGGGTTGATGGTCACTAGACCAGCAACACCTGAGTCGTCAAGCTGAAAAGCGCGTCGGATTTCGCATCGCAGCCGACAGGCTCGAGCCTTCCGCGATCAGGCTTGCAGAACGGCGACGAGCGCCGAGGTCACGTCATCCATGCTCATCATGCCATCAACGGTGCGCAGCGAGCCCTTGCTTGCATAATAGCCGCTGAGCGGTGCCGTCTGCTCATGGTAGGCGGCGAGACGCGTCTTGAACACATCCGGATCATCATCCTTGCGCACGGGCTGGCCTGCAGCCTTGGCCTCTTCAGCGCGTTTGATGATGCGGTTGACGAGCTTGCTTTCGTCCACCTTCAACTCGACGACAGCGTCGAGCTTGAGGTGCTTCTTGGCCAGCATTTCGTCCAGCGCCCGGGCTTGCGGAACGGTGCGTGGAAAACCGTCGAGAATGAAGCCCTTGCTCGCATCCGCCTCGTTGGTACGCTCGTTCACGATGCCAACGACGATGTCGTCCGAAACGAGCTTTCCTGCGTCCATCAACTCCTTGGCCTGCAGCCCTACAGGAGTTTTCGCCGCCACGGCAGCGCGCAACATGTCTCCAGTGGATAATTGCGGAATTCCGAACTTATCGACCAGTCTTTGCGCCTGCGTGCCCTTACCAGCCCCCGGCGGTCCGAGCAGGATTAACCTCATCAACGCTTGCTCCCTTTGAGTTTGGCCTTCTTCACGAGGCCCTGGTACTGGTGTGCCATCAGGTATCCGTGCACCTGCGCTACTGTATCCATCGTAACACTGACAACAATCAAGATCGATGTGCCGCCAAAGGCCAAAGATGCACCAAAGGATGAGGCGAGCTCGGGCACGAGGCAGACGAAGGTGATGTAGAGCGCGCCGAGCACGGTGATGCGCGTCAATATCTTATCGATGAATTCAGCCGTGCGCTCGCCAGGCCGGATGCCGGGAATGAAGCCGCCCTGCTTTTTCAGGTTATCCGCTGTTTCCTGCGGGTTGAGCACGATCGCCGTGTAGAAAAAGGCGAAGAAGATGATCAGCGCCGCGTAGAGCACCATGAAAGCCGGACGGCCATGGCCGAGATAGAAGTTGACGGTCTGGAGCCACTCCGGCCCACCGCCCTGGCTGGCAAAACCAAGCGCTGTCGTCGGCAGGAGCAGAAGCGAGGATGCGAAGATCGGCGGAATGACGCCGGCCGTGTTGAGCTTGAGCGGCAGGAACGAAGACTGCGCCTGCGTGACCCGGTTGCCGACCTGGCGTTTTGGATAGTTGATCAGGATGCGGCGCTGTGCGCGCTCCATGAAAACGATGAAGGCGACGAGCCCGACCGCGCCGATCAGCAGCAGCGGAACGAGCAATGCCTTGCTGGAATCGACCCTGCCCTGCTCGAGGAGACCCGCGATCATCGCCGGCAGTTCCGCGACGATGCCGGCGAAGATGATGAGCGAGGTGCCGTTGCCGACGCCGCGGCTCGTGATCTGCTCTCCGAGCCACATGAGGAACAGCGTGCCGCCGGTCAACGTGATCACGCTGGAGACGAGGAAGAACGGTCCGGGGTCTGTCACACCGCTGGCCTGCAGGCCGAACGCGATGCCGTAGGACTGGAACAGCGCGAGAATGAGCGTGAGATAGCGCGTATACTGGTTCATCACCCTGCGGCCCGCCTCGCCCTCTTTCTTGAGGGCTTCGAGGGAGGGAATGATCGTCGTCATCAACTGAATGATGATCGAGGCCGAGATGTAGGGCATGATGTTGAGCGAGAAAATCGCATGGCGGCCGACAGCCCCGCCGGAAAACATCTGGAACAAGCCAAGCAGGCCCTGAGCTTGCTTGCCGAAAACCTTGGCGAATTCTGCCGGATTGATACCGGGAAGCGGGATATAAGTGCCGAGACGCACGACGATCAACGCGCCAAGCGTGAACCAGATACGTTTCTTCAGTTCCTCGGCCTTTCCGAGTGAACTGAAATTGATATTCGCTGCGAGCTGTTCGGCTGCCGATGCCATTGTCGTTTAACCTGCTGGCGACCTCGATCGGATCGCGCTGGAAAGCGTTGAGGGAATGTAATTGGGCTGGTGGGTCCTGCCTAGATCACTTGAGCTGTCGAATGAAGCGTCAACGTCAAAAATCATCTCCATCTTGGAATTGACGCCTGACGTCTGGCCGACCTGCCGCAAACGGCTCTACTAACGCAAACATCTCCAAGGAGCAATGTAGGCCGGAGCCTTTTGAAAGCGCCGTCTGGCAGCGTCCAAGGCGCGTCGAACCTGCTTCGAGGCGGAACCAGCGCGATTCCAAGCCGTTTGTCATTGGATATCATCACAGGTCATCCGCATGACAGGAGGATACGGTGGAGAACACGCTCATCCGCACCATACCCGTCATCGCCTTTCTGGTGATCGGAGCTGCGGCGTCCGCTGCGCAATCGGAAATCAACACACAGCCGAAGCCTGCCCCCGCCGCGCCGGGCAACATAGGCGTGATCGATAACACCGATCGGACAGGCACCGTCGACAGACAC
The DNA here is from genome assembly GCA_019753285.1 of Beijerinckiaceae bacterium. Taxonomy (GTDB): domain Bacteria; phylum Pseudomonadota; class Alphaproteobacteria; order Rhizobiales; family Beijerinckiaceae; genus JAIELD01. Next base: position 46,510 of record JAIELD010000021.1, on the reverse strand, counting down.
AAGACGCCGATCAAGGAGAATGGACAAAGTCCGGCCTTGAATCGCGAAAAATCAAAAGACCTGTCGAACGACCAAAATGCCGGACGGAAGAATAGCCCGTCTTTCAGTCCGTCTAAGGAATATCCAAAGTATTTGATTACGTTTTTGAATATCCGCGATTATCCAAGTTAACTGACTGACTGGATCAAATTCATTAGAAAAAATGGGAACCGTTTCTGATACACAACGTTGACTTGATGGGAGCATTGATAATCTGAGGAGATCAAAATGAATTCTGTCAAATATCTGACAAGTGCTATTGTCATCTCGTCCGCGCTGGCGGCAACCCCGGTGTTTGCGCAGGCAACGAATGGCAAGGACCCGTCGCCAACCCCGGGCAGCCCGAACGTCTACACGAAGCAGAGCACGCAGAAGGTGCCGGCGACGGATGGTAAGGACCCGGAATACACCTATTCGAACGGCGCAGCGAAGACAGCGACGCCAGGTGTTCCAGCCGGACAGAACGCGGCGAAGAAGAAGAGCGATACCAACAATCAGTAATTCGAGCAAAAGCGCGGGGTCACACTCGCGCTTTTCCATTTTGATGCGCGAATGGACTGCCGGCTTGATCAACTAAACCATCAGCTAAGCATCCGACGGCAGCTCCGCTACGAGGACCATCGACATGACGCTAAGACGCAATTTTTTTGCAAAACTATCGGTCGCAGCCCTGCTATTGGCCGCGACCTGCCCGTTGCCGGCCAGTGCTGGACCGGCCGACGAGACCGCGCCCGTTGGCGCGGGGATTTCACCTTACCGTGACATTCGCCAACACCCCGGGCCATACCGGCGACACTATCGGCGGCACCATCGATACCACTACGGTTATCACCGCCCCCATCATCGCTTTGGCGGCATCTCGCGCGCCCAATCGGCTGCCAAGCACCGGACCGACGTCAACAATAATTGATCGGATGCGCCCTTCGGGCGTGGGAGAGCGCATCGGGAACTCAATCGTGGCCGTGTGCGTCCTCGTTGATGGTGATCGTCTTCATCTGCGAGAAATCGATCGCGACGGGCTTCTTTTCCTTCAGGATTTCAGACTGATACGTCTTGATCACGTGTTCGAGCCGGGCATAAACCTCGCGATATTCCTTGCTCGTCGGTGCGAGGCCGGAGGGCTTCAGGCAAAACTCGATGATCTCTTTCGGGCGGTCGAATTTATCGCTCATGGTGTCCTCCTGTTATTTCAGCCTGTATCGCCGCATCGGCCAAGGCGGTCAAGTTGCAAGCGTCTTTGAGAGATCAACAAAAAACCCGCCGGAATAACCGGCGGGTTCAATGTATCAATCGTTTAAGCGGCCTTAGGCGGAAGCCGCCTCGGCCTGGCGCAGGATCTTAACCGACCCTCCGGCCTTTTCGATGGCTTCCACGGCGCCTTTCGACGCATGAAACACCTCGAAGGCCAGCTTTGCCTTCAGTTCGCCATTGCCGAGCACCTTGACGCCGTCGCGAGCCCGCGACAGCACGCCAGCGGCGACGAGCGCCTCGACGGTGACGACGGCCGATGCATCGAGCTTCTTGGCCTCGATGGCCTCCTGAACGCGCCCGATGTTGACCTCGTTAAGGTCGAGCGCATGGATGTTGGTGAAGCCGCGCTTGGGAAGGCGACGATGCAGAGGCATCTGGCCACCCTCGAAGCCCTTGATCCGCACGCCGGTGCGGGCCTTCTGACCCTTGACGCCGCGCCCGCCGGTCTTGCCCTTGCCGGAGCCGATACCGCGGCCGACGCGCATGCGGTTGCCGGTCGCGCCTTCATTATCCCTGAGATCGGTGAGTTTCATGTCTCAACCCTCACGCTTCAACGATGCGCACCATGTGCGCAACCTTGGCGATCATCCCGCGCGTCGACTCATTGTCGGGCAGCGTCTTGGACGAACCGATACGACCGAGGCCAAGCCCGGTCAGGATTTTCTTCTGAACGCCAGGGCGGCGGATCACGCTGCCATATTGCTCAACCGTCAGCATCTTCGCTGCTTCGGCCTTCGGAGATTTTGCCATCGCTCGATGCTCCTTATGCGTCAGCGCTTGCGCCGTCGGCATCGCCGCGTCGCGCCTGAAGCGTCGACACTTTGAGGCTGCGGCGGGCAGCGACGGTGCGGGGGCTGTCTTCGTGCTTCAAGGCATCGAAGGTGGCGCGCACCATGTTGTAGGGATTGGACGAGCCAAGCGATTTCGCGACGACGTCCTGCATGCCGAGCGTCTCGAACACGGCGCGCATCGGGCCGCCGGCGATGATGCCGGTTCCGGCAGGCGCTGCGCGGAGCACGACCTTGCCCGCGCCATGGCGGCCGAGCACGTCATGATGGAGCGTACGGCCTTCCTTCAGCGGAATGCGGACAAGCGTGCGCTTTGCGCTCTCGGTCGCCTTGCGGATGGCTTCCGGCACTTCGCGCGCCTTGCCGTGGCCGAAGCCGACGCGGCCCTTCTGGTCGCCGACGACAACGAGAGCCGCGAACCCGAAGCGGCGTCCGCCCTTCACGACCTTGGCGACGCGGTTGATATGGACGAGGCGATCGACGAATTCGCTGTCGACCTTCTCGTCACGACGATCTCTTGGTTCTCTTGCCATCAGGCAATCCTTCTTTCGTTACTTGCGCGGGTGAAGGCAGAGGATTGTCCACCTGCCCGCTCGCTCCGTTGAACTTGGCCGCACCTTCCGGCTCCAGCCATGCTCGCTATCGGCTTTCCTTGTAGAAAGCCAAAACCGGCGCGTGACGCGCCGGCTCTTGAACCCGCCCCCGAAGGAACCGGATCAGAATTCAAGCCCGCCTTCGCGGGCGCCGTCGGCCAGCGCTTTCACACGGCCGTGGTAGAGATAGGCCCCGCGGTCGAACACGACCTTTGTGACGCCAGCGCTCTTGGCGCGCTCGGCGACGAGCTGACCGACGAACTTGGCGGCCTCAACATCGGCGCCGGTCTTCAGCTTGCCCTTTGCATCCTTGTCGATGCTCGACGCAGCCGCGACAGTCACGCCCTTTTCATCATCGATGATCTGCGCGTAGATCTGCTTGCTCGAACGGAAGATGGAAAGCCGCGGACGCCCATAGGCGACGGCTTTGAGAGAGGTGCGGACGCGCGCCTTGCGACGCCCCAGCACTTCCAGATTCTTTGCCATGGTCGCGGTTCCTTACTTCTTCTTGCCTTCCTTGCGGAAGATGAATTCGTTCTCGTATTTGACGCCCTTGCCCTTATAGGGCTCAGGACCGCGGAATTCACGGATCTCGGCGGCGACCTGACCGACCTTCTGACGATCGATGCCGGAGACCTGGATTTCCGTCGGCTTCGGCGTGACGACCGTGATATCGGCCGGGATCGGGTAGTTCACCTCGTGGCTGTAGCCGAGCGAGAGTTGCAGCACCTTGCCGGCGACGTTGGCCTTGTAGCCGACGCCGGTGATCTCGAGCTTCTTGGCAAAACCGGTCGAGACGCCGGTGACGATATTGTTCACCTGCGCACGGGTCGTGCCCCACATCATATTGGCGCGCTTCGTTTCCGAGCGTGGCTTCGTCGTGATCGACGCACCCTCGATAACGACTTCGACATCGTCATGCGCAACGTATTTCAGTTCGCCCTTGGGGCCCTTGGCGATGATGGTCTGCCCTTCGGCGCGAACCGACGTGCCGCCAGGCACCGTGATGGCCATTTTTCCGAGACGAGACATGTTGGTTTCCTTTCTCGCTCGTTAGAAGACTTTGCAGAGGACTTCGCCGCCAACATTCTGCTCGCGCGCTGCATGATCGGCCATCACGCCCTTCGGCGTGGAGACGATCGTGATGCCAAGACCATTGGCGACGCGCGGCATGTTGTTGACGGAGACGTAAACGCGGCGGCCGGGCTTCGAGACGCGCTCGATTTCCCGAATGACGGGTTCACCGTCGAAATACTTCAATTCGATTTCGAAATCCGAACGGCCGTTCTCGAACTCGGCGACGGAATAGCCACGAATGTAGCCTTCATCCTGAAGAACGTCGAGAACGCGGGCGCGCAGCTTGGAACCAGGCGTCGCAACGCGGTTCTTGCGGCGCATCTGCGCGTTGCGGATGCGGGTGAGCATATCGCCCAGAGGATCGGTCATGGACATATCGAATACCCTCCCCTTACCAGCTTGACTTGACGAGGCCTGGAATCAGCCCCTTGTTGCCGAGTTCGCGAAGCGCGATGCGGCTCATCTTCAGCTTGCGATAATACGCGCGCGGACGGCCGGACACTTCACAACGGTTCTTCACCCGGCTCGGAGCCGAGTTGCGGGGCAGTTCGGCGAGCTTGAGGCGGGCCGCAAAGCGCTCCTCAAAAGTCACCGATTCATCCTTGGCGATCGCTTTCAAGCGGTTGCGACGCGCGGAGAATTGCTTCACCAGCGCCTCGCGATGCTTGTTTTTTTCGATCGAGCTTTTCTTTGCCATACGATCTAGTTCCTTCTGGTGTCCGCGTTTAAACCAGGATCACGATTGATCCCGGCTTACTGCCGGAACGGGAAGTTGAAGAGTTTCAAAAGCGCACGGGCTTCGTCATCGGTCTTGGCTGTCGTGCAGACGATGATGTCCATGCCCCAGATCTGATCCACGCGATCATAGTTGATCTCGGGGAAGACGATGTGTTCCTTGACGCCCATGGCGAAGTTGCCACGGCCATCGAACGACTTGGCGTTGAGGCCACGGAAGTCCCGAACGCGCGGTAGCGCGATCGTCACGAGGCGATCGACGAACTCGAACATGTTGGCCTTGCGCAAGGTGACCTTGGCGCCGAGGTTCATGTTCTCGCGAACCTTGAAGTTCGAGATAGCCTTGCGGGCCTTCGTCAGAACGGGCTTCTGGCCGGCGATCAGCGCGAGGTCGGCGGCAGCGGCCTGCACCTTCTTGGAATCGTTGACGGCTTCGCCAACGCCCATGTTGATGACGACCTTGTCGAGGCGCGGCACTTCGAGCGCGTTCTTGTAGCCGAACTCCTTGATCATCGCCGGAACGATGGTGTCGCGGTAGATCTTCTTGAGCCTGGGCTCGTAGGTGTGTGAATCAAGCATCGATCAGATCTCCCGAACGCTTGGCGAAGCGGACCTTGCGGCCGTCGGCGAGCACCTTGAAGCCGACACGGGTCGGCTTGCCGTCCTTGGGATCGGCCAGGGCTACGTTGGACAGGTGGATGGCCGCTTCCTTGGAGATGATGCCGCCTTCGGTTTGAGCGCTCTGCTTGGTGTGACGCTTCACGAGGTTGACGCCACGCACCACGGCGCGAGTCTCGCTCGGACGCACTTCAAGCACTTCGCCCGACTTGCCGGCATCGCGGCCGGAGAGAACGACGACCTTGTCGCCTTTTTTGATCTTGGCAGCCATCAAAGCACCTCTGGCGCGAGCGAAATGATCTTCATGTGGTTCTTGCCGCGAAGTTCGCGCGGCACAGGCCCGAAGATGCGGGTTCCGATTGGCTCTTTCTGATTGTTGATCAGAACGGCGGCGTTCTTGTCGAAGCGGATGACCGAGCCATCGACGCGCCGGATGTCCTTGGCGGTGCGCACGACGACCGCCTTCATGACGTCGCCCTTCTTCACGCGGCCGCGCGGAATGGCTTCCTTGATCGAAACCACGATGATGTCACCAACGCCGGCGTATTTCCGCTTGGAACCGCCGATTACCTTGATGCACATCACGCGGCGGGCGCCGGAGTTATCCGCCACCTCGAGATTCGTCTGCATCTGAATCATTACGTAACCTTTCTCTCAGATCGGTTTCCGATGAGCCTCTTGCCCGCCGGACTTCGCCTGAAGGGGCGGTCTCCCGCCCCAGGACCTATTAGGCTTCAGCCTTGGCTGGATCGACAGCGTCGGCCTTGTCGAGCACGACCCAGCTTTTCAGCTTGGAGATCGGAGCCGACTCCTGGATGGCGACTTCGTCACCAGCCTTGAACTTGTTGCTCTCGTCATGAGCGTGATAATTCTTGGTCTTGCGGACCGTCTTCTTCAGCAGCGGATGCGTGAAGCGACGCTCGACCTTCACGACGACCGTCTTGTCCTGCTTGTCGCTGACGACGACACCCAAAAGAATGCGCTTTGGCATAATCTCTATCCCTTACGCTGTTCTGGCAGAAGCAAGCTTCTGTGTCTGGAGCGTCTTGATGCGAGCGATTTCCTTGCGAATGACGTCAATCCGGCTTGTATTTTCAAGCTGGCCGGTGGCGCGCTGGAAACGCAGGTTGAACTGTTCTTTCTTGAGCTTCAGGACCTCGTCCTGGAGCTGATCACCGGTCATCACCTTGAGGTCGGCGAAACGCTGTTTCGATTTCATCTGATAACGTCTCCCTTACTCTACGATGCGCTGGATGAAGCGCGTCTTGATCGGCAATTTGGCGGCGGCGAGAGCCAGCGATTCACGCGCAACGTCTGCGGGAACACCGCCGACCTCAAACATGATGCGGCCGGGCTTGATCTTGGCTGCCCAGTATTCAGGTGCGCCCTTACCCTTACCCATACGGACTTCGGTCGGCTTCTGCGAAACCGGCACATCCGGGAACACGCGGATCCAGACACGGCCGGCGCGCTTCATGTGACGCGTCAGCGCACGGCGGGCAGCCTCGATCTGACGCGCGGTGACGCGCTCAGGCTCGAGAGCCTTGAGGCCGAACTCGCCGAAATCGAGCTGGAAGCCGCCCTTGGCAGCACCCGAAATGCGGCCCTTGAACTGCTTGCGGAACTTGGTCTTCTTAGGCTGTAGCATGGTTCATCTCCGCCTTATGCAGCATCAGGCGAACGGCGGCCCTGCGAACGGTGATCGTCATTGGCGCGCTTGTCCTGCGCCATCGGATCGTGTTCGAGGATCTCGCCTTTGAAAATCCAGACCTTGACGCCGTTGGTGCCATAGGCCGTGTGGGCCGTGGCGACGCCATAGTCGATGTCGGCGCGAAGCGTATGCAACGGCACGCGGCCCTCGCGATACCATTCGAGACGCGCGATTTCGGCGCCGCCAAGACGGCCCGAGCAGTTGATGCGGATGCCTTCCGCGCCGAGGCGCATTGCCGACTGAACGGCGCGCTTCATGGCCCTGCGGAACGCGACGCGGCGCTCGAGCTGCTGGGCGATCGACTCGGCAACCAGGGTTGCATCGATTTCGGGCTTGCGCACTTCGACGATGTTGAGAGCGACCTCCGAAGCCGTCATCTTGCCGACGAGCTTGCGCAGCTTCTCGATGTCCGCGCCCTTCTTACCGATAACGACGCCCGGCCGAGCCGAGTAGATCGTGACGCGGCATTTCTTGTGCGGACGCTCGATGATGATCTTTGAAATCGCAGCCTGCTTGAGCTCCTTCATGAGCGTCGAGCGGATGGCGAAATCCTCATGGAGGAGACGGCCGTAATCCTTGGAGTTGGCGAACCAGCGGCTGTCCCAGGTGCGGTTGATGCCGAGGCGGAAGCCGGTCGGATTGATCTTCTGACCCATTATGCAGCCTCCTCTTTCTCGCGAACGATGATGGTGAGATGCGCAAACGGCTTCTCGATCCGCGAGGCGCGGCCACGGGCCCGGGCGGCGAAACGCTTCATCACCAGCGCCTTGCCGACGAACGCTTCCTTGACGACGAGCTGGTCGACGTCGAGGTCATGATTGTTTTCGGCGTTGGCGATGGCGCTTTCCAGCGTCTTCTTGACGTCGCGGGCGATACGCTTCTTCGAAAACTCGAGATCGGCGAGAGCGCGATCGACCTTCTTGCCGCGGATGAGCTGCGCGACGAGGTTCAGCTTCTGAGGGCTGATACGCAGGTTGCGGGCAATCGCCTTGGCTTCGTTGTCGGCTTCGCGCCGAACATTAGCGACCTGACTCATCTCTAGCCCCTCTTCGCCTTCTTGTCGGCGGTATGGCCATAGAAGGTACGCGTCGGCGCAAACTCGCCGAACTTCATACCGACCATTTCCTCGGACACATTCACGGGAATGTGCTTCTGGCCATTGTAGACGCCGAAGGTAAGACCGACGAACTGAGGGATGATCGTGGAGCGACGGCTCCAGATCTTGATCACTTCGTTACGACCAGAAGCCCTGGAGGCCTCTGCCTTCTTCAGAAGGTATCCGTCGATAAACGGACCTTTCCAAACCGAACGCGGCATATCGCGCTCCCCTTACTTCTTCTTCCGGTCATGCCGGCTCGAAATGATGAAGGTTTCAGTGCGCTTGTTGGAGCGCGTCTTCTTGCCCTTCGTTGGCTTACCCCAAGGGGTCACCGGATGGCGACCACCTGACGTTCTTCCCTCACCACCACCGTGAGGATGGTCGATCGGGTTCATGGTCACGCCGCGATTATGCGGCATGCGGCCGAGCCACCTTTGGCGGCCAGCCTTACCAAGATTAATGTTCATGTGGTCTGGGTTGGAAACCGCGCCCACAGACGCGAAACATTGGCCATGGACCAGTCGCTGCTCGCCTGAATTCAGACGAATAATGACGTAACCCTGGTCGCGGCCAACGATTTGCGCGTATGTACCAGCAGAACGGGCGATTTGTCCACCCTTGCCGATCTTTAATTCGATATTGTGGACGATCGTGCCAACCGGCATGTTTCCGCACGGCATTGCATTGCCGGGCTTGATGTCGACCTGCTCTCCGGCGACCACGGTGTCGCCGACCGAAAGGCGCTGCGGTGCGAGAATGTAGCTGAGCGTGCCATCCTCGTACTTCAACAGCGCGATGAAGGCCGAGCGATTCGGATCATACTCGAGACGTTCGACGGTCGCAGGCTTGTCAGCCTGGTCGCGACGCTTGAAGTCGACGAGGCGATAGCTCTGCTTGTGGCCGCCGCCGCGGAAACGGACGGTGACGCGACCGGTATTGTTACGGCCGCCTGAACTCGACTTGCCGACCGTCAATGCCTTGACGGGCTTGCCCTTGTATAGCTCGCTGCGGTCCACGAGCACGAGCTGGCGAAGGCTCGGCGTGATGGGACGAAATTGCTTGAGTGCCATGTCTCTGGTTTCCCGACCTTAAAGACCCGTCGTCACGTCGATCGAAAAACCCTCTTCGAGGGTCACGACCGCTTTCTTGACGTCGGATTGCTGGCCGAGACGGCCACGGAAAGCCTTTACCTTGCCCTTGCGGACCAGCGTATTGACCGATTTCACCTTCACATCGAAGAGCTTCTCAACCGCATCCTTGATCTGCGGCTTCGTCGCGAGCTTCTGAACCTTGAAGACGACCTTGTTCTGTTCGGACAGGATCGTCGCCTTTTCGGTAATCACCGGGGCGAGGATCACGTCGTAGTGGCGCGGATCGAGTGTCATTTGAAGCGCGCCTCCAGCGCATCGACGGCGGCGCGCGTCAGCACGAGCTTCTCGCGGCGCAGGATGTCGTAAACGTTGATGCCCTGGATCGGCAGGACATCGATGTTGGGAATGCTGCGGGCAGCGAGTGCGAAGTTGGTCTGCACCTCGGCGCCGCTGATGATCAGCGCATTGCTGAGATTGAGCTTCACGAAACGCTCTCGCAATTCCTTGGTCTTGGGGTTCGACAGCTCGGCCTGATCGATGATGATCAGCTGGCTGTCCTTCACCTTGGACGAAAGCGCATGCTTCAGCGCAAGCGCACGAACACGCTTCGGCAGATCATGCTCATGCGAGCGCGAAACCGGGCCGAAGGCGCGACCACCGCCGCGGAACTGCGGCGCCTTGGCCGATCCGTGACGGGCCGAACCCGTGCCCTTCTGCTTGTAGATCTTGCGGGTCGTGCGAGCGATCGTCGCGCGGCCCTGCGTCTGGTGCGTGCCCTGCTGGCGCTTGGCAAGCTGCCAGCGAACGCAGCGGTAGAGAATGTCCGTGCGGGGCTCGAGGCCGTAGATCAGGTCGTTGAGATCGACCGAACCCGCTTCCGTACCTTCGAGCGTGTGAATGGCGAGCTTCATGATCCTCACGCCTCCGTGTTTTCTGATGCGGCTTCGGGAGTCTCGACGGCAGACGCAGCATCGGTCGAGCCGGCAAGCCGGAATTTGCCGGGCATCGGAACGTCCTTCGGCAGCGGCTTCTTGATGGCATCGCGCAGACAGATCCAGCCGCCCTTGACGCCCGGAACCGAACCCTCGACGAGGACGAGACCGCGCTCGACATCGAGCTGGACCACTTTGAGGTTCAGCGTCGTAACGCGATCGACACCCATATGGCCAGGCATCTTCTTGTTCTTGAAGGTCTTGCCCGGATCCTGACGTCCGCCGGTCGAACCGATTGAGCGATGCGAGATCGAAACACCGTGCGTGGCGCGAAGACCGCCGAAGTTCCAGCGCTTCATACCACCGGCAAAACCCTTACCCGTTGTCGTGCCCGTGACATCGACGAACTGGCCGACGACGAAATGATCCGCCGTGATCTCGGCGCCGACCGGAAGCAGCGCATCCTGATCGACGCGGAATTCCGCGACCTTGCGCTTCGGCTCGACATTCGCCACGGCGAAATGACCGCGCACGGCCTTCGAGACGTTCTTCACCTTGGCGGTGCCGAGGCCCAGCTGAATAGCGGTGTAGCCATCCTTCTCGGGTGTCTTGTGAGCGACGACCTGACAGCCGTCTAGCTTCAAAACGGTGACGGGCACATGCTCGCCGGCGTCCGTGAAGACGCGGGTCATGCCGACCTTCTGTGCAATAACGCCTGAGCGCATGGTTCTATCCTCTGGTCCATGCCCGTCGCGGGGTAGAGGGACCGGTTCAGTTTCAATTCTAGAGCTTGATCTCGACGTCGACGCCGGCGGCAAGATCAAGCTTCATGAGTGCGTCCACCGTCTGCGGGGTCGGATCGACGATGTCGAGAACCCGCTTGTGGGTGCGAATTTCAAATTGCTCGCGCGACTTCTTGTCGATGTGCGGCGAACGGTTGACCGTGAAGCGCTCCAACTGCGTCGGCAGCGGAATCGGGCCGCGCACCTGCGCGCCTGTGCGCTTCGCCGTGGAGCAGATCTCCTTGGTCGAGGCATCAAGCACCCGATGGTCGAACGCCTTGAGGCGTATTCTGATCGTCTGTCCGCTCATGGTTCAGTTCCTTAAAGGGCCAAGCCCCTACCCTTCAAATCGAAAAGAGAGAGGCGCGCGAGCGATACCCGCGCGCCTTCCGATCGTTCGTATTATTTACTCGATGATCGAGGCGACGACGCCTGCGCCAACGGTGCGGCCACCCTCGCGGATAGCGAAGCGCAGCTTCTCTTCCATCGCGATCGGCGTGATCAGGCTGACGGTCATGGAGATGTTGTCTCCAGGCATCACCATCTCAGTGCCGGCGGGCAGATCGCAGATGCCGGTCACGTCCGTCGTGCGGAAGTAGAACTGCGGACGATAGTTGGTGAAGAACGGGGTGTGGCGGCCGCCTTCGTCCTTGGTGAGGATATAGGCCTCAGCCGTGAACTTCTTGTGCGGCTTGACCGAACCCGGCTTGCAGAGAACCTGGCCACGCTCGACGTCTTCGCGCTTCGTGCCACGCAGCAGAGCGCCGATGTTGTCGCCGGCCTGGCCCTGATCGAGCAGCTTGCGGAACATCTCGACACCGGTGACGGTCGTCTTGACGGTATCGCGCAGACCGACGATCTCGATTTCCTCGCCAACCTTGACGATGCCGCGCTCGACGCGGCCGGTGACAACCGTACCGCGGCCGGAGATCGAGAACACGTCTTCGACCGGCATCAGGAACGGCAGGTCGATCGGGCGCTCAGGCTGCGGGATGTAACGGTCGACTTCAGCCATCAACTTGAGAACGGCATCATGGCCGATCTCGGGACGCTTGTTCTCGAGTGCCATCAGGGCCGAGCCCTTGACGATCGGAATGTCGTCGCCGGGGAATTCGTACTTCGAGAGCAGTTCGCGAACTTCGAGCTCGACGAGCTCGAGGAGCTCCTCGTCATCGACCATGTCGACCTTGTTCATGAACACGACGAGCGCAGGCACGCCGACCTGGCGGGCAAGCAGGATGTGCTCGCGGGTCTGGGGCATCGGGCCGTCGGCCGACGAGACAACGAGGATCGCGCCGTCCATCTGGGCCGCGCCGGTGATCATGTTCTTCACATAGTCGGCGTGGCCAGGGCAATCGACGTGAGCATAGTGACGGTTGGCCGTCTCGTACTCGACGTGAGCGGTCGAGATGGTGATGCCGCGGGCCTTTTCTTCCGGCGCCTTATCGATCTGGTCGTAGGCCGTGAAGGTCGCGCCGCCCGATTCAGCGAGCACCTTGGTGATTGCCGCGGTCAGAGACGTCTTGCCGTGGTCAACATGGCCGATGGTGCCGATGTTGCAATGCGGCTTGTTACGATTGAACTTTTCCTTAGCCATGACGGCACTCCTTCAAACGTCACCCCAGAGGGCGTTTTCGTCTTGGGTTTGATCAACTCTCCGGCCCGTGGCAAGCGCCGCGGACCGGCCGAAACTTCAACTCTATCCGTTCGAACTCAGGCGTATTTCGCCTTGACCTCTTCGGCAACGTTCGGCGGAACCTGCTCGTAGTGGTCGAACTGCATCGTGTAGCTCGCACGTCCCTGAGAGAACGAGCGAAGGTTGTTGACGTAGCCGAACATGTTGGCGAGCGGCACCATCGCATTGATGACGTTGGCGTTGCCGCGCATGTCCTGACCCTGGATCTGGCCGCGACGGGAATTCAGATCCCCGATCACCGAGCCCGTGTAGTCTTCCGGGGTCACGACCTCGACCTTCATGATCGGCTCGAGCAGAACGGAATTGCCCTTCTGCAGAGCCTCGCGAAGCGCCTGACGCGAAGCGATTTCGAACGCGATCGCGCTCGAGTCGACCTCGTGATAGGCACCGTCCGTCAGCGTCACCTTGAGGTCGACGACTGGGAAGCCGATCACCACGCCGGAGCCGAGGACCGATTCCAGGCCCTTTTCGACGCCCGGAATATATTCCTTGGGAACCGTACCGCCGACGATCTTCGACTCAAACAGATAGCCCGCGCCCGGCTCGTTCGGCTCGACCGTGAACTTGACGCGAGCAAACTGGCCCGTGCCGCCGGACTGCTTCTTGTGCGTATAGTCGACTTCGACCTTCTTCGAGACCTTTTCGCGATAAGCGACCTGCGGAGCACCGACATTGACGTCGATCTTGTGCGTGCGGCGCAGGATGTCGACCTTGATGTCGAGATGAAGTTCGCCCATGCCGCGGATGCGGGTCTGGCCGGACTCGGAGTCGGTGGAGACGCGGAAGGACGGATCCTCCATCGCGAGCTTGGCAAGCGCCAGACCCATCTTCTCCTGATCGGCCTTCGACTTCGGCTCGACAGCCATCTCGATGACGGGCTCGGGGAACTCCATCTTCTCGAGAATGACCGGCTTGTTCGGATCGCACAGCGTATCGCCCGTGCGGGTATCCTTCATGCCGACAAGCGCGATGATGTCTCCTGCAAACGCTTCCGAGATTTCCTTGCGCTCATTGGCGTGCATGAGAACCATGCGGCCGACGCGCTCGTTCTTCTCACGCGTCGAGTTGAGCAGCGCTGCGCCCTTCTCGAGCTTGCCGGAATAGACGCGGGCGAAGGTGAGGACGCCGAACTGGTCATCCATGATCTTGAAGGCAAGAAGCGACAACGGCGCATCGTCGGATGGCTCGCGAACGACCTCTTCTTCCGTCTTGTAGTCGATGCCAGAGATCGCACCGCGATCGAGCGGCGACGGCAGATAATCGACGACGGCGTCGAGAAGCGGCTGCACGCCCTTGTTCTTGAACGCGGAACCGCACAGGACCGGGAAGAACGCGCTCGTGAGCACGGCCTTACGGATGAGGCGCTTCAGCGTCGCTTCATCAGGTTCGTTGCCCTCGAGATAGGCTTCCATGACCGTATCGTCGAGTTCGACGGCGGCCTCGATCAACTTCAGACGATATTCCTTGGCCTTCTCGACGAGATCGGCCGGGATATCGACATCCTCGAACTTGGCACCAAGCGATTCCTCAGCCCAGATCACGCCCTTCATGCGAACGAGATCAACGATGCCCTTGAAGTTGTTTTCGGAGCCGATGGGCAACTGGATCGCGACCGGATTTGCGCCGAGGCGCTTCACGATGTCATCGAGGCACTTGAAGAAGTCCGCGCCGGTCTTGTCCATCTTGTTGCAGAACACGATGCGGGGAACGCGATACTTGTCGCCCTGGCGCCAGACGGTTTCGGTCTGGGGCTCGACGCCCTGGTTCGAATCGAGAACGCAGACGGCGCCATCGAGCACGCGCAGCGAGCGCTCGACCTCGATCGTGAAATCAACGTGGCCGGGCGTGTCGATGATGTTCAGGCGATGGCCGTTCCAGATCGCGGTCGTCGCGGCGGACGTGATCGTGATGCCGCGCTCCTGCTCCTGCTCCATGAAGTCCATGGTTGCAGCGCCATCATGCACTTCACCGATTTTGTGACTCTTGCCTGTGTAGTAAAGGACGCGCTCGGTCGTCGTCGTCTTGCCAGCATCGATGTGCGCCATGATGCCGAAGTTACGATAGTCTTTAAGAGCGTATTCGCGGGCCATTAGATGTCCTGTCTCGATCTTAGAATTTCGACTACCAGCGGTAATGCGAGAAGGCGCGGTTGGCCTCGGCCATCCGGTGCGTGTCTTCGCGCTTCTTCACCGCGTTGCCGCGGTTGTTGGCCGCATCCATCAACTCGGCCGACAGGCGCTCGACCATCGTCTTGTCATTGCGGCCGCGGGCGGCCGTGATCAGCCAGCGAATGGCGAGAGCCTGGCGGCGCTCGAGCCGAACCTCGACAGGAACCTGATACGTTGCGCCGCCGACGCGGCGCGAACGCACTTCGATCGCAGGCGCAACATTGTCGAGCGCGGTCTTGAAGATCGGCAGCGGGTCGGCCTTCAGCTTGTTCTCGATGATGTCGAATGCGCCATAGACGATATTCTCGGCGACCGACTTCTTGCCCTCGTACATGATCGAATTCATGAACTTGGTCACGACGATGTCGTGGAACTTCGCATCTGGGATGACTTCACGCTTTTCAGCGCTGTGACGACGGGACATGCTTCACTCCGGAATTGGAAGCCGCTGGAAAACCGTTTCTTCAGGAAACATGGCCAACCAGTGGAACGATCTCAAAAAACCAATCTTACTTCGGACGCCAATCTTACTTCGGACGTTTGGCGCCATACTTCGAGCGGCGCTTCTTGCGGTCCTTGACACCCTGCGTATCGAGCACGCCGCGGATGATGTGGTAGCGAACGCCGGGAAGGTCCTTCACGCGGCCGCCGCGGATCATGACCACGGAGTGCTCCTGCAAATTGTGGCCTTCGCCAGGGATGTAGCCGATAACCTCAAAGCCGTTGGTCAGGCGAACCTTCGCGACCTTACGCATTGCGGAGTTCGGCTTCTTCGGCGTCGTCGTATAGACGCGCGTGCAGACGCCGCGCTTCTGCGGGCTGGCGTTCAGCGCAGGAACCTTGTTCCGGGCTTTCTGTGCTGACCGCGGCTTGCGGATCAACTGGCTGATTGTCGGCATACGTGCCCCTCTTGAATTCTTTGACCAGACCCGGCGTTTCCGCCAAGCCGTTATGCTCCCAAGAGGCGATAGCCCTTGAAAGACCGATCCACGCATAAGAAGCATCACAAGTTCCGGCCTGGAACCCGAGACGCTTGAGCGACGCAGAGGACCGCTTCCGATAAGGAAACGGTCATGACCACCAAAACTATATGCTCAGTCGATCAAGACAGCGTTTGATTTGGAAAGGTCTGGCACTCGGCGCGCCTGACGGCTTCAAATCACGGCCTGTCGAAACATTGCGCGGTGAATGCAACAGCTTTGCCTGCCAGTCAACTGTTTTATCACCGATGAAGGCCCTTCTCTTCGCAAGGCTCTTATGCGATTTCCCGTTTTTGCGCTATCAAGCGCCAAAGCTTGCACAGCCAAAGATAGCCATATGCCATCCTGCGTGAGAATGGCATTCCTGCAGGATCTGATCGACCATGGCCTCCACTCCCTTGCACATTCACTTCGATCTCACCGAATTCGCAGAGCGCAAACGCGCCGCCATAGCGCTCATGGAGCTGCGCGGTCTTTCCGCGCTGCTCATGTTCCGCCAGGAGAGCATGTATTACCTTACGGGCTACGATACGTTCGGCTATGTGCATTTTCAGTGCATGGTGCTGACGACCGATGGCCGCATCACGCTTCTTACCCGCTCGGCGGATCGCCTTCAGGCAGGCTTCACCTCCATCGTCGAGGATGTGCGCATCTGGGTCGATCGCGAGAATGCAAACCCCGCCGATGACCTCAAGGCGATTCTCGCTGAACGTGGCCTTGCCGGCAGGACGCTCGGCGTGGAGCTCGAATCCTACGGGCTCACAGCGCGCAAATGGCTGCAGGTGAGCGCCGCCCTCGACGGCTTCGCCAAGCTCGACGATGCGTCCGATCTCGTCAGCCTTCTGCGGGTGGTCAAGAGCCCGGCCGAACTCGCCTATGTCCAGCGTGCTGCCGAATTGGCGGATGACGCGCTCGACGCGGCCGCAGAAACGACGAAGGCCGGAGCGTTCGAAGGCGACATTCTCGCCGCCATGCAAAGCGCCATTTTCAGCGGCGGCGGTGACGATCCGGCGAACGAGTTCATCATCGGCTCAGGTCCCGGCGCGCTGATGTGCCGGTATTTCACCGGCCGCCGCCATCTCGATCCGTCCGACATGCTGACGCTCGAATTCGCGGGTGTCTATCGACACTATCACGCGGCGCTGATGCGCACATTCATCGTGGGCGAGCCCGATCCTCGCCTTGCCGACATGCACAAGGCCGCGCGCGAGGCGCTCTATGCCTGCGAGTCAGCGCTGAAGCCCGGCGAGCCGATCGGCAACGTCTTCGATGCGCACGCAGCTGTGCTCGACAAGGCAGGCTACCGCGAAGCACGGCTCAACGCCTGCGGCTACAGCCTTGGCACCACCTTCGCGCCCAACTGGATGGATTGGCCGATGTTCTATGCCGGCAACCCGTATCTGGCGCAGCCCGGCAACGTCTTCTTCATCCACATGATCCTGTTCGACGAGCGCCAGGGGCTTGCCATGTCGCTGGCCCGCACCTCCGTGGTGAACGACAGCGGGGCGACGCCGCTGTCGCGCGCCTCGCTCGATCTCGTCTTACGTTGAACCCTTCCACTGATCGCCATTTTTGCCGGAGCCGATATGCCCTCCACGCTTTATGACACCATCGTTTGCGGCCTCGGCGGCATGGGCTCTGCCACCTGCCACCATCTTTCAAAGCGCGGCCAGCGCGTTCTCGGCATCGAAAAGTTCGACATCGGCCACAGCATGGGTTCTTCGCATGGCGTGAACCGCATTATCCGGCTCGCCTATTTCGAACACCCGAAATACGTGCCGCTGCTTCGCCGGGCCTATGAACTGTGGCGCGAAACGGAACAAAGCTTCGGCGAGCAGCTCCTGTTCATCACCGGCTCGATCGACGCCGGGCCTGAAGGGAGCCGCATCGTCGACGGCTCTATAGCATCATGCGAGGAGCATGGACTCGATCACGAGGTGCTGAGCGCAGCGGAAATCAACGCGCGCTTTCCAGGCTACAATCTGCCGCCGGGCCATGCCGGCATCCTGCAGCCCGAAGGCGGCTTCGTCGCCTCCGAACGCGCCATCGCCGCGCATCTGTCGCTGGCGATCGCGGCGGGCGCGGACATTCGGGCGCGCGAAGCTTTGATCGACGCCGAGCCGACGGCCGAGGGCGGCGTGCGCGTGCGCACGGAGCACGGCGTCTATGAGGCGGCGCGGCTCGTCATCACCACGGGAAGCTGGATAGAAGATCACGTTCCGCTCTTGAAGGGCAAGGCCGTGCCCGAGCGCCAGGTGCTCGGCTGGTTCGCGCCGAAAAAGCCGGAGCTGTTCCGGCTCGACCGCTTCCCGGTTTCAAACGCGCTCACCGAGCACGGCCATTTCTACCAGTTCCCGCAATGGGGCGCGCCCGGCTTCAAGATCGGGCTCTATCACCATCTCAACGAGACCGGTCACGCGGACGCGCTCGACCGCACGCCGAACGCGCGCGACGAAGCGGCGCTGCGCGCCGGTCTCGAGCATTATTTCCCGGAAGCGAACGGCGCGACGCTAAGGCTTGCCGCCTGCAGCTTCACCAACACGCCTGACGAGCATTTCGTGATCGACACCCTGCCCGCCATGCCGCAGGTGATCTACGCCTCGCCTTGCTCCGGCCACGGCTTCAAGTTCTCGAGCGTGATCGGGGAGATTCTGGCCGATCTCGCCGAGAGGGGCGAGACGCGGCATGATTTGAGCTTGTTTGGCGCGGAGAGGTTGGGATAGCGAGCTTGCGGAGCTTCGGCAACGCTGCCACCTAAAACGGTTGATTGACGTCGACCCGCTTATGCAGGATTCGTATGACGGCAATTCCGTTTTCGATCTGTCGAAAATAGATGACGTGCGATCCAGCCGGATGCCGTCTATAGCCGTCACGGATAAAATCGCATGCCACGCCAAGAGCAGGATACGCAGCCAATGTTTCGACGGCAGCCTGGATGTGCCGGATGTAGCGTTGCGCCTGGATAATATCCCAGTTTTGAACGGACTGGTTCCAAATGACATCGATATCTGCCTGTGCCTTGGGCGAAAAGACGACACGGCTCACGAATCGAACATTCCATCCTTTGTCTTGGCAGCAAGAAAGCCATCGAAATCGAAGGCCGTTAAAGCGCCGCTCTGTTCGCCTTCCTCCAGCGCAAGCCGCAAGGCCGCCAACCGCGTTTCACGCTCCTCAAGCAAACGCAGCCCGGCACGAACGACATCGCTAGCGTTGCTATAGCGCCCGGCAGCCACCTGGCTTTGAATGAACGTCCCGAAGTGTTCGTCGAGACTGAAGGATGTATTTTTGCCCATGAAACGACGATACCAGATATTGGTACACATCAAAAGATAAGAAAAAGCCGGCCCTTTCGAGCCGGCTTTTCATGTCCCAAAGCCGACGAAGATCACTCCGCCGCTGGCAGCGCCAGCGTTACAGCGTCCGCCGCCTCGCTCGCCGCCTGCGCCGTTTCCTGACGCTGAGCCAGGATGAGCGCATCGCGGCGGGTCGCCACCTCGCGGATGCGGTTCATCATTGCGCCCGTTCCTGCCGGAATGAGGCGGCCGACGATGACGTTCTCCTTGAGGCCTTCGAGCGCATCCATCTTGCCGTTGACGGCCGCTTCCGTGAGGACGCGGGTCGTTTCCTGGAAGGATGCCGCCGACACGAATGACCGCGTCTGGAGCGATGCCTTGGTGATGCCGAGCAGAACCGGCACGCCGGAAGCCGGCTTCTTGCCTTGTTCGATCAGGCGGGCGTTGAGCTCGTCGAGCTCCATGCGGTCCATCTGCTCGTTGTTGAGCAACTCGCTGTCGCCCGGTTCGTTGATCTCGACCTTCTGCAGCATCTGGCGAACGATCACCTCGATGTGCTTGTCGTTGATGTTCACGCCCTGGAGACGATAGACCTCCTGGATTTCGTTGACGAGGAAGGCTGCAAGCTCCTCCACGCCCTTGATCGCCAGAATGTCATGCGGCGCCGGGCTGCCATCGACGATGAAGTCGCCCTTCTCCACATGGTCGCCATCCTGAAGATAGATGTGCTTGCCCTTGGGGATCAGGTGTTCGATCGGCTCCGAACCATCGTCCGGGGTAATCGAAAGGCGGCGCTTGTTCTTGTAGTCGCGTCCGAACTGGATCGTGCCGGAAACCTCGGCGATGATCGCAGCTTCCTTCGGACGGCGCGCCTCGAACAGTTCCGCGACACGCGGCAGACCGCCGGTGATATCGCGGGTCTTGGCGCTTTCGAGCGGAATACGCACGAGAACGTCGCCGGCCTTGACCTTGCTGTCAGGATCGACCGACAGAATGGCGTCGACAGGAAGCATGTAGCGGGCTTCGGAGCCACGCGGCAGCTTCAGGATCTTGCCATCCTTGTCCTTGATGATGATCGCTGGCTTCAGATCGGCCGTGCGGCTCGATCCGCGCCAGTCGGTCACGACGCGCTTGGCGATACCGGTCGCCTCGTCGACCGATTCCGACATGGACTGGTTTTCGACCAGATCCTCGAAGGCGACGGTGCCGTCGACCTCGGTAATGATCGGACGGGTGTAGGGGTCCCACTCCGCGATGCGCTGGCCGCGCTTGATGGTGTCGCCATCATCGACACGCAGCTTCGCACCGTAGACGATGCGGTAGACCGCACGTTCGCTACCATCAGGGCCAGCGACCACGACAGAGACGTTGCGGCCCGTCGCGATGAGGTCGCCATCGGAGTTGCGCGCCACGGCGCGGTTCTTGATCTTGACCTCGCCCTCGAAGTTGGACTCGACGAAGGACTGCTCGTTGAACTGTGCCGCGCCGCCGATATGGAAGGTGCGCATGGTGAGCTGCGTGCCCGGCTCACCGATCGACTGCGCCGCGATGACGCCGACGGCTTCACCCATGTTGACAGGCGTGCCGCGGGCCAGATCGCGCCCGTAGCAGGTGCCGCAGCAGCCATTCTTCGTTTCGCAGGTCAGAACCGAACGGATCTTGACCTCCTGGATGCCGGCATCGTTGATCGCCTTGATATGGTGCTCTTCCATCAGCACGCCGAGAGGCACGATGACCTCTCCGGTGTGCGGATTGATCACCTCTTCGGCGACCGCGCGGCCGAGGATGCGCACCGCAAGCGATGCAACGACCTGGCCGGCATCGATGATGGCGCGCATCTTGATGCCCGCCGTCGTGCCGCAGTCACGCTCGTTGATGATGCAATCCTGCGCCACGTCGACGAGACGACGCGTGAGATAGCCGGAGTTCGCGGTCTTCAACGCGGTATCCGCGAGACCCTTGCGGGCACCGTGGGTCGAGTTGAAGTATTCGAGAACGTCGAGGCCTTCCTTGAAGTTCGAGATGATCGGCGTCTCGATGATTTCACCGGAAGGCTTGGCCATCAGGCCGCGCATGGCGGCGAGCTGGCGCATCTGGGTCGGCGAACCGCGCGCTCCCGAATGGCTCATCATGTAGATCGAGTTCATCGGCTTGGTGCGGCCGTTCTCGTCCTTGCGGACGGCGGAGATGCCGGCCATCATTTCCTGCGCGAGCTTGTCGGAGCACTTCGCCCAGGCGTCGACGACCTTGTTGTACTTCTCGCCCTGCGTGATCAGACCGTCCTGATACTGCTGCTCGTAGTCCTTGGTGAGCGCGCGCGTCTCCTCGACCACCGGCCACTTCGAATCCGGAATGACCATGTCGTCCTTGCCGAACGAGATGCCGGCCTTGAACGCGTTGGTGAAGCCGAGCTGCATGACGCGGTCGCAGAAAATGACGGCCTCCTTCTGGCCGCAGGTGCGGTAGACGGAGTCGATCATGTTCGACACTTCCTTCTTCGTCATGAGCTTGTTCACGACGTCGTAGGAAAGGAGATGGTGCTTCGGCAGAAGCTGCGAGATCATCACGCGGCCAGGCGAAGTCTCATAGACCTTGCGAACGGGCTTGCCCTCGGCATCCACCGTCTCGAAGCGATACTTGATCTTCGAATGAACCGTGATCTGCTTCGTGAAGAGCGCATGCTCCATCTCGGCGATCGAGCCGAAGATCTTGCCTTCGCCCGGTTCACCGTCCGACAGGATCGAAAGATAATAGAGACCGAGAACAATGTCCTGGCTGGGCACGATGATCGGCGCGCCGTTGGCCGGATGCAGGATGTTGTTGGTCGACATCATCAGCACGCGAGCCTCGAGCTGCGCTTCCAGCGACAGCGGCACGTGAACGGCCATCTGGTCGCCGTCGAAGTCCGCGTTGAAGGCCGTGCAGACAAGCGGGTGCAACTGGATCGCCTTGCCCTCGATCAGCACGGGCTCGAAGGCCTGGATGCCGAGGCGGTGGAGCGTCGGCGCGCGGTTGAGCAGCACGGGATGCTCGCGGATGACCTCGTCGAGGATATCCCAGACCTCCGGCTTCTCCTTCTCGACCAGCTTCTTCGCCTGCTTGACGGTCGTCGACAGGCCCTTCGCGTCGAGACGCGAATAGATAAACGGCTTGAACAGCTCGAGCGCCATCTTCTTCGGCAGGCCGCACTGATGCAGCTTCAGCTCAGGACCGACGACGATGACCGAACGGCCCGAATAGTCGACGCGCTTGCCGAGCAGATTCTGCCGGAAGCGGCCCTGCTTGCCCTTGAGCATGTCTGCGAGCGACTTCAGCGGGCGCTTGTTGGCGCCGGTGATGACGCGGCCACGACGGCCATTGTCGAACAGAGCGTCGACGGCCTCCTGAAGCATGCGCTTCTCGTTGCGCACGATGATGTCAGGCGCACGCAACTCCATCAACCGCTTCAGGCGGTTGTTGCGGTTGATGACGCGGCGGTAGAGATCGTTCAAATCGGAGGTCGCGAACCGGCCGCCGTCGAGCGGCACGAGCGGGCGCAGATCCGGCGGGATGACCGGAACCATGGTCATGATCATCCATTCCGGCTTGTTGCCGGATTCCATGAAGGCTTCGATGATCTTGAGGCGCTTGGCGAGCTTCTTGGGCTTCAGCTCCGTCGTCGACTCCGCGATTTCGACGCGAAGATCAGCAGCGGTCTTTTCAAGATCGATGCCACGCAGGATCTCGCGGATCGCCTCGGCGCCGATGAGAGCGGTGAAGTTATCCTCGCCATACTCGTCCTGCGCGAGCATGTAGTCTTCTTCCGACAGAAGCTGGAACTGCTTCAGCGGGGTGAGACCCGGCTCGATCACGCAGTAGTTCTCGAAATAGAGCACACGCTCGATGTCTTTGAGCGTCATGTCGAGCAGCAGGCCGATGCGGGACGGCAGCGACTTCAGGAACCAGATATGCGCGACCGGTGCGGCAAGCTCGATATGGCCCATGCGCTCGCGCCGAACGCGCGACAGCGTAACCTCGACGCCGCACTTCTCGCAGATGACGCCCTTGTACTTCATGCGCTTGTACTTGCCGCACAGGCACTCGTAATCCTTGATCGGCCCGAAAATGCGCGCGCAGAACAGCCCGTCCCGCTCCGGCTTGAAGGTGCGGTAGTTGATGGTCTCCGGCTTCTTGATCTCGCCGAACGACCAGGACCGAATCTTCTCAGGCGACGCGATGGAGATTCGAATGTGATCGAACGCCTGCGGCTGGGCCTGAGTGTTGAAAAGATTCATGACCTCTTGGTTCATTGCTCATCTCCAGCGGACTGCGCCTGTCCGCAACTTTCAAAATCGATGCCCGGTTCCGCGTCGGAAGACCGGTGCTCTTGATCAGGAGGGCGGACGCTGAAAACAACCCCTGCCCTCCCCTTGATTGCCTGTCGAGGCTACTCGGCGGCCTTGGGGGCCTGAACGTCGAGCACGTCCTGTACGTCGTTCGCGCCGGGAAGGAGCTTCGAATCCTTGAGCTCGACGTTGAGGCCGAGCGAACGGATTTCCTTGACGAGAACGTTGAAGCTCTCGGGGATGCCGTATTCGAAGTTCTCCTCGCCACGCACGATCGACTCGTAGGCCTTGGTGCGGCCGGCGACGTCGTCGGACTTCACCGTCAGCATTTCCTGCAGCGTGTAGGCTGCGCCATAGGCTTCGAGCGCCCAGCACTCCATTTCACCGAAGCGCTGCCCGCCGAACTGCGCCTTGCCGCCCAGCGGCTGCTGGGTGACGAGCGAGTAAGGCCCGATCGAACGCGCATGGATCTTGTCGTCGACAAGGTGATGCAGCTTCAGGATGTAGATGTAGCCGACCGTCACCTGACGGTCGAAGGCATCGCCGGTACGTCCATCATAGAGCGTCGACTGGCCGGTCGGGTTGAGGCCCGCCTTGGTCAGCAACCGCTCGATGTCGCTTTCCTTCGCGCCGTCGAACACCGGCGTCGCCATCGGCACGCCGCGCCGCAGGTTGGAGGCCAGCTCGACCGCGTGCTCCTCGCTGAGACTTGCGACCGTCGGGTCGCCTTCGTAGACCGAGTTGAGCGTTTCTTTCAGCGGCTTCACATCGTGAGACTTCATGTACGCGTCGTAAGCCGCGCCAACCTGCTTGCCGAGACCGGCAGCAGCCCAGCCAAGATGCGTCTCGAGGATCTGCCCGACATTCATGCGGCTCGGCACGCCGAGCGGGTTCAAGACGACATCGACAGGCGTGCCATCCGCCAGGAACGGCATGTCTTCAACCGGAACGATGCACGAGACCACGCCCTTGTTGCCGTGGCGACCGGCCATCTTGTCGCCGGGCTGGATCTTGCGCTTCACAGCGACGAAGACCTTGACCATCTTCATGACGCCCGGCGGCAGCTCGTCCCCGCGCTGCAGCTTCTCGACCTTGTCCATGAAGCGCTGTTCAAGCGCCTTCTTCGATTCGTCGTACTGGCGGCGCATCGCTTCGATCTCACCCATCAGGTGATCGTCGGAGACGGCGTACTGCCACCACTGCGACCGGGGGGCGTTGTCGAGCGACTCGCGCGCGATTTCCGTGTCCTTCTTGAAACCCTTGGGACCCGCGACGGCGACCTTGCCGACCAGCATGTCGGCAAGACGGCCATAGGTGTTACGGTCAAGGATCGCGAGTTCGTCGTCGCGGTCTTTCGCGAGACGCTCGATTTCTTCGCGCTCAATCGCCTGTGCACGCTCGTCCTTGTCGACGCCGTGGCGGTTGAACACGCGCACTTCCACGATCGTGCCCTGCACGCCGGGCGGAACGCGCAGCGAGGTATCGCGAACGTCGGATGCCTTCTCGCCGAAGATGGCGCGGAGAAGCTTTTCTTCCGGAGTCATCGGGCTTTCGCCCTTCGGCGTGATCTTGCCGCAGAGGATGTCGCCCGCTTGAACTTCGGCGCCGATATAGACGATACCGGCTTCGTCGAGGTTCTTCAGCGCCTCTTCCGAGACGTTCGGAATGTCGCGGGTGATTTCCTCAGGGCCGAGCTTGGTGTCGCGGGCCATGACCTCGAATTCCTCGATGTGGATCGAGGTAAATACGTCCTCCTTCACGATATTCTCGGAGAGAAGGATCGAATCTTCGAAGTTATAGCCATTCCACGGCATGAACGCGACGAGCACGTTCCTGCCGAGCGCCAGATCGCCGAGATCCGTCGACGGACCGTCAGCAAGGATGTCGCCCTTGTGGACCACGTCGCCGACCTTCACCAGCGGACGCTGGTTGATGCAGGTCGACTGATTGGAGCGCTGGAACTTCATGAGGCGATAGATGTCGACGCCCGGCTTGCCGGCATCGAGCTCTTCCGTCGCACGCACGACGATACGCGTTGCGTCGAGCTGGTCGACGACGCCGCTGCGGCGGGCCGCGATGGCAGCACCCGAATCCCGCGCGACGATCGCTTCCATGCCGGTGCCGACGAAGGGTGCGTCCGCCCGCACCAGCGGCACGGCCTGACGCTGCATGTTGGAGCCCATCAGCGCGCGGTTCGCGTCATCGTTCTCGAGGAACGGGATGAGCGCGGCTGCGACCGACACGAGCTGCTTCGGCGACACGTCCATGAAGTCGACGCGCTCGACAGGCACGACGATGACATCGCCGGCATGGCGCACGACGACGAGGTCTTCGGTGAGCTTGTGATCCTTGTCGACCGGCGCGTTGGCCTGCGCGACGTAGTACTTCGACTCTTCCATGGCCGAGAGGTAGACAACCTCATTGGTCACCTGGCTGTCGCGCACGCGGCGGTACGGGCTCTCGATGAAGCCGTATTTGTTCACGCGAGCAAACGTCGCCAAGCTGTTGATAAGGCCGATGTTCGGGCCTTCGGGCGTCTCGATCGGGCAGATGCGGCCATAATGCGTCGGATGCACGTCGCGCACCTCGAAGCCGGCGCGCTCGCGGGTAAGACCGCCCGGCCCGAGCGCCGAGAGACGGCGCTTATGGGTGATCTCGGACAGCGGATTGGTCTGGTCCATGAACTGCGAGAGCTGCGACGAGCCAAAGAACTCGCGTACGGCAGCGGCCGCGGGCTTCGCGTTGATCAGATCCTGCGGCATGACGGTGTCGATATCGACGGACGACATGCGCTCCTTGATGGCGCGCTCCATGCGCAGCAGGCCGACGCGGTACTGGTTCTCCATGAGTTCGCCGACAGAGCGCACACGGCGGTTGCCGAGATTGTCGATGTCGTCGACTTCACCGCGTCCATCGCGCAGGTCGAGCAGCTCGCGCACGACGGCAAGGATATCCTCCTTGCGCAGCACGCGCACGGTGTCCTCGGCATCGAGGCTCATGCGCATGTTCATCTTCACGCGGCCGACCGCCGAAAGGTCGTAGCGCTCGCTGTCGAAGAACAGCGACTGGAACATGTTCTGCGCGGTTTCGAGTGTCGGCGGCTCGCCCGGGCGCATGACGCGGTAGATGTCGAACAGCGCTTCCTCGCGGGAGGAGTTCTTGTCGACCACGAGCGTGTTGCGCATGTAGGGGCCGACATTGACATGGTCGATGTCGAGCAGCGGCAGTTCGTTGATGCCAGCCTCTTCGAACAGCTTCAACAGCTTGTCGGTGATCTCGTCGCCTGCCTCGGCGAAGATTTCACCCGTCTGCGCGTTGACGAGATCCTCGGCGATATACTGGCCGATCAGGTCCTCGTCGACGGCCTTCAGAAACTTCAGACCCTTGTCTGCAAGCGCCTTGGCGCTGCGGGGCGTGAGCTTGCGGCCGGCCTCGACCACCACTTCACCGGTGTCGGCATCGACGAGGTCGATCGTCGCCTTGAAGCCCTTGAAGCGCTCGATGTCATAGGCCACGCGCCATGAGCCGTCCTTCACCTTCTCGTAGTTGAGCTTCTTGTAGAAGGTCGCCAGAATTTCCTCGGCGTCGAGGCCGAGCGCGAACAGCAGCGACGAGACCGGAATCTTGCGGCGGCGGTCAATGCGCGCGAACACGATGTCCTTGGCGTCGAACTCGATGTCGAGCCAGGAGCCGCGATAGGGAATGATGCGGGCCGCGAACAGCAGCTTGCCGGACGAATGCGTCTTGCCCTTGTCGTGATCGAAGAACACGCCGGGCGAGCGGTGCATCTGGGAGACGATGACGCGCTCCGTGCCGTTGACGATGAAGGTGCCGTTGAGCGTCATCAAGGGCATGTCGCCCATATAGACGTCCTGCTCCTTGATGTCCTTGACGGATTTCGCGCCCGTTTCCTCGTCAACCTCGAACACGATGAGGCGCAGCGTCACCTTCAGAGGCGCGGCATAGGTCATGCCGCGCTGGCGGCACTCGTCGACATCGTATTTCGGCGCCTCGAACTCGTACTTCACGAATTCAAGGAGCGAGGTCTGGGCAAAGTCGGAGATCGGGAAAACGGATTTGAAGACGCTCTGGAGCCCCTCATCATCGTTGCGGCCGCCAGGCGGCTCCTGAACCATGAGGAACTGGTCGTAGGAGGCCTTCTGGACTTCGATGAGGTTCGGCATTTCGGCCGCGTCCTGCATCCGCCCGAAGAACCTGCGGACCCGCCTGCGACCCGTGAAGGTCTGTGCTGCCGGGGTCAAGCTCGTGGATGCTGCCAAGCCCGTCTTCACCATGCTTATTTTCCCTGTAGAGGTAAGTATTGAAACCCTTGGTCAAAAAGGATCAGCGATCGTTTTGGAGCAAGAGCCGCAGGACATGCCCGCCTGATATCCTCAAAGACAGCGAATGCGGACGCCAGAAAACTGACGCCCGCAACGCGATATGTACGTCTGACGACGTCGAAGCTCGAAGGCGATGCCTTACTTGAGCTCGACCTTGGCGCCTGCAGCTTCGAGCTGCTTCTTGATCTTCTCAGCTTCGTCCTTGGCGATCGCTTCCTTGACCGGCTTCGGAGCAGCCTCGACGAGGTCCTTTGCTTCCTTCAGGCCAAGGCCGGTGATCGCGCGGACTTCCTTGATGACCTCGATCTTCTTGTCGCCGACGGCGGCAAGGACGACCGTGAATTCGGTCTGCTCTTCGGCCGGAGCGGCGGCAGCGCCGCCACCAGCAGGACCAGCAGCGACGGCAACGGCCGCAGCAGCCGAGACGCCCCACTTCTCTTCCAGCATTTTTGCAAGTTCGGCAGCTTCGAGAACGGTGAGCTGCGAGAGATCGTCGACGATTTTGGCGAGATCAGCCATGTTGATGTTCCTTATGTAAGTCGGTTCGGTTTGATTTCAATGAGCCTGTCAGGCCGCTTCTTTGTTGGCATAAGCACCAAAAACGCGAGCGAGCTTTGCAGCAGGCGCGGTCGAGAGCTGGGCGATCTTCGTTGCGGGTGCGACGAGCAACCCGAGAAGTTTGGCGCGCAGTTCATCGAGCGACGGCATCGTGGCGAGCGCCTTGACACCATCCGCATTGAGTGCGGTCGAGCCCATGGCTCCACCCAGAATGACGAGCTTGTCGAAATCCTTGGCGAAGGCCACAGCGACCTTCGGAGCCGCAACCGGATCCTTGGCGAACGCCAGGATGGTCGGACCCTTCATGAGGGGACCGATGGATGCGACATCCGTGCCTTCAAGAGCGATTTTGACGAGGCGATTCTTCGCGACCTTCACGGTGGCACCTTCAGCTTTCATCCGCTTGCGCAGGTTCTGCATCTGGGCGACGGTCAGGCCGGAATAATGCGCAACAACGATGGAACCCGTGTCCTGGAACGACGTGTTCAACGTTGAGATGAGCTCTTGTTTACCTGCTCTATCCACGTTGCTCTCTCCGGTTGGCGAGTTTCGCGAACGAACCCCGCCGGTTGCACGTGCCGCCCGGCATCCGTTGCTGTTGAGGCGCTGGCTCCGGGACGACGATTAAGGTGAAACAATCCGCCGTCGCCAGCGTTCTGCCATCACCCTCGAGTGCCTGTCCCCTCGCAGCGCCGAACGAGCCGGAGCCTCAAGGTGCCAAAAGGTACGAACCGACTTAAAGCCATGACGGACGCCTGAAGCGCCAGCCCTGGCCGGACTTAAAACGGTCTTACCCATCTATGCAGGCTTGCATTGATTAAGCCGGCTTTTTGAAGTTTACTGATCGAAAGCGTCTTTCGATCTTCAGCTTCAGCAGCCCGACGCACCTGCAGTCTCGGACAGGAATTGGCCGGACAAGGCAACAGGTTTCCCCGCAGCCTCCCGGCCGTTCCATCTGTTCAGTTGCCCGAACAGAATTTCAATGTATGCATTCTTTTGCGCGAATGCGCGCGCAGCGATACGCTGTGCATCCGGCACCGTATAGACGGGTTCCAATAGGCGGGCAAGGGGCGACAGGAACTTTTTAAGAGAGCTTGAACGACGCACCTTGTCGTCGCTGCTCATACCGCCTTCGACGCAACGGGCGGCCAGCGTGAAACCCGGCCTGTTCGCTATGGCGCAGGCGGCGGTGCCGCCTGAACCCTTGCGAAGGCCACCGGCCGCGGTGCCGGCGCGGCCTCGATGGATGCCACACGCTCCGCCAGCGGCCTCGTCGATGGTGCCTTTTCAACCGGCTCGATGAAGCCCGGCACCGGCGCGAGATCAGGAGCGCCGAGCTTGGCGATCTTGGTCCGTGTCCGCGCCATGGCGATCTGGAACGAACGGCTCTGCGGCTCGCCGAGCTTGGCGAGCGCCACGCGCGTCTCGGTCTCGTCCGGCACGATATGGACCACCCTGTAGCCACGCTCCTTCAACTGCCGCAGCAGCGCGGGCAGCATCTGGACGGTCCGATTCTGGATATCGTGCAGCAGGATGATGCCTTTCTTCTTCTGTTCAAGCCGCGCCATCGTGCGCTGCAGGACCTGATCGGGCGTGATGAACAGCCAGTCATCGCCGACAATGTCCACACTAACCGAAATCAGACCGTTCTCGGCGACGAACGCATCGAGCCGCTTGTTATGGTTGAGGCCGGGGAAGCGGAAGAACGGCGAGAGCGCCGCTTTCTCTTCGCCGAGCGCCACATTGGCCGCATGCAGTCCGCCGCCGATCTGGAAATCGGCCGCGTTGCGGTTGCGGCGCTGCGTGAGATAGCGATGCGACCAGGTATGCGTGCCGATCGTATGGCCGGCCTGCGCCGTCTCCTGCACGAGTTTGGGATAAGCCGCTGCCATGACGCCCACGGTGAAGAAGGTCGCCTTGACGCATTCGCGCTCTAGCGCCTTCAGCACGGCCGGGGTGCGATTGGCGATCGGTCCGTCGTCGAAGGTCAGCACGACCTCGTGGTCGTCAAGCGCGAGCGTTCGTTTATAGCTCGCAAGCCCGACCGGGCCGTCGGCGACCGATACAGGCATGACACGTGAGACGCCCAGCGCGTCGGGGTTCGAGCACTCTGCCCGCACAGGCAGCGACGCGGCACCCATAACGCCGCCAGCCATCATGGCCGCAACCCAAAACTTCATCGCCCCCAACTCCGACGCTACAAGAACTCGGTCGACGATAATCCGACAATCTTGACGATTTGCTTCCATCAGCCGGATCCCGTGACTTTTTGCGTGCAACGCATGACAAGTCGCGCCAATGCTCATTGATCCGCCGCCGAACCGGCTGAGCCTTGACGAGGAGCATCAAGCGTTGTCGCGCGGTCCCATGCCCCGAATTCTCGCGGTCCTCGCCGTCACGCAGGTCGTCGCCTGGGGCGTCATCGGTTTTCCTGCCGTGCTTGCGCCGGCCATCGCCGCCGACCTTCGCATGCCACTGCCCGCCGTTTTCGCCGGCACGTCGGTGATGTCGGTCGTCACCGCGCTCGCGTCGCCCGTCTTCGGCCCGTTATTCGTGCGCCTTGGCGCCCGCTTCATGATGATGGCCGGCGCGCTCACGGCCGCGCCCGGTCTTGCCTTGATCGCCGTATCAACTGGCCCGATCGTCTATTTCGTCGGCTGGCTGCTGATCGGCCTCGGCGGCGCGGCGATGCTGACGACCGGCGCGCATATCTACCTCGCCGAGCGGGACGGGGCCGCAGCGCGCGGGCCGATCAGCGGTCTGATGGTGATGACGGGCCTTTCCAGCGCTGTGTTCCTGCCATTGACCGGGCTTCTCAGCGATTTCGCGGGTTGGCGATGGACATGCGCGATTTTCGCGGTGCTGCTCGGCGCTCTCAATCCCCTCCTCTGCCTGATCGCGCTGCCGCCCACCCAAGCTCTGAGCTCTGGCGCGGCTCAGCCTGCCAAGAGCGCGCGGACGCCGGTCAGATGGCGTGTTTTCGGCATGATCGCAGGAGCCATCGCACTCAACGGATTTGCGACCTTCGGCATCACGGCCGTCACCGTGCAGATGTTCATCACCATTGGATACGACCAGCGCGCGGCGATTGCTCTGGGGTCGGCGATCAGCGTCGTTCAGGTCGGCGCGCGAGCGGTCGACCTTGTGAGTTCGAGACTGATGCGCCGCACCGGCGATGGGTTGCCGACCGCTGCGATCGCCACGGCTCTCATCCCGATAGGCCTGCTGATCCTCGTGCTAGGCGCGGGCCGGCCTCTCGTCACCGGCCTGTTCGTCATGCTCTACGGCGTCGCCAGCGGAATTCTTGCCGTCGCGCGCTCGACCATCCCGCTCGCCTTCTACAGCGGCCCCGATTACGCGCGCGTCCTGTCGCGCATCGGCCTGCCTCTCAATCTCACGGTCGCAGCGTCCCCGCCGCTGATGGCCTGGTTGCTGGAGGATTTCGGCCTTGGGGCGATGGTGACCGTGGCGTTGTCCGCCTGCTGCGGCGCTTGCGCGATGCTGGTCGCCCTCGCCAGCCAACGCAACTCTCGACCCGTTCGCGCGTTCGAGAGTTAGCATCGCCACAACGTGGCCGGGCCAATTGGACAAAGGACGTTCGCCGTCGGCGCATCGCTGCGCCCGACTCCATCGCATGACCAGTGGATCGAATGATCACCTCAATACGCGGGCTTGATGCCGGAGCGGCGAAGAAAACGGGCTCGTCCGGCACCCTTTGTGGTAATGCTGCAGGTCGACATGGCTTGATCGTCAGCGGCGAGTCTGCCGCTTGCACCACTGGCCAACATAAATAGCTCGCGCGACACTGTCGGAAATGCCAGGGTAGGAACGACGATGCAACCCTTTCTCGAAATGAACGAGTTCCGGCGGTTCGGCCTGTCGCTCAAGCATTCATCGACGGAAGAAGAGCTCACCGATCATTTTCTGCAGTTCATGGACGCGGTCGGCGTCCGCCATTTCTCGATCACATTGTTCAAATTCTACCGCGACAACGTCTATCTGACATCTCTGCTCGAGCAGTTGCCCAATTTCAGCCTCACGATGGAGCAGACATATGAATGCAAGACGAAAAGCTCGCTTGCGCGGTTGAACCATCGCTCCAGCAAACCGTTTTTCTGGTCGCTCGACGTTTTTGGCGACGATTGCGAGCGCGACATTGCGTTGAAGCAATATCTGATCTCAGAGGGGCTGGATGGCGGCTTTACGGTACCCGTCGTCCACAGCTATTCGACGACGACCACGATTGTCATGGGCTTGCGCGATGTCTACAGTTTCATGGACGATGAGATCCTGTTTCACTCGATGTCGCTGCACCTCATCGACGGGCTGATGCGGCTCCGATTTCCCGTGCCCTTGAGCCGAGATTTTACCAGGAACCGGAAGCAGGCGCTCCCCCTTTCGCCACGCGAAGCCGAAACTGTGTCCTGGATCGCGCTTGGAAAATCGAGCTGGGAGACAGGCAAGGTTCTCGGCATCAGCGAGCACACCGTCAACGATCATATCGAGAGCGCCATCCGGAAGCTGCGCGCCAAGAACAGGACGGAAGCCGTTACCATCGCGCTGCTCACCCATCAGATCGACCTCACCAAGGGCAACGCCGTTTCCTGATCGGCCGCCTATTTCAAGGCTGCAAGGAACGTGTCCACCGCTCGCCAGTTCTCGGCCGCGCCGCGAGGATTGCGGCTTTCGATGAGGGACGACGAGCCATGCGATCCACTCTTCGGCACATATTGCGTTTTGGCTTGTCCTGGGACCGCTGCAAGGATCACTCGGGCCTCCTCGGCCTCGCCGCCGCTATCCGACGAAACGAAGACAGGCGCTTTCACCTTCGCCGCGGCATCGCGGACGAACGACCGCGCGCCAAAATATTCGCCGGGCGAAAATGCGAGCACCGCTTTCACGGATTGCGGATGCTGCGCCGCCAGCACGAAGACGAGCGACGCTGAGTAACTTGACCCCCATATCACGACCGGCCGATTGCCGGCGCGCATCTCGGCCCATGTCAACGCCGCCTCCATGTCCTTGTACGCGGAGAGAAAATCCGCGCCGCCGCGCGCACCCGCAGCCGTTTCGTTCGGGCCGAAAAGCGACCCGCCGGAGCGTTGATCGACGGCAAGCGTGTCGAAGCCAAGCTGGCGCAGCTTCGGCGCGATGGAATCATATTCGTGCCGGCTCGAACTCGCCTGATGGAAGAGGACGACGAGGCCCTTGGAAGAGGCTCCCGCAGCCTGAAAATCGGCAAAGACCTTCACGCCATCCGCCGCCTTAAACGAAACCGGATCGGCCTTGGCGGCGGAGGCGCCGTGCAACAGCATCGCTGCGAGGATGAGTGTACGCATATGTCGAACCGTCATGACCGTGCCTCCTGTCATGCCGAGCATATGGATACCGGCAATCACGTCGGAATCACGATTGCGTGGAGGGAGCGAAGCCGCGTAGCTCAAGCCGTCGTTTGTCGCGACCGATCGGCAGCGCTGCCGATAGCCGGGGTGACGCTGCGAAAGCGAGACGGCCCAATTTGTTTGACGGCTTTCAATAAACCGCTGTTTTGATGCCTGAGAACGTAGTACGCTCGTTGTCAAATGTAATAAAATCATGATGAGAGATGATGTTTCTTGAAACCGAAATTTTAAGCAACATAGCGATCAGCCTTGCCGCGGCCGACACTCTCGATGAAATCAAGGCGATTGCTCGCACGACACTTTCCAGTATCAACGTCGATTATTTTACAGTCTATAGCTATAAGTATTATGCCGAAACGATCTACGTCAATTCGATCATTGAGAATCAATCGGATTATCATTTCCCGGAAAACAAGAAATTCGAGTTCAAGAACAACAGTTCTCTCGGTCAAAAGGCACTAATCGCCGATGCTCCGTTTTTTTGGACGGCCGATGTCTTTAACCCGAATTTGCCTATCGACAAGGAACTCAGCGAATATTACGCCGCCGAAGGCGTAGCGGTCGGATATTGCATTCCGATCACACGCAGTTCGACAGCGCGAACGATCATTCATTTCGGATTTCCGCCTGACGTTCCAAAGCAGCCGGAAGGCTGGTTCCTGCACGCAATCGGGCTCATGATCAATTTCGCGATCATGCGTTTGCGCTTCCTTGCCCAGCACAAGCGCTCCTGGATACCCAAGCAACGCTCCGTTCCGCTCTCGAAGCGGGAAGTTCAAACCATATCCTGGATCGCGCTCGGCAAATCGAGCTGGGAAACCAGCAAGATCCTCGGGATCAGCGAACATACGGTCAACGACCACATTGAGCGCGCGGTCCGCAAGCTTGGCGCCTCCAACCGGACGGAGGCGGTGGCCGCCGCCATCATGACCGGCCAGGTCGACTTCACCAGCTTCGATCAGGCCAATCCCTGACGGCGCCCCCCCTAGATTTCAGGGCACCGAAAACAGGGTGGCTGAAAATCACCACCCCAAATGTCGCAATTGTGCCACGAACGGTCACGGCGGAGAAAGGGAATGCAGCAAGAGGTGAGTCGGTACCGGCGGATGCTTTTGGCAAGGCACCATCGACACACCATCAACGGGAGCCAAGAATGACGCCGGACCTTGAAACCGGGAGTGCACAGAAGTGCGCGACCCTCGCCACACTACTCGACTACATAGCGGAAGACTGTGACAGCCCTGCAGCCTTCCTCCAGCTTTTTTATCTTTCGCGCGAAGCCGAGATCATGGAAGCGGCGCTCATATTCGCGAGCCTTCCCGAAGACATGAAGGGCCTCGCGCTGAAGATGCTGTCCACATTGGCGCGCGAAGCGGAAATGCCCGAATGGGCCCCTGCGAAACAGCCTCTGTCAGTCGCCGGGACCGAACCCTCGCCGCGCGCTTCCGCAGCGCCGCCGTGTCATTCCACGCTCACCTGGTAAGGCAGAGTAGCCCCAGCGAAGAACGCATCGAGATTGGCGAGCACGCAGCGCTGCATTGCAAGATGTGCGTCTTCGGTATGGCCCCCGATATGGGGCGTCAGCACGACGTTGGAGAGCCTGGTAAGCGCTCCGGTCTTGACAGGCTCCGTCTCGAAGACATCGAGCCCGGCGCCGGCGATCGCCTTCGTCTCGATCGCTGCGGCAAGGGCAATCTCGTCGATCACCGAACCGCGGGATATGTTGATGACGAAGCCTTTTGGGCCGAGTTTGGCCAGCATGCCCCCGTCTACCGCGTGATGGGTGCTCGCCCCTGCCCTCACGGCGACCACCAGAATGTCCGCCCACTCGGCGAGGCCGGCAAGATCGGCATGGAAGCGATAATCAAGGTCGATGTGCGGCCGCCGCCCGGTATAGGCGATCTCCATCTCGAACGCCGCAGCGCGCAAGGCGATCTTTCGGCCGATTTCGCCCATGCCGTAGATGCCAAGCCGCTTTCCGGCGAGACCCGGCGCCGCAACGCCGACCGGAGACGGTGCCGCAGCCGCCCAGCCGCCGCTTGCGACATAGGCGTGAGCGGGCACGATGCTGCGTGTGACGGAAAGCATGAGCGCCATGGCAAGATCGGCCACCGCAGCCGCGTTGGCGCCGGGGCTGTTGGCGACCGCGATGCCGCGGGCCTGCGCCGCCTTGAGATCGACGCCGTCATAGCCCGTTCCGTAACAGACGATCGCGCCCAGATCGGGAAGACGGTCCATCAGCGCTCCGTCGAAGCGCTGCGCGCCCATCGTCACGACGGCGCGGCATGCCAAGGCTTCGGGCGGAAGGGCACCGGCCGCCATCTCGTCGAAGCCAAGATGAAGCAGGTCATAACGCTCGCCGATGCGCGATTGCAAACCGCGCAGAAAGCGCGAGTTGATGATGATCTTGTGGGGCATACGGCGTTCCTCCGGTTGGCGCGCACGCCCGACCGGCGGACCGCACGAAAAAGGCCGGAGCAATGAAGCTCCGGCCTTATGACGTTCTTCCTACGGCACGGTCGGCCGTCAGGCCATCACGGTCGCGGGATCGATCTTGATGCCAGGGCCCATCGTGGACGACAGGGCGACACGCTGGATGTAGGTACCCTTCGCGCCGGTCGGCTTCGCCTTCGCAACAGCATCGGCGAAAGCCTTGATGTTCTGGACAAGCTTGGCGTCGTCGAACGACGACTTGCCGACCGCGCCCTGCACGATGCCGGCCTTCTCGACCTTGAACTCGACCGAACCGCCCTTTGCTGCCGCCACCGCGTTGGTGATATCCATCGTCACGGTGCCGACCTTGGGGTTCGGCATGATGCCGCGGGGGCCGAGCACCTTGCCGAGGCGACCGACGAGCGGCATCATGTCAGGCGTCGCGATGCAGCGGTCAAAGTCGATCTTGCCGCCCTGGACGGTTTCGACGAGATCTTCCGCGCCGACGACATCCGCTCCAGCCTTCTTGGCTTCCTCGGCCTTTGCGCCGCGCGCGAACACGGCGACCCGCAGCGTGCGCCCCGAGCCGTTCGGCAGGTTGCAGACGCCGCGAACCATCTGGTCGGCGTGCTTCGGATCGACGCCGAGATTCATCGCGATCTCGATCGTTTCGTCGAACTTGGCGGTCGACTTCGACTTCAGCAGCGAAACGGCTTCGTCGAGCGAGTAGAGCTTGGTGCGGCTGATGCCCTCGCGGGCGGCCTTAACGCGTTTTCCGATATGTGCCATGACGTTACCCCACTACCTCAAGGCCCATGGACCGGGCGGAACCTGCGATCATGGCGGCTGCCGATTCGACCGTATCGCAATTGAGGTCGGGCATCTTCTTGGCGGCGATCTCATCGATCTGCGCCTTCGTCACCTTGCCGACGGTGCCGCGGCCGGGCGTCTTCGAGCCGGAGGACAGGCCCGCCGCCTTCTTCAGCCAGTAGGATACCGGCGGCAGCTTCATTTCAAAAGTGAATGAGCGATCCTGATAGGCCGTGATGACGACCGGGATCGGCATGCCTTTTTCCATCTGCGCCGTCTTCGCGTTGAAGGCCTTGCAGAATTCCATGATGTTGAGGCCGCGTTGTCCGAGCGCAGGACCGATCGGCGGAGCGGGATTCGCCGCGCCGGCCGGCACCTGAAGCTTCACGTAGCCCGTGATCTTCTTTGCCATTGTTACTCTCCTTGTGATGGCTCCTGCCCCTGTCGGGACGAAGAGGAGCCAGTTGAGGTTCGTGGTCCGATGTTGGACCCGACCGGCGGCAACCGGACGGACATCTCCCACGAGGTTTGCTCCCTTTTGAGGAGCCCGAATAGGAAATGGCGCGTTGCGAGTGGGTTCTAGTCCCTACTCGCTCCCCACCACTCCCTAAGCAACTTTTTCCACCTGCGCGTATTCGAGGTCCACAGGCGTCGCACGGCCGAAGATCGACACGGCGACCTTGAGGCGCGAACGCGTCTCGTCGACTTCCTCGACCACGCCATTGAACGAGGCGAACGGACCGTCTGCGACGCGGACATTCTCGCCGATCTCGAACATGATCGCCGGTTTTGCGACATCCTGCATGGAGTCGGCGCGGCCCTTGATGCGCTCGGCTTCCTTTTCGGAAATCGGCATCGGCTTCTTGTCGGCGCCAAGGAAGCCCGTGACCTTCGGCGTGTTCTTGATGAGATGATAGGCTTCGTCGGTGAGGTCCACCTTCACGAGCACATAGCCGGGAAAGAAGGTGCGGGTCATCTCGACCTTGCGACCGCGGCGGACCTCCATGACCTTTTCGGACGGCACGAGGATGTCCTCGAACAAGTCTCCGAGCCCGCGTTGGTCCGCCTGCTCCTTGATCGATTCCGCCACCTTCTTCTCGAAATTCGAGAAGGCGTGGACGATGTACCAGCGCTTTGCCATGTCTTGAACCTTGAACCCCTGAATTCGCGCGGCGGCGGTTTACCCGAGCAGAATGCCCAGCACGTACCGGATGACCTGATCGACGACCAGGAAGAAAATAGAAGCGACCACGACCATCAAGAACACCATCGCGGTCGTGATGAGGGTTTCCTTGCGCGTGGGCCACGTCACCTTGCCCGCCTCGGCGCGGACCTCGGTGAAGAATTCTACGGGAGACTTGCCAGCCATGATGTCGCTCAAACCCAATCTGTCCGTCGATCGCCTCAATCATTCCGGATGAACAATCGGCGGATCGGCCTAACCGTATCCAGTATCGCTTCAGGCTACCGCTGCAGGAACGACGGTGGCAACGACTGCCGGCCGATCTCACCGTGGCAGGAGTGGAGGGAGTCGAACCCCCAACCCCCGGTTTTGGAGACCGGTGCTCTGGCCAGTTGAGCTACACTCCTAGTGTCACGAAGCAATGGTGGCGGCCCAATGGACCGCCACATCGGCTTCTTTGCATGAAGCCGTGTGAATTTTCAAGTGTTGTTTGGCGTTCGCTCCGAAATGGCCGTCGCCTCGACGGCAGTGCCATAAGCCAGCACTTCCGTGATGCCAGGCATGATCTCATTGGCATCATAGCGCATCGCGACGATCGCATTCGCGCCCATATGCTCGGCATGCTGGACCATGAGCATGAACGCATCCTGCCGCGCCCGTTCCGCGAGGGCGGTGTAGATCGTGATGTTGCCGCCGAAGAACGACTGAAATGCAGCACCAAAATTGCCGATGACGCTGCGCGACCTGACCGTAATCCCCCGCACCACGCCGAGCTGTCGCCGGACACGGTATCCGACGAGGTCGTTCGTCGTGACGACAAGCATGGATTTCCCCTATTTTTGCGGAAGCCGGCGCATTCAAACCTGATTTACCATGAGTTAAAAGATAGGTGCCGGATGCCGTGATTCTGGCAAGGCCCGGGGGAACATCTTTCGACCGGGCAGATCAAAGATGCGGGTTGCGCAGAGTGCTCGAGCGGCAGATTTCTATATCCAAACCCACTGAACAAATATGTTTCAGAAAATTAATTCGTAAAGCATATATATAAAATCATGTTTCCCGAAATTCACTATAGTAAAAACCGTTTTTCACACATTCCTAAGATCATGACTTCATCAAGATTTCGAACCTATAATTGTTTTTTGTTTTTGATTTATTTTTTGTTTTTAAAAAAATGTAGATAATAACTAAAATAACATAATTTAGAAATTTCGGGTCGAGATTGATCTTTTCGTGTTTTCGACTATCCAGACCAAAAGTTTTCTATGCGGTAAAAGACGAATTCTGAATTCCGATATATTGTAGAAATTTTGAATTGACTTGGACGTGATCAAGATCAAACCGGAGACCTGCCTAGTTGTTTACACTCTTTGTTAAAGAAATAATCATCTAGTCCCGCTAGCGTTTTATGTAGTTAGAACCGTTTTTGATTGAATGTCAGATCATCTGAGCATCACGCCACAAACCATGCTTTCGAGGCTTATCCAGAAGTCTCAGAGCATCTCCGTGCCGTTTTCGTCGTCACCCACCTTCGACGCACGCACCTTCAAGATGCTGGTCGCATCTCTTTACGCGTCGCCCGGCTCTCTCATCCCCGGCGTGGTCGCCGGCATCGTCAACGCGATACTCTGCTGGCTCGCGACGGAGCAGAACGTCTTCCTCTACATGGCCATCGTCATCGTGTGCATTCTTTGCATGCGCGTCTGCACGATCGTCAAATACAAGTCGGAAGATCACACCGACGACACGTTCGAGCAGACGGCGGCCTGGTGCCGCGAATACATGATCGGCGGCACGGCGTTCAGCTTCAGCGTCGGGATGACGGCGCTGCTGACACTGCTCGACAGTCAGAGTCTCCCGGCCCACATCTCGTCCGTCACGGTGGTGATCGCGCTCTCGTCGGGCTATGTCGCGCGCAACTCGGCGCGCCCCTACGGTGTCGCCCTGCAACTGCTGACCTTCTGCGTGCCGATGGCCTACGGGCTCTTCTCGGTGCCGGACACGTATTACAATCTTCTAGGCTGGTTCACGCTGCTGTTCCTGTTCACCAACATCATGGTGATCGGGTCGATCTACCGGAACCATCTCCTCCTCATCAACGAGACGAAGAAATCGGAGTCGCTCGCCGACCATCTGCATGAAGTGAACGTGATGCTGACCGCCGCCATGGACAACATGCATCATGGACTTGCGATGTTCACCGACGATTTGCGGCTCGCGACCGTCAATGCGCG
The DNA here is from genome assembly GCA_019753285.1 of Beijerinckiaceae bacterium. Taxonomy (GTDB): domain Bacteria; phylum Pseudomonadota; class Alphaproteobacteria; order Rhizobiales; family Beijerinckiaceae; genus JAIELD01. Next base: position 6,369 of record JAIELD010000021.1, on the reverse strand, counting down.
GCATCACCAGCTTTTTCCCAACGTCAACGCCTCGCTCGGAACGCCCGTCTCCAAACTGGTGATGGACATGGTTTCACTGAAGCTGCTCGATCGCAGCAAGGCCGAATTGATGCCCGCCTGCCTCAAGGAGGCGCTCGGCACCCAGGCAACCGCCAGCCGCGAGATTCTGACCAAGAGCGGGCAGACCTACCTCATCCATGCGCAACCGGTCCCCTCAGGCGGCGTGGTGATGGTGACGGAGGACATCACCGCGAGCAAGGCCGCCAAGGCGGAGATCGAACGGCTCGCGCATTACGACGATCTCACCGGCGTGCCGAACCGCTTTCATTTCAACAAGGCGCTGTCTCGGCTTTGCCTTGCGGTTCAGAACGGCAAGAATCCCGGCTTCAGCGTCGTCTACATGGACCTAGACGGCTTCAAGCAGATCAACGACAGCCTCGGCCACGATGTCGGCGACGAGTTGCTGAACCGTGTCGCGCACCGCCTCATCCTCATCGCGGAAAAGGATGATTTCGTTGCCCGGCTGGGCGGAGACGAATTCGTCTATATCCACCACAAGCCGGATGCGGCGTCGGCCAACCTGATCGCGGAGAAGATCTGGCAGGCCGTCACCAATCCGCTCTATGTGCGGGACAAGCTGCTCAATGTCGGCGTCAGCATGGGCATCGCCACCGCGCCGGAGCATGGCTCGTCCCCGAAGGACCTGCTGCGCCATGCTGACATGGCGCTCTATTTCGCCAAGGCGAAGGGCCGCAACACCTGGGTTCTGTTCAACGCCGAGGTCGCCCGCGAAAAGGAAGACCGAATCGAGCTCGAGGGCGATTTGCGCCAGGCGCTCGCCGCCAACAAGCTGGAGATGTTCTACCAGCCGATCATCGACATGGAGACCACGGTCATCGCCAGCCGCGAGGCGTTGATGCGCTGGTATCACCCGACGCGCGGCTTCGTGCAGCCGAGCGTCTTCATCCAGATCGCCGAGGAATCAGGTCTGATCGACGAGCTCGGCGCGTTCGCGCTCAATCAGGCCTGTTCGCATGCCGTCAACTGGCCGACCAACGAAACGGTCGCGGTCAACGTCTCGTCGGCGCAATTCCGCAATGCTCCGAAACTGCTGCAGTGCGTGCGCGATGCGCTCGGCCGTTCCGGCTTGCCGGCCAACAGGCTGGAGATCGAGATCACCGAATCGCTGCTGATCGAAAATCAGACAGGCACGCTCGAAGTGATCAGGGAGCTGCGCGGTATGGGGATCCGCATCTCGCTCGACGATTTCGGCACCGGCTATTCCTCGCTCTCCTACCTCAACCAATACCCCTTCTCGAAGGTGAAGATCGACCGCAGCTTCATCAACGACATTCACAGCGACAAGAAATCGCGTTCGATCGTGCAGGCGATCGTCCACATGGCTCATTCGCTCAACATGATCGTGGTCGTCGAGGGCGTCGAGACCGAGGAGCAGTTCCAGTTCCTGCTGCGCATCGGCGCAGACCTCGCGCAGGGATGGCTGTTCGGGCGCCCTGCCCCCAACAAGACGGTGCCGCTGCTGACGAAGCCGACGCCGGACATTCGCTGGGCGAAGAAAAAAGTCTCGTAGCGGCTCGCCGCCCATTCTGACAAAACGTCGCACCGCGACGGGTCCAGCCTTTGGCTTGGTGACACAAACGCTATTTTTCAACGGGTTGGCGATGCTGCAAACGTTAACCAAAGATTAACAAACGACTTTAACAAATCCTTACCGAGGCTCATCATCGATGCAGCTTCAAGAGGAATTCGTTATGCTCGCACAACCGCCCGGGGACCAGCTTACATCGCGCGCAGGATACGAAACCGTCGATCGCATCATGCGTAAGGCCGGACCGACCGCGCAGCTCTCGCTCGAGTTCGACCCGGAGCGCTCGCTGCTCTGGATGACGATCAGGCCCGAGCCGAAACCTATCTTCACCTACGGTCTCCTCGACAGCATCAGCAAGATTCAGAACGCGATCATCGCGCTCTGGGGCGCGAACCAGGCGCAATGCCCGATCCGCTTCATGGCCTACCGCAGCACCGGCCCGGTCTTCACGCTTGGCGGCGATCTCGAGTTCTATCTCGACTGCCTGGCGAGAGGCGACCTCGGCGGACTGAAGGATTACGCGCGGCTGTCAGCGGAGGGCGTGATCAACAACATGACCGGTCTGCGCGGCCTCGTCGTCACGCTCGCCACGGTACACGGCAAGGGGCTCGGCGGCGGGATCGATGCGTCCCGCTCCTGCAACATCATGATCGCCGAGGAACAGGCGACGCTCGGCTATCCGGAGATCGCCTTCAATCACTTTCCCATCCTTGCGGCGCCGATCCTCAGCCGGCGCATCGGCGGGTTCAAGGCGCAGAAGCTGTTGATGGAAGGCGAGGAATTTTCCGCCCAGGGTTTCTACGATCAGGGACTGCTCGACGCCGTGGTGCCGAACGGCACGGGCGAGGATTGGGTGCGCCGATACGCCAAATCCAATCTCGGCACCCATTCGGCGCGGGTGACGCTGTTCAACGACTTCCTGAAGCGTGGCGGCGACGCCATCGAGGAGGTGAAAGCAGCCGGCGAACTTTGGGCAAACTACATGTTCGGCATGAAGCCGACCGACATCTCGAAACTGCAGCGGATCGCCCAGATGCAGGACCGCATGTTGATGCGCCTCTATCGCGAAACGTCGGATGCTGGCGAGATGCGCAAGGTCTCCTGAAGTCGATCGGCAAAACCCTTGTCGCGACTGGCGCGGGCTGTCAGACTGCAGCGGAACGGTGCGCAGTCGCCGATGCGGGGGAAATTATCATGATCGATCCGACCGGCGCGGCGCGAGGCGAGGCACGGCATTTCATTCGGCGCTTGGGTCGCTTCGGCTCGGCCGCCCTCCTCGCCGTCAGCGTCACTCTTTCCTCCAGCCTCCTCCACGCGGCAGAAATCAGGGTCATGAATTCAGGCGGTTTCTCAGCCGCTTACAAGGCTCTGCTCGCAGACTTCGAGAAGAGCACTGGCCATACCTTGAAAACGGCCTGGGGGCCGTCGATGGGAACGACGGAGAACGCCATTCCCGTCCGCCTCGCCCGCGGCGAAAAGGCCGACGTGCTCATCATGGTGGGATCTGCGCTCGATGAGATGGCGCGGCGCGGCGCAGTCGTCGACGGCTCGAAAACGAAGCTCGCCAATTCTCCGATCGGCATGGCGGTGAAGGCCGGAGCGCCCAGGCCCGACATCAGCACGGTGGAAGCGTTCAAACATGCGCTTCTTGCGGCGAAGACGATCGCCTATTCGGACAGTGCGAGCGGCGTTTATATCGAGAAGGAGATGCTGCCGAAACTCGGCATCGCGGATGCGATGAAGGGCAAGGCGCGCATGATTCCCGCAACGCCTGTCGCCGAGATCGTGGCGCAGGGCGAGGCGGAACTCGGCTTTCAGCAGGTCAGCGAGCTGTTGCCCGTGCACGGTATCGATTATGTGGGGCTGATTCCGCCTGAAGTGCAGAAGATCACGACGTTTTCCGCCGGCATCACCACGAACGCCGCGGAGCCCGAAGCCGCCCGCGCCCTGATCCGGTATCTTTCATCGGCGACGGCGGCCGATACGATCCGAAAGACCGGGCTGGAGCCGCTTTCCGCCACGCAATGACGGCAGACATGGGAGCGCTTGGCCTGATAGGCCGACCAACGCACATCTCGGTTGTTCTTTTCAGGATGCTTATGTTTGCACCCCGCAAAAAGCATCGCATCCGCACGTCCCAAATTCTAGCATAATGGTGTCAGCGATCCTGCTGGCGGAGACCGATCCACTGCTCACCATGGCACATCAACGCACAGACCGTTCGGGTCAAGCCGCATTTGCGAGACTATTTAACCCCGCTCATGAAGCAACCTCGACCGCGCCGGTCTTCACGATCTCCAGGCTCGGCGGCAAATGGTGGGTGTTCTACCGTTCGGACGGCCGCAGCGGCGGTATTTTCGACAGCAAGGACGGTGCGTTGCTGCAAGCGCGCCTCGATTCCCGAACAATTCAGATCGCCATCGTCGAGATCATCGACCCGAACGAGGCCCCGAGCCGCACTGTCTATGTGAGGGGCGCGGTCGCCGGAGCGACGGACGAACCGTTGCTCAAGCTCGTCAGCTAGCGCACCATGTCTCGATTTGCCTCATTTGCCCTGATGGAATAGTCGAGACCAAACTCGCGGCGCGAACGTTAATGCTGTAATCCTTCTGGCATCGCGATCGCCGATCCATCCAGCGCAAGGTGCATTCATGAATTCCTCTTCCAATCCCGACGTCTTGCTGTTCATCGACAATACCTGGCGTCCTGCTCGCGGCAGCGAGACGCTCTCGGTGATCAACCCCGCCACCGAAGAAGAAATCTGCACGGTCGCCAAGGCGACGATCGCCGACCTCGACGAAGCGCTGGCCGCGGCCCAGAAGGGCTTCGAGGTCTGGAAGCGCACATCGGCCTTCGATCGCTACAAGCTGATCCGCAAGGCAGCCGACATTCTGCGCAGCCGCGCCGACGAGATCGCCGCCATCATGACCCGCGAACAGGGCAAGCCACTGGCCGAGGCGAAGATCGAAACGCTCGCCGCGGCAGACACCGCCGACTGGATGGCCGAAGAAGGCCGCCGCACCTATGGCCGCATCGTCCCGGCCCGGGCGGAAGGCATTTATCAGCTCGTCGTCAAGGAGCCGGTCGGCCCGGTCGCAGCCTTCACGCCCTGGAATTTTCCCATCAACCAGATCGTGCGCAAGCTCTGCGCGGCGCTCGCTTCCGGCTGCTCGATCATCATCAAGGCGCCGGAGGAGACGCCCGGCTCGCCGGCAGAACTGATCCGCGCTTTCGCCGATGCCGGCATTCCCGCAGGCGTCATCGGCCTGGTCTACGGCGTGCCGCACGAGATCTCGGAGTATCTCGTCCCTCATCCGGTCATCCGCAAGATGACGTTCACCGGCTCCACGCCGGTCGGCAAGCAGCTTGCCGCGCTTGCCGGGCTCCACATGAAGAAGGCGACGATGGAGCTCGGCGGCCATGCTCCGGCTTTCGTGTTCAAGGACGCCGATATCGGCGTCGCGAGCAAGATGCTGGCCGCCGCCAAGTTCCGCAATGCCGGCCAGGTCTGCGTCTCGCCGACGCGCTTTCTTGTACAGAAGGACGTCTTCGAGGATTTCGTCGGTGAATTCGTCGGACATGCCAAGGCGATCAAGGTGGGGAATGGTCTCGACAGCGGCGTGACGATGGGGCCCCTCGCCAATGAGCGCCGCATTCCGGCTCTGCAGTCGCTGATCAACGACGCGACGCAGAAAGGCGCGCGGATCGAAACCGGCGGCAACCGGATCGGCAATATCGGATATTTCTTCGAGCCCACGGTCATGACCGGCTTGTCGCGCGAGATGCGTCTGATGAACGAGGAGCCGTTCGGCCCGATCGCGCTCATGGTTCCCTTCGACGATTTCGACGATGCGATGGAGGAGGCCAACCGCCTGCCCTTCGGCCTTGCCTCCTACGCCTTCACCAAATCGGCGAAGACGGCGCAGGCGCTGGGCGCAGGCATCGAAAGCGGCATGATGACGATCAACCATCTTGGCCTCGGCCTGCCCGAGGTGCCGTTCGGCGGCATGAAGGATTCCGGCTACGGATCGGAGGGCGGCACGGAGGCGATCGAAGCGTATCTCAATACGAAGCTCGTCTCGCAAGCCGGGCTCTGACGCGCGGCATTAACCACGTCATCAATCAATCGTGCAACAAAGCGCCGGGAACGGCGGAAAATCGGCTGTTTTCCGCCGAAACCCATGGGGCAGCATTGATTTTTGCCGGTAAACATTGTTGATTAACGCTTCATTAACATCGGGACTTAGCGTTCGCGATCGATTGGAGCGTTCTTGTCATGGCAGTTGCGTCCTATCGGCGGAAATCGTCTGCGTCTTCGCCGGACGGCACGGTCGATCTTCCGCCGGGCATCATTTTCGGCGGCCCGAAGGTCTACTGGAAAAACGCTGAATCCTACGTGCTTCTTGCCCTGTTTCTCGGCGGCTCGCTGGGCGGGGTGATCTGGGCCGCCGTGTACGGCATCAGCGCGATCGAGCTGTGGTGCTTTGCCATCGGCTTCTGCGTGACGACGATCGGCATCGGCGTCGGCGTCGCCGGCGTGGTACTGGTGGTCTGGCACAAGATCGACATCCGCGAAATGACGCTGGCCAGCCTGTGCGCGGTGGTCGTGGCGCTCTTCGCGGTCACCGCCGGCACGCTGTATCAGCGCGTGTTCTGCCCGCGCGTCGATTTGCGCGCTTCCACGCTGGTGCAATTTGTCGCGTCGGCGCTGGTGCTGGCGCCGCTCGCGTGGCTGATCGAAGGATTCCGCATCACGTGGG
>JAIELD010000006.1 GCA_019753285.1 Beijerinckiaceae bacterium | reverse complement strand
GCACGGTTGACGACGCTGGACAAGGTGACCCTCGATATTTCCGTCGTGCTCGGCCGCTGCCGCATCCCCGTGCACCAGATGCTGCGCATGGGCCGCGGCGCGGTGATCGAGCTCGATACGAGCGAATATGATCTCGTCGAGATTCAAGCCAACAATCTGACGGTCGCACGCGGCAAGGTCGTCGTACAGGCCAACCGCATCGCCATCGAGGTGATCGAGCTGGTCCGTCGGCCGGAAGTCGAGACACTGGAGCGCAGCGAACCGCTCGCCGCCTGACCTTTTCGAGAAATGTCGGGTTACCGCGTCAACGCGCTTGTCAGGGGCGGAACGGTTTGTTAGGTGAGCGCTTCCGAAGCGTCTGAGACGTGTTCGGAGCAGGGCAGGCGGCCTACCAACCGTCTGTCTCGATCTGGGCGGCCATGGCGGAATTGGTAGACGCACTACCTTGAGGTGGTAGCGGGTAACACCGTGGAGGTTCGAGTCCTCTTGGCCGCACCAGTCGATCCTTATTCGACCAATTTTAAGATCTTGTCTGGCAAGCCGTCGTGACGCGGGTTTGTGTCCATTTCCATTGCGACATTCGCAAGATCGCGCTGTTTTTCCGTTGCACGCTTTTGTATGACGCTCATTGTGCCGGCCAGCACGTGCAATCGACGGTTTTCATGTGAGATTAACCCTGTCCTTTTGCGCGCAATTAACAGGTTCACACGCATTTTCATCGACATGTTCAATATTTGGAAAACACGTTCGGGGATAGTGCGGGCCGCTGCCGCCGCCGCGGTCGTCGGGCTGCTGGCGGGCTGTGCGGGCGGGGATCCGTCCGGGCGCCCGAGCGGCGTCGCGAACAATCGTGCGGCCTATTCCAAGGTCAAGGGTGACAGCAAGCCACATCCGGGCGTCGCTGCGGCCAAAAACTTCGCGATCGAGGGTATCGATATCTCGAAATGGCAGGGCGAGGTCGATTGGCAGGCTGCCAAGGCCGCCGGCATCCATTTCGCCTTCATCAAGTCGACCGAAGGCGGCGACCATCTCGACGAGCGCTTTGCGCAGAATTGGCAGGAGGCGAAGGCCGCGGGCGTGCCGCGCGCAGCCTACCATTTCGTCTACTGGTGCCGCCCGGCGCGCGAGCAGGCAGCCTGGTTCCGGCAGAACGTGCCGGCAGACCCGACGGCTTTGCCGCCGGTGCTGGATGTCGAGTGGAATTCGCAGTCGAAAACATGTCCCGCCCGGATCCCGACGGAGGAAGCGCGCGAGAAGATCCGCTACATGCTGAAGGCGATGGAAGAGCATACCGGCAAGAAGCCGATCATCTACACCGACATAACCTTCCACGAGGACGTGCTCGGCAATGCCTTCGACGACTATCCGTATTGGGTGCGCAGTGTCGCGGCCGAGCCGCAGGAGCGCTACAAGGAGCGCCACTGGTCGTTCTGGCAATATACCACCACCGGCCTGATGCCGGGGGTGCGCGGCAATGTCGATCGCTCCGTCTTCGCAGGTACGCCGGCCGAGTGGAACCAGTTCCTCAAGGAAAACGGCACGATCAACTAGGCCGCGCCGGCACCCGCGCCGAGTGTCACTCGAACGCGTTGTCGAGAAAATACCATTGGTGGATGTTGGCGACGACGACGGGGGTGATGGCCGCGTTGATCGACTTGACGTCTTCAATCAGCGGCACATCCGGATTCTGGATGGACGGCACCTCGATCAGCCGCTCGAAATTCACCTTGTATCGGCAGCCGGGTAGCCGCTGCGAATAGGTGAGAAGAAGCTTCGCGCCCGTCATCCTGCGCATGCGGGCGATGATGGCGAGATTGCCGTTGAGATGCGGCTCGCGATCGAAGAACGGCGCCATGACGATATTGCGGTGCACTTCGTCTGCGAAGATCGAGACGACGCCGCCGGCCTGCAGGATGCGCAGCGCGGGACGCGTTCCCGGACTGCCGGGCGGCAGCAGGATCGCGCCGAAGCCCTGTCTGATCCGGCTGGCGATCAGCCGATGCGAATGCTTCGAAGGCGGCCAGAAATTCATGCCCCAGCGGATGCCGTGCGCGTTGAGCGCCACCTCGAACATCTCCCAATTGCCAGTGTGGCAGCAGACGAGGATCACGGGGGATGAACTGGTCGCGTCTTTCAGCAGATCCGCGCCCTCGATCGTCAACCGTCCAGCGCGCAGCACGCGGCGGATCACGGAGAATTCGGCCTGGATGCGTCCGGCATTGTCGAAATGCGAGCGGGCGATCCGCTCGATCTCGTCTGCGTCCATGTCTGGGAACAGTCGTTTGAGGCGGACGCGGATGCGTTCGACGACGTGCGGACGCGTGCGCATGCCGAAGGTGCGACCGAGCACGCCGCCGAGATTCGAGACCATGCTGATCGGTGCAAATGTCAGCAGCCAGTGAAAGGCGAGATCGAAGGCGTCGCTCTTGCCGGGACCGAACCAATATCGGAACCAGCGTTTTCGAGCCGGCCCGCCGGCCTTCAAGTCGGCGACTGTCGGAATGTCCGGCGCCTGCCAGACGATGGCGCGGCGCGACTTCGCCGTATTCCCGCCCGTGTCGCCTTTGAAAGCCGCCGAGGACGAGTCGTCATGTGCTTCGCAGGCCGCCGCCACATCGTCCGACATGCCGTCAGGCTCTGCTTTCGATGACGACGGGCAAGTTGCCCTTGGGCCGCAGCGTGAGCCGGTTGGCGGGCTCGACGACATGGCCAGGAGCGACGCGCACCTTGAATGTCTGCGCCAGGATGGCGAGGCACAAGGTCGCCTCGGTCAGTCCAAAGGCAAGACCTGGGCAGATGCGCGGGCCCGCCGCAAACGGAATGTAGCTGTAGGGCGTCGGCCGCTGCTCGCCGAGGAAGCGTTCCGGCATGAAGCGGTTCGGCTCGGCCCATAGGTCGGGCGAACGATGCAGCAGCCATGGCGAAACGATGACCAGCGAGGCCTTGTCGACTGGCACCCCGCCGACGACATCCGCCTCCGCCACCTGTCGCGAGAGGAAGGGCACCGGCGGGTAGAGGCGCATCGTCTCTTCGACAACCGCGCGGCACCAGTCGAGCTTCGGCACGTCTGCCACGGTTGGCATCCTGTCGCCGCAGACGTCGGCGATCTGGGCATGCAGGGCGGTCTCGACCCATGGCGCGTTGGCGAGGAGATACCAGACCCAGGTCAATACAGCCGCAGTCGTCTCGTGGCCGGCCATGAAGATCGTGGCGGCTTCGTTGCGGAGCGCCGACACGTCGAGCTTCAGGCCCGGGCTCTTCTGCTGGCGCTTCACCAGCAGATCGACCATCGAGTTGTCCTGGCCATGGCCTTCGAGGTGATCGTTGATGACCTTGTCGATGATGCCCTGCACGCGTGCGACGGCACGACGGATGCGAAATCCCTGGAAGATCGGCAAGCCTTCATCCGCGCCGAGGAAATAGCCGAAATTGACGGTGTCTACCCGGTCCTGGTAGCGGCTGAAGCCTTCGATCACGTCATGCGCCGCGACCGAGCCGAGCGTGTTTCCGAACACGGCGCGCGAAATGATCTCGGCGGTCAGTTCGGCCATTTCCTTCTGCATCGGAAACGCCTCGCCTGCGGGCTTCCGCTTCCAGCGGGCGACCATCTCGACGGTGGCTTCCTCGAACGTCCGACCGAACGTCGGAACGCGGTTCTTGTGCACGATGTCGCTGACGAGCGGTCGCCGCTGCTTCCAGGTCTCGCCATCGGAGATGAACAGCCCGTCGCCGAGCAGTTTCTCGAGCGCGCGCCGCATCTGCGGGCTCTTGCGCTCGAAATTGCGGTGGTTGGTCGCCATCACGTGTTTCACGCCGTCCGGCGAGTTGACGAGGGTGATCTGTCGGCCGAGCACGCGCGCCGTGACGCAGCGTGCGTGATAATCCATCTTCGACCAGACGTTGATCATGCTCTGCCGCGCCTCGAGCACGCGCCACAAAGCGGAGGGAGTGCTGCCGAGCGGAGCCGGATGGCAGGGCTCGAACCAGCCGTCTCCGGCTGCTTCGACGATGGCGGGGCGATGGCGACGCATACTCAAGGTGTCCGGCCCTGCCTGACATCACATCGCATTCGAGCGAGATAGCCGAATGCTGTCGAGGTGGGAACACGCGGATCGTCGCCGCTCGACGGAGCGAACAAATGCCGAGCCAAGCCATCCCTTGAGGATGCACGACGCTTGCTGCCCGCCGAAGACGGTCAGGCGAAGCGGCCCCCACCGCGACGCTCAAGAAAACAAAAGCCGGGCGGTGTCAACTCAATCTGCGGCCCGCCACCGGCAGCGCGGTCAATTCCTCGAGATCAAGACCGCGCGCCAAGCGATTTGCTGCGTCCGCGCTACTGGCCCGACACCATCGGGTAGAAGCGCTCTTCGACGATCTTGCCGTTGGCGATCTTGTAGATGCCGATTTCCTCCATTTGCATGCGCTGGCCGGAGGCCTTCATCGTCACGTCAATCGCGAAATGCATTGCGAAGCTGTCGCCGTTGACGAAGGGCCCGTTCGAGACGGCACTATGGATTTCATGGTTCGCATACCACCAGTCGCTCTTGCCCTTGAGAGCCGCCTTGCCCTTGACCATCGCCATCGGGCCGTCCATCGCCTCGATGCTGACGATATCGTCGGCGTTATACTTATCGCCAGCTTCGATGTGATCTCCGCGCTTCAGCATGGCGGCAAAATCCTGCGCGACTTCCATATTGGTCATAGGCGTTCTCCCGTTTTTTGATTTCACGTCCTTGGCGACGGTGCTTCGTCACATGAGACCGTGTCACCGGCATGACCTGACGAAGGCCGGGCGGTGTCCGCTGCTTTGAAACGACTGGTTCGACGCGGCAACAAGGGACTTGTTGGCATCTTTGATTTACGCCAATGCTACGCCGACGCCGACAAAAAAATCGAGAGAAACGCCATGCTTGCCAACGCCCCGCGTCCGTTCAACTTCGATCTTGGCGAAAACGCCGACATGATCCGCGAGAGCGCCGAGACCTTCGCGAGCGCGAAAATAGCGCCGCGAGCGGCGGAAATCGACCGCAGCAACACCTTCCCTCGTGACCTATGGCCAGAGATGGGCGCGCTCGGCCTGCATGGCATCACGGTGGAGGAGCAGTGGGGCGGTCTCGGGCTTGGCTACCTCGAGCATTGCGTCGCAGTCGAGGAGGTGAGCCGCGCCTCGGCATCGGTCGGGCTCTCCTACGGCGCGCATACCAACCTGTGCATCAACCAGATCAGGCGCAACGGCACTGACGAGCAGCGCGCCCGTTATCTGCCGAAGCTGATCAGCGGCGAGCATGTCGGCGCGCTCGCCATGTCCGAGCCGGGCGCGGGCTCGGATGTCGTTTCGATGAAGACGCGGGCCGAGAAGAAGGGCGATCGTTACGTCATCAACGGCAGCAAGATGTGGATCACCAACGGCCCGCATGCCGAAACGCTCGTCGTCTACGCCAAGACCGATCCGGCGGCCCATTCGAAAGGCATCACGGCCTTCATCATCGAGAAGGGCATGAAGGGTTTCTCGACCGCGCCGAAACTCGACAAGCTCGGCATGCGTGGCTCCGATACGTGCGAGCTCGTCTTCGAGGATTGCGAGGTGCCGGAGGAGAACGTGCTCGGCGTCGTCGGCAGGGGCGTCAACGTGCTGATGTCGGGCCTCGATTATGAGCGTGTCGTGCTTGCAGCCGGCTCGCTCGGCATCATGCAGGCCTGCATGGATGTCGTCATGCCCTATGTGCATGAGCGCAAGCAGTTCGGACAGCCGATCGGACAATTCCAGCTCGTTCAGGGCAAGCTGGCTGACATGTATGTGACGATGAACGCCTGCAAGGCCTATGTCTACGCGGTGGCGAAGGCCTGCGACCGCGGCGAGACGACAAGGGAGGATTCGGCCGGCGTCATCCTCTACGCCGCTGAAAAGGCAACCCAGGTGGCGCTCGACGCCATCCAGCTTCTTGGCGGCAATGGCTACACTAACGACTATCCGACCGGGCGGCTGCTGCGCGACGCCAAGCTTTATGAAATCGGCGCGGGGACGAGCGAGATCAGGCGCATGCTGATCGGTCGTGAGCTGTTCGAGAAGACGGCGTGAGCGTCTGCGCGCCTCCGATCTTGTTGTTCTGACGTGTTCTATGTCGTCTCCAAGATCGCCTGGCTGATCCTGACGCCGTCAAACCTGCTGTTCATCGGGTTGATGGCCGGCGCGGCCCTGTTCGTGTTCAACACGTGCCGCCGCAGGGGGTGGGGAGCGTTGCTGTTCGGCGTGAGCCTCGCGCTGCTCCTTGCCTGCGGTATCGGTCCGCTCGGACCGGCGCTGCTGAAACCGCTCGAGACGCGCTTTCCCCGCGCTGCAAATGGACCCTATACCGGAATCATCGTGCTCGGCGGCGCAGTGAAGAACAAGCACCCGCTTGCCGATCCCGCGCTGCTCGAGATGAATGCGGCGGGAGAGCGCATCGGCGCCTTGCTGATGCTGGCGCGGCGCTACCCTTCGGCGAAACTCGTTTTCACCGGCGGGCAGGGGGAACTGCTCGGTGCGGGCGCGCCGGAAGCAGACGAGGTCCAGGCGCATATCGGCGCGCTCGGGCTCGACGCGTCGCGCATCCTGTTCGAGAACCGCTCGCGCAACACGGATGAGAACGCCGTCTTCACGCGGGAACTGGTCCAGCCCAAAGCCGGCGAGCGCTGGCTGCTGGTGACATCCGCCTGGCATATGCCGCGCTCGATCGGCTGCTTCCGGGAGGCTGGTTTCGCCGTCGACGCGTTCCCGGTGGATTTTCGCAGCGGGAACGGGACGGATCAGGCATGGCTCACGGGATCGATGAGCCATGGCCTGACCCTGACGGACATGGCTGTGCGCGAATGGATCGGCCTTGTTGCCTATCGGCTCACGGGCAAGACCGACGCACTGTTCTCGTCGCCTTGAGAACGCTCAATCCTGCCGTGGCAGGCCCAGCCGATAGACGCCCTTGAAATCGTTCGGATCGACCGGCTTGCCCTTCCGCGTGATGACGAGCCGGCCTTCATTGGCAAGCCTGACCGCGATCTTGCGTACATCCGGCATCAGCGCGCCCCAGGCCGCGCCTTCATTGCCCGCTATGGCCCGAGCCGCCTCGGAGGGGCAGATGGTCTTGCCGCTGTCACGCTCTCCGGCGAGACGCAGGATCGCGGCCTCGATCTCGGTGGCCGAATGCGTCGTCATTCTTCGACCGGCTTGTTGTAGACAGCCTGCAGGGCGTCAGACACGAACTGCCGACGCCACATCGCGTAAAGCGCTGCTCCTGTCGTCGCCATGAAGAACCAGGGGCTGATGAACCAGCCTAGATAGGCGAGTGCGAAGAAGAAGGCCCGCTGCCCGCGGTTGAAATGACGGCCGGCCACGATGTTCATGCCGGCGGCGCGTTTGGCGGCCGCGACCATCTCCTCCCGCGTCGCGGTCTTCAGATCCGGCGCGGCGCCGATCAGGATCGCGCTGTAGTTGAAGAGCCTGTAGGCCCAGGAGAATTTGAAGAACGCGTAGACGAGGATGCAGGCAAGGCCGATCACCTTGACGTCCCAGACGGCGCGGGTCGGCTGGTCCGCGAAGGGCAGATCCGCGAAGACCAGCAGCACCTCGTTGGACGATCTCAGCATCGCGAGTGTCGCTCCGAGCGCGAAGAGGGTGCTGGTGGCGAAAAACGCCGTTCCATTCTGCAACGAGGACATGATGTTGCCGTCGAGAATGCGGTTCTCGCGGTCCAGCATCTGCAGCATCCACTGGTGGCGGTAATCGTTCATGATCGTGTTGAGGCTGCGCTGCCCGTGACGCGAGCGCTCGACGAAGTGATGATAGGCGTACCAGGCGGCGATGAAAAACAGAACCGCGACCAGGTCGAGTACGCCGAAGCCCAAACTCATCGTTGAAAATTCCGCCTGTGCATGACCAGATTGCAGGCTATAGAAGCACGAAAAGAGCCATAGTCGATTCAGGGACGAGGCGCCATGCCACAAACCATCACGCGCGGATACAAGGCGCTTCTGGCAGAAGCGGAACGGGAGATCACCACGCTGTCGGCCGAGGAGGCGATCGACCTTCATCGCAAAGGCAAGGTGCAGTTCATCGATCTGCGCGACCCGCGCGAACTGGAGCGGGAAGGACGGATGCCCGGCGCGTTTCATTGCCCGCGCGGCATGCTCGAATTCTGGATCGACCCCGAAAGTCCGTATGCAAAGCCGGTTTTTCAGCAGGACACGACCTATGTGTTCTTCTGCGCCGGCGGCTGGCGTTCCGCGCTGTCCGCCAAGACGGCGCAGGACATGGGCCTCAAGCCTGTGGCGCACATTGCAGGCGGCTTCGGCGCGTGGAAGACGGCTCAAGGTCCGGTCGAGAACGGAGACAAAGCGTGAAGATCGTCATCGGCAACAAGAATTATTCGTCCTGGTCGCTGCGCCCATGGCTGGCGCTGAAGCATCTTGGCGTCGAGTTCGAGGAAGAGCTTATTCCACTGAGCCAGCCGGACACGCCGCAGCGCAACCGGCAATTTTCCCCGGCCGGCAAGGTGCCGATCCTGATCGATGGCGGTATCACCGTCTGGGAGTCGCTCGCGATCCTCGAATACCTCGCCGAGAAATATCCCGACGCCGATCTCTGGCCGAGGGGAACAGCGGCGCGCGCCAACGCCCGCGCCGTGTCATGCGAGATGCTGTCCGGTTTTCGCGCCTTGCGTGGAGCCTGCCCGATGAATTTGCGCCGCCCGCCGCGCAAGCTGGCGATCGACGACGCGGTGAAGGCGGATGTGGCGCGCATGACGCAGATCTGGCGCGATGCGCGCGCCGAACATGGCCATGGCGGCCCGTTCCTCTATGGCGCGTTCACCATCGCCGACGCCATGTTTTCTGCGGCTGCAACCCGATTCCGCACCTATGACATCGACATGGACCCGGTCTCCAGGGCGTATGTCGATACGATCCATGAGTTCGAGCCGTTCAAAGCCTGGCACGCCGAGGCTCTGAAGGAAACCTGGATCGTGCCGCACGACGAGGTGGATGACACCATCACGCCGGGCTGAGCCTCATAACCTGCATCCAACGCGAGTCCGCTCTTGTCCATCATCAAGACTTCATTCGATCCCTCCAGCGCTGAAGCGAGGGCCAACGCCGAGCAATGGACGGCGCTGCGGGCCGAACTCGTCGAGCGTCGCATGCGTGCCGCGGAAGGTGGTTCGTCCAAGGCGCGCGAGCGCCACACGGCGCGTGGCAAGCTGCTGCCGAGAGATCGCGTCTCGCAGCTCGTCGATCCCGGTTCGCCCTTCCTTGAAATCGGCAGTCTCGCCGCGTTCGGCATGTATGAAGGCGACGTGCATGGCGCGAGCCTCATCGCAGGCATCGGTCGTGTCGAGGGCAGGGAGGTGATGATCCTGTGCAATGATGCCACCATCAAGGGCGGCACCTACTATCCGATGACGGTGAAGAAGCATCTGCGCGCGCAGGAGATTGCCCGTGAGAACCGTCTGCCGTGCATCTATCTCGTGGATAGCGGCGGGGCGAACCTGCCGCACCAGACTGACGTGTTTCCAGATCGGGAGCATTTCGGCAGGATATTCTACAATCAGGCAACGCTGTCGGCGCTCGGCATCCCGCAGATTGCGGTCGTGATGGGCTCCTGCACAGCCGGCGGGGCCTATGTGCCGGCGATGTCCGACGAGACGATCATCGTGCGCAATCAGGGCACGATCTTTTTGGGCGGCCCGCCGCTCGTGAAGGCCGCGACCGGTGAAGTGGTCTCGGCCGAGGACCTCGGCGGCGCGGACGTCCATGCCCGGCTCTCCGGCGTCGCGGATCACTACGCCATCGACGACAACCATGCCCTGGCGCTTGCCCGCCGCATCGTTGCCAATCTCAACATCGTGAAGCCGCAGGGAACGGCCATCGCGCCGCCTCGCGAGCCGCGCTATGACAGCACCGAGCTCGAGGCATTGGTGCCGACCGATCTTAAAAAGCAGTACGACATCCGGGAAGTGATCGCCCGCCTCGCCGACGGGTCGGAGTTTGACGAGTTCAAGGCCCTCTACGGCACGACGCTGATCGCGGGGTTTGCCCGCATCCATGGTATTCCCGTTGGCATCATCGCCAATAACGGCATTCTGTTTTCGCAAAGTGCGCAGAAGGGCGCGCATTTCATCGAATTGTGCACGCAGCGCCGCATCCCGCTGCTGTTCCTGCAAAACATTTCGGGCTTCATGGTCGGCCGGCAATATGAGGCCGGCGGCATCGCGAAGGACGGGGCGAAACTCGTGACCGCCGTTGCGACCGCGCAAGTGCCCAAGATCACGGTACTGGTCGGCGGCTCCTTCGGCGCTGGCAATTACGGCATGTGCGGACGGGCCTATTCGCCGCGCTTCCTGTTCACCTGGCCGAACAGCCGCATTTCGGTGATGGGCGGCGAACAGGCGGCGAGCGTGCTTGCGACCGTGCGGCGCGACAACATCGAGGCCGAGGGCAAGAGCTGGAGCGCTGAGGACGAAGAGAGCTTCAAGGCTCCCATCCGTTCCAGATACGAGGAGGAGGGAAGCCCCTATTTTGCCACGGCGCGGCTATGGGATGACGGCATCATCCTGCCGAGCGAGACGCGGCGCGTGCTGGCGCTTGCCTTTTCCGCCTGTCTCAACGCGCCTGTGGAAGACACCAAGGTCGGCGTATTCAGGATGTGAGTCGCCGCTCCGGAGCAATGTCTCCGGAACGGCGATCTTTCCTGTTTTCCTGTCTTCAGTTCGTCTTCACGAGCGGGCAGTTGCCCTCTGAGAGCGGTCGGAACGCTTCCTCGGTCGGGATCGTGGCGACGACCTTGTACATGTCCCATTCGCCTTTCGATTCGGAGGGCTTCTTCACCTCATAGAGATACATCGGGTGGATCGCCCGGCCGTCGACGCGGATCGAGCCCTTGCCGAAGAGCGCATCGTCGATCGGCATCTCCTTCATCTTGGCCATGACGACGTCGGAGTCTTTGGACTTCGTTGCAGCGACAGCTTTGAGGTAATGGAGCACCGAAGAATAGACGCCGGCTTGCGAACTCGTCGGCATCTTGCCGTTGAAGCGTTCGGCGAACTTCTTCGAGAAAGCGCGCGTCGCGTCGGTCTGATCCCAATAGAAGGCTTCCGTCAGCACGAGACCCTGAGCGACCTTGAGCCCGAGGCTCTTGACGTCGCTCGAGAAGATGAGGAGGCCGGCAAGCGACTGGCCGCCCTGGGTAATGCCGAATTCCGAGGCCTGCTTGATTGCGTTGGTCGAGTCGGAGCCGGCATTGGCGAGCGCGATGACCTTGGCTTTGGAGGCTTGCGCCTGCAACAGGAAGGACGAGAAATCAGACGTGTTCAACGGATGCTTGACTGTGCCGAGCACTGTTCCACCCGCCTTCTTGACGGCTGCTGTCGTGTCGCGCTCGAGCGCTGCGCCGAAGGCGTAATCGGCAGCGAGGAAGAACCAGCTCTTGCCGCCGGCCTTGGTCATCGCCGTGCCGGTGCCGTTGGCGAGCGCCCAGGTGTCGTAGGTCCAGTGGACGGTATAGGGCGAGCATTTCGCGCCTGTAAGATCCGACGTACCACCGCCGGACACCATGAAGATCTTCTTCTTCTCGCGCGTCACATCGGACACTGCCAGCGCGACGGAAGACGTCGTCACGTCGAGGATCATGTCGACGCCGTCGCTGTCATACCATTTGCGCGCCACGGCGGAGCCGATGTCCGGCTTGTTCTGGTGATCGGCGCCGACAACCTCGGCCTTGATATCCTTGTGGGTGCTGGTGAATTCCTCGACGGCCATGTTCGCGGCAACGACCGAGCCCGGTCCTGAAATGTCGGCATAGAGGCCGGACATGTCGTTAAGCACGCCCAATTTGACGCTTTGCGCATGCGCGGCGCCGCCGAGCAGAGCCGAAAAAGCGACGCCGGCCAGAAGCAAGCTGGTCTTCATGATGTTTCTCCCTTCGATGCAGCCCTTGTTGTCGGCTGTCGAAGGGCATCCTATTGGCTGCCGCAGCTTTTACAAGCGGATGCGCGCCGCCTCCTCGGTACGCTCCTCGCGTTTCACGGCGGACCATAGCGCCTCCATCTCGTCGAGGGTCGCGGCACCCGGCTCGACGCCCTGATCGGCCAGCGCCCGCTCGACGGCCCTGAACCGCCGCTCGAACTTGTCGTTGGCGCGCTGAAGGATCGCTTCAGGGTCGCCATCGACATGACGGGCGAGATTGGCGAGGGCGAACAGGAGGTCGCCGATTTCCTCGCGAACGTCCGATGGCTGTTTGTGCGCCATCGCCTCCTCGATCTCGGCGATCTCTTCCTTGATCTTGTCGAGGACGAGGCTGGCATTATCCCAGTCGAACCCGATGGTTGCAGCTTTTTTCTGAAGTTTGAAAGCGCGTGAGAGAGCATTGGCGGTCGGCAGCACGCCGGCGAGAGCGCTTGTGTCCCTATCGTCGGACAAGCCTGCTCGGAGGCGGGCAGCGCGTTTTCCTTCCCGCTCCTGCGCCTTGATCTCGCCCCACAACACCTTCACCTCCGCAGGAGACAAGGAGCGCTTGTCGCCGAATACATGCGGATGGCGGCGCACCAGTTTGGACGTGATCGCGTGGACGACGTCGCCGAAGGCGAACCGGCCTGCCTCCTCCGCGATGCGGGCATGGAACACGACCTGCAGCAGGAGGTCGCCGAGTTCGTCGACGAGATCGATCGGGTCGTCGCGCAGGATGGCGTCGGCCACCTCCTGAGCTTCCTCGATCGTGTAGGGAAGGATGCTTCTGGATGTCTGTTCGAGGTCCCACGGGCAGCCTGTCTCGGGCGTGCGCAATGCGGCCATGATCGCGATGAGCACCGCGATCTCGCGCGAGGGCGCGGCCGCACTAGGTGTCGGGGCAGCACTGTCCATCGCCTCTCGATCCTCCGCTGAGCGGGCGCGGCGAGGGCCGCGCAACGCGATCCTTGCTAATACGCGGAGGCGTTGTCCGTCCATCCTCGCGAGGCCAGCCATGTCGCTTTTGGGCCTTCCAACAGGCGGCAATTCTGCTACAGAGCGGCAGCTTTGGAAACAGAAACAGGTCCATGTCTGACATAGAAACCCTCGAACGCGACCTCGGTGCCCAGATTGAAGCGGCCGGGGATGAGGCAGCTCTCGAAACCATCCGCATCGCCACTTTCGGCAAAACCGGCTCCATAACCGCGCTCCTCAAGACGCTCGGTGCGATGCAGCCGGATGAGCGCAAGGTGGCGGGGCCAGCCATCAACGGCCTCAAGGACCGCCTCGGCGAGGCACTGGCGCGACGCAAGGCCATCCTCAAGGACGCGGCGCTCGACGCGAGGCTTGCCGCGGAGGCAGTCGACATCTCGCTGCCTGTTCGAGAAAGCGCGATCGAGACCGGGCGCATCCATCCCGTCACGCAGACCATCGATGAGCTGACCGCCATCTTCACCGATATGGGCTTCGCGGTCGCCGAAGGGCCAGACATCGAGACGGACGACTTCAACTTCACCAAGCTGAACTTCCCGCCCGGTCATCCTGCGCGCGAAATGCACGACACCTTCTTCTTCAATCCCAAGCCGGATGGCGAGAGGCTGCTCCTGCGCACGCATACGAGCCCCGTGCAGGTGCGCACCATGCTTGCCCAGAAGCCGCCGATCCGCGTGATCTGCCCTGGCCGCACCTATCGCTGCGACAGTGATCAGACGCACACGCCGATGTTCCACCAGGTCGAGGGGCTGGTCATCGACAAGACCGCCAATCTCGGCCAGCTCAAATGGATACTGGCGGAGTTCTGCAAGACGTTCTTCGAAGTTCCCAACGTCAAGATGCGCTTCCGCCCCTCATTCTTCCCTTTCACCGAACCGTCGATGGAGGTCGACATCCAGTGTCGCCGGCAGGATGGCGAAATCCGCTTCGGCGAGGGCGAGGACTGGCTGGAAATCCTCGGCTGCGGCATGGTTCACCCCAATGTGCTGCGCAACTGCAACGTCGATCCCGACGAGTACCAGGGTTATGCCTGGGGCATGGGCATCGATCGTCTCGCCATGCTCAAATACGGCATTTCGGATCTCCGCCCGTTCTTCGAGGCGGACGTGAAATGGCTGAGCCATTACGGCTTCAGGCCGCTTGACATACCGAGCCTCGCGGGCGGGCTCAGCCAATGAAGTTCACGCTTTCCTGGCTGAGGGACCATCTCGACACCAATGCCGGCCTCGATGAGATCACCGAAACGCTGACCAGAATCGGCCTTGAAGTCGAGCATGTCGAGGATCAGGCAAAAACCCTGTCCGCGTTCATCGTTGCCAAGGTTGTTTCGGCGGTCCAGCACCCGAACGCCGACAAGCTGCGCGTCTGCATCGTCGATATCGGCGGGGATGAGCCGGTTCAGGTCGTCTGCGGCGCGCCGAACGCTCGCGGCGGGATGAAAAGCGTGTTTTCACCGCCCGGAACCTACATTCCGTCCAAGAAGATCACGATAGCGGTTGGCGAAATCCGCGGTGTCGAAAGCCGCGGCATGCTTTGCTCCGCCGCCGAACTCGAGCTTTCGGACGATCATAACGGCATCATCGATCTGCCAACCGATGCGCCGATCGGCATGCGTTTTTCAGAATACGCCAAGATCGG
Organism: Beijerinckiaceae bacterium; assembly: GCA_019753285.1. Taxonomy (GTDB): domain Bacteria; phylum Pseudomonadota; class Alphaproteobacteria; order Rhizobiales; family Beijerinckiaceae; genus JAIELD01. The sequence goes on along the minus strand of JAIELD010000006.1, from coordinate 49,200 downwards.
CGACCCGGTGATCGAGATCAATCTGACGCCGAACCGGCCGGACGCAACGAGCGTCTACGGTATCGCTCGTGACCTTGCGGCAGCCGGTCTCGGCACGCTGAAGCAGTCGCCGATCAACGCGATCAAGGGCAAGATGCCGTGTCCGGTCGAGGTTCGGCTCGATTTCAGCCCCGACAATCGCAAGCTCTGTCCGGTCTTCGCGCTCAGGCTCATCGAAAATGTCAAGAACGTACCTTCGCCGGACTGGATGCAGAAGCGCCTGAAGGCGATCGGTCTGAGGCCGATCTCGGCGCTCGTCGACATCACGAATTACATTACCTTCGATCGCGGCCGGCCGCTGCATGTCTTCGATGCGGACAAGATCTCCGGCGCACTCGAGGTCCGGCGATCGAAGACCGGCGAACGGCTGCTGGCGCTTGACGGCAAGGAATACGAGTTCGACGATTCCGCCGTCGTGATCGCGGACGCCAACGGCGTCGAATCGATCGCCGGCATCATGGGCGGCGAACATTCCGGTTGCACGCCCGAGACGACGAACGTGCTCGTTGAATCCGCGCTCTGGGACCCCGTCAACATCGCACAGACCGGTCGCAGGCTCGGCGTCACCTCCGACGCGCGATACAGGTTCGAGCGCGGTGTCGATCCAGCCTTCAACCATCAGGGCATCGAGCTCGCGACGCGTCTCATACTCGATATCTGCGGCGGTACGCCGAGCGATGTGCGCGTCGAAGGTAACATTCCGGGTGTCACCAAATGCGTGATCTTCCCGTGGAGCGAAGTGAAGCGTCTCACCGGTCTCGACATGGCCGAAGCCGACATGCGCCTCATTCTGGAGCGGCTCGGCTTCACCTTTTCGGGAACCGGCGAGGCGGCGACTGTCTCCGTGCCGAGCTGGCGGCCGGACATCGAGGGCAAGGCCGACATCGTCGAGGAGATCGTGCGCATCGTCGGCCTCGATCACGTCCAGAACGTGCCGTTGAAGCGCATCGTGACCATATCCGAACCTGTCCTGACGACGATCCAGCGCAGGACACGCCTTGCGAAACGCGTGCTTGCGACGCGTGGGCTTGTCGAGGCCTATACCTATTCCTTTGTCTCCAGGGCGGAGGCCGAACTGTTTGGCGGCGGGCAGCCCGAGCTTTCGCTCGCCAACCCCATCGCCGCCGACATGTCGGACATGCGACCCTCGCTCCTTCCGGGTCTTCTTGCGGCCTCGCAGCGCAATTTCGATCGTGCCGCCTATGATCATGCGTTGTTCGAAGTCGGGCAGGTCTTCAAGGGTGACCGTCCGGCGGATCAGAAGATCGCCGCTGCCGCCATCCGTCGTGGGCTTGCCGGCCAAGGCGGCCGCGGGCGGCATTGGAGCGATGCTGCCAAGCCCGCGCATGTTTTCGACGCCAAGGCTGACGCTCTGGCGCTGCTCGCTTCACTCGGTGTATCCGTGGAGTCGATGCAGATCGTCGCCGGCGCGCCGGCCTGGTTCCACCCGGGCCGTTCCGGTACCATGCAGTTCGGCCCCAAGAGCGTGCTCGGCCATTTCGGCGAGATTCACCCGCGCGTGCTGGAGACCCTCGGGATCGACGGGGTCGTCGCCGGCTTCGAACTCGTGCTCGACGCGCTGCCACAGCCGAAAAACAAGACGACGCGGTTGAAGCCGAAGCTCGTGGCATCCGGCCTCCAGCCGATCCGCCGCGACTTTGCCTTTGTGGTCGATGCAGCCGTGCGAGCCGACGACATCCTCAAGACCGCTCGTGGCATTGACCGCGCTCTCGTCGCCGGGGCGACCGTGTTCGACGTCTATGAGGGGCAGGGGATCGAGCCGGGCAAGAAGTCCATCGGGATCGAGATCACGCTGCGGCAACTCGAAAAGACGATGACCGACGCGGAGATCGAGGCGTTTTCCGCAAAGCTCGTCGCTGAGGTTGCAAAGAAAACGGGAGGCGTGCTGCGCGGCTGATCAGCCGCCGGTCAGAGAGGCTGCGCCGATCGGGTCCAGATTTCGGTCCGGCAGATGAGCCCGCCAAGGCCACAGCCCTTCACTTTCAGTTTCTGGTCTTCGAAGGTGACGGTCGCATCGTAGCTCTTGCCGTCTTCGGGATTGTAGATCCTGCCCTTCCAGCCATTCGCCGCGGTCGCCTTCATGTTCTGGAACAGCTGCAACCCCACGATCGGCAACTTTCGCTTCTCGGTGTCAGGGTTGTTGCTGTCCAGGGTCGGCTTCCCGGTGTCCTTGTCGATCGGGTCCTTCAGCCAGACGATCTGTGCGCAGAGCTGATCGGCGCAAGGGCCAACCTTGACGTGCGCCTCCGCGTCGCTCGTCACCCAGACGCCTGTCGCGTCGACCGCATGGGCCGGCTCGAGGCCAAGGCCGCAGAGGGCAGTCACCACGATCAGGTACCGCACGATCTTATGGAACAGTCTCATTCGTCGCGTCTTTCGTTGTTCGTCGCTGGCGCAGGACAGGCTCTCGATCGATGTCAGATTGTCGAGACGCCGGCGCTCACCACATCGTCTGCCGGGCGCGCTCCGCCCAGCTCTGATCATAATCATCGCCTCCAACCCTGTTGGCGCTCATCGTGGCAAGAATTTGGCCCGGCGTCGGCAGGCTCCTCGGGTCAACATGCCTGTCCGGGTTCCACAATTCGGCCCGGATGAGCGCCCGTGCGCACTGAAAATAGACGCTTTCCACGCTGATGACGATCACCGATCGCGGCGGCTTGCCATCAACCGCGAACGAGGTGAGCAGTTCTTTTTCGGCGCTCAGCCTCGCGCGACCGTTGATGCGAATGGCATTGCCAACGCCGGGCACCAGAAACATCAGCGCGACACGAGGATCGCGCACGATGTTGCGCAGGGAGTCCACACGGTTATTGCCTCGGCGATCCGGCATCATCAGCGTTTCGTCGTCGACGATCCGCACCAGCTCCTGCGGCCTGTCCCCGCGGGGCGAACAGTCGAGCCCCTCTGGCCCGGAGGTGGCTAATGCGAGGAACGGCGCTTTATCGATGAAACGCCGGTATTGCGGCGTCAGGCGCTCGGCCACCTTGGCGGTCGAGGCAAGCTCAGGCTGCCCGTAGATGGCCTCGAGCTTTTCGATCGTGTCGATGTCGGACATCGGACCTCACAAATGGAAGGCTTCCCCTTTCTATAAGTGAGGCCTTTTCATCTGACCAGCGGCTGAACGAAATCAGCTGCTTCGGCTCCACGACACCGATTTGCAAATGAGGCCGCCGAGTACGCAGCCCTTGGTGGTGAGCTTGTCGCCTTCGAGAGACATGCCGCCGGAATACGTCTTTCCATCTTCCGGATTGTAGGCGGAGCCATTCCAGCGATTGTCGCCGGCCGGCTTCATGTTGAAGAATACCTGGACGCCGACGAGCGGACGCGAGCGCTTGGCGGGATCGGGGTTGTTTTCATCGTTTCGCGGCGTCTGTTCCCAGGCGATCGTTCCGCACAGCGCGTCGCCGCACGGCGCGATCCGCACCTTCGACTTGCCCGTGTCGCGCAGCCAGACGCCCTTGGCGTCGGCCGCAAACGCGGGGCTCGCCGACAGCCCGATCAGGCACGCCATCGCCGCCGCCGCGGATTTTCCTGCGAATTTAGACATGTCTTCTCCTCCCGTTTTGCCCAAACTTTTTTGGTTTAGTTGTTATCGATTGAATTTACAGCGTTACCACGAGGTGGCAAGCGCAAATGGCTTTCACTCTTCCTTGCAATGGTGTCTCTTCGCTGGCATACGAGGAATCGAAGAAGGGTTTGTCCCTTGCTTCGTGCGGAGCTGTGGCCGAGAGGCTGAAGGCACTCGTTTGCTAAATGAGCAAGCCTGGAAACGGGCTTCGAGGGTTCGAATCCCTCCGGCTCCGCCACTTATACTTCCCAATATCGTCTCATCGGACGGCGCACCGCCAAGTAGCGGTTCTTGCGCCTCAATTCCCTGCCAAACGCATTCTTGCAGATGCCGTAACTTGGACGGGATCAGGCCATGGTCGAAGACCGCCACCTGACATCGAGGCGAACTTTCAAGCAAAACCGCACCGCCGCTCCTGCAGAGCTGCGTCAGATTTGCGCCGCCTGAAATCCCGCAGGAATAGGGGTTTCTGAGATTAATTTGTTTAGTCTGACAGCAGCCATGAGACATGCAAAGAGAAGAGTGACCATTTGCCATCCTGGCGGTCTTTCAGGCGGCTAATGCGAACATACATGCTCGCTCGAGCGGTAAAACACCGGCCGTGAGCGGGTGAAACTCACCTTTCCCGCTTTCATGCCCCAGAGGGGTTGCGCTAACGCGGCGATCGATGTCGCGGCGTCCTTTGCGTCCAGCAGAATGAGGTCTGCTTTTGCTCCCACCCTGAGCCCGTAATCGGTCAGGCGCATCAGCTTTGCTGCGTCCGTGGTGATCATATCGAGGCAGCCCGACAATTCATCGGATCGGGCAACTTGACAAACATTGGCGTAGAGATTGGCCATGCGAAGCAAATTCCCATCGCCATAGGGGGTAAACGGGTTTAAGACATTGTTGGTCGAAATTGAACACAACACGCCTGCTTCGCGCAGAGGTTCAGCCTTGGTTACGCCTCGTGGAACGCAGCAGTCAGCCTTGCGCCCCATCAAATAGAGATCGGTAGCCGGCAAAACTGATACGGCGACGCCCGCATTGGCGAGCGTCTTTGCGATCTGCCTGAAGCGGTCTGGAGCCACGAGAGACATTTGCGTGACGTGCCCGACGGCAACCCGGCCACCCCAGCCAAATTCGTCAGCCTTGCGGCACACATATTCGACCTGCATGCCATCAGGCGTGTCGCCCATGTCGAGATGCATATCGATATCGACGTCGAAGTCGCGAGCGATCTCGAAGATCCGGTCAATCTGGCCACGAGGATCACTGTCGATATAGGGTACGGCGCCGATTGCCTTTGCCCCACGGCGAAGGCCCTCGATCAATAATTCATCGGTGCCGGGATTGTTGAGCAAGCCTTCCTGGGGAAAGACACACAACTCGATGTCCATTCCCCATCTGAAGTCCTTCGCAAGTTGCTGCACGCCTTCAAAGCCGCGCATCCCGATGCCGGGATCAACCTCGACATGCGTTCGCATGCGCATCGTACCCCAGCCGATCGCACGCTCCAGGATGTGACTGCCGCGCGCATAGACGTCTTCCGGCGTGAAATGCGACTTTGCGGCGGAGGTAAGCTTCACGGCCTCGGCAACGGTCCCGTCTCTCGGCTGGCAACGATCCATGATGCATGTTTTATCGAGATGAAAATGGGTCTCGACCAACCCAGGCACGACGAGGCATCCGCCAGCATCGATTTGCTGTGCATCGCTGTTGATATCGTGGCCGATGGCGACGATGCGTCCCTCGGCGATGCCGATTTCGATCGGGCCAGAGCCATCGGCGAGCCGGGCGTTGCGGATCACGCACTCCATCAGGCAGCGTCACCTTTCAAATAATCGAGCTTTGCCGCCATTTCAGCCGTTGTGCCGATGTGACGGATTTGTCCACCTTCGAGCAAGGCGCAGCGGTCGGCGAGCGGAAGGGCCAGCTCCGTCATCTGATCGACCAGCACGAGCGTCAATCCCTCGTCGCGAAGGCGCGAGAGCGCAGCAAACAGTTCTTGCGCCACCGCAGGAGCAAGGCCGAGCGACGGTTCATCGAGCAGAAGCAGACGCGGCTTCGCCAGCAAGCCGCGCCCCAATGCCAGCATCTGCTGCTCGCCGCCCGAAAGGAAACCTGCTGGCCGATCAATCAGTGGTTTCAGTCTCGGAAACCGCTCCAATATCCCGGCGACCTCGTCGAGAGTGAAATCGTGTCTCGCGGTTGCTCCAAGGCGAAGATTTTCGGCAACGGTCAGTTGCGGGAAAACCTGTCTGCCTTCTGGAACAAGGACCAGCCCTGCGCGCGCAACCTTGTGGGCTGGAGATGCGGCAAGGTCTTCACCATCAAATTCGACGTGACCTTTCACCGGACGAAGCAGGCCGCTGAGCGAGCGCATCAAGGTCGATTTGCCGGCGCCATTCGGCCCGATCAGGGCAACCATTTCTCCACGTGCAACGGCAAGATCGATGTCGCACAAAACATCAACGCCGCCATATCCAGCATTGAGGCGAACGACGTTCAGTAATGTCTCGCTTGTCTTCACGCCTTGGCGGATTGCATGCGTCGATCCGCTTCCGAGATAGGCGGCGCGCACCTGAGCGTTGCTGCGAATATCCACCGGTGTGCCGGTGGCGATCACGCGCCCGGTATCGAGCACGACAAGGGTGTCGCAAACACCCATCACGAGCGCCATATCATGCTCGACGAGCGCGACTGCCAAACCGCAGGCCGCGATATTTCGCAAGACCGGGCCAAGGCGCTCCGTATCGCTGGCGTCGAGACCCGCGGCTGGCTCATCAAGCACGAGAACGCTTGGCTGCGTCGCCAAGGCGCGCGCGATTTCGACAAGACGACGATCGGGGTGCGGAAGAGTTCCTGCCAGCGCGGACAGCGTGTTGGTGTATCCGACGAATTTCAGGAGCGCCGCAGCAAAATTTGCATCGGCATTGCCGCGCCATCGGCCACGCAAAAGCCCAAGTCGCACGCAGTCGAGCACCGTCATGTCAGGTGGCATTTGCGCGGTTTGAAAGCTCCTTGCAATGCGACCATCGGCGACGATCGTGCCCGTGTTGGGCGTGACAAAGCCAGTGAGGGCATTGAGCAGGGTGGTTTTGCCTGCACCGTTGGGGCCGATTACGCCCGTAACACAGCCTGGTTGCAGGCGTAGATCGACCCCATCGACGGCCTTCACGCCGCCGAAGGCTACGGATAATTCCTTTGCCGTGAGAGCTCCACCAGCTCCGGCACGCAGATAGCCGACGACGTCTCCACGAGCGACCGGTTCATTCGTCTGACGCGTGTTGAAAAGCCCGACGATCCCGCGCGGCGCGATCCACAGGACCACCAGGAGCGCAGCTCCAAAAACCAACTGGCGATATTCCGCGAGGCTGGACAGAAACTCCGGCAAGAGGCCGACCAGGAAGGCACCGATGAGTGGTCCGACCGGACTGCCGACGCCACCCACCATCACAACCAACAAAAAGAGGATCGACTGGGAGAATGGAAACGAAGATGGTGCGAGAAAGCCGGTGAGCGCGGCTTGCAATCCACCAGCGACACCGCCTGCGGTTGCAGCGAGGACAAAGGCTGCGGCGCGCACCGGCAATGCCTCAATGCCTACGCTGCGCGCGGCGTTGGGTGCTTGCGCCGTGCAGATCATGGCAAGTCCCAGCGGGGACTTTTTGAGCCAGGAAAAACCAAACAGCATCACGGATGCGCAGACACACGCCATCGCAGCCGTGCCGCCCACGCCAAATGGGCTGCCTATGTCCGATATGCCAACAGACCCACCAGTCACCGTCTGCCATTCGGTGGCTGCGGCTTCGACAATGAAGCCGAAAGCGATGGTGATCATCGCAAGATAGGGTCCGCTTACCCGCAGAGCGGGCAATGCAACGACGGCCGCAACTGCCGCGACCAGGATGATCGAGAGAAACCAGGCGGCGAAAAAGGGAAGTCCGACCTTGGTCGTAAGGACACCGACGCTGTAAGCCCCCAACGCAAGAAACCCGGCCTGACCCAGCGACACTTCGCCAGCGAGACCCAGGAGTATGTTCAATCCGACACATGCGATGGTCGTGATTGCGATGAGGCCGATCAGAAACGCGGAATAGCCTGACAGCGTCAGCGCGAGGCTGACCGCAATCGCAAGTCCGGCAAAGCCAGCCCAGATCCTCATACCCGCGCGACCTGGCGTTTTGCGAAAAGACCTTCCGGAGCGATTGCGAGCGCGATGATGACGACGCTGAACGTGACGATCTGCGTGCTTCCGGACCCCAGCAGCGCGGTCGTTGTCGCTTCGAGCAGTCCGTAGGCCAGCCCGGCGATCACCACGCCCCAGGGGCGGGTCATGCCGCCTAAAATGGCAACGGCGAATGCCTTTATGCCGAAAAGCGTGCCCATGTCGTAGGCAACGTTGAACAAGGGTGCGACGAGCATGCCGGCAACGCCGGCGAGCACGGCGGCAATAGCGAACGTTGCGGCTACCAACGCGGTCACGTCGATCCCCATGAGACGGGCTGCATCAGCATTTTGAACGGCTGCGCGGAGTTTCAGACCCAAGGACGTTCGCTTCAGGCCTTGTTGAAGAAGGGCCGCCAGGACGATACCGACGACTGGAATGATGATCTGCAAAGGATAGATGCCGACGCCGCCCATGATCCAGGGATCGTCAGCAAGCATCGAAGGAAGGGAGCGGGGCTCCTTGCCAAATATCGCCATCGCCGCGTTGTCCACGACGATGCCTAAAGCCACGGTGGCCATCAGCCAGGCATTGGAGCCAGCCTTGACGAATGGCCGAATGGCGAGACGTTCGACCACCAACCCCCAAGCGGCGCAGACCAGCATCGCAGCGAGGACCGCGAGGACGACCGGCCAGCGGTAGCTTATCGCCAGCATGTGAAGACTGACGGCCCCCAGCATGAACGACGAGCCTTGCGCAAAATTCACTGTGCCGGACACAGCAAACGTAAGCGTAAAACCCAGAGCGATCAGACCATACATGCTGCCAAGACCGAGGCCGGCAACCAACGACGAGACAAGCATCAGCCAGCGACCGGCTCGATCTGCTCACCATTGTAGCGCACCATCACATAGTCGTTTTCATCCAGCGCATCGTGGTTGGTGTGACTGAATGGCTTGTTATAGGTTTTGATGAGCCCTTCGTATCGACCAAGACCCTCCAAGGCCACGCGAATGGCTTCACCATCCGTCGATCCTGCAGCGCTGATCGCCATGGCGAGGATCATCATGGCGTCGTAAGCGTTTGCAACGCCGACGGGCGGTACGATGTCGCCGACCGTCTTGATATCCGGGTATTTCGCCTGGAGCGCTTTCGTAACCTTCGTGCCCACGGCAGACTGCTTGCCAAAGAAGCTGTATGTCTGGACGAAGTGCACCTTCGAAGCCCATGAGCCTGCCAGTTCGGGGAAGCGCCCGCCGCTGATGCCCCAATGGGATACCACTGGCGCCGTCCAGGCAAGGCGCTGCAGGCCCTTCATGACCTGTGCGCCGGGCGCAGCGTTACCGACCAAAATGATGCCGTCAGCTCCTTGATCCCGCAGGCGCTGCAACTGCGGCGTCATATCGACGTCTTTGTCTTCGAATTTTTCGACGCCCGCCAATGTGACGCCGGCTTCCTTGGCTGCGCTTTCAAGGCCGGCGTTGTTGCTCGCGCCCCAGCCATTGTTGACGAGCATCAATCCGGGTTTTTTCATCCCCATCACGCCGGTGCCGTGCGCAATCAGACGTTTGTCGACGAGCACATCGACCGCCGAGACGCGAAAACAGTAGTTCGGGTCGGCGCCGTTCCGGGTAATGTTCGTCGCAGCAGCCCAGACACCCATGAATGGCATCTTCGCAGCGTTGACGATCGGCACGATTGCCTGGCTGACAGGACTGTCTATACCGCCGAAAATCGCGGCAACGCGCTCGCTATCAGCCAATTCACGGGCTGCGGTCTGGCCCTTTGCCGGATTGCTTTCATCATCGCGCCGGATCAATTGCACCGGGCGTCCAAGCAAACCGCCATTCGCGTTGATTTCATCGATCGCGACAGAGAGCCCGCGCGTGATGCCTTCGCCTGATTTGGCCGATTGGCCGGACAGGGCTGCAACCAAGCCGATTTTGATCGGTTCAGCCGAGCGCGCGATGCCCGAATGGAGCAAAAGTGCGGATGCGGAAAACAACCCGAATTGACGACGAGAAACAGTCAGCGACATGCAAAGCCCCTCAGACAAATGTTCGGCTTGTGCAAAAAAATTTTGCACCCAGTTCAAAATTAAGCAATCGGCATGCCAAAAAGTCACTTCGCAAGGGATTCTGGCAGCGTGGAATCCGGTTTGCCGAAATTGGGCATGCCATCTGGATCAGCGCATTTCAGACGCCCGCATCGTCTGCCATTTCAAAAGCTGGTTCCAGAGCAACCGCCTCGTTGTGCTGATGGACGTCCGGCGACCGATCGACTTGCCTCATATGGCGCAGCACTTCCGGCTTTGGACACCTTCGACAAACGGCGCCAGCCCGATCCGGGCGCCTCACGCCGCATCGAGACGAACCTTGATCGCGGCATGCGTTTCTCGCAGCACTGCCGCCAATTCGCGCACTTCCTTCGCTTGATCGACGCCGTCGATCCCGTCGCGGACCGATCGTTCCAGTCTGGAAGCTGTGTGCATGACGTGCATGGCGCCCATATTGGCGCTCATTGACTTCAAAGCATGAGCCCGCCGTCCGATTTCGTCCAGATCACGATCGATCGCCGCTTGCTGCAGGCGAGCGTACTCGGCATCCGAGCTTTCCTTGAAGATGTGGGCTATCCGCCTCACGACCTCTTTCGAACCGCCTGTCATTGCGAAAAGATCGGCGAGGACGAGATCATCGAGCAAGGCTGCGGGTTGCTCCTCCGCTTCCGACGTCAGCGGCTCGGGCAGGGCCGCAGTCGGCTTTTTCGGGAGTACGTTTTCTAAAACTGCTTGAAGCTTCGTCATCGTGAAGGGCTTGTAGAGCACGTCGTTCATGCCTGCGTCCCGCCAGGCTTCGGCTGCGACGCCAACCACATGCGCTGTAAAGGCAATGATCGGAACTGGTGGACGGCCTGTTTCGATTTCGGCCGACCGGATTGCTCTGGCTGCCTCGAACCCATCCATTTCAGGCATGCTGCCATCGAGAAGGATGACGTCGTATGGCTGCGCGGCGGCTGCCTCCACGGCTTCCCGTCCATTCACCACGAAGGTTGCGGAAATGCCAAGGCGACCGAGCGCTGCGTCGGCAACCTCCCGGTTGACGGCGCTGTCGTCGGCGACGAGGACGCGCGCACCCGTGAAATCGCGGAATGATCCGCTATGCTGGTGCACTTCGGAACGGATCGGTTCGCCAGTGCGGATAGCGCCGGCAAGCCTCAATATCTCGCTGCGCCTGATCGGCCATTCAAGCGTTTCATCGGCGATTTCGTCGCTCGCCGCCGCGATAACGACAGTCGACCGTCCCGGACGTTTCGAAAGCCCATTGTCTTGAAGCGATTTCGGCGTTCCGATGACGAGACTCGGCTGCACATCGCTGCTGCCGAGCGCGTCAAAAGCAAGGACCGGAATGCCCTCCTCCTTGAAATATGTGACGATGACGCTGCGCGTGCGGCATTCTTCCATAATGACGAATACCGGCTCGACCTCGACGGGCACTGCTCGGAAAGTATCTCGTTGCAGGATGTTCGGCGTCGCTGGGAGGCTCAGCGAGAAGGTGCTTCCCTTGCCGAATTCGCTTTCGACGGTCAGCGAGCCTCCCATCGCTTCAGTAAGATGCCTGGAAATGGTAAGGCCGAGGCCGGTTCCACCATATTGGCGGGTCGTCGATTGATCTGCCTGCGAGAAGGTCTCGAAGATGGCGTCGAGCTTTTCCGGCCTGATGCCGATGCCGCTGTCTTCGACGGAGATGCGAAGATTTTTTCCATCCGGGCGCACCGTCACCGCAACGCTGCCCGATTCTGTGAATTTCAATGCGTTGTTGACGAGATTACCAACGACCTGCCCGAGCCGGACCGGGTCCGCCAGCAGTTTGACATCCGGTGGGATCGAAATGTCGGCGCACAAATCGAGAGATTTGGCTCGGGCGCGATCGCTGTAAAGCTGCAGCACCGCATCGATGCATTCTTCGGCATCCACCTCGATCTGCTCGACAGTCATCTTGCCAGCTTCGATCTTCGAAAAATCGAGAATGTCGTTGATAATCGACAGCAGGCTGGCGCCAGACCGCGCGATCAGCTGAGCCTGCCGTTTGGCGCGGCCGGGAAGCTCGGTAGACGCCAGGAGTTCGGCCATGACGAGGATGCCGTTCATGGGGGTCCTGATCTCGTGGCTCATGGTCGCCAGAAAATCGGATTTCGCCTGGTTCGCCGACTTGGCCTCGGTAGCCGCTTCCAGATAGTCACGTGTGCGTTCGGTGACCTCTCTTTCCAGACCTTCAACCTGTCGGGCGATGCGATGATCACGCTCGCGGATGTCATCCATCATCCGGTTGAAGCCATTGACGAGAGTTCCGATCTCGTCGGTGGTCGTGGCAACGAGGCTCAAAGAGTAATCGTGATCATTCCGCACCCGCTGCATCGTCGCAGTCAGCGCGCGCAGAGGCTGGCTGATTTGCCGCTGCAGACGCAACGCGACCGCGATCGCCGCGGCAAGCGCCACGGCTGCGATCGCCAAAGTATCCAGCGCGGCGGAAACGACGCGGTCGCGCAGATCTGAAGTGATCCCCAGCAAGCGGAGCGTCGCAACCTCCGCCCCGGCGTAGATCACGGGAACCATGACCTCCATAGTCCGGCTGCGCAAAACGGTCATCGTCGGCCAGGTTGCGTCTTCCGACGTCACCACGAGATCACTCGCAAGCTGTGCCGTCGCGCCGGCATCGGCGATCAATTTGCCATCAGAACTCTCCAATCTTGCGAAGACGATGCTACCGGACCGCGATATTGCGCGCAGTGCCTGATAGGTCCCGTTGGCATCGTTCTCCGCGACAGAGCGGGCCGCCGATGCCGAGATCGCGTTTGCGCTCGTCAGAAGTGCATCGCGGCGGGAAGAGGCCTGGCGTTCCGTCTCGCGCCAGACCGTCACGCCCACGACGATCGCCTGCGCGATCGCTGTCGTCGCAAAGACGAGGAGAATAAGGCGTGTTCGGATCGAAATGGCGCGGAATCGCTTCATGGTCGAAGTTTACCCGGCGAACCTTTACCGATCGCGAACGGATACACGTCCCTCGTCAGGTGGGTGACTGTCGGGACGGCCAGCCGCACGCCAGCAATTCGTCGATCCGGTCGGTATCCACGGCGCGCGAGAAATAGAAGCCCTGGTATTGATGGCAACCCAAGGTACGGAGCAGGGTAACCTGCTCTGCCCGCTCCACGCCCTCCGCCAGGACCTTGATACCCAAAGCACGCGCCAGCGCGCACACGGCCTGAATGACGGCGGTCGGCTTCAATTGTCCAACGCCATCCACGATCGTTTTGTCGAGCTTCAGTTTGTCGATCGGCAGCTTCTGCAAATAATTGAGGCTCGAATAGCCAGTTCCGAAATCGTCCAGCGACACCTTGATGCCTTTTGCGCGCAGAGCGTTCATCGTCTGCACGGCCCGGTCGATGTTCTGGATCAAGCCTCCCTCAAGGATCTCCAGATCGATTTGCGCGGCGGAGGCCCCGTGCCTGTTGACGAGATTCTCGAGCTTCTCTGGAAAGTCCGGATCCATAAACTGGGATGCGCTCACGTTGATAGCGACGGAAAGTTGCGGCCACCGCTTCGATGCGAGGATGCCTTCTTCAAGCACCCACCAATCGAGCGTGTCATAATTATCCGTTCTCGCAACTTCCGAGAGCAGGCGTGAAGGTCCCTCGACCCGACCGTCCGGCAGCGTCTCCCTCAAAAGACACTCGATGCCCACGAACGAGTTGTCCGCCGCCGCGATCTGGGGTTGGAAGAAAAGCCGTGCATTTTTCAACATCGAAGCGTCCGGCTAAGCTCGGGCGATGAAGGCTTGAGCCCTCAAAACAAACCGTATCTGGTAGGTCAGCAGCCGCCAGTTGACAGGTTTGCACATGAACGACGTCGCTCCGGCTTTGAAAGCCGCATCGATCGAAGCGATATCCTCACGACCGGTGATCATGATGATCGGCAGGTTCGAGAGCCTGTCATGCCCACGGATATATTGCACAAGATCGATGCCGGTCATGCCCGGCATTTCATAGTCGACGAGGGCGATGTCAAAATGTTCGTTCTCCAGAAACGAGATCGCGGCTTCGCCTGACGAAGCCGTTATGACTTCGACGCCTGGCGCGGCGAGGTAAACGACGGAGAATTCCCGCTGAATAGCATCATCGTCGACGGCGAGGATCCGCAATCCGCCGTCAAGAACGTATGTGAAAGGCGTGCTCTCGCTCATTCGATACCTTTTGGCGTTGCAACTCTGTCCGAACGTCGCCAACGCGGAGCTTCGCGGATGACCCAAGGCGATATTGCCACCAAGACCCTAACTTTAAGGTTGATCTGCGGAATAGGGCACCGCTTTTCGAGGCGGATCGGTCAATCAATCGCGCTATACGATTAACAGCACCTTCAGCCTTGCCAAGGGCTGAGGAGCATTCGTTGCGCAGGCAACTTCCCTTGCGACATCAGTCATTGAACACAGCGCTCGCTGCTTCTGTCCTGAGCAATGCGCACGATGCGGATCGAACGGGTGCGTGGGACGTCTCGTTCTCGAACGCGCCAACCGGCCGAAGAAGCGATCGACTCTGCGACTACTTAGACTGAACGAAGCGTTTACTGAGACCGCGGGATTGCTTCGTTAGCGCCAATAATTTCGAAATCGGGATTTGTTATTATCCAGTTTCGTGATGTGACCAGGAGAGTCAGCGTGACGGGGCCTTTATCAATAATAACGTCGATCCGCCAAAAATTTTGCCGGAACACATTCTGCCTCAACACGAATGGTGGCGTCACACTGCCTTTCGCGCTGGCGCTTCTGCCGATGCTGGCAAGCGTCGGCGGCGCTGTCGACTATTTTCTCCTGACAAAGGTGCAACTCAATCTCCAGACCGTCGCCGATGCGGCAGCGTTGGCGGGGGCTTCCGATTTCCGGCTGGCCGACAGCACGGCTGCTCGCGTGACGAGCATTACCGAAGGGTTGGCCAAGAGCCAGCTGAGGCAATTGAGCCAGAACGCCGATATCAAGGTGACCGTCGATCAAAAATCGATGGTCGTGCATGTGGATTTGCAGACCACGCAGCACACGTTCATGCTTCCTATCATTGGCGGACGTTCAGAAGTCGAGCTGTCTGCCGCTGCCACAGCGGTCGTGAAGGGCAGCGCGTCCATCTGCGTAATCGGTCTCGATTCAAAAGAAAACCAAACGGTTTATCTCGAGAAGGATGCCAAACTGGAGGCACCGAACTGCGCCATCTACTCAAACTCGACGAAGAACAACGGGCTCAAAGCAATGAAGAACAGCCAGGTCCATGCGCTGTTCATCTGTAGTGCGGGTGGAAAATACAGCGACAAGAGCGACGCCTTCACTCCGAGCCCACAGGTCGATTGCCCAATCATGGCGGACCCGCTCGCAGCGCGCGAGCCGCCGCCGGTGGGTGACTGCACGGCAACGAACCTCAAGATCAGCTCGTATGCAAAGCTCGATCCTGGAACCTACTGCGGCGGCATCTCGATCGAAAAGACGGCAATGGTTGAGATGAATCCGGGCGTCTATGTGATCAAGGACGGGCTTCTGAACGTGACTGGTCAGGCATCCCTGAAAGGCGCCAATGTCGGTTTCTACCTCACGGGCAAGGGCGCAACCATCAACTTCGACGCCAACACCTCGATTTCGCTGACCGCTCCGAAGACCGGGATCATGGCCGGAATGCTCTTTTTCGAGGATCGAGCCAACAAATTCGGTCAGAAGCACGACATACTGAGCAATGACGCCAAGATGCTGCTGGGAACCATCTATCTGTCTGGCGGCGAACTCAGCGTCGCGTCCAGCCAGCCCGTCGCGCAGGATTCAGCGTATACCATCGTCGTCGCGCGCAAGTTTTCTTTGAGCGCCGGTCCGACGATGGTCATGAACACGAACTATAATGATACCGACATTCCAGTGCCGGCAGGCGTCGGTCCGGGACGAAGTTCGCCTTTCCTGACGCAATAGCGGCACCCGTCCTAGCCGTCCGCCTGAACCCGGCGAGCATAATCCGGAAGGCAGGCCAAAAACCGCAGCTTCATTGCTTGAAACGTAAGGGCAAGTAACCGCACAATCCGGGAACTGATCGGCTCGGGAGGTTCCGCATTGCGCGTCGTCATATTCGGAGCCGCCGGCTTTGTCGGCCTCAACATCGTGGAGGCTCTGATGACAGCCGGCCACCATGTCGCGGCTTTCGACCTTAACCCCATTCCTCCTGCCGCGCTTGCCCTGTTCAAACGTCTGCCCGGCCAACTCGTCGTCATGGAGGGCGATATCCGGGATGCTGCGATCGCCAGGGAGGCGATCGGGACAGGTACGGATGCGATTATCCTCGGCGCGGCCGTGACGGCGGGGCCGGCGCGCGAGGCGGCCGAGCCGGAGCGCATCATGGCGGTCAACCTTGGCGCGCTGATCCCACTGCTGGAGCGCGCGAAAGAGATAGGGGTCCGGCGCGTCGTCAATCTGAGTTCGGTTGCGGCCTATGGGCAGGCCGCGCGCGACAAATTGCTGCTCGAGGAGCAGGATGCTGCCTTCCCGGTCTCGCTGTATGCGATCAGCAAACTGGCCTCGGAGCAGGTTCTTGCGCGGCTCTGTGCGCTGTGGGGATTGAGTGCGTGCAGCCTGCGTCTCAGCACCGTCTTCGGTCCGTGGGAACACGACACGGGACATCGCGACTCCTTGAGCCCGCCCTATCAGATCATGCGGGCCGCCCTCGACGGCGAGCCTGCGCTGCTGCCAAGAAATTCGCGCCGGGACTGGGTTTATGCGCCCGATGTCGCCGCCGGCGTGAGCGCGGTGCTTCACAGCCATGAGGCATCGCACATGGTCTACAACCTCACCGGCAGCGCGGTTTGGTCCTTGCTCGACTGGGGCTGTGTGATCGCCCAGTTAAGGCCGGGCTTCGAATGCCGTCTTGCCGATGCCGGCGAAACGCCGACGATCGACCTCCACTCGGCCGCCGACAGGCTGCCCATGTCGCCGGCGCGTCTCAAAACAGCGACGGGCTGGTCGGCGGCTTACGGGCTTGACGATTCGGCCCGGCATCTCGACCGTTGGTGGTCGGACCATCGCTCATTCGGAGGTGCGGCGGCATGAGGCTTGACGGGCAGGTTGCGATCGTCACGGGCGGAGGGTCCGGCATCGGGCGCGCCTCGGCACTGCGTTTCGCCGAGGTCGGCGCGAGGGTCGCGATCGTCGACCGGGACGGCGAAGGTGCCGATGAAACACTCAGGCTCGTCAGGGCAGGGGGAGGAGAGGCCATCGCGCTGCACTCCGATGTCGGTGTCGCGGCCCAGGCCGAGGCTGATGCTCAGACAGTGCTGGAACGCTTCGGCCGTATCGATGTTCTCATGACCGCTGCTGGCTTTTCCTGCGGCGGTACGGTTCTCACCACCGCGCCGGAAGACTGGGACGCGGTCATCACCACCAATCTCGGTGGCACATGGCTCTGGAGCCGCGCGGTGATTCCGGCGATGCAGGCGCAGAAGCGCGGCTCTATCGTCACGGTCGCCTCGCAGCTCGCAATCGCGGGCGGCGCGAACAACAGCGCCTATATTGCCGCCAAAGGCGCCGTCCTCAGCCTCACCCGCACGATGGCGCTCGATTTCGCGCGCGACGGAATTCGCATCAACGCGCTGGTGCCGGGCGCCATCGACACGCCGATGCTCGCACGCGGCTTTGCGCGAAACGCCGATCCGGAGGCCGCCAAGGCCGCTTCTCTTGCGCGGCATGCGTTGCGGCGCTTCGGTCGTGTTGAGGAGCTTGCGGAAGCGGCGCTCTTTCTCGCCAGCGCCGCCTCAAGCTTCAGTACGGGCACGGCTCTTGCCTCCGATGGCGGCTGGCTGGCAGGATAGGATGTCACGGCTGACTATGGGAATGACGCCTTCAACAGGACGCCGGGAAGCTTGATCGTATCGCATGCTCGATAGTCCCAACAAACTGGATGCTCTCAGCGCTCAGATCCGCAGCGATCTCGACCGCATCGCCCATCCGCGCCAGCCCTGGCTAGAACCCAAAACCGGCCCAGACGGAAAGCCCGTCTTCGATGTGGCGGTCGTCGGCGCTGGACAATCGGGCATCGCGACCGCATTCGGCCTCATGCGCGCGCAGGTGCGCAACATCCTCGTGATCGACAAGGCCGAGCGCGGCATGGAGGGCCCCTGGCGGACTTACGCGCGCATGAAGACGTTGCGCAGCCCCAAGGATTTCACCGGGCCGGACCTCGATTTACCGAGCCTTACCTATCAATCCTGGCACGAGGCACGGTTCGGCGCTGAAAGCTGGGCCGCGCTCGATCTCATTCCAAAAGAGCTATGGGCTGAATATCTTTTGTTCGTTCGGGACGTCGTCGGCGTGCCGGTCGAGAACGGCACTGCGCTGCGGCGTATCGCTCCGGCCGGCGACTGCCTTCGCCTCGATCTCATCATGTCGGATGGCGAAACCCGCACGATCTACGCCCGCAAGATCGTGCTGGCGACGGGGCAGGAGGGCGCGGGCCTGTGGTGGATGCCGGAGTTCATCCGGGCGCTGCCGCCGCATCTGCGCGCCCATGCGGCGGATGATATCGCGTTCGAACGGCTCAAGGGTACGACCGTCGCCGTGCTCGGGGCGGGCGCTTCGGCCTTCGACAATGCCGCGACGGCGCTGGAGGCCGGCGCTAGCGAAGTGCATCTCTTTTGCCGCCGGGCGACGCCGCAGACGATACAGCCCTATCGCTGGCTGACCTTCGCAGGATTCCTCCGGCATTTTTCAGAGCTCGATGACGCTTGGCGCTGGCGGTTCATGAGCCAAATCCTCGGCCTGCGCGAAGGATTTCCGCAGGAGACTTATGATCGCTGCCGCCGTCACGCCAACTTCATCCTGCATGAAGGCGAGGCCTGGACCGGCGCGTCCGAAACCGGCGGGCGGGCGCGCCTGACGACCACCAAGGGCTCTTTCGAGGCGGATTTTCTCATCTGCGGCACGGGTGTGGAAATGGATTTCTCCGCCCGGGCCGAGTTTGACGGCTTCGCCGGCAACATCGCCACCTGGGCCGACCGTTATGAGCCCCCGGCCGAAGAACGCGACGAGCGGCTTGCCCGCTTCCCTTATCTCGGCCCCGACTTCGCCTTCTGCGAAAAGGTTTCGGGCCTCACGCCTTTCCTGCGCGACATTCACCTTTTCGCCATCGGCTCAACAATGAGCCATGGCCCGTCCGGATCGTCGATCAACGCCATGACGACCGCGGTCCCCAAGCTGGTTTCGGGCGTGACGCGCGGCTTGTTCGAGGCCGACCTCGATCGGCATTGGCGATCGCTGCAAAGATACGACGTGCCTCAGGCAATCCTGCGCTAGGCCTTTCACCGCTGGCTTGAAATTTGCCTGCCACCGGGTTGCATCCTGAGGAGACCGACATGCTTTTTTCTCGACGTCAGATCGCCTTTCTTGCAGCGGGCCTGCTCGCCAGCGTGTCCTTTCTGGCAAACCCCGCCGCCGTGACGGCGCAGACACGGGCGGAGACGCTGCGCCAGGTCACTGGCGGCATGATCAACACGCTCGACCCGACCGCGCCGGGCTCCACGCGTGAATCCTTCGGGCTCTCGATGAGCACCTATGACCGGCTCTTCGCCTTCGATCGCAAGAAGAACGGCGACGGCTGGATCTTCGACTTCAACTCGATCCGGGGCGAACTCGCGGAAAGCTACAAGATCAGCGAGGACGGCCTCAAGATCATTGTGACGCTTCGAAAAGACGCGACTTTCCACGATGGCAGCCCCGTGACGGCGGATGACGTCAAATGGTCGCTCGACCGCGCCGTCACGGCAAAATCCCTGGCAGGCCCGCAATTGACAACCGGCTCGCTCGACAAGGCGGATCAGTTCAAGGTGATCGATCCGCTGACGATCGAGATCAGCCTGCCGAAGCCTGACCGGCTCGCCATGCCGAACCTTGCCGTGGTCTATCCGATCATCATCAACAGCAAGGTCGCCAAGCAGCACGCGACGCCTGAGGATCCCTGGGCGCAGGCGTGGCTCAAGGAAAACACCGCCGGCAGCGGCGCCTATATCGTCGAGAGCTGGAAGCCGGGCGAGCAAGTTGTTCTGAAGCGCAACGAGAACTGGAAGAGCGGGCGCGAAGGCAAGCTCGCCTTCTTCAAGCGCGTCATCGCGCAAACGATCCCTGAGGCTGCAACGAGAGCCAACCTGGTCGAGCGCGGCGATGCCGACATCTCCGTCGATCTGCCGAGCAGCGACGTTCCGGGCCTGATGGAGCGCGGCAAGGTCAAGGTCGTCTCCACGCCCCAGTTCAACGCGCTGACGTTGATCGTGTTCGCAACGCGCATTCCACCCTTCGACAACAAGAAGGTACGCCAGGCGATCGCCGCCGCGCTGCCCTACGGCGACATGTTCAAGGGCGCGCTGTTCGGGCGCGGCAATCCGCTGCAGAACGGGACATGGAACGGCGAGCCGAGCGAGGCGAAATTCCCGCAGAACATGCCGGTGAAGACCGACTTGGCCAGGGCGAAGCAGTTGCTGACCGAAGCCGGCTACCCGAACGGATTCGAAACCACCTTCTCCTTCAATGTAGGGTCTGCGGCGACTGCCGAGCCGATGGCGGCGCTTATCAAGGAATCGCTGCTCAAGGTCGGCGTCAAGGTCGACATCCAGAAGC
Source organism: Beijerinckiaceae bacterium (assembly GCA_019753285.1). Classification (GTDB taxonomy): domain Bacteria; phylum Pseudomonadota; class Alphaproteobacteria; order Rhizobiales; family Beijerinckiaceae; genus JAIELD01. The sequence goes on along the minus strand of JAIELD010000006.1, from coordinate 28,748 downwards.
AGCCTGACGCACAGATGAGCACCTCCGTCACCGAGAAGAAGCTGCCTTTCTTCACGGAGTCCATCATCTCGTGGATCGCTGCTCCGGATTACTATTTCCGGAACTTCTTCACCGGCGAGCAGCGCTGGAACTATTCGTCCTGGAACAATCCTGACATCAACAGCCTGTCGCAGGCCGCGCGCTTCGAGACAAATCAGGCGAAGTACGACGAGATCATCAAGAAGATGGTGGCGATCGAGGCGGATGAGACGCCGGTCGTCCTGCTCTGGCAGCCCAACCAGGATGCCGTGATGGCGCCCTCGATCGAGGATTACACCTATCAGTTCCATCGCCAGGTTGATTTCCGCGACATGCTCCGGAAGTAAAGTCGATGAAGCCGCGAGCGCTCGGCCTGATCGCGCGTCGCACCGGCCGGAGGTTTTTGTCATCGGTGCCAGCCTTGGTCGGCGTCGTGGTGTTCACCTTCATCCTGATGCGGGTCCTGCCGGGCGATCCGGCCGTGTTCTTCGCCTCCGGCCCCAATGCGGGCAAGGCCGAGATCGAGGCGATCCGCAGCCAGATGGGGCTCGACAAACCCATGGCCGAGCAGCTTTTCTATTATGTGCGTGACATAGGCACCGGCAATCTCGGCCGCTCGCTCACCACGGGCCAGACGGTGTCGAAGGATCTTGCGAGCCGGCTGCCGGCCTCGCTCGAGCTTACCTTCGTCGCGCTCGCCCTTGCCCTCACGCTCGCCATCCCGCTCGGCGTTCTGGCAGCGCTGCGCCCAGGTTCTCTCGTCGACCATGGCGTGAGGCTTCTCTGTACGCTCGGCGTCTGCGTGCCGACCTTCGTCTCCGGCCTGCTGCTGATCTACTGTTTCTATTACTGGCTCGGCATCGCGCCGGACCCGACGGGGCGTCTCGATGTCTTCACCACGGAGCCGCCGCGCATCACCGGCTTTCTGCTGATTGATGCTCTGGCGGCGGGCGACTGGGAAGCCTGGAGCGCGGCGGCAAGACAGCTCGTTCTGCCGGCGGCGACGATGGCGCTCTTCGTGCTGGCACCGCTTGCGCGCATCACGCGCGCCTCGATGCTGGCCGTGCTCGGCAGCGACTACATCCGCACTGCCGAAGGGCTCGGCCTCTCGCGCCCCCGCATCATCATCGGCTATGCGCTACGCAACGGGCTCCTGCCGGTGCTCACCATCGCCGGCATCGTGTTCTCGACCATGCTTGGAGCCAATGTGCTCGTCGAAAAAGTGTTCTCCTGGCCTGGCGTTGCCGCCTATGCGCTCGATGCGCTGCTCTCATCCGACTACGCGCCGGTTCAGGGTTTCGTGCTGCTGATGGCCACGATCTTCGTCATCGTCAACCTCACCATCGACGTGCTTTACGGCATCGCCGACCCAAGGATCGGTATGGAATGAGCGCCAAGACATGAGCGGCGAGACATGAGCAATGCGACGCTGATGCGCCATGCAGGCTTCGTGCTCCGCAGCAATGTGGTGACGGCGATCGCTGCGGGCGCCGCCCTCCTTCTGGTGCTGACGGCGATCATCGGGCCTCTGGTCATCCGATATGATCCGCACTCCTCCAATGTCTCGATCGCGCTGCAGCCGCCGAGCGCGCTGCACTGGTTCGGAACGGACCAGCTCGGACGCGATGTGCTCGCGCGGGTCGTCACGGCGGCGCGGCTCGATCTCGCCATCGCGGTGCTCGCCGTCAGCCTGTCCTTCGTCGTTGGCGCTTTCATCGGCGCGCTCTGCGGCTATGCCGGCGGGCGCATCGACCGCTGGGTCGGCCGCTTCGTCGATGTGCTGATGGCCTTTCCGCTCTTCGTGCTGGCAATGGCGATGGTGGCGGCGCTCGGCAACGCCGTCGAGAACATCATCTACGCGACCGCCATCATCAACCTGCCCTTCTACATCCGTTTTGCTCGGGCGGAGGTGAATGTGCGGCGCGGGGCCGGCTGGGTCGAGGCGGCGCGCGCCTCCGGCCACAGCCATTTCGAGGTCGTCACGCGCTATCTCATCCCCAATGTGCTGCCGGCGATGGCGGTCCAGATCTCGCTCAATCTTGGATGGGCGATCCTGAACGCCGCCGGCTTGTCCTTCATCGGCCTCGGGGTGACGCCGCCGACGCCTGAATGGGGCATCATGGTCGCCGAGGGAGCGCGCTTCATCACGCAGGGCAAATGGTGGCTGGTCGGCTATCCGGGCCTTGCGCTGATGCTGACGGTGCTCTGCTTCAATCTGCTCGGCGACGGCCTGCGCGACATTCTCGATCCCAGGATGCGGCAATGAGCCTTCTCGCGATCGAGGACCTTGAGGTCGGCTTCGCGACCCGCTCCGGGCGCGTCGCGGCGTTGAAGGGCGTGTCGCTCGCGGTGGAGGCTGGCGAGACGCTCGGTCTCGTCGGCGAGAGCGGCTCCGGCAAGTCCGTCACGGCCTTCAGCGTCATGCGCCTGCTCGACCGCTCGGCAACGATCAGCGGCGGCAGGATCGTGTATGCGGGGCAGGACATCACGCGCCTCGGCCGCGCCGACCTCAGGGCATTGCGCGGCGCGGCCATGACGATGGTGTTCCAGAACCCGCGTGCGGCGCTCAATCCGATCCGCACCGTGGGGTTGCAGATTGCCGATGCCCTGCGCGCGCATATCGACATGTCGGCGGCGCAGGCGCGCGCCGAGGCGCTTGGCCTCCTCGCGGCGGTGCAGATCCGCGACCCGGAGGCCCGGCTCGACGCCTATCCGCACGAACTTTCAGGCGGCATGTGCCAACGCGTCATGATCGCGATGGCGATGTCCTGCGCGCCGAAGCTGCTGATCGCAGACGAGCCGACGACCGGCCTCGACGTAACCACGCAGAAGACGGTGATGGATCTTCTCGCCGGGCTCACCCGCAGCCGCGGCATGGCGATGATGCTCATCACGCATGATCTCGGACTCGCGGCCGAATACTGCGACCGGGTCGCCGTGATGGAGCAGGGGCGGATCGTCGAGACGGCATCGCCTGCGACGCTCTTTTCCGACCCACGTCATGCATACACCCGCCGGCTCGTGGCGGCCTCGCCCACGCGAACCTCGACGGTCGCGAGCCTCACCGCTGATCCGGCGCTCCCCGCCGGCGTCGTCGCCTTTCCGCAGGTGAGACGCGAGAGCGCGCAGGCAGCGCTTTTGACGGTCGAGGGTCTCGTCAAGCGCTTCGGCAGCGGCGAGCCGGCTGTCAAGGGTGTTTCATTTAACATCCGCGCCGGTGAAAGCCTCGGTCTCGTTGGGGAATCCGGCTCCGGCAAGAGCACGATCTCGCGCATGGTCTGCCGGTTGCTTGACCAGAGCGAGGGCTCGATCCTGTTCGACGGCGAGGACATCGGAGCCATCCCGACGGGCAAATTCCATCAATCGCCGCTGCGCAAGGCGATCCAGATCGTCTTCCAGGACCCGGGCGACAGCCTCAATCCGCGCTTCAGCGCTTTCGATTCCATCGCGGACCCGTTGCGCAAGCTTCTTGGCCTCGGCAAAGGCCGCGAATTGAAGGACCGAGTCGCGGCCACGGCCGATCAGGTCGGGTTGCCGCTCGATTTGCTCGATCGCTTTCCACATCAGCTCTCCGGCGGTCAGAAGGCGCGGGTCGGCATCGCACGGGCCATCTCGGTTGCGCCGCGATTGCTGGTGCTCGATGAACCGACGGCGGCGCTCGACGTTTCGGTCCAGGCCGTCGTGCTGCAGCTGCTCGATCGGCTGCGACGCGAGCAGGGCATGGCCTACCTCTTCGTCAGCCACGATCTCAACGTCATCCGCATGATGTGCGACGAGACGATCGTGATGCAGAACGGCTCCATCGTGGAGCGCGGGCCAAGCCAACGGATATTCGATGCGCCGGCGGAGGCCTATACGCGGCAGCTCGTCGCCGCCATTCCGCATTTCGACCCGCATCGTGCGCGTCAGCCGGCGGACATGCCGGCAAGCCGCAGTCAACCCCTCTAGCAACTTCCACTCTCCAGCGAAGGACAACCATGCGCATCGTCACAACCGCCGCCGCCCAGATGGGGCCAATCCAGCGCAGCGATACGCGCAGCGTCGTGGTCGAGCGCATGATCGCCCTGATGGATGAAGCGAAGGCTCAAGGCGCCGATTTCATCGTCTATCCGGAACTCGCGCTGACGACGTTCTTTCCCCGCTGGTATATCGAGGATCAGGCCGAGGTCGACACCTGGTTCGAACGCGAGATGCCTTCGCCGGAAACGCTGCCGCTGTTCCGACGCGCCAGGGAGCACGGTATGGCGATGTCGTTTGGTTATGCCGAACTGACGCCGGAAGGGCAGCATTTCAACACGTCGATCATCGTCGACAAACATGGCGCGATCATCGGCAAATACCGCAAGATCCATCTGCCGGGCCATTCCGAATACGATCCCGAGCGGACGCATCAGCACCTCGAAAAGCGCTACTTCCTGCCGGGCGATCTCGGCTTTCCGGTCTGGCGGACGATGGGAGGGCTCTTCGGCATGTGCGTCTGCAACGATCGCCGCTGGCCGGAGACCTACCGCGTCATGGGCCTTCAGGGCGTTGAGATGGTAGCGCTCGGCTACAACACGCCGTCCATCAACTCACAGAACGGAGCGGAAGGTCCTGAGCAGCGCCTGTTCCACAACCGGCTGTCGGTGCAGGCCGGCGCCTATCAGAACGCCACCTGGGTGGTGGCCGTCGCGAAAGCCGGCGTCGAGGACGGCCATCCGCTGATCGGCGGCAGCCTCATCGTCGACCCGAACGGCGTGATCGTCGCTGAGTGCAGGACCGAGGAGGACGAGCTTCTGGTGCATCCTTGCGATCTCGATGACACCGTCTTCGGCAAGACGACGATCTTCGACTTCGTACGGCATCGGCGCGTCGAGCATTACGGGCTCATCACGTCGCAGACTGGCGTCGTGCTGCCGCCGGAATGATCTCGTCAGCCAACCATCAACGCGCCAAGGGCAAGCGTGACCGCCGCTTGCGTCGGGTCGATCACGGGGATGCCCAACGCCTGTTCGAGCGGCTTCCGGTGCCGCGCCATGCCCGCGCAGCCCATGATGACAACGTTCGCGCCGTCTTCATCCCGCAGCGCGGAACCGACGGCAATCATCCGCTCAAGCGCCTTGTCACTGCCGCTATCAGCCACGCTCATGTCGAGCGCCCGCTCGCCGGCGAGCCGCTCGGTGAGGCCCATCTGCCGCAGATAGCGTATGTGGCGCGGGATCGAACGGTTCTTGATCGCGATGACGCCGAAGCGCTCGCCGCGCGCGAGAGCCGTCAGGACAGCCGATTCAGCAATGCCGAAGACGGGGTGCGACGTGCCCTCGCGGCAGACATGAAGGCCGGGATCGGAATAGCAGGCGATGATGAACGCATCCGACTGGTTGTCCGCCTCTATCAGCCGCCGGAGCGGCAGGGCGACGCCATCGACATCGGCCTGGCTTTCGATGCCGAACGGGCCTTCGGCGAGCGTCGTGCAGACGATTTCTGGCCCGCCGTCAAGCTTGAGGGGCCCGAGCGCCTCATCCATATTGGCGGTTACGGAGGCGTTGGAATTCGGGTTGATGACCAGGATGCGTTGGCGACGGGGCTCGTTCATGAAAAACTCCGGTTCTCGTCTGAGCCAAGATAGACAGGCAACACCGTCGCCATGCAAGGACCACGCTGATGAGCACTTCACCCGCCCCGACCGCCGCCGGTTTCGATATCGTCATCAGGGGCGGCACTGTCGCGACGACGACCGATACCTTTAACGCCGATATTGGCATAAGAGGCGAAACGATCGCTGCCATCGGCCTCGGGCTCGGCCATGGTCGGCACGAGATCGACGCGACCGGCAAACTGGTTCTTCCAGGCGGCGTGGATACACATGCCCATATCGAACAGCTCTCGGCAGGCGGGCTGATGAACGCCGATACGTTCGAATCGGCCACCAGAGCCGCGGCTTTCGGCGGCACGACCACCGTCATTCCCTTTGCGGCTCAGCATCGCGGCATGCAGCTCTCGAAGGTTGTCGAGGACTACCATCTTCTCGCAAAACGCGGCGCGATGATCGATTACGCCTTCCACATGATCGTCTCGGATGCGACGGAGCAGGCGATCGACGAAATCCCGGCGCTTGTGAAGGCCGGGCACGGCTCGATCAAGCTGTTCATGACCTATGACCGCCTCAAGGTCGATGACGAGCCCTTTCTGGACGTGCTGATGGCGGCGCGCGAGACCGGCGCGATGGTCTGCGTCCATGCCGAGAACCACGGCATGATCGCCTTCATGGTGAAGCGGCTGATGGCGCGAGGCTACACCGCTCCGAAGTACCACGCCGTCAGCCACGCTCGCGGCTCCGAGGCGGAAGCGATCAACCGGCTCGTTGCCATGGCGGCGCTCATCGACCAGCCGATCATGATCTTCCATGTCTCCACCGTCGAAGGCGCGCGCGTCATCCGGGCGGCCCGCGGCGAGGGGCTGAAGGTCTATGGCGAGACGTGCCCGCAATATCTCTTCCTGACGGCGGCCGATCTCGACAAGCCCGGCATGGAAGGCGCGAAATGGATGTGCAGCCCGCCGCCGCGCGAGGCCGCCGACCAGGAGGCGCTCTGGCAGGCGCTAGCGCTCGGCGACCTGCAGACCGTGTCGTCCGACCACGCGCCCTATCGCTTCGACGCCAGCGGCAAGCTCAGCGCCGGCCCCAATCCCAGCTTCAAGCAGATCGCCAACGGTTTTGCCGGCATCGAGGTGCGGCTGCCGCTGCTGTTCGACGCCATGGTTTCGCAAGGGCGGCTTGGCCTTCAGAAGTTTGTAGAGCTGACGGCCACCGCTCCGGCGAAGATCTACAATCTGCACCCGAAGAAAGGCTCCATCGCGATCGGCGCGGATGCCGACATCGCCATCTGGGACCCGAAGAAGACGGTCACGCTCGATGCGGCCATGTTGCACGACCTTGCGGGCTATACGCCCTATCAGGGCCGTAGAGTCACCGGCTGGCCGGTGACGACGATGCTGCGCGGCGCTGTCATTGTCGACAATGGCGTCTTGAAGGCTGCGCCCGGCAGCGGGCGGTTCCTGCCACGTGGAGGCGGTGAGGCGGCGAAGCCGACAGGGCGTCTTTCCGCCGAATTCGATCCCGCGCGAAATTTCGGTGCGCAACTGATGTAACAAGTGAAAACGTCAGCAGACCATACCGGAAGAACGAATATCGTTCGCGTGCACGTCCGCCTCCGGAGGCATGTCAGACAAATACGATTGCTTGCGAGGGGCGCGTTTTATCAACGGTCGCCTTCAAGTGGCAGGTTCAGTCAGCTGTCAGAACACGCCAAGCCCTGATTCCGGCCGGTCCTCGAGAGCGTGCGAGATCAGGTCCAGGGCAGACCGGATCATCGAACGGGTGGCCGGGCCGCCGAGGCAGATGCGCACCGCCTCGCTTGGGTTCCCATCGACCGTGAAGGCATCGCTTGCCACGACGCCGATCTGAGCCGATCGCAGATGCGCGATGAACGCCGACCGGGTCCATGGCTTCGGCAAATCGATCCAGAGATTGAAGCTGAGCGGATCGGCACGATAGCTGCCGGCCGGCAGTATGGCGTGCGCCAGCGCCTGGCGCGCCGCAGTTTCCGCTCGAATGAACCGCAGGATCGTGTCGGCCGTCCCGTCCTCGATCCAGCGTGTGGCGAGGGCGACTGTCAAAGGCGAGGCCATCACGCTCGTCGCTCGAAGGGCTGCGGCGAATGGCCAGCCGGAGCGGGCATCCGGCACCACGACGAATGCGGCGCGCAGGCCTGCGCCGATGCATTTGGCGAGGCCCGCCACATGCCAGGTGAGATCGGGCACGATCGCCGCGAATGGCGGAAGCGGATGCGGCGGTATGAAGCCGTAGGCGTCATCCTCGATGATGGGCAACCCAAAGCGCCGCACGATCGCGGCCAGTTCCACGCGGCGCTGGCCCGAGATCGTCAGGGTCGTGGGATTTTGCAGGATCGGATTGAGATACAGCGCCTTCGGCTTGTGAAGGGTGCATGCCTCGATCAACGCTGCGGGCAGGACGCCCTCATGGTCCATGGGCAGACCGACCAGCTTCATCCCCATTTGCGCCGCGATGGCCCTGATCCCCGGATAGGTGATGTTCTCCGCCAGGACGACGTCTCCAGGACGCGCCAGTGTATGAAGAATGGCAACAATCGCCGGATGCGCTCCCGGCGTGACGAAAAGCCGATCCTGCGTCGGCACGAGCGCCCTGCGACCGAGCCATGACGATGCCGCATCCTTGGCGGCCGGCGAACCGCCAAAGCCCTGGTAACGCAAGAGAGGCACAAGATCGCGCGCGACATGAGCGAGTCCCTCCCGCATGCGTTCGACGAGCGAGGGATCATCTGGCTCCGGCGGAAGGTTCATCGAGAGATCGACGGGGAGGATTGCGGCCGGGCCAAGGGATGGCGGCGTTTTCGGCAGGCCGCGAACGAATGTCCCCTGGCCGACGCGGGACTCGACCAGACCGCGTTTGCGGGCCTCAACGTAACCACGCGCGACGGTGGTGAAATCGATATCGAGCCGGCTAGCGAGCATGCGTTGCGGCGGAAGGCGATCACCGGCCCGGAGCCGACCCTCGACGAGGTCCTCGGCGATCCGGTCCGCAATGGCGAGATATCGCGGTTTTCCCCCGCGCGCGAGATCAGGCAGCCAACTGTCCAATGAACTTACTCTTTCGTTGCCGATCGCGGAGCCAGTGCCGCAAAATTGACTGTATAATGTTGCTTCTGCTGCTTGTCATCATGATAAATGACGCTTGAGTGATTATCTCTGAAAATAAAGATAAGCGGCTGAATGAGGCAGTTTGGTAACAAAATATGCAGTTCTGCTCGAATCCCAATCGTCTATTGAATGTATTATTGTATGGATATTGATGGTGTAATTGGTCTTTTTCGGAAGCATTCAATTGGCATGATGCTTGCTGCCCTAAAAGCGCCCGCTGAGTGAGCGGAACGGTCCGAGGGAGTAGCCGATGCCTGCAGTTACCAAACCAGCCCATGCGAAGGGCGATTTCTTCGTCGATTACGAGGACAAGAAATTCGAGGACGTGAAGGCGGCCCCCGGCGAAAAGGCGCTGGTGACGTTCCATACGGTCGCGTTCGAGGGGTCGATCGGCCTCGTCAATCTGCTGCAGGCGACGCGCCTCAAGAGAAAGGGCTTCGATACGTCGATCCTGCTCTATGGCCCCGGCGTGACGCTCGGCGTTCTGCGTGGCTTCCCGAAGCTCGGCGACGAGCCGTTCCCGGGCGCGCAGAACTTCGGCAACCAGATCGAGAAGTTCATGAGCGAAGGCGGCAAGGTCTATTGCTGCCGGTTCGCTCTGCAGATGCTCTACGGCCATGGCGAGCCTTCGCTGATCCCCGGCATCGTGCCGATCAGCCCGCTCGACGTGCTCGACATCATCCTGCTGCACCGCAAGGACAACGCCTTCATCCTCAACACCTGGACGCTCTAACGGAGCGCCGAAGGGCGGACATCATGGTCAACACGGGAAAGATCCGCGTCGCCGCGGTCCAGATCGCCCCCGACCTCGCCACGCTGGAAGGAACGCTGACGCGTGTCCTTGCAGCGCTCGACGAGGCGGCTGGAAAGGGCGCGAAGCTCGCGGTCTTTCCCGAGACCTTCCTTCCCTGGTATCCGTATTTTTCGTTCGTCTTTCCGCCGGTGATGACCGGCGCAGAGCATCTCCGGCTCTACGAGAACGCCGTCATCGTGCCGGGCCCAGTCACCGAAGCCGTTTCAGCGGCGGCGCGGCGGCATGGTGTGGTCGTTGTGCTGGGCGTCAACGAACGCGATCATGGCTCGCTTTACAATGCCCAGCTCATCTTCGATGCCGATGGCAGCTTGAAACTCAAGCGCCGGAAGATCACGCCGACGTTCCACGAGCGCATGATCTGGGGCCAGGGTGATGGGGCAGGGCTCAAAGTGGTGGAGACCGCTGTCGGCAGGGTCGGCGCGCTCGCCTGCTGGGAGCATTACAATCCGCTGGCGCGCTATGCGCTGATGGCGCAGCACGAGGAAATTCACGTCGCGCAGTTTCCAGGCTCGCTGGTCGGGCCCATCTTCGCCGAGCAGATCGAGGTGACGATCCGCCATCATGCGCTCGAATCCGGCTGTTTCGTCGTCAATTCGACCGGCTGGCTGACCGAATCGCAGATCGCCCAAATCTGCCCGGACGAGAAACTCCGCAAGGCTCTCACCGGCGGCTGCATGACGGCGATCATCTCGCCGGAAGGCTCGCATGTCGTGCCTCCGCTGACGCAGGGCGAGGGCATCCTCATCGCCGATCTCGACATGGCGCTGATCACCAAACGCAAGCGGATGATGGATTCGGTCGGGCATTACGCACGGCCGGAGCTTCTCAGCCTCAATCTGGCCAGCCGACCGGCCCAGCCGATGCACGCCGCCCATCCTTTCGATCAATTCACGGGTGATCGCGATGAAACCGATCCATCAGCAAACCGACCTCAAGCCGCTGCCGACGGAACAGCTCATCAACGAGTTGCAGTCCTTCGGAGCGCGTCTGGTTGATCCAAAGGCAGGGGCCGACAGCCGCCGCGGCGGCGCTGGCCCGTCCGACCACAAGGCGATCACGATTGACGGCATGACGGTGATGGTGCCGGTTCATACGGCACCCGCCTTCGAGAGCCCCTATCTCGTCGAGCAGCCGGATGAATTCGGCAGGAGCCGCGTGCTGCGCGATGGTCTGCCGCTCGGCGAAATCAGTTTTCCGCCACGGCCGAAATTCTACGGCCTCACCACCGCCGACGGCATTCCCTACTCCAAGATCGCCGTTCTGCACGGGCGCGATGTGTTGGCGACGACGGTGCTGCAGACCTGCATCCGTTATCAGAGCCGCACCAAGACCTGCCAGTTTTGCGCCATCGGCCAATCGCTCGCGGCGGGCCGGACGATCGAGCGCAAGACGCCGGCTCAGCTCGGCGAAGTCGCGAAGGCCGCAGTCGAGCTCGACGGCGTCAGGCATATGGTGATGACGACCGGTACGCCGGCCGGAAGCGATCGCGGCGCGGCGATTTTGGCCGAGAGTGCGGCCGGGGTGAAGGCGGCAGTCGATCTGCCGATCCAGGTGCAGTGCGAGCCGCCAGACGATGACGCCTGGTTCGCGCGCATGCACGAGGCCGGGGCCGACGCTCTCGGCATGCACCTCGAAGCCGTCAGCGAAAGCGTGCGGCGGCGCATCATGCCCGGCAAGGCGCAGGTCTCGGTGAAGCGCTATTTCGAGGCCTTCGAGGCTGCGGTTCCCGTATTCGGGCGCGGACAGGTCTCGAGCTACATTCTCGCCGGCCTCGGCGATACGGCCGAGGAGATTCTTGCCGTCTGCGAGCGGCTCGTTGCCATCGGCGTTTATCCGTTCGTGGTGCCGTTCGTGCCGATCTCCGGCACGCCGCTCGAAAGTCATCCGGCACCGAAGCCCGACTTCATTCACGGCATCCTCGGACCGCTCTCGCGCATGCTGGTGAGCAGCGGGCTGAAGGCGGTCGATGTGAAGGCAGGCTGCGCGAAATGCGGTGCCTGCTCGGCGCTTTCGACCTACGAGCGGAGCGCTGTCGCATGATCTTCGAACCGTTCCAGGCCTTCACGGCGTGTGAATTCCAGATCAAATTCGCCACCGAGCACTGGGAGCGCGATGGTGCGGCGCGGCTTCGTCATCACGTCTTCTGCAAGGAGCAGGGCCTCTTCGACGACGATCGCGACGCAATCGACGACAGCGCCATCGCGATCGTCGCGCTCTCGCTGCTGGGCATCGCAGCCGATGAGGTCGTTGGCACAGTACGGATTCATGAGGCGGAGCCCGGCCTCTGGTGGGGCTCGCGGCTCGCCGTCTGCCCGCGCCACAGACGGGTCGGCGCGCTTGGCACCTCGCTCATCCAGCTTGCGGTCTCCGCCGCGCATGCACGCGGCTGCACCCGCTTTCTGGCGCATGTGCAGTCGCAAAACGTGCCGCTTTTTCGTCGGCTCCACTGGACGACGCTCGACGAGGTGACGATCCATGGCCATCCCCATCACAAGATGGAGGCTGACCTTGCCGCTTACCCGCCGTTCATGACGCCGGAGATCGGCTTTCTCGCTTTGCCGAAGCGGGCGGCCTGATGCTCACGCCGTCCTCATTGCCTGCGATTGCGGAAACACTCCGCGCCGGACGGGGTTTGGCGGCGAAGGCCGATATCGGGCTCGCGGTGCAGCGGCTTGGTCTTTCGGGGAAATGCGCAGTTCCCGTCGGCGATGACTGCGCCGCCATTCCCGATGGTGACGGCTATCTGCTGTTCGCGATCGAAGGTTTCATGAATGAATTCGTCGCCGGCGATCCCTGGTTCGCCGGCTGGTGCGGCGTAATGGTCAATCTGTCGGACATCGCCGCGATGGGCGGCCGTGCGATTGCCGTCGTCGATGCCATCTGGGCCGATGGCGAGGCCAATGCTGCGGCAGTGATGGACGGTTTGCGCGCTGCCTCCGATCGGTTCGGCGTGCCGCTTGTCGGAGGTCATACCAATATCCGCACAGATCGCGGGCAACTGTCCGTGGCGGTGCTTGGCCGTGCCAAACGGCTGCTCACCAGCTTCGATGCAAGGCCCGGCGACCGGCTCATCGCAGCGACTGATCTGAGGGGTCGCTATCGCGAACCGTTTTCAAACTGGGAGGCGGCGACCGAGGCTCCCGCCGAGCGTCTGCGTGCCGACCTCGAACTGCTGCCTCAGATCGCCGAGGCAGGCCTCTGCCGTGCGGCGAAAGACATCAGCCAGGGCGGCATTGTGGGGACTGCAGCGATGCTGGCGGAGTGTTCCGGTGTCGGGATCATCATCGACGTCCGCAACGTCCCCGCTCCCGAGGGCGTCGAGGCGACTCGCTGGCTGACGACCTTTCCGAGCTTCGGTTACCTGCTTTCGGTTACTCCGTCTGACAGCGCCGCCGTCATCGCGCGCTTCGCCGAGCGCGGCATCGCCTCTGCCGATATCGGCGGCATCGTCAGCGGCAGCCGGGTCTCGATCACCGACGGCGTTTCGACCGAAATGATCTGGGACTTTTCCTCGCGGCCGCTTCTCAACTGTGCTGGCACGAGGGACGCTGCATGAGCCCCGGCACGCCAAAGCCTCTTCGTATCGCCATTCTCGCGCACTCGACCAATCCGCGCGGCGGGGTGGTGCATGCGCTTGAGCTTGGCGATGCTCTCGTCCGGCTCGGCCACGAAGCGGTCGTGCATGCCCCGGATGTCACGGGGGCTGGCTTCTTTCGTCAAACGCATTGCGAGACGGTGAGCGTCCCGGCGACGCCCGCTCCCGCGAACCTTGCTGCCATGGTCGAGCAGCGGGTCGAGGACTATGTCGCTCATTTTGAGAATCAAGCGCATCGACATTTCGACGTCTTCCACGCACAGGATGGGATGTCGGCCAACGCGCTGGCGACCTTGAGAGAGCGGGGCCTGATCGGCGCGTTCGCGCGCACGGTGCATCACATCGATGCCTTCGAGCATGAGCGCATGGCCGCGCTGCAGGATCGGGCGATCGTCTCGGCGGACCGGCATTTCGTCGTGAGCAACCTTTGGCAGAAAGCGTTAGAAGACCGCTTTGGCCTCCGGGCGGAGATCGTCGCCAATGGCGTCGATCGCTCGCGGTTCAAGCCCGAGGAGGATGACCGCGAACGCTCGCTTCGCGCGCGGTACGAGCTTGGCGAAGGGCCGACCTTTCTGGCGGTCGGCGGGGTGGAATCCCGCAAGAACACCGTCCGCATCATCGAAGCCTTCGCGCAAGTGCACGCGGTTCATGCTGACGCACGGCTCATCATCGCAGGCGGCGTCTCTTTGCTCGATCACGATGTCTACCGGCGCCGGTTCGAGGAGGTGTTCGCCGCCTCGAAGCTGCCGATCTCGGCCGTCATACGCGCCGGCAGGATCGCCGATGAGGACATGCCCGCGCTCTACCGCATCGCCGATGCGCTGGTCTTTCCCTCCGTCAAGGAGGGATTTGGCCTCGTCGTGCTGGAGGCGATGGCGAGCGGCGTGCCTGTCGTCGTCTCGCGCATTGCCCCCTTCACGGAGTATCTCGAGGAAGGCGACGCCTGCTGGTGCGATCCGGCTGACGCCCGCTCGATCGCCGATGCGATGATGGCAAGCCTCGATACAAAATCGCGAAAGCGCGTCATCGAGAACGGCCTTGCCGTCGCCCGCCGCCATGATTGGCTCGATACCGCACGGCGTCATCTACCCGTATATGAGGCTTTGAGAGAGATGCAACGCGAGGTCGAGCATGCCTGAGATGCGCTTCCATATCCGCTGGCCAGATGGCGTGACCGAAGCCTGCTATTCGCCCTCACTCGTCATCAAGGATTATTTCCAGCCGGGAAACGCCTATCCGCTCGCCGAATTCCTCGCCCGCAGCCGGACCGCACTGACGATCGCAAGCGACCGTGTGGAGGCGAAGTATGGCCGGCCGTGTTCGCTGGCGCTTGCACAACTCTCCCGCATCGAGGCCGCCGGCCGAAGCTTCGCAGGGCGGCCTGACGCGACTGTCAAAGTGGAGGCTTTCGAATGATCGATCATGAGACACCCGTGGGAACGACGGATGATGGGGCGTCGAGGCGGATTTCGGTAGCAGTGATCGGCGGCGGCCAGGCTGGCCTTTCGGCGAGTTACCACCTGACGAAGCGGGGCGTCGACCATCTCGTCTTCGAACGCAAGACCGCCTGCCATGTCTGGAGCGATCAGCGCTGGGACAGCTTCTGCCTCGTGACGCCGAACTGGCAGTGCAATTTGCCTGGGCACCCCTATGGAGGGGACGACCCTGACGGCTTCATGGTGAAGTCGGAGATCCTCGATTATCTCGATGGCTTTCGTCGCTCGTTCGACGCGCCGCTGCTCGAAGGCGTCGAGGTGACGCGGGTCGCCCGCGCTACGAATGGCCGATTTTCAATCTTTACGTCAAAGGGGTATTACGTAGCCGATCAGGTCATCGTCGCTTCAGGCGGCTATAGCATCCCGATCATTCCACGTGGTGCGGACCGACTTCCCGCGCACATCGTTCAGCTCCATTCAGAGCAATATCGCAATCCGCAATCGCTTCCAGCGGGAGAAGTGCTGGTGGTGGGCAGTGGTCAATCGGGGGCGCAGATCGCCGAGGATCTGCATCTGGCAGGGAGGAAGGTGCACCTCGCGGTCGGAGACTCGCCGCGCTGCGCTCGGTTCTATCGCGGCAAGGATGTCGTCACCTGGCTGGCGGAGATGAACTATTACGAATTGCCGGTCGACCAACACCCGCTGCGGGAGGGCGTGCGCGACAACAGCAATCATTACGTTACGGGACGCGATGGGGGCCGAGACATCGATCTCAGAAAATTTGCGCGGGAAGGCATGGCGCTCTACGGCCTCATGGACGATATCGACGGCAGCACGATCCGCTTCCGGCAGACGCTGCGTGCGGCGCTCGATGCCGCTGACCGCACCTATAACGGCATCAACGCCGCCATCGACAAACATATCGCCGACAACGGCATCGCCGCGCCGCCGCCCTCCGTCTATCGACCGGTGTGGGAACCTGAAGAAGAGCCGACCGAGCTCGATCTCTTTTCACGCGGCGTGTCGGCCATCATCTGGTGCATCGGCTTCAGGCCCGATTTCCGCTGGCTGGACGCGCCGGTCTTCAATGATAACGGCCATCCGCAGCACCAGCGCGGCATCACGCGTCAGCCCGGCCTCTATTTCCTTGGCCTGCCCTGGCTGCACACCTGGGGCTCGGGCAGGTTTTCATCCGTCGGCCGCGATGCGGAGTTTGTCGTAGACCATATTGCAGCCGCTCGCGAAGCGCAGCCCGTCGTGGACGCCGCATGACGATCGGCTGCGCAAGACGGTCACCCGACGCGAGATCGTGTCTGTAAGAGACATTGTGATCAGTGCCTTGCTGTCACGGGATCATAACCTTGCGGCGGGGTGGAAATCACAGACCAGCTTCGATAGGCTGCCAATGCCAGGACTTGTCTTTTAGAACGGGTCCAACACACCAGCTGTCGATCGTTTCCAGATGCATCCATATCGTATCAAGGCCCGCGCAAGGGCGGGTCGCGCATGAAGACGCTCGTTCTCGGCGGTGCGCGCTCGGGCAAGACGCGCCATTCACTTGGCCTTGCCGAAGGTATGGGGCTTGAGACCATCTATCTTGCGACCGGATGGGCCGGCGATGCGGAGATGACCGAGCGGATCGCCCGGCACCGCGCCGAGCGCGGCGCGCACTGGACGACGATCGAGGAGCAGATCGACCTGCCACGCGTGCTGGTCAAGGAAAGCCGCGCCGACAGGGTCATGCTCGTCGATTGCCTCACGCTCTGGCTCTCGAACGTGATGTTCGCCGAACTCGACGTCGAGGCCATGAGCGATGCGCTCGTCTCAGCGATGCCGCGCATGGCGGGGCCCGTTATCTTCGTGAGCAACGAGGTGGGCCTGGGCATCGTTCCCGAAAACGCGCTCTCGCGCCGGTTCCGCGACGCGCAGGGGCGGCTCAACCAGGCCGTGGCCGGAGCGGCAGAGAGGGTGGTCTTCGTGGCAGCCGGCCTGCCGCTCGTGCTGAAGGACAGCGAGGGCAGGGGGCAAGCGTCGGTCTAGCCGCACCGTGCTGGCTCGGCGGGCTGGTCAGCGCTCGAACGTATCGAACGCGTGCGCGATGCGCCGCCTGAGCTCCGCATCGGCCGGAGGAATTCCGATCCGCAGCCGCCGCGGCTGATCCTCGAACCGGCGGACATAGATGCCGTGCCGGCCAAGATGGTGAAAGAGCGTAGCCGCAGCGTCATGATCGATGCAGTGGAACAGCAGCGCGCTTCCGGTCGCCGGCAGGCCGTTCCGCATCATCAGGTCGATCAGCCACTGACTGGCCGTCTCCGCCTCCACCCGCGCTTTCGCCAGCCAGCTCATGTCGTCCAGAGCGCGTACAGCGATGGCGATCGCCGGGCCGGAAACCGGCCAAGGGCCGAGTTCCGCGCGAAGCGGCGCAATGATGTCAGCCCTCCCGATCGCAAAGGCGAGGCGCAGGCCGGCAAGCCCATATGTCTTGCCGAACGAACGCAGGACGAGGAGGTTTGCTTCGGGCAGGCGGTCGACGACCGACGAGCCCGGGGGAAGGAGATCGACGAAGGCTTCGTCCACGATGAGGAGCTGACCGGTTCGCCGTGAGTTATCCAGCAAATCGTCCAACACGCATCGAGGCTCGAAGCGGCCGTCAGGGTTATTGGGTCTGACAATCACCGCTACGTCGCTCTTCAGAAGCGCACCGAGGTCCTGCACGACCTCGACAGCATTGCCGGCGCGCCGCCAGACATGGGCGTGTTCGGCGTAGGTTGGGCCGAGAATGGCGACTCTTGCATGAGGCAGGAGGCGTGAAAGGGATGTAAGGATCGGATGCGTGCCTGCGGCAGCCAGAACCGAGCTCGCCGGCGGCGCGCCATAGGCGAGCCGGGCAACCGACTCCAAATCCGTAAGCGCCGACGGGGCCGGCAGACGGTGATACGCCTCCAGCGACGCGGCGGGGATCGGATAGGCGTTCGGGTTGATGCCGGTCGAAAGGTCGATCCATGGTTGAGGCGCCTGCGGAAACAGCCTCGCCGCTTCGGCAAGATTGCCGCCATGGAACAACGGCTCTAAAGCGGAGCGATCTTCACCTCCGCGCTCAGCCGTTTGACCTCCGCTCATGACCGCTTCGCTCTGCATGTTACTGATGGCTTTAGCGTTCGAAGCGCTCGTTGGCTATCCGCAAGGCTTGTTTCGGCGGATCGGACATCCGGTGACGTGGATGGGGGCAGCGATCGCCTGGCTCGACGTGCATTTCAACCGCGATGACGATCCGGCGATCAAACGCCGCATCTTTGGCGCAGCGGGCCTCGGTGCGCTTCTCTTGATGCTGATACTTGTCGCGGTGCTGCTCCAGGCTGTCATCGCCGCTACACTGCCATCGGCCCTCGCCCTCGCGATCATGGCGGTTCTATCGTCGTCCCTTCTGGCTCAGCGCAGTCTCGACCAGCATGTCGCAGCAGTTGCGAGCGCGCTGGAGCGTGACGGGCTGGCGGCTGGACGCAAGGCCGTCTCGATGATCGTCGGCCGCGATCCGGAGACTTTGGACGAGGCAGGGGTCTGCCGCGCCGCGATCGAAAGCCTTGCGGAGAGCGCGTCGGACGGTGTCGTCGCGCCGGCGCTTTGGCTCGGTCTTGGCGGTGTTGCCGGCGGCGTCTTCTACAAATGCGTCAACACGGCCGACAGCATGATCGGCCATCTGACACCGCGCCATCGCTCGTTCGGTTGGGCGGCGGCTCGCCTCGACGACCTCATCAACCTACCGGCATCGCGCCTGACGGCGTTGCTCTTCGTGGTGGCGGCTTGGCTGTTGCCAGGCGCTTCGGCGTCGAAAGCCTTGACCGTGACCCTGCGCGATGCTGGCAAGCACAAATCGCCGAATGCCGGCTGGCCGGAGGCAGCGATGGCCGGAGCGCTCAGCCTCCAGCTCGCGGGGCCACGGGTTTATGATGGCGAAGTGGTCGACAGCGTCTTCATCGGGGACGGCCGCCGGGACGCAAGCGCCGCCGATATCCGCAAAGCACTCGCGCTATGGCGGATCGCTGCCATGTTACAGTTCGTGCTCGTCGGCCTGCTCCTCGCCCTCAGCGCGCGATAGCGAGCAGGACGTCGCAGTCGACATACCGTTCGAGATGCGCTGCGAGCGCGTCCAGCACCTCCTCTATGACGTCCGAATGATCGCGGCCGTTAGAGCGTGCGCCAAACAGGCCGAGATAAGCTGCGCGGAAGTCGGCATCGGCGAACAGTCCATGCACATAGCACCCGGCGATGCGGCCATTTCCCGTCACGACGCCATCGCTCCGTCCGTCATCGAAGGTCAGCATCGCCCGCGCATTCGGCGGCCGGGTCGTCTCACCGACATGCATCTCGTAGCCGTGGAAGCGCGCACCGCCCGCCTCGACCCCTGAAACCTGTGAAAGGCGTTTCTCACCCGTGAGCAGCGTTTCGACATTGAGCAAGCCGAGCCCCGCTGCCACCTGCGGCAGCCCCTCGATGCCGTCGGGGTCGGCGATGCTGCGGCCAAGCATCTGATAGCCGCCGCAAATACCGAGGATATGCCCGCCGCGACGGAGATGCGCCGCTATGTCGATGTCCCACCCGGTCTGCCTTAACGCGTCGAGATCAGCGACGGTCGCTTTCGAGCCTGGCAGGATGACGAGCCTGCAATCGCCGGGCAGCGCATCGCCCGGCCGCAGGACGACAAGCTCGACGTCACCTTCTGCGAGCAGCGGATCGAAATCATCGAAGTTCGAGATGCGCGGATAGGCGAGGACAGCGATCTTGAGCCTCGCCTGCGAGCGGGCGGCGCTTGACGCAAGGCCAAGACCGTCCTCTGCCGGCAACTCACGCGCGCGCTCGAAGAAGGGCACCAGCCCCAGGGCAGGCCAGCCGGTCCGCTCAGCGATGAACTGCATGCCATCCGAAAACAGGGTCGGGTCGCCACGCATCTTATTGATGAGAAAGCCTGAGATCAGGCCAGCGTCGTCAGCCGGCAGGACGGACTTCATGCCGACGACGCTGGCGATCACCCCGCCTCGATCGATGTCGCCGATGATGATCACGGGAGCGTTCGTCGCCTGCGCAAACCCCATATTGGCGATGTCGCCCTGGCGCAGATTTATCTCGGCCGCGCTGCCCGCTCCCTCGACGAGAACGAGGTCATGCTCGGCCCTCAATATGTCGAAGCTCTCGATAACGCGGGGTAGCAAGCCCGGCTTCAGCGACTGGTATTCGCGCGCCTTCGCGGACCGCCACATGCGGCCCTGTACGATGATCTGCGAGCCGACCTCGCTCTGCGGCTTCAGCAACACAGGATTCATGTGGACCGAAGGCTCGAGTCCGCAGGCGATCGCCTGCAGCGCCTGCGCCCGGCCGATCTCGCCGCCATCGGCCGTCACGGCGGCGTTATTCGACATGTTCTGCGGCTTGAACGGCGCAACCTTGAGGCCGCGGCGGCGAAAAACGCGGGCAAGACCCGCGACGAGCAGCGACTTGCCGACGTCGGACCCGGTGCCCTGGAACATCAGGCAGCGGGCGCGCTCCTTCCGTGTCGTCAAAATTCGATCCCGCTCTGCGCTTTGACGCCGGCACCGAAATGGTGCTTCACCGCGCCGATCTCGCTCACGAGGTCGGCCGCCTCGATCATCTCGGGCTTGGCATTGCGGCCCGTGACGACGATATGAAGGTTGGAGCGCCGATTTTTTAAGGCTTCGACCACCTCGTCGAGCGGCAGGTAGTCGTAGCGTAGCGCAATGTTGAGCTCATCGAGAACGAGCATCCCATAGCTTTCATCCGCCATCATCTCCTTCACGACGGACCAGGCGGCGCTCGCCGCCGCGATGTCTCGCGCGCGGTCCTGCGTTTCCCAGGTGAAGCCCTCACCCATGCTGCGCCAGGTAACCTGCGCGCCGAACCGCTCGAAGGCGAATGCCTCCCCGGTCTCCCATACGCCTTTGATGAACTGAACCACGCCGACGCGCATGCCGCGGCCGAGCGCCCGCAGCGCCAGCCCGAACGCCGCCGTCGATTTTCCCTTGCCGGGACCGGTATGGATGATCAGCAAGCCCTTCTCGCTCACCGTCTTGGCCGCGACCTCCGCATCCTGCACGGCTTTTCGCTTCTGCATCTTGCTCGCGTGGCGCTCGGCCTCGGTCGGTCGGGCTTGGTCCATTGTCGCTCCTCGCTTGGGACGGCGCATCGAACGGCGCGCGGTCCGTCATTGACTTTTCCCGGGCAACTCTGCAAGGCTTTTGCCGTGAACGGTTTTCGTCTGTGCGCATGCACCGGCGGAATGAAAAGGGAATATGGTGCGGAGCGCTTCGGAGCGGTCCAATGCCATGGCTGCCCCCGCAACTGTAAACGGCGAGCGATCGGGCTCACGCGCCACTGGGCTCCAGAGCCTGGGAAGGCAATCCGATCCGCAACGACCCGTGAGCCAGGAGACCTGCCGAGCACTCGCGCGATACGCTGTTCCGGCGGGGTGCCCGGCAAAGCGCGAAAGGCCCGCTGCAGGCAGGCGTCTCATGGCGTTTGCAGGCGTCCACCCCGCATGAATCCGCTTGGTGGCGCATCTTGGCCGACGATCTCTTTACCCCGGATATGACGACGATCATCGTCTGCACGACGTGCCGACGCGGCGAGGAGCCGGCCGAGCCGAAGGACCAGCGCTCCGGCGCAAAGCTGTTTGCGGATCTGGAATCAGTCGCCAAGGGACGCGCGAACATCCGCGTCCAACCGGTCGAATGCTTGCTCAATTGCAATCATGGCTGCAACATCGCTCTGCGGGCCGACGGCAAATGGAGCTACCATTTCGGCGATCTCGACCCTGCCGAGCAGGTCGCGAACATTCTGGCGCTTGCCGACATCCACCACGCGGCTCCCGATGGCGAGGTGCCCTGGGGCAAACGGCCGGAGTTGATCAAGCGCAAGGCCGTCTCCCGCATCCCGCCGCTTACGCCTGCAAGGACCACTGCATGACCGACGCCACGTTGAAAACTGCGCCGCTGGGGAAAATTCCGGTGACGATCATCACCGGATTTCTCGGTGCCGGGAAAACGACCCTCGTGCGCCATGTCCTCGCCCATTCGGGAGGCCGGCGGGTCGCCGTGATCGTCAACGAATTCGGCGATGTCGGATTCGACGGCGATCTCATCAGCGATTGTGGCGAGCCCGATTGCCAGCCCGTCAAGGTCATGGAACTGACGAATGGCTGCATCTGCTGCACGGTAGCGGATGATTTCCTTCCGGCGCTCGAAGCCATCCTCGCGATCGAGCCGCAGCCCGAGCACATCCTCATCGAAACCTCCGGCCTCGCCCTGCCGAAGCCGCTCGTCAAGGCGTTCGAGTGGCCTGCGATCCGCTCGCGCGTCACGGTCGACGGCGTGATCGCGGTTGCCGACGGCCCGGCACTCGCCTCGGGCCTGTTCGCTGAAGACCCATCGGCGTTGAAGCTGCAGGCGGATGCCGACCCTTCCGTCGAGCATGATTTTCCGCTGGCCGAGGTGTTCGAGGACCAGGTCGCGATCGCCGACATCGTCATCCTCAACAAGTCGGACCTGATGAGCGAGACGGCATGTGCCGAAGCCGAAGCGCTGATCAGGGCCGAGACCAGCCGTCCGCTCCGGATTGTACGGACCGAGCACGGCCGCGTCGAACCGGCCTTGCTGCTCGGCATCGGAGCGGCGGTCGAGAGCGATCTCGCCAACCGTCCGGCGCACCATGACAGCGAAAGCGATCACGACCATGACGACTTCGACAGTTTCGTCATGCCGCTCGGCGTGCAGCGTGACGCAGCCGCCTTCGCTGCGAAGCTCAGCGAGGTTGCGGCCAGGCACGACATCCTGCGGGCCAAGGGCTTCGCAGCGATCGAGGGCAAGCCGATGCGGCTGTTGATCCAGGGCGTCGGCGCTCGCGTCAGCCAGACTTTCGACCGCGCCTGGGCGTCGGATGAGGCGCGTGAGGGACGTCTCGTCGTCATCGGGCTCAAGGGGCTGGATCGGACGGCGATCGAGGCGGCGCTCTCAGCTTAGACGAAGCCATTGCAAAACAAGGGGCTGTGACGGTTGCATCTACTAGTACGAGAGACGCATGGGCTTGACGAGGCGGCTGCCGCCGTTGACCTCGATCAGAGCCCGGCCGATCTCGTGGTACTGTCGTTCACCGACAGCGACCTTGCGGCGGTGGCATCGATTGGCGATGCGCTGCCCTCGTTGCGGCTCGCCAGCCTCGCGCATCTTGCGCACCCGCTCTCCGTCGATCTCTACGTCGAGAAGGTGATCGCCAGGGCAAAGACCGTGGTGATCCGCCTGCTGGGCGGGCTCGACTATTGGCGCTATGGCGCGGAGCAGGCCCATGCCGCTGCCTGCCGGCATGGCGTGCGGCTTGCCATCATCCCCGGAGACGACCGGGCTGACCCGCGCCTCACTTCCGTCTCAACGCTGGAGCCCGCCTCGCTCGATGTCATCTGGCGCTGCTTTGCGGTCGGCGGCGGACATAATATCGCAGAAGCGCTTGCCTTCGCAGCCGGCCAGCGCGGCAGCGCGCCGGTCATCGAGGAGCAGCCGAGGCACGGCATTCTCCGTGAGTTTCCCGCCTTGGCGAGCGGGCCTCGCGCGGTCATCGTCTTCTATCGCGCGTTCAAGCTCTCCAACGACCTTGCGCCGATCTGCGCGCTTGAAGGCGCGCTTCTGAAGCGCGGCTTCGGCGTCACAGCGATCTATCTCGCAAGCACGAAAGAGCCGGATTGCGTTGCTTTCCTTGAAAACCAGCTCCGGCGCATCCAGCCGCACATCATCATCAATACGACGGCGTTCTCGGCCCGCCGCGATGACGGCTCGAGCCCGTTCGATGCCGCCGGATGCGTCGTTCTCCAGGTGATCATCTCGAATGGCCACCATGAAGGATGGGCGAAGTCGAGCCGGGGTCTGAGCGCGACCGATATAGCGATGAACGTGGTGATGCCGGAACTCGACGGCAGACTCGGCACACGCGCAATCGCCTTCAAGGAGACGCTGGAGCCCGATCCGCGCTTCGAATTTTCTGGCCGTCGCGCCGTGCCGGTGGCTGACCGTGTCGCCTTCGTCGCCGATCAGGCGGCGGCGCTCGCGCGCCTTTCGATGAAGCCGAACGCGAGCAAGAGGCTGGCGGTCATTCTCAACGATTATCCGGGCGCAGCGGGCCGGGCAGGCCACGCCGTCGGGCTGGACGGGCCGCAGAGTGCGATCAATCTCTTGCGGCATCTTGCGCAGGCTGGCTACGAGGTAGAGCCGCCAAAGGATGACCCGACTTCACTGATGCTCCAGCTGGAACAGGCGGACGATACGGCGACGCTTCGGCTCGATGACTACGCACGCTGGTTCGACGGTTTACCGCAAGAACTCAGGGACGCCGTGATCGCCGCCCATGGCGCGCCGAGCCGCGATGCGGATGTTCGCGGCAGCGCGTTTGAGTTTCGCATCATCCGTTGTGGCGGTGCGCTCCTTTGCCTGCAGCCGCATCGCGGTCGCGCAGTTTCGCATCGCAGCGACTATCATGATCAGACGCAGCCGCCGCGTCACGGCTTCCTCGCGTTTTACTGGTGGCTGCGCCGCTTTGCCAAAGTCGATGCGATCGTCCATCTCGGCGCGCATGGCAGTCTTGAATGGCTGCCGGGCAAATCATCAGCGCTTTCAGCGTCATGCTGGCCAGAGATCGCGCTCGGGCCGACCCCGATGATCTATCCGTTCATCATCAGCGATCCGGGTGAAGCGGCGCAGGCGAAGCGCAGGCTCTCGGCTGTCACGATCGGGCACCTTACGCCGCCGCTCGTGGAGGCAGGCATCCATGGGCCCGCCAGCGAGATCGAGGCGCTGATGGAGGAGTATGCCACGGCCGCCGAGATCGACGGCAACAGGGCGCGCCTGCTGGCCGCGGAGATCATGGATCGCGCATGCGCCTGCGGCCTCACGGACGAGGCGGGCGAAACGCTCACCGAACTCGACGCCTGGCTGTGCGACCTCAAGGAGATGCGCATCAAGGACGGGCTGCACGTGCTGGGCTCCCGCCTCGACCCGGATGTGGTCGACGAGCAAGCAGCCGCTGTGGCGAAGACGGCGGGCTCCGATGCCGGCAAGGTCGCGGCGCTCATGAGCGCGAGCCCCGATGCCGAAATGGACGCCATCATCGACGCGCTCGCCGGCGGATTCGTAAGGCCCGGCCCATCCGGCGCGCCCTCGCGCGGACGGATCGACTGTCTGCCGACAGGGCGGAACATGACCACGCTCGATCCGAGGCAAAGCCCGACGCGGACGGCCGAGCATCTTGGCCGGCGCGCGGCGGACGAGGTGCTGAAGCGCCATTTGCAGGATCATGGCGATTGGCCGCGCTCGATCGTCATCGACGCCTGGGGATCGGCCGCCATCCGAACGGGCGGCGACGAACTTGCGCAGGCCTTCGCGCTCATGGGCGTCCGGCTTCTGCGCGAGACTGGATCGGAGCGCATAACGGGCTTCGAGATCATGGCCCTCGCAGAGCTGGGCCGTCCACGCATCGACATAACACTCAAGATATCAGGTCTCTATCGCGATTTGTTTGCTCACCAGATTAGTCTTTTCGATCAAGCCGTTCGGGCGCTCGCGGCACGCGATGAGCCTGTCGAGGATAATCCGCTCGCTGCATCCATGCGTGGCGTATCAGCAGCCGAGGCCGGAACCAGGCTGCTGCGGATCTTCGGGCCTGCGCCGGAGCGCTACGGCACGGGCCTCGAACCGCTTGTCCTCTCAGGCCATTTCGAGACGGAGGCGGAGCTTGGCGCCGATTATCTTGCCGAAAGCGCCTATGCCTATGGCGTGTCCGCTCATGGTGATCGGCAGCCAGCGGCGCTTGCGGAGCGGGTGCGGGGTGCTGACGCCCATCTGCGCAGCCATGACCTTTCAGAGCAGGATATTCTCGATGCGCCGGACTACGCCTATGCGACGGGGGGCTTTCTCGCCGCATCCCGGTCGCTCGGTGGCGACGCGGCCTCCTACCATCTCGACACGACCCATGCAGGGGCGCCGCGCGTGCGCGGCCTCGGCGAGGAAATCGCCCGCGTGGTGCGGGGGCGCATGACCAATCCACGCTGGATCGCCGGCCAGATGCGCCATGGCTGGCGCGGTGCGGCGGAACTCGCGCAAAGCGTCGACAGCCTGTTCGCCTTTGCCGCGACCACGGGGCTCGTCAAGGAGCATCAGTTCGATCTCGTCTTCTCGGCCTATCTCGACGACCCAGCCGTCGATCGTTTCCTGCGCGAGGCCAACCCCGCCGCGCATGGCGCGATCGAAGCGCGGCTGGCGGAGGCGATCCGTCGCCGGCTCTGGCAGCCGCGCCGCAACTCGGTCGGCGAGAGGCTCGTTGCTCATCTTTCCGTGCCCGAGGCCGCCGAATGACGGCTGCCAGCCTGAAGCGCGGCTGGTGCCCGGGAGCGTTGCGGCCGATGCAGACCGGCGACGGCTTGCTCGTCAGGCTGCGGCTCACGGCAGGGCGGTTCACGCCTATAGTCGCGCGGCTCGTTGCAGAGGCTTCCGCACGCCATGGCAATGGCGAGATCGACCTTTCGCAGCGCGCCAACCTGCAGCTTCGCGGCGTCACCGAAGCGACGCTCGCACCCCTGACAACGATGCTGGACGCCGCTGGGCTCATCGACCGTGATGAACGATCGGAAGCGGCGCGCAACGTCATCGCAAGCCCGGCATCCGATCTCGACGCGACGGCGTTGATCGACGCTGCTGACTGGGCCGCGCGGATCGAAAAGCTGCTGGTCGATATTGCCGCGGCGAGACCCTTGCCCGCCAAGTTCGGCGTTCTGGTGGACGATGGCGGCGCGTGGCCGCTGGCTGCCAGCCATGCGGATATACGTCTCGAAGCCTCCGTGACGAGCGGGCAGCTCAACTTCGCCGTCGCGCTCGCTGGCACGCGGCAGACCGCCGTCCAGATCGGCAAATTTTCGCATGACGACACACTGCCCCTCCTGAAGCAGCTTTGCACCGCCCTGCCGTCATTTGCAGGCGGCGCCCGGCCTGCCGGACGCGAAGATGTCGACCTCTGGCTGTCGGCGGCCGGGCTTGCCGTGCAGACGGCCGAACCGGTCAATCGTTCTGCCAGCGAAGCTGGGTTGCCTGGGGCCACCATTCTTCGACCACCGTTCGGCAGGCTTTCGCACCGGGATCTCTCCGGTCTCGCCGAGTGCCTCGACAATGAAACCCAAGCGGTGTTCCGCCTGACGACGAGCAAGGCGCTCATCGTCGGTCCGCTCCAAGGCGACGAACGACAGCGGCTCGACGCTTATGCCACGCGCGCGGGATTTCTCTCGGTCGGCGATCCACTCGAGCGGGTCTTGGCTTGCGTCGGTGCTCCCGCCTGCGGCAACGCCACCACCGACACGCGCACCGATGCGATCCGTCTTGCGGGTTTGTTGCCGGCCGGACAGACGCTGCATGTCTCGGGCTGCGCCAAGGGCTGCGCGACACGGGGGCGATCGGACCTCGTGCTCGTCGGGCACGGCGGGCTGTACAAGCTTGGACGGGCGTGCAAGGCAAGCGACTTTCCCGCCGACGGCGTTCGCATGTCCCTCACCGAGGTGGAACGCACCGTCGCGACCAACGGATTTTGGCATGCGTGACTACATTCGCGACGGTGACGAGATTTATCGCCGCTCCTTCGCGATCATCCGCGAGGAAGCGCGGCTCGATCGGTTTTCGCCTGCCGAAGCCACGGTCGCCGTGAGGATCATCCACGCCTGCGGGATGGTCGAGATCGCAGACGATCTCGTGTTCCATGGTGGCGTGGTCGAGGCGGCGCGGGCGGCGCTACGGGCTGGCGCACCGATCTTCTGCGATGTCAGCATGGTCGCGCATGGCGTGACGCGCGCGCGTCTACCCGCAGACAACGATGTCGTCTGCATGCTGACCGATCCGCGCACGGCGGATCTCGCGCGCAGCATCGGCAACACCCGCACGGCGGCGGCGGTCGAACTCTGGGGCGGGCGCATGGGCGGGGCCGTTGTCGCTTTCGGCAACGCGCCGACCGCGCTTTTCCACCTGCTCGACCTGCTGGATCGCGGCGCGCCGAGGCCGGCGGCGATCCTCGGCTTTCCGGTCGGCTTCGTCGGGGCGATCGAATCCAAGGACGCGCTCATAGCAGATGGCCGCGTGCCGGCGATGATCATGAGAGGTCGCCGGGGCGGCAGCGCTTATGCAGCAGCGGCGATCAATGCGCTCGCCAGCGAAAGGGAAATCCTGTGAGCGCCGCCGCCAACGCCTCGACGGGAACGCTGTTCGGCGTCGGCGTCGGGCCGGGCGATCCGGAGCTTCTGACGCTGAAGGCTGTGCGCGTGCTCGCCCAGTGTCCGGTGATCGCCTTTTTCCGCAAGAGAAGCGGCAACGCGAACGGCAACGCCTACGCCGCGGCGGAGCCGCATTTGCCAGCCATGCGGCGCGATCTCGCCATGATCTACCCCGTCACCACGGAATACCCGGTCGGCGACGCCCGCTATGATGAGGCGATGACCGCGTTCTATGAAGACCAGGCAGGTCTGATCGCCGCCGAACTCGATGCGGGGCGCAATGTCGGCGTCCTTTCGGAAGGCGATCCCTTCTTCTACGGTTCCTTCATGCATGTCTTCCATCGGCTTTCGCCGCGCTATCCGACGATCGTCGTGCCTGGAGTGACGGGCATGTCCGCCTGCTGGACAGCGGCGACGACGCCGATCAGCTATGGCGACGACGTGCTCACCATCATTCCCGGCACGCTCGACGCGGACACGATCTGCGAGCGTCTGCGCGCCACGGATGCGGCGGTCTTCATGAAGCTCGGCACGAACTTCCCCAAGGTGCGAGCCGCCATCGCGCGCTGCGGCCTCACGGAACGCGCCATCTATGTCGAGCGCGGCGCGATGAAGCACCAGCGGGTGATGCCGCTGGCCGAGACCGCAGACGCCGTCGCACCCTATTTCGCGATCGTCATCATACCGGGGCAGGGGCGACGCCTGTGAGCGGCTGGCTCAAAGTCATCGGTCTCGGCCCGGGTGATCCGTCCTGGCTGACGCCGCAGGCGGCAAAGGCGCTCGGTGAGGCGACCGACCTCGTCGGATACGAGCCCTATGTCGCGCGCGTGCCGCTTGCGGCGCACCCTCAGGCCCGTCACTGTTCGGATA
>JAIELD010000066.1 GCA_019753285.1 Beijerinckiaceae bacterium | reverse complement strand
TCGCATCGCGCCGGCCGATCTTCAGCTTGAAGATCCTGTGGCGGCGACGCTCCAGCATGTCCTCGGCTTCGGCGATGTCCGTCTCGGTCTTCCCGCTGGCGAGGGTCCAGGCAACAGGCAGGCGCTCCCGGAGGCGGCCGCCGAGAAGCTCGGACAGCGCGAGGCCGGTCCGTTTGCCGAACGCATCGAGCAATGCGGTTTCGACCGCGCATTTGGCGAAGTGGTTGTCGCGAACCGATTTGCCGATCGCGGCCATCGTCGCCGCCACCCGGTTCGGGTCGGCGCCCAGCAGCACGGGCGTGATGTAGGTGTCGATGGCGAGCTTCATGCCCTCCGGGCTTTCGGCACCATAGGCAAGCCCGCCGATGGTCGTGCCTTCCCCGATGCCGGTGACGCCATCCGACATGCGGATGCGGATGATCATCAGCGTCTGCCCGCTCATGGTCGTCATCGAGAGTTGATGCGGTCGGATCGTCGGCAGATCGACCAGGAAGGTCTCGACCTGCTCGATCCGGATCGGCGCTGCCAAGGTCTGCATTGCCATGAAAGCTCCGTTTCTTGGTTCCGTGTTTTGCCTGCAATGGCACGCTAGTGCTGCGTGCGTCGCGCGGACAGGATCGTTTGCGTCTATCTTCATACCGCTCGGGTATTCGAGCTAACCGGTCGCCTGCAACCGAGGCTCGGCCAGCGCGGCTTTCACCGTCTGCAGCGCGTCGTGGGCGTGTATCCAGCTGAAATCATCCGCGAACCGGGCGACCTTCCGGTCACGTTCGGCAAGTTCGGGGCCATCGACGAGATGCAGTTGACGGTTCGTGTCCCAGGCGCTGCGCTGGATCTTCCGCGTCCTCGCCTGCCTCAGCGCCTGATAAAGCGCCAGCGTCTCGGCCAGATCGCTCATATCCGCGCGGGCAAGCAGTTCTGCGAGCGTTACCGCGTCTTCGATCGTCGTGTTCGCGCCCTGCCCATGATGCGGCAGCATGGCGTGGACCGAGTCGCCCATCAGCACGGCGCGGCCCTTGAACCAGTGCAGGATCGGATTGACCGTGAACAGGCCCCACCGGATCGTGTGCTCCACCGCGCCGATCATCTCGCTCACGGCCGGGTGCCAGCCCTTGAACGCGTCGACGGCGACCTGATGGTCGATCCTGGCGGTCGAGCCGCCCGATTGAGGCCAGATTTCCGGCCCCTCGACGACGGCGAAGTAGTTGACCGCCTTGCGCTCGCCACCGATCGCGTAGTGCAGGAGATGGGCGTTCGGTCCCATCCAGAACTGGATCGCCTCCGGGTCCGGAAGCGACGGCAGGTTTTCGATCGGCACGATCCCGCGGAAGGCCGAGGTGCGCGAGTAGCGCATGGCGTCGCTCCCGGCCACATGGCGGCGCACGGCGGAGCGGACCCCATCGGCGCCGATGACGACATCGACCTCTTCGACATGCCCGTTTGAAAAATGAAGGCGTATCGAGTGGTCGCCTTCGACGAGCCGCTCCAGCCGATGGCCAAGATGAAGCCGTGCGCCGCCGTGCTGCGCGCTCAGGATGGTCTGTAGATCGGCGCGGTGGATGCCAAAATAGGGCGCGCCGAACAGCTTTCGGTAGGCGCCGTCCATGCGAACTGGAAAGGCCGCGACCCGACGATCATCCGCCCAGTTCCGATAGATCAGCTCTGTCGGTTCGGTCGAAACCTTGGCAAGCGCCGGCAGGCAGCCAAGTCGTTCGAGCTCGCGCGTGCCGTTTGCGGAAAGCGCGATCGCCGCGCCGATTTCGGTGAGTTGCGCGGCCTGCTCATAGATCGTCGCCTCGATGCCTCGCTCGCGCAACGCCAATGCCAGCGTCAGACCGCCTATGCCGGCCCCGATGATGGCGATGCGCCGGTTCGACGATCTCACGCGCTTCTCCTTCTTCCCGGATCGCCGCATTGCGTGCGCGGCTGGTGTCATGGACATGAAGCCCTGTTGTCAGAGGAGGCTAAAGCGCAAAATCGTTGGCGGACAGGATCGTTTGTGTCTATTTGCATACCCAAGAGGTATGAATATGGATCTCCGGCATTTCAGATATTTCGCCGCGGTGGCGTCCGAGGGCAGCTTCAGCCGCGCGGCGGAAAAGCTCAACATGGCCCAGCCGCCGCTCAGCAGGCAGATACAGCAGCTTGAGGACGAGCTTGGCGCAAGACTGCTCGACCGCGGGCGTCCGATCACGCTCACCGAACCCGGCCGGTATTTTTACGAACAGGTGCGGCAGGTGCTCGACCGCGTGGAAGAAATTCGTCTCATGACGCAGCGCATCGCAAAAGGCTCTGTCACCCAGTTCAATATCGGCTTCGTCGCGTCCACACTCTATGACGCGCTGCCCGAACTCATCCGTCGATTTCGCATCATCGTGCCCGACATCGAGGTGATGTTGACTGAAATGACGACGCTGGAGCAGGCCGCGGCCTTGAAGGATGGACGGATCGACGTCGGGTTTGGCCGTCTGCGTTTCGATGATCTCGGACTGACGCGCAATGTCATCCGCGAAGAGCCTCTGAGCGTCGCTGTGCCTGTGGGAAACCACCTTGCGACTTCAAGCGCGCCGTTGAAACTGGTCGAAACCGCAGGCGAGCAACTAATCATCTATCCCAAGACACCGAGGCCGAGCTATGCCGACCAGGTCCTGTCTTTCTACCGCGATCAGGGTATCGAACCGCAGGTGGCGTTCGAAGTGCGTGAACTCCAGACGGCGCTTGGGCTCGTCGCGGCCGGCATGGGGATTTGTCTCGTCCCCTCTTCCGTGCGCAAGCTCGGGCGCAGCGACGTCGTCTATCTGGAGCTCGACGAACCCAAGATCGTCTCGCCGATCATCATGAGCTTCCGCACGAATGATCGCTCACCCCTTCTTGCGGAGCTTCGCACCCTGGTGCGTGATTTCGATGTCTGGCCAGGCACCCCACGCGCCGATGTGTGATCCGAAACGATCTGGGTCTGCTTGATTGACGCTTTGACGTTTGGCTCGGCGTCGTTGCGCTCATGAACGACTGAAAGCTACGCGATGATCCGTGGCAAACACGGGGACTTGAAACAAACCTGTTTCAAAAACGATGTCTTGACGGGAGAATGGCGGAGAGGGAGGGATTTGAACCCCCGATGAGCTTGCACCCATGCCGCATTTCGAGTGCGGTGCATTCGACCACTCTGCCACCTCTCCGCGGGGCCGGCCCGCAAGCCGTGTGGTTAGGTGGCCGAGATATCACTCCATGTCAGCTTCGCCAAGCCCTTTTCGCGGCTTCAACATCTGCGAAAGCGTTCCAGACAAGCCGTTTCGCCTTGACATAAGTCGCCGTCGCGCAGTAACGACACGGTCGAAATGCGGCTTCGGCCGCTTTTGTCGTTGGTGCGGGGCTCCGCAATCGACGACGTCATCAACAAGAAGACGGTCCAGGATGATAGATTTCGAGCCAGTGGGTTCGGCGGCTGCCATCCGGAGATCGGCCCAATCACTCGCTATAAGAGAGCAAAATCATGTTCGCAGTCATCAAGACGGGCGGCAAGCAATATCGGGTTGCTGCCAACGACGTCGTTAAAATCGAAAAGCTCGAGGGCGAGGCCGGCGCGGCCGTTGCATTCGACACCGTGCTCATGCTGGGCGGCGAAACCATCGTCGTCGGCGATCCGACAGTCGCGGGCGCATCCGTCGCCGGCGAGATCGTCGAGCAGACGCGCGGCCCCAAGACCATTTCGTTCAAGAAGCGCCGCCGCCAGAATTCGAAGCGCAAGAAGGGTCACCGCCAGCACCTGACGATCGTGCGGATCACGGACATCCTGACAGGCGGCGAAACGGGCGCGAAGGCGAAGGCCGCAAAGGCTCCGAAAGCCAAGGCCGAAAAGCCGGCGGAAGAGACCGCAGCGCAAGCCTGAGATCTGGCGCAGCCGCTTCCGGCTGCAGCCATTCGAGCCTGACGAGCGCATCGTCCGGCATTCGCGTCACGCAGACCGGCAAATTCCGGCTGTGCAACGATTTAATTTCGGGTTATACGACTCGATAACAGATTTGGGAGCATTTCGCTCATGGCAACGAAAAAAGCAGGCGGCTCGTCCCGCAACGGTCGTGACTCGGCCGGTCGCCGTCTCGGCGTCAAGAAGTTCGGCAGCGAAGCTGTGATTCCGGGCAACATCATCATTCGTCAACGCGGCACCACCTGGCATCCCGGCGCGAACGTCGGCATGGGCAAGGACCACACGCTCTTCGCGCTTGTGGAAGGTAAAGTGGAATTCCAGAAAAAAGCGAATGGCAGGACATTCGTAGCAGTCATCCCGGCCCAAATGGCCGCCGAGTAAAAGCGGAGACGAGACGAAAGGGCTCCGCTGGTTGAAAAACCTTCCAGTGGATCTCTTGCCAAGTCTTTTCACGCTACCCGCCCAAGGCGAAACCCGCCAGAAGCACCCGAAAAGACCGGAACGGATTTCAAAGGGAGGTTGGAAAGCCAATCTCCCTTTCGTCGTTTTTGGGTCATCTTATCTTGCCAATCGGCTGGCAATGAGATGATCCTGACTGACGGAGACGGATCATGTTCCCTGACCTCACCCGCGACGATGTTTTCCGCATCGAGACGCCGCGCCTCTGGCTGCGCTGGCCGACGGTCCAAGATGTGGCGGCGGTGACGGCGTTCGCAGGGGACAAACAGGTTGCGGAGATGACCGCGACCTGGCCGCATCCCCTGCCGGATGGCGAAGCCCAGCGGCGCATCTTCGCCATGCGCAAGACCAACGCGCTCGGCACCGGGCTGAGCCTCCTCCTCGTTCCCAAGGCGAACCCGCGCCACGCTATCGGCTTCATCGGCGGCAGGTTCGAAGAGCCGCAATGCTTCACCTTCGGCTACATGCTCGAAGCGCAGCATTGGGGCGAAGGGCTTGCGACCGAAGCCGTGCAGGCGCTGATCGATGCCGTTTTCACGCTGACCGATGCCTGCGAGGCGCGCGCCGGCGTGAGAGTGATCAACCCCGCATCGCGCCGCGTTCTCGAGAAGTCTGGGTTCCAGATGGTCGGCTCCGGCCTTGATACCTGTCCGGCACGCGGCGGGCGGCTGCCCTGCGACCATTTCAGGCTGGGTCGCCGCACCTGGAAGGCGCTCAAGGGCTGGCGTGCGCCGAGCTTCGACCGCATTTCCATCGATGTCGGCATCGCCGCGTTGGAGGCTTCGGTCGCGGCCGGCGAATTGGCGGCGACGCCCTCGCCGCCGCGGCCGACCGCGCCGCTCGAGGTCTGCGCCTGATCGTCTTCTCGAGGCGGCGTTGCGATCCGCCGCCTCGAAAATTGCCAAATGCAGCGATTTGTGGAACAGCACGTGCGAAAGATGCGGTCATGATCAGCCGCGGATCGAGCGTGGTCCGCATCCAGTCTGTTCCGCCCCAGCGTCCATCCGTTCCGGGCGCAGTTTTGAAACTTGAAATTCCATGAAATTCCTCGATCAAGCCAAGGTCTATATCCGCTCGGGCGATGGCGGAGCCGGCTGTGTCTCGTTCCGCCGCGAGAAGTTCATCGAGTTCGGCGGCCCCGATGGCGGCGATGGCGGGCGTGGCGGCGATGTCTGGGCCGAGTGCGTCGAGGGGCTCAACACGCTGATTGATTACCGCTTCCAGCAGCATTTCAAGGCGCAGACCGGCGTCCATGGCATGGGCAAGGCTCGCACCGGCGCGAACGGCGCGCCGCTCGTCCTCAAGGTTCCGGTCGGCACGCAGATTTTCGACGAGGATGAGGAGACGCTGATCGCCGACTTCACCGAGGTCGGCCAGCGCGTGCGGCTCGCCAAGGGGGGCAATGGCGGCTTCGGCAATTTGTACTTCAAGACCTCGACCAATCAGGCTCCCCGCCGCGCCAACCCCGGACAGGCGGGTGAGGAGCGCTGGATCGTGCTGCGCCTCAAGCTGATCGCCGATGCCGGCCTCGTCGGTCTGCCGAACGCCGGCAAATCCACCTTCCTTGCAGCCACCACGGCGGCCAAGCCCAAGATCGCCGACTATCCCTTCACGACGCTGCATCCGGGCCTTGGCGTGGTGCGGGCCGACGAGCGCGAATTCGTGCTTGCCGACATTCCCGGCCTTATCGAGGGCGCGCATGAGGGGCATGGGCTGGGCGACCGGTTCCTTGGCCATGTCGAGCGCTGCCGTGTTCTCCTGCATCTCGTCGAGGCGACGTCCGAGCATGCCGGCAAGGCCTACAAGACCGTGCGCGCAGAACTCGACGCCTACGGGCACGGGCTTGAGGACAAGCCCGAGATCGTCGCACTCTCGAAGATCGACGCCGTCGATCCCGACACGTTGAAAAAGCAGGTCGACCGCCTGAAGCGCGCGACGAAGGCAAGGCCGCTTCTGCTCTCCGCCGTGTCCGGCGCAGGCGTGCCCGAGGCGCTGCGTGCGCTTCTCCTGATCATCGACGAGGCGAAATCCGACGAGGCACCTGCCGAACCCGTCGGGGAATGGGCACCCTGACCATGAGCGGCGGCAGCAGCAAAGCGAGCGCCGCGCGTGGCGTGGCTGCGCCGGAACTGCGCGCCCCCTCGCTCAGTGCCTTCCGGCGCATCGTCGTCAAGGTCGGCTCGTCCTTGCTGGTCGATCGGGGCAGCGGATTGCGCCGGGCCTGGCTCGAAGCGCTGGCGGAAGATGTCGCGGCGCTGCATGCCGCCGGCAGGGATGTTCTCATCGTCTCCTCCGGCGCGATCGCGCTCGGACGGACGGTGCTCCGCCTGCCGCCCGGCGCTCTGAAACTCGAGGAGGCGCAGGCCGCCGCCGCCGTCGGCCAGATCGAGCTTGCCCGCATCTGGTCCGAGGTGCTCGGCCACCACCACATCACGGCGGGGCAGATCCTGCTGACCTACAGCGACACGGAGGAGCGCCGCCGCTATCTGAACGCGCGCGAGACGCTGGCTAAACTGCTTGAAATGAACGCCGTGCCGATCATCAACGAGAACGACACCGTCGCGACAGCCGAGATCCGTTATGGCGACAATGACAGGCTCGCAGCGCGCGTCGCCTCCATGGCGTCGGCCGATTGCCTCGTCCTGCTCTCGGACATTGACGGGCTGTTCACCGCTCCGCCGCAGGACAACCCCGACGCAAGGCTCGTTCCCATCGTGCCGCGCATCTCGGCCGCCATCGAGGCGAGCGCAGGCGGCGCGGCCTCCGAACTGTCGCGCGGGGGCATGCGCACCAAGATCGAGGCGGCGAAGATCGCCATCGCCGCAGGCAGCCACATGGTGATCGCCAATGGCAAGCACGACCACGCACTGCAACGCATCGCGGATGGTGGGCTCTGTACCTGGTTTCTAACGCCCTCCAACCCCGTCACGTCGAGGAAGCGCTGGATCGGCGGCACGCTTGAGCCAAAAGGCGCGCTCATCATCGATGACGGCGCGGTGGAGGCGCTCAAACAGGGCAAGAGCCTGCTGCCCGCCGGCATCGTCAGCATCGAGGGCAATTTCAGCCGCGGCGACGCCGTCCTCGTCCGCAGCCGCGCCGGCGTAGAGCTGGCGCGTGGCCTCATCGCCTATGACACCGCGCAAGCGGCGCAGCTCGTCGGACGCAAGACGGGCGACATCGAAAAGATATTGGGATATCAAGGCCGCTCGGCCATGATTCACCGTGATGATCTGGTGCTGATCGGGGACCTGTCATGAACGTGCATCTTCGCGAGCCCGCGAAGCCTGAGGAACCGGCCGCGCTTGAAACGCTGATGCTGGAGATCGGCCGGCATGCGCGGACGAGCTCCCGGCGTCTCGGCTTGGCGACGAGCGACGCCAAGACCGCCGCGCTCTACGCCGCGGCCGATGCGCTCCGCGCGGCAGGCCCCGCACTGATCGCCGCCAACGAGCAGGATGTTTCCGAGGCGCAGGGAGCGGGTGCCAACGCCGCCTATCTCGATCGTCTCCGGCTCGACGCCGCCCGCATCGCCGCCATGGAGGCCGGCATCCGCGCTGTCGCAGCGCTTCCCGATCCGGTCGGTGCTGTCATCGCCGCCTGGCGGCAACCCAACGGACTCGCCTTCGAGCGGGTGCGCACCCCGCTCGGCGTCATTGGCATCATCTTCGAGAGCCGCCCCAACGTCACCGCCGATGCAGGCAGCCTCTGCCTCAAATCCGGCAACGCCGCCATTCTGCGGGCAGGCTCCGATTCACTGCGCAGCGCCTCGATCATCGTCGAGTGCCTGCGCGAGGGGCTCGCCTCGGCGGGATTACCCGTCGATGCGGTGCAACTCGTGCCGTCGCGTGAACGCGCCGCTGTCGGACAGATGCTCGGCGGGCTCGGCGGCGCGATCGACGTGATCGTTCCCCGCGGCGGCAAGGGCCTCGTCGCCCGCGTGCAGGCCGAAGCGCGCGTGCCGGTCTTCGCGCATCTCGACGGCGTCAACCATGTCTATGTGCATGGGAGCGCCGATCTCGACAAGGCGATACGGGTCGTCCTCAATTCGAAGCTGCGGCGCACCGGCGTCTGCGGCTCGGCGGAAACGCTGCTCGTCGACCGCTCCGCTGCAGCGACCCATCTTGCCCCGCTGGTGCGCGCCCTGCTCGATCATGGCTGCGCGGTGCGCGGCGACGAGGCGGCACGCAGCGTCGATCCGCGCGTCGGCGTGGCAGGCGACGCGGATTGGGATACCGAATATCTCGATGCGATCATCTCCGTCAAAGCCGTCGACGACATCGATGCGGCAATCGCGCATATCGAGCGCCATGGCTCGCACCACACCGATGCGATCATGGCCGAGGATGACGCCGCCGCCGCGCGGTTCCTGAGCGAGGTCGATTCGGCGATCGTGCTGCACAATGCCTCGACGCAGTTCGCCGATGGCGGCGAGTTCGGCTTCGGCGCGGAGATCGGCATCGCGACAGGCCGCATGCATGCGCGTGGCCCTGTCGGCGTCGAGCAACTGACCTCGTTCAAATACCGCGTGCGCGGGGACGGAACGATCAGGCCTTGAGCGTTCTCCACCTGCAGACCGCCCGCAAGGCCACGACGGGGCCCGTGAAGCTGCCGAAGGCGGTCGCCGGCATGCGCATCGGGCTGTTCGGCGGAACGTTCAACCCGCCGCACAACGGCCATGTCCTCCTTTCCCAAACGGCTCTGAAGAGGCTCGGCCTCGACCGCATCTGGTGGCTGGTCACGCCCGGCAACCCGCTGAAGGACGTGAAAGGCCTGCCGAGCCAGGCGAAACGGATTGCAGCGGCGCGGGCGATCGCGCGCCACCCCGCGATCGAGGTCACCGGGTTCGAGACGGAGATCGGCACGCGCTTCACCTCTGACACGATCGATTTTTTGAAAGCACGCTGCCCCGGCGTTCGCTTCGTCTGGCTGATGGGCGCGGATAATCTCGGGCAGTTCCATCGCTGGCAGAACTGGGTCAGCATCGCGCGCAAGGTGCCCATCGCGGTGATCGACCGGCCGGGCTCCACCTGGCGCACGGTGAGCGCCAAGACGGCGCAGCGATTCGCGCAGGCGCGGCTCGACGAGAGTGACGCGAAGATTCTCGCGCGCCATCCGCCGCCTGCCTGGATCTTTCTCCATGGGCCGCGATCGTTCCTATCTTCCACACAACTGCGAAAAGCAGGCGGAAGCGTCACATGATCGCCACGCAAACAGGATTCATTTGGTTTGCAGCGGGGGCACGCATTGAATTTGGTAACCAGTGCTCCCTATATTGATTGACAGGCGGCGTGATGGTTCGCCGCCCCGTAAAAAGGGGACGAAAGCACTGATCACATCTTCTCCTCTGGCTGCAGCGGCGCCTGCCAAGCGCGCCTTGAAGCCGAAGCCAGCCTCCACGCGTCGCGTGTCGAAGCCGGCTCCAGCCGAGACTGACGTCACGATCGACCAGAAATTCGTCGATCTCGTCCTCAGCAATCTCGATGACTCGAAAGCCGAAGACGTCATCAAGATCAACCTCATCGGAAAAACCTCGATCGCCGATGTCATGGTGATCGCGTCAGGCCGGTCCGATCGCCATGTCGGCGCCATCGCGGATCATCTCGTCCAGACGATGAAGGACAATGGCTACGACATGCCGCGTATCGAGGGCATGCCCCAGTGTGACTGGGTGCTGATCGACGCAGGCGACATGATCGTCCATGTGTTCAAGCCCGAGGTGCGCCAGTTCTACAACCTTGAAAAAATCTGGGGCACCGATCGCCCGCAGGAAGCGGCGGAACGCCACTAGGCCTTGCTCGACCAGCGGGGTCTCATCGATCGATACTGATCATTTTGCGTTCGCTTTGACGGTTCCGTCAGAGCACCAGAATGGTCGAGGGGTCGCTTGTGCGCATCGTGATCATCGCCGTGGGCAGGCTGAAATCAGGCCCCGAGCGCTCGCTGCTGGAGCGATATGAAGAGCGGTTCGCCTCGCTCGCCCGCGCAATCGGCGTCGAGCGGCTCCAGACCATCGAACTGCCGGAGTCGGCGAGCCGCAGGCCGGAAGACCGCATGGCGGACGAAGCGAAGGCGATCGAGACCGCGCTTCCCGACAATGCCTTCATCCTCACGCTCGACGAGCGCGGCAAGACGATGCCGAGCACCGGGTTCGCGGCGCTCATCGAACGCGAGAGGAGCAATGGCCGCGCATCCCTCGCCGTCATTCTCGGCGGGCCTGACGGGCTCGATGGCGGCTTGCGCCAGCGCGCCGACCTCGTCCTGTCCTTCGGCGCGATGACCTTGCCGCACCAGATGGTGCGCGTCCTACTTGCCGAACAGCTCTATCGCGCCGGCACCATCCTCACCGGTCATCCTTATCATCGCGGCTGATTGGCCCAGCCTTCGCTGCGCGCCGCGATCAACCACGTTCCGAAGGCGCGCAAATCTTGCTACGGTCGGCGATACCATGCGCCGTCTGTCCGCCCTTCTCGTCTCGCTCGTCATCGTACCCGCCACGTGCCTCCACGCGCAGGAGCCGCCGCGCCCCGCCAGCATCGAGGCGCGAACCGAGGAGAAGCTGCGCCGCGAGGCCGACCTGCGCGCGGTCGAGGGCTCGATCCGCCAGAGCGACGAAGAGAAACAGCGCGCGATCAGGAATGTCGAATCGCTGCGCGGCGACCGGGCGAAACTGAACAAGGACCTCATCGACACCACGCGGCGCGTGCGCCAGACCGATGAGCGCCTCTCGACGATCGAGACGGCGCTCGGCGTGCTCGAGGGGCAAGAAGGGGCGCTGCGCCGTTCGCTGGAGGCGCGCCGCGACGTGATGGCCGAGGTGCTGGCGGCGCTGCAGCGCATGAGCCGGAAGCCGCCGCCGGCCGTGCTCGTGAAGCCAAACGACATGCTGGAGGCGGTGCGGGCATCGATCATGCTGGGGGCCGTGCTGCCGGAACTGCGGCATGAGGCACAGCAACTCGCCGACGATCTCCAGAGCCTCGTCGACAACCGCAAGGCGCAGGCCGAACAGCGCGACAGGCTCCTCAAGGAAAAACAGGACATCGCGGCCGACAGGGAGCGCCTTGCGGCGCTCGTCGCCTCGCGGCAAGGCCAAATTGACGCATCCGAGCAGCAATTGCGCGAGGAGCGGCAGAAGATCACAACGCTCGCGAAGCAGGCGCAGACCCTGAAAGAGCTCATCGCCCGCATGGAGAGCGACATCGCGGGCGCGTCGCGCGCGGCCGAAGCCGCGAAGAAAGTGCCGCTTCCGACCGGCCAGAACCCTCAAACCGCGTCGCTCGGACCCTCCAGCCTCAAGGATTCGGCGCGTTTGACGCCGAAATTCGCCTTTGCGGACCTAAAAGGCGCGCTGAGCCTGCCGAGCGCCGGTGAAATCGTGAAGACCTTCGGTTCGCCGGATGGCTTCGGCGGCACCGAAAAGGGCATCACGATTACGCCACCATCAGGCTCCATCATCTCCGCGCCGAACGATGGCTGGGTCGCCTTTTCAGGCGCGTATCGTTCTTATGGACAGGTGTTGATTATCAATGCGGGCAACGGCTATCATATGCTCCTGATCGGCGTTGACCATGCGCTGGTGGAGGTGGGTCAGTTTGTCCTTGCCGGGGAACCGATCGCCGTGATGGCGGTCTCTGCGGAACCCGACAACTCGCAGAAGCGTGATTTGCCGCGAAAAGGCCGAAACCTCTACATTGAGCTGAGAAAAGACGGACAACCGATAGATTCAAGCCCCTGGTGGGTGCAAACTTCAAATGAAAAGGCCCGCGGATAATGCGCAAGCTGTCACTCATTCTTCTCGGCGCCGTGTTCGGCGCTGGAACGGTCATCATCGGCGCGCAGATGCAGGGCATCTCGGGCGGCGCGGCGATCGCGGCCTCCAGCGACGTCTACCGCAAGCTGACCCTGTTCGGCGACATCTTCGAGAAGGTGCGCTCCGATTATGTCGAGAAGCCGGACGAGACGAAGCTGATCGAGGCGTCCATCAACGGCATGCTCTCCTCGCTCGACCCGCACTCGACCTATCTCGACGCGAAGTCGTTCAAGGACATGCAGGTCACGACAAAGGGTGAGTTCGGCGGCCTCGGCATCGAGGTGACGATGGAGGACGGCGTCCTCAAGGTCGTCTCGCCCATCGACGACACGCCGGCCGCCAAGGGCGGCGTGCTTTCCGGCGACGTTATTTTCAAGATCGATGGCGAGGCCGTTCAGGGTCTTGCGCTCAACGCAGCCGTCGAGAAGATGCGCGGCGCGGTCGGCGCGCCTGTCACGCTCACCATGCAGCGCGGTCCGAAGAAGGACCTGATCGACATCAAGCTGGTGCGCGACACCATTCGCCCGCAGGTCGTGAAAGCCCGCAAGGAAGGCGATGACATCGTCTATCTGCGCGTATCGTCGTTCAACGAGCACACGTCTGAAAATCTGCAGCGCGGCATCGAGAAGGTGTCGGCGGAAATCGGCAAGGACAAGGTCAAGGGCTACATCGTCGATTTGCGCAACAACCCAGGCGGTCTGCTCGACCAGGCGATCCTCGTCTCGAACACCTTCCTCGATCGCGGCGAGATCGTCTCGACGCGCGGCCGCACGCCCGAGGATACCAACCGCTTCTCGGCGCGCGCCCCCGGAGACCTCACCAAGGGCAAACCGCTCGTCGTGCTGATCAATGGCGGCTCGGCCTCGGCCTCCGAAATCGTGGCAGGCGCGCTGCAGGACCATAAGCGCGCCACGATCATCGGCACGCGCTCGTTCGGCAAGGGCTCGGTCCAGACCATCATCCCGCTGCGCGAAAACGGCGCGCTGAAGCTGACGACCCAGCTCTACTACACGCCCTCCGGCCGCTCGATCCAGGGCAAGGGCATCCAGCCGGAGATGGTCGTGCTGCAGGACGTGCCTGACGAGCTGAAAGGCAAAGACGAGACCAAGGGCGAGGCCTCGCTCAAAGGCCATATCGAGGTCAACAAGGGCAAGGAAGAGACCGGTTCCTCGGCCTATGTGCCCGTCGATCCCTTGAAGGACAAGCAGTTGATCGCCGCGCTCGACGTGCTGCACGGCGTGCGCAAGCCAGACGAGACGAAGCCGGACGTGAAGCCTACGGTCGAGAAGACCGAGACCGGCGCGACCGCCGAAAAGAAGATCGAAGGCGCGGCCCCCGAGAAGAAATCCGAATAGTCGCAGACGCCGACATCGAACCCGCCCTGCCCATCGACCGATGGGCAGGGTTTTTTATCGCGCGCAGCGCAAAACAGGCGGGATCGAAAGATAGGTTAACGCTTTATTGATCATGCGTCCGCAGGATGAGGGCGGCTGCGCGAATCCCGCTGTAGCCTCTTGTGTTCATCGTTGGAGGAATGTCGGTCGAAAGGCGCTGGATCGCCGATCTGCCGTCATGCCGGCCGGGAGCAGAGCCTGATCGGGGTGGATTTCAATGTCGGTCGATGACCTGTCGACCCCGCTGGGGGTCGATCCTGGAACGAAAAAAGCGAAGCGGAGCCTCAGCCTCGGCAAGCCGCTGCTCGGCGTTGCGCTTCTCACCGTCGCCGGCCTTGGCGCGTTTCTGCTTCTGACCCATGACCCGCTCGGCGGCGAG
Organism: Beijerinckiaceae bacterium; assembly: GCA_019753285.1. Classification (GTDB taxonomy): domain Bacteria; phylum Pseudomonadota; class Alphaproteobacteria; order Rhizobiales; family Beijerinckiaceae; genus JAIELD01. The sequence continues at coordinate 54,699 of JAIELD010000066.1, read as the reverse complement.
CCCTCCGCCGTCGCCACCATCGTCCGGCAACCGGCCGCCGTCGTGGCGGTCGCGCCGAGCCCGACACAGCCTGCAACGCGGCCGGACGCCGCGCCGGCCGGCAATCGTAGCACGGCTGCCGAACTCGAGCAGGATAGCGGCGTCAAGGTCGTGCGCCAGAATGGCGGCGCGGCGCCGAGCGCGATCATCATCAGGGTTCCGGAGGCTCAGCCGAGCGCGCTTGCACTCTCGCCGGACAAGCGCCTCGTCGAAAAGAGCCGCCACGGCGCGTTGCCGCGCATCGGCAATGACGGGTTGAAGCCCTTTGACCTTTATGCCCGCGCGCCGAGCGCGGCCGCGCGGTCCCGCACCGCGAAGATCGCCATCGTCATCGGCGGGCTCGGGATCGGACAGAGCGTGACGGCCGATGCGATCTCGAAGCTGCCGCCCGATGTCAGCCTCGCCTTCGCGCCCTACGGCAACGATCTCGAACGCCAGGTCCAATCGGCGCGCACCGCCGGGCACGAGGTGCTTCTGCACCTGCCCATGGAGCCGTTCGACTATCCGGACAACGATCCCGGCCCGCAGACGCTGCTCTCCAGCCTGACGCCGACGCAGAATGTCGACCGCCTGCAATGGCTGATGAGCCGCTTCACGGGCTATGTCGGCGTGATGAACTTCATGGGCGCGCGCCTGACCTCGAACGAGACGGCCATCGCGCCGATCCTGCGGGAAGTGGGCGGGCGCGGCCTTGCCTATCTCGATGATGGAAGTTCGCCGCGCAGCCTTGCGGTCTCGCTCGCCTCCGGCTCGGGGATGCCGGCGTCGCGCGGCGATCTCGTCCTTGATACGGTGCAGCGAAGCAGCGATATTGACGCCAGCCTCGCAAAACTGGAAACGATTGCGCGTGAACGTGGTATAGCAATCGGCACGGCCTCCGCCCTGCCGATCACGCTCGACCGCATCGCTCGCTGGTCGAGGACGCTGGAAGCGAAGGGCATTGCTCTGGTGCCGGTGAGCTCAACGATCGCCGGCCCGAAAACCTGAGCAGAGGGTCGGTGAAGCGGCCCGCCTAGAAGGAAGCCGCACCTGGACATGGACACCCGCAGACCGCAACCCGACCCCCAGTCCCTGCCTTATCGAATGTGCGTCGGGGTCATGCTGCTCAACCCGGCGGGAATGGTCTTCATAGGCCGCCGCCGGCAGCTTTCGATGAACGGCGATCTGTCCGAGGATTATGCCTGGCAGATGCCGCAGGGCGGGATCGACCGCGGCGAGGCACCGCTCGCAGCGGCTCGGCGCGAACTGCTGGAGGAAACCAATGTCAGCTCCGCCAGCCTGCTCGCCGAAGCGCCGCACTGGTACAATTACGACCTGCCTGTCGATCTCAGCGGCCGCGCCTTCCGGGGCCGATTTCGCGGGCAGACGCAGAAATGGTTCGCATTCCGCTTCGAGGGCGATGAAGGCGAGATCGACATCCTGAACCCTGCCGGTGGCGTCAAGCCGGAATTCAACGAATGGCGCTGGGAACGGATGGAGCGGCTGCCCGAGCTCGTCATCCCGTTCAAGCGCGAGGTCTACGAAAAGGTCGTGGCGGCGTTCAGGCATCTTGCCGCAGCCTGATCGTCACGGCTCCGCTTGCAAGGAGCGCGAAACCTATCTGTCATGAGTGAGTGATAGGCTCATCGCCCATATACGGGGAGACCCGCGACATCGCGGCCGGCGAAAGGGAGAAGCATTGATGCGGCTGCGGTCCGCTGCAAGAAGCGCGATCCTGGTTGCGGCGATCATCATCGCACCTGGCCTGCCGCGCGCGGCCGAGATCCGGGTTTTCAGCACCCCTACGCTGAAAGCGCTGCTCGATCGCATCGCGCCGACGCTTCTTGCCCAGAGCGGCCATACCATCGTCGCCGAATACGACACGGCTGCCAATCTGACGAAAGAGATCGAGGCGAGCCTCAAGATCGACGTGGCGCTGCTGTTGCCGGACCAAATCGACAGGCTGATCGAAAAGGGCAAGCTCACGCCCGCACGGCGCGACATAGCGAGGGCCGCGATGGGCATCGCCATGAAAAGCACTGCGCCCAAGCCCGATCTTTCGACGCCGGACGCCTTCAAGCGGGTTTTGCTGGCTGCCAACACGATCGCCTACACGCCAAACAGCGCCAGCAGCACCTATATGCTGACGCTGATCGCCGGCCTTGGCATCGAGGATGCGGTCAAGGACAAGCTGAGAGCACAGACGGGTGCGCAAGCGATGGAACGGATCGCGAGGGGTGAGGTCGACCTGATGGTGATTTCCGTGCCGAACATTCTCGGCGTGCCGGGCGTGCAGCTTGCCGGATTGCTGCCGGAGGCGTTCCAGAACTACGTCGTCTATTCGGCCGCCATGAGCCCCGAAGCCCATCAGGCCGAGGCAACTGCGCTCATCGATCTTCTCTCGTCCCCCGTGGCACGAGCCGAGATGAGGTCGCGCGGCCTTGAGCCATTGCCCAAGTAGAAAAGGCGATGAGCACAACCATCGCCTGTGCGAAGCAAGTCAAAGCCATTGCGGTGCCGCCAAACTGTGCTGATAGTGTTCGTGATTGGACTTAAACATGCTTGATTCGATGGAAACCCTTTATGAATCGGTGCTTCAGGCCCGCGCGCTTGATCCAGGGCGTTCGCGGACCGCCAAGCTGTTTCGCGAGGGCATGGCCAAGATGGTCAAGAAGCTCGCCGAGGAGGCGATCGAGGTTGGCATCGAGGCGCTGCAGCAGAAGCGCCACGACACGATCCTCGAAAGCGCGGACCTCCTCTACCAGCTCTGTGTCCTGCTTGCCGAGATGGGCATCAAGCCGTCCGAGATCGCCGATGAGATTGCGCGCCGCCAGCGGCTTTACGGCATCGCGGAGAAGCTGCCGAAAGGCACCGGCGGCAAGGCGTCCAAGACGATCGAGGAACCGCCGGTAACGGCGATCGCATCCTGACCGCAGCCTCGCGCCGCGCCGGCTCGCCTGTTGCCCGGCTCACCGATAATGCCATATAGAACGGCACCGGTCTCGATGCGCGTGAGCCATGCCACGTGTCTGCGTTGATCATGGCCAAGGAGTCCTGTTTTCATGCGCGCCCTGCTTGAAGTCATTCTGATCGCACTGAATTTCTACATCTACATCCTCATCGCCTCGGCGATCTTCAGCTGGCTGATCGCCTTCAACGTCATCAATACGAGAAGCCCCGTCGTCTCGACGATCGTCGACGTGCTCTATCGCCTGACCGAGCCGCTTCTGCAGCCGATCCGCCGCTTTCTGCCCTCCTTCGGCGGCCTCGATCTCTCCTTCATCGTGCTTTGGCTGCTGATCGAGCTCGTCCGCCGCATCATCGTCTATAATATCTATCCTCTCGTTCCGTTCTGAAGCATCGAGGCCGGCGGCCGGCCCCATGGATACAGCAATGACAGCCACCCTGATCGACGGCAAACAGATCGCCGAAGCCCTGCGGCGCGAGATCGCGCAATCCGTCGCCGAATTGAAGGACCGCCACAATGTGACGCCCGCTCTGGCCGTCGTACTGGTCGGCGATGATCCGGCAAGCCAGGTCTATGTGCGAAGCAAGCTGAAACAGACCGTCGAGGCAGGCATGCGCTCCATCGAATATGTGCTGCCTGGCACGATCGCCCAATCCGACCTCGTCGCCTGCATCCGCACGTTGAACGCCGATCACGACGTCGACGGCATTCTCGTGCAGCTTCCACTACCCGGACACATCGACGCGGACGCCGTGATCGCAGAACTCGACCCCGCCAAGGATGTCGACGGGCTGTCGGACCTCAACGCGGGGCGGCTGGCGAGCGGCAAGTCCGGCCTCCTATCCGGAATCGTGCCCTGCACGCCCCTCGGCAGCCTGATGCTGGTGAAGTCGGTGCGGCAGGACCTCAGCGGCCTCGAAGCGGTGATCATCGGCCGGTCCAATCTGTTCGGAAAGCCGATGGCGCAGTTGCTGCTGCAGGAGAGCTGCACAGTGACCATCGCCCATTCGCGCACCGCCGATCTTCCGGCCGTCTGCCGAAGGGCCGACATTCTGATCGCGGCCGTGGGGCGCGCAGAGATGGTCAAGAGCGATTGGTTGAAGCCTCAGGCGATCGTGATCGACGTCGGCATCAACCGCATCAGCCTCCCCGAAGGCAAAACGAAACTGGTGGGCGACGTCGATTTCGCGGCAGCACGTCTTCATGCGCAGGCGATCACGCCGGTTCCAGGCGGCGTGGGCCCGATGACGCTCGCTTGCCTGCTCGGCAACACATTGAAGGCCGCGCGGCTCAGACGGCGGCTTGACGTCTGAGATACAGCTTCAGACAATTACAAAAACATCTTTTTGTCACTTCATTTCAGCGGCACAACGCCGCTGCCTGGACCTTTAGCCCCTCGCCGGAATTGTGATTTCTGTAAAACGGCGGTATGCGCTACCTGCTTTCCTGGAACGGCTACAAAGAGGAAATGATGACCGATATCAAGGCGCCGGCCGCGCGGCCCATGGCTCCAAGACCGCTGTCGCCGCATCTGGAAATTTACCGCGTGACCTGGACGATGGCGATGTCCATCTTCCACCGCATCACCGGCAGCGCGCTTTACGTCGGAACGCTGATGATCGCAGCCTGGCTCGTCGCAGCCGCCAGCGGACGTTCATCCTTCGAGACCGCCCAATGGGCGATGGGGTCGCTTCTCGGCCAGCTCGTCCTATTCGGCTATACGTGGGCGCTGCTTCACCACATGCTCGGCGGCGTCCGGCACCTCATCTGGGATTCCGGCACGGGCTATGAGCGTTCGACGCGCATGAACCTTGCGCGGTTCACGTTCATCGGCTCCGTAAGCCTCACGATCGTCGTCTGGGCGATCGCACTTTATCTGCGCTAGGAGGGCATCATGGCGTCCGATCACGTCAATCAGACCATGCGCACGGAAATGTCGAGGGTCAAAGGGCTCGGTGCCGCCAAATCCGGCACAGAGCATTTCTGGCAGCACCGCATCACGGCGATCGCCAACATTCCGCTGGCCATCGCCTTCATCGCGATCGTGATCTCGCTGCAGGGCAAAAGCCGGGAAGCCGTGCTGCACACGCTGTCGCAGCCGCTCGTTGCGATCCTGATGCTGCTTTTCGTCTGCTCCGGGCTCTTCCACATGCGGCTCGGCATGCAGGTCATCATCGAGGATTACGTGCATGGCGAGGCGACGAAGATCGCGGCGCTCATCGCCAACACCTTCTTCGCGATCCTCGTGGGCGTGATGTGCGTTTATGCCCTGTTGAGGATCGGCTTCGGCGCGATCTAGGTTTTCTTTTCAAGACAGCATTCACGGAAGGCACCATTCATGGCCACCGAAACAGCCAACGGCACGAAAAGCCCTGCGTATAGCGGGCAGGCCTATCCCATCACCGATCATACCTTCGATGTCGTGGTGGTCGGCGCTGGAGGTGCGGGTCTGCGCGCCGCGGTCGGCTGCGCGCAGGCCGGCCTCAAGACCGCCTGCCTCTCGAAGGTGTTTCCGACGCGCTCGCACACCGTCGCGGCACAGGGCGGTATCTCGGCCGCGCTCGGCAATATGGGCGAGGACGACTGGCGCTTTCACATGTACGATACGGTCAAGGGCTCCGACTGGCTCGGCGACCAGGACGCGATCGAGTATCTGGTGCGCAACGCGCCGGCCGCCGTCTACGAACTCGAGCACTGGGGCGTTCCCTTCTCCCGCACCGAGGAAGGCAAGATCTATCAGCGCCCCTTCGGCGGCATGACCACCAATTACGGCAAGGGCATCGCGCAGCGCACCTGCGCGGCGGCGGACCGCACCGGCCACGCCATCCTGCACACGCTTTATGGGCAGGCGTTGCGGGCCAAGACCGAATTCTTCATCGAATTCTTCGCGATCGATCTGATCATGGATCAGGAAGGCCGCTGCCGCGGCGTCGTCGCGCTGAAAATGGATGACGGCACGATCCATCGCTTCCGCTCGCAGCAGGTGATTCTCGCGACCGGCGGTTATGGCCGCGCTTACTTCTCCGCGACCTCCGCCCACACCTGCACTGGCGACGGCAACGCCATGGTGCTGCGCGCCGGCCTGCCGCTGCAGGACATGGAGTTCATCCAGTTCCACCCGACCGGCATCTACGGTGCGGGCTGCCTCATCACCGAAGGCTCACGCGGCGAAGGCGGCTACCTCACCAATTCCGAGGGCGAGCGCTTCATGGAACGCTACGCTCCATCCGCCAAGGACCTTGCCTCGCGCGACGTCGTCTCGCGCTCGATGACGATGGAGATCCGCGAAGGCCGCGGCGTCGGCAAGCACAAGGACCACATCTACCTGCACCTCGATCACCTCGATCCGAAGATCCTGCACGAGCGCCTGCCGGGCATTTCCGAAAGCGCCAAGATCTTCGCGGGCGTCGACGTCACCAAGGAGCCGATCCCGGTCATCCCGACCGTGCACTACAACATGGGCGGCATCCCGACCAACTTCCACGGCGAGGTGCTGACCAAGGTGAATGGCGACCCGGACGCCGTGGTGCCCGGCCTGATGGCGATCGGCGAGGCGGCCTGCGTCTCCGTGCATGGCGCGAACCGCCTCGGCTCCAATTCGCTCATCGACCTCGTGGTGTTCGGCCGCGCGGCTGGTCTCAGGGCCGCGACGCTCGTGACCGCTGGCGAGAGCCAGCCTGAACTGCCGAAGGATTCAGCCGACCTCGCCCTCTCGCGGCTTGACCGCTACCGCAACGCCGCCGGCGCAACGCCGACCGCCGAGCTCCGCGGCCGCATGCAGCGCGTGATGCAGAACAACTGCGCCGTCTTCCGCACGGGCGAGGTGCTGGAAGAAGGCCAGACGCTGATCAACCAGGTCTGGGGCGGCATCGACGATGTCGGCGTCAAGGATCGCTCCTTGATCTGGAATTCGGACCTGATCGAGACGCTCGAATTCGACAATCTCATCACGCAAGCCGTGGTGACGATGGAATCGGCCGTCAACCGCAAGGAAAGCCGTGGCGCACATGCACGCGAGGACTATTCCGAGCGCAACGATAAGGAGTGGATGAAGCACACGCTCGCCTTCCTCGACGATGCGAGCCGCAAGACGACGCTCGATTACCGCCCCGTGCATACTTATACTATGTCCAACGAGATCGAATACATCCAGCCGAAGGCGAGGGTGTATTAAGCGGACGCAGGCCGGTCGCGAGAGCATCGCTACCGGAAGTCGAAATTTACGAAAGCGTTATTGATGGTTGAACTGACCCTCCCCAAAAACTCGCGCATGGTGCCGGGCAAGACCTGGCCGAAGCCCGCCGCGCATGACGGCAAGGCCCTCGGCAAGCTCACCGAATTCCGCATCTATCGCTGGAACCCGGACGATGGTGGCCAGCCCCGCATCGACACCTACTTCGTCGATCGCGCCGATTGCGGACCGATGATCCTCGACGGGCTGATCTGGATCAAATCCAAGATCGACCCGACCCTCACCTTCCGCCGTTCCTGCCGCGAGGGCATCTGCGGCTCCTGCTCGATGAACATCGACGGCACGAACACGCTGGCCTGCACCAAGGGCATGGACGAGGTCGACGGCGTCATCAAGATCTATCCGCTGCCGCATATGCCGGTCATCAAGGACCTCGTGCCGGACCTGACGCGCTTTTATGCCCAGCATGCCTCGATCGAGCCCTGGCTGCAGACGACGACGCCTGAGCCGGAGAAGGAATGGAAGCAGTCGCGCGACGATCGTGAGAAGATCGACGGGCTTTATGAGTGCATCCTCTGCGCGTGCTGCTCCACCGCCTGCCCAAGCTACTGGTGGAACAGCGATAAATTCCTGGGGCCCGCCGTGCTTCTCCAGGCGTATCGCTGGCTGATCGACAGCCGCGACGAGAACAAGGGCGAGCGCCTCGACAATCTCGAGGACCCGTTCCGTCTCTATCGCTGCCATACGATCATGAACTGCGCCAACACCTGCCCTAAGGGGCTGAACCCGGCGCGGGCGATCGCCGAAATCAAGAAAATGATGGTGGTGCGCCAGATTTGACGCATGTCGCGCTGATCGGCGCGATTTACACGCGGCTGACGATGATGGGCTTGATCACGTGACGCTTGCCGTTAGATTGGGCGTCCGCTGTTGTTTCTGAAGGTCAGGCCTCGATGTTCCGTATCAAGCTTCCGTCGGCCGTGCTGCTGTCTCTGCCGCTCCTTGGCGGGTGCGACTCCGTTTCTCGCCTGAGCGACTTCGACCCGCGCTCGCCTTCGATCTCGACTTCGTCCCAGCCGGCATCGATCAGCCCGACGCCGACGCCGGCGGTCACCGCGCAGGAATTGCCGCCGCCCCCGCCGCGTTTCTCGCCGTCATCGCCCACGGCGCCCGGCACGACCACGCCCGTGATCGCATCGCCCGACGGATCGCTGCCCCCGCCGGGTTCCCCGGGGCAGTTGCCGGGCGGCGTCGCGGCTCCGGCGGCCGGCGACCTCAGCCCGCCGCCACAACCGAAGATCGCCGCTGCAACCCGCAAGGTCGAGCCGGTTGCGCCTCAGCCCGCCGCGCCCGAAAAGCCCAGCCAGTCACGTCTCACAGGCGGCTGGTCGGTGGCTCAGGGATCGGGGAGCAAGTGTAAGCTGACCCTGTCGAACACGCCGGCGCTCGACCTCTACAAGGCGCAGACGAGCGGTTGCGGCACTGGCCTCACCAAGATCAACGCCTGGGAGCTGCGTGGCGATGAGATCTATCTCTACGAGCAGGGTGGCGCGGTCGCGGCGCGGCTGAAACAGGCCGGCAATACGAGCTTCAACGGCGCGGTCGCCAAGAGCGGCGCACCGATCAGCATCAACAAATAGGCTCGTCGGATGCTCAGCTCGGCTGGATGGCGCGATTGAACAGCGCCAGCCGCCTTTGCGCGGCGGCTGCCAGATAACCGAGCGCATCCTCGGTCAACTCCTCGATGAAGGAGCGCGGAGAGGCGCTTTCGGCAATTACCGTCCCCACGACCTCGCCCTCCTCCCAGTGGAATTCGGCCTTGAACTTGCGCGCGAGCGCCTGCATCGGCTTGTTCCAGGTGAGGCACGAGATCATCAGTCGGCGCACGCCGCGATTGCGCGCAGTGCGCAGCGTTCTGGCAAACAGTTCGGTGGCGACGCCATGGTCGCGAAAGCCAGGCTCGACGCTGAACGCGGCTTCCGCCGATTGCGTCAGCCAGGGCCGATCAAGCCTGAGTTCCGCGACGCCCCGCAAATCGCCATCGACGAAGTATCCATGCATCGTGCAGCCGAGCGTGAAGCAACGCTCGGCGTGCTGGACGAGAGCCTCCGGCGACAAGGTCGCGCCGAAGCGCATGCGAAGCGAGTCGCGATCGAGCCTTAACAGATGCTCTGTGAGACGCCGCTTGTCGAGGATGGCGAGTTTCCTGAACGCGCCGACACTGGCCGCGCTCGAAGCATCGGCCATTGGAGCGGCAGGACTGATGATGGCTGGCACGTTTGAGGCTCGGGACATGCACGAAAGATAAGTCTTTCGATCGCGTTTGAGCCTACCTGAAAACGCATGGCTGCCGCGCTTGCGGCAGTCATGTCTTGGGCATCATGCAGATCAGCTTATTCGCCGTAATAGCGATAGCGCCGTCCGACTTCGTAAGACCGCCTCACCCCATAGGGGCGATATTGCTCATAGGGACCGTAATCATCGATCTTGTTTTGATAGTAGCGCTGTTCGCGAACAGGATATCCGCCACGGATTTCACGGTTCTGCTGGCGCAGGACACGATAGAGTTCGGTGCGGTCCTTGTCGTTGAAGCTAGGCTCTGCATGAGCTGCCGAGGCAAGGACACCAAGTGCGAGCGCCACGCCAAGGCTCTTCAGTTTGAGTTTCATGATCGTCTCCAGACTTTCCGATATCGAAATTAGGCGAGTTTTCGCCTGCGAACCAATAACTTTAGGGTGATCCATCGGTTCCAGCCGCGACCATTCGCCGGCGGCCTTGCGGCAGCCGTCAAATTGAGTATGTAGCGCGGCTGAAGGATGCTCCAATGACGGAGTTTGATCATTTGGCTTTCGGTTTGACGCTGCCGTCACACGGCGGAACGATCGAAGCATCGCGCATCGGACGCTCCCGACCCTCGTGACAACCCTCAAGACCCGCTATCAGGCTCTCGTCAGCGATGGCCATCTCGACCGCGATCCGGCTCAGGCTGCGGTCGTGAATTCGCTCGACCGCCTCGCCGAAGATCTGGCGCACCACCGTCTGGCGCGCAAATCCTCCGCACTCGGCTGGCTGTTCGGCCAGAAGCCGCGCCCGCCCTTGAAAGGGCTCTACATCTGGGGTTCGGTCGGCCGCGGCAAGACCATGCTGATGGACATGTTCTTCGAGCAGATACCGGTGACGCGCAAGCGAAGGGCCCATTTTCACAGCTTCATGGCCGATGTGCACGAGCGCATCCATCAATGGCGCCAAGCAGACCACGGGACGAAGGCCCCCGACCCGATCGAGCCGGTCGCGGAGGCGCTGGCCGGGGAAGCCTGGGTGCTGTGCTTCGACGAGTTCACGGTGACCGACATCACGGATGCGATGATCCTTGGCCGCCTGTTCAAGGCGCTTTGGGCGAAGGGCGTGGTCATCGTCGCGACCTCCAACGTGGAGCCGTCGCAGCTCTACAAGAACGGGCTGAACCGCGCGCTGTTCACGCCCTTCATCGATCTTCTGCTTGCCAACGTCGCCGTTGTCGAACTCGACGCGCGCACCGATTACCGGTTGGAAAAACTCGGGGGCGGCACTCTCTTCTATGCCCCGAACGATGAACGGGCGCGCCTCGAGATGGACGCCTGGTGGAAAAAACTCACCGGATCGGATCGCCGCAAGCCGACGCGGATCGTCGTCAAGTCGCGAGAGGTCGAGATTCCGGCCGCCGCGTCGGGCGTGGCGCGCTTCGGGTTCGAGGACCTCTGCGCAAAACCGCTCGGCGCGTCCGATTACCTTGCGATCGCCCGCGCCTATCACACCATCCTGATCGAAGACGTTCCCAGGATGGACCTTGCACGCCGCAACGAGGCGAAGCGCTTCATCACCCTGATCGACGTGCTCTACGAAAATCACGTCAAGCTCATCATGAGCGCCGAAGCCGAGGTCGATGCCCTTTACGGGGCGGATAGCGGCTTCGAGGCGTTCGAGTTCGACCGCACCGTCTCACGCCTCATCGAGATGCGCTCGGATGAATATCTCGGCCATCCGCACGGCTCGCGCGACAGCCTGGCGAGCGGCCACACCACCGGGCTTGTCGAAACCTGAGGCAGCGGCAGTTTTTCATTGACCGCTTGCCTGCCGTCGTTTTTAAAGCGGAGCAGATGGAGCGCCCGGGCCGCCGACGCGCTCGCGCCAGGCAGGCGCCTCCAGCGGATGACATCATGACAGCCGAACCGACATCGACGGACGTCCGCGAGGAAATTCTCGACACGCTGGACGAGGTGGATGCCGCCCTCCAAACGGGCCACAGCACCGCAGGCATCAGAAGCAAGCTGAAGAAGCGCGGTGTTTGCTCGATCTCCGGCCTCGAAGTTCCGAAAAAGGATCTTTTTCCGATCGACATGCTGCGCCCTGCTCTCGCCGAGCAGTTGCGCCTGCAATACCCAGATCTCGACCCGGATGCGAAGATCAGCCTCAAGGAGCTGAACAAGGTTCGCGGGCAATATGTCGAAGCCTTGCTGAGGGACGAGCGCGGCGAGCTCTCGACGCTCGAGCAGGACGTGGTCGCGAGCCTCGAACGGCACGAGACGCTCGCCGAGGATATTGAGCGCGAGTGGGAGGGACACAGGACGATCGGCGAGCTGATGGCCGATGTCGTTGCGAGCTTTGGCGGCAGCTGGACCTTCATCATCGTTTTCTTCGTCATCCTCAGCGTCTGGATGGGCATCAATCTGGCGCTCGGCGAAGCATCGTTCGATGCCTATCCCTTCATCCTTCTCAATCTCGTGCTCTCCTGCCTCGCCGCGATCCAGGCCCCGATCATCATGATGAGCCAGAAGCGGCAGGAGGCGAAGGATCGCCTGCGCTCCGAGAACGACTTCCGCGTCAATCTCAAGGCCGAGCTCGAAATCCGCCACCTTCACGAAAAGGTCGATCACCTGCTCAACAAGCAATGGGAGCGGCTGACCGAGATTCAGGAAATCCAGCTCGAATTGCTGCAGGACCTCGCGGCGCGCAAGCCTGTGATCAAGGCCAAGGTGCGAAGCAAGGCAAGGCCGAAAGCGAAGTCCAAGAAAAGCGCCGCCCCCGTGCTCAACCCCGCCGTCTGAGCGCCGTCTGGCAAGGGCTGTTCACGTATGTCAGCCAGTGATCTACTGGTATCGGCATGCAGTTGGAATCAACCCAGGCAAGGCTTCTGGCCGTCGCAGCGGAGCATCTTCGGCGGCTTGGCCTCGCACGGCTCCGGGTCGTCGGTGTTGCCGAGGAGGTCGGCGTCACCCACGCCAACGTCTACCGGTATTACCCTTCCAAGATAGCGCTCGCCGACGCGGTGATCGCGCAATGGCTGAAAAGCATCGAGGTCGGCCTCCTTGAAACGCTTGGCGCCCCGGACCCCGCCGACGACAAGCTCGAACGCATGCTGAACCTCATCGCGCGCGGCTACCGCGCCAAGCTCGAACAGGACCCGCGCCTATTCGATGTCTTCGCCGAGGCGACCGAGAAAGACCGCGTCGTCGCCAGACGCCATCGCACCCGGGTGCGCGAGCTTCTGGAGCGGGTCATCGAGGAAGGCGTCGCAAACCGCATTTTCTCGACCGCGGAACGCCCGCGCGCCATCGCCTTCGTGTTCGACGCCGCATACCGGTTCATCCATCCGGTCGCAATCAGGCTCGACCGCAACGCGCCGCCGCAAAGCTTGACGCAAAGGCGGGAGGCTGTGCTGAGCGCACTCATCCGAGCGCTCGTCAGCATGCGGATCCACGCCTGACAGATAACAGTTTTTGTTTTTTGTTACCTGTTATTGGAAGCGCCTCCAAGCCCACGGCCTGATCGGAAATTCCGAGACAAGAAGCTGTTTTCATTCAGCTATCTTCTCTTTCTGGATGCGCTGCCGTCTGGCCGGGACAAAAATGTGAAGCGCCTCGGCATCATCTGAACTTGAAGCCCAAGCCGTTCTCGGGCACATCCGCCCCGTTGACTTTCCCGGAAGACGATCATCGATGCCCGCGAACAGCAAGCCATTGGCCACGATGCGGATTTTACCCGGCGGGCGCTCCCGCTTCTTCCTTTCGCACCGTCATGGTTGCGCCGTGATGGCGCAGCATCGTCCAGCCCGACGGCGAACCGGTCCGGCGCTTCCGACATAAAACCATAACCGTCCACTCATTATCTAGCTGAACAAAGAGGATTGCTCGCATGGCGCGTAAGAAGATTGCTCTCATCGGGGCCGGCCAGATTGGCGGTACATTGGCGCATCTCGCTGGCTTGAAGGAACTCGGCGACATCGTTCTGTTCGACATTGCCGAGGGCGTTCCGCAGGGCAAGGGCCTCGACATCGCCGAATCATCGCCGGTCGACGGTTTCGACGCATCTTACACGGGCACGCAATCATACGCCGACATCGCCGGCTCCGACGTCATCATCGTCACCGCAGGTGTGCCGCGCAAGCCCGGCATGAGCCGCGACGACCTGCTCGGCATCAATCTCAAGGTCATGGAAGCCGTTGGCGCGGGCATCAAGCAATATGCGCCGGATGCCTTCGTCATCTGCATCACCAATCCGCTCGACGCCATGGTCTGGGCGCTGCAGAAATTCTCCGGCCTCGCCGCCAACAAGATCGTCGGCATGGCCGGCGTGCTCGATTCGGCGCGCTTCCGTCATTTCCTCGCTGAGGAATTCAAGGTTTCGGTGAAGGACGTAACGGCCTTCGTGCTCGGCGGCCATGGCGACGAAATGGTCCCGCTGGTGCGATATTCGACCGTCGCAGGCGTGCCGCTGCCCGACCTCGTCAAGATGGGCTGGACGAGCCAGGAGAAGCTCGACGCCATGGTCGAACGCACACGCAAGGGCGGCGGCGAAATCGTCAGCCTTCTGAAGACCGGCTCCGCCTTCTACGCCCCGGCGGCCTCGGCAATCGCGATGGCGGAGAGCTATCTGAAGGACCAGAAGCGCGTGCTGCCGGCCGCGGCCTATCTCAAGGATTTGTTCGGCGTGAAGGACATGTTCGTCGGCGTGCCCGTGGTGATCGGCGCGGGCGGCGTCGAGCGCATCGTCGAGATCGAAATGCTGCCGCACGAAAAGGAGATGTTCGAGAAGTCCGTCGCCTCGGTGAAGGGCCTCGTCGACGCCTGCAAGACTATCAACCCGGCGCTCGGATAAGCGTTAGTCAATGGCGAGTGGTGACTGGGCGCTGCTCCCTACGCGCCAGTCCCTGCTCACCACTCCCCATTCCCCGGAGCGAAGCGACCCATGAACATCCACGAATATCAGGCCAAAGCCGTACTGAAGACCTTCGGTGCGCCGATCTCTGCGGGCTACCCGGCGATGACCGTCGACGAGGCCGTGGAAGCCGCGAAGAAGCTGCCCGGCCCGCTCTATGTGGTGAAAAGCCAGATCCATGCCGGCGGTCGCGGCAAGGGCAAGTTCAAGGAACTCAGCCCTGACGCCAAGGGCGGCGTCCGCCTTGCCTTCTCGCTGGATGAGGTGAAAAGCCATGCGAGCGAGATGCTCGGCCACACCCTTGTCACCGTGCAGACCGGCCCCGCCGGCAAACAGGTCAACCGGCTCTACATCGAGGATGGCTCCGACATCGAGAAGGAGTTCTACCTCTCGATGCTGGTCGACCGCGAAACCTCGCGCGTCGCCTTCGTCGTCTCGACCGAGGGCGGCATGGATATCGAAGCTGTCGCCCATGACACGCCCGAGAAGATCAAATCCTTCTCGATCGACCCCGCGACCGGCGTGCAGCCGCATCACGGCCGCCAGGTCGCAAAAATTCTGGGCCTCACCGGCGATCTCGCCAAGCAGGCCGAGAAGCTGGTCGGACAGCTCTACAAGGCCTTCGTCGAGACCGACATGGCGATGCTGGAAATAAACCCGCTCATCATCACCAAGCAGGGGCAGTTGAAGTGCCTCGATGCAAAGGTGGGCTTTGATTCCAACGCCCTCTACCGCCACCCCGACATCATGGCGCTCCGCGACCTCACCGAAGAGGACGCCAAGGAGATCGAGGCCTCGAAATACGATCTCTCCTACGTGGCGCTCGACGGCACGATCGGCTGCATGGTCAATGGTGCCGGCCTCGCCATGGCGACGATGGACATCATCAAGCTCTACGGATCGGAGCCGGCCAACTTCCTCGATGTCGGCGGCGGCGCAACGAAAGAGAAGGTGACGGCGGCCTTCAAGATCATCACGGCTGACCCGAACGTCAAAGGCATCCTCGTCAACATCTTCGGCGGCATCATGAAATGCGACGTGATCGCAGAGGGCGTCATCGCGGCGGTGAAGGAGGTCGGCCTGAAAGTGCCACTCGTCGTTCGCCTCGAAGGCACCAATGTCGAATTGGGCAAGAAGATCATCAACGAGAGCGGCCTCAACGTCATCTCAGCCGAAGACCTCGACGACGCCGCGCAGAAGATCGTCAAGGCTGTAAACGGCTGATGATTGCTCAACAACACAGTTACACATATACTGTGTAACTGGAGGTGTGTGATGAAAAATATCACTTTGGCGATCGACGAGACCGTTCTCGAGGAGGTTCGCCTTTATGCCGCGAAGCGGCAAACGAGCGTGAACGGGTTGGTGCGCGATTTTCTTGGCGGGATCGCCGCTCAGGAAAATCGGACGGAGCGCGCGCGCCGCAGGCTGGGCGAACTCATGGACCGTTCGACGCTGGAGGCAGGCCCCATCGGATGGAAGCGCGAGGATCTTTATGATCGCTGACACGATGGTCGATACCAACATTCTCGTCTACGCTGCATCAACCCTCGACTCAGATCGGCAGAAGACGGCTGTCGCCCGCGACATCTTAAAGACGCAGAATGTCGGCCTGTCGGCGCAGGTTCTCCAAGAGTTTCTCGTCGTATCGACGCAAAAGGTTCGCAAGACCTGGTCGCTCGACGACGCTCTGGATTGGATCGAGGCGCTCGAAGATTTTCCTTGCCTCGCAATCGATGCAGGTCTTGTGCGCTTTGGCGCCGAGCTCGCTTGCCAGCATCGCATTTCATACTGGGACGGAGCGATCCTCGCCGCCGCACATCGCTTGAACGCCCAAATCCTCTACACCGAGGACCTCAGTCACGAGCAGGTTTATGGCTCGGTCAAGGTCGTCAATCCATTCCGCGTGAACTAGCCGAAAGCCCATCCATGTCCATCCTCATCGACGCAAACACCAAGGTTCTCTGCCAGGGTTTCACCGGCAAGAACGGCACCTTCCATTCCGAGCAGGCCATCGCCTACGGCACGAAGATGGTCGGCGGCACCTCACCCGGCAAGGGCGGCACCTCGCATCTTGGCCTCCCCGTCTTCGACACGGTGCAGGAGGCAAAGGACAGGACGGGTGCCGATGCATCCGTGATCTACGTGCCGCCGCCGGGCGCGGCCGACGCCATTCTGGAAGCGATCCAGGCTGAGATTCCGCTCATCGTCTGCATCACGGAAGGCATCCCGGTCGAAGACATGATCAAGGTGAAACGCGCGCTTTCGGGCTCGAAGTCGCGGCTGATCGGCCCGAACTGCCCGGGCGTCATGACGTCCGGCGAATGCAAGATCGGCATCATGCCGGGCAACATCTTCAAGAAGGGCAATGTCGGCATCGTCTCGCGCTCCGGCACGCTGACCTATGAGGCCGTGTTCCAGACGACGCGCGAAGGCCTTGGCCAGACGACGGCTGTGGGCATCGGCGGCGATCCGGTGAAGGGCACCGAGTTCATCGAGATGCTGGAGTTGTTCCTCGCCGATCCCAAGACCGAGTCGATCGTCATGATCGGCGAAATCGGCGGCTCGGCGGAAGAAGACGCCGCGCAGTTCATCGCGGATGAGGCGAAGAAGGGCCGCAAGAAGCCGATGGTCGGCTTCATCGCAGGCCGCACGGCCCCTCCCGGCCGCCGCATGGGCCATGCCGGCGCGATCATCGCCGGCGGCAAGGGCGGGGCTGAAGAAAAGATCGCGGCGATGGAGGCGGCCGGCATCCGCGTCTCCCCATCGCCAGCCCGCCTTGGTAAAACCTTGGTCGAGGTGTTGAAGGGCTGATAAGTCCGATCGAACGAAGGGTGTCGGAAAAGGACTCAAAGTGGGCTTGTCATATGCAGAGTTGACGATCGCCAATGCCAGCAGGCCCGACCTGCTGCCGCTGACGGTGCGTGCCTTGGCGGATACGGGAGCCCTGCATCTGTGCATTCCGGAGCATGTCGCGCTCCAGTTGCAGCTCGCCGAGCTTGAGAAACGCGAGGTCACTCTTGCGGACGGTTCAAAGCGTGCTTTGCCCTATGTCGGCCCGATCCATCTGCGCTTCGGCAATCGCAGCGGCTTCATGGGCGCGATGGTGCTCGGTGACGAAGTTCTGCTCGGAGCCGTCCCGATGGAGGATCTCGATCTGATCGTCCACCCCGCGCCCAGCGCCGTTGCGGTCAATCCTCTCAATCCAAATCTTCCGGCGTCAGTCGCCAAGGGCCTGCACGGCCCGGCGCGTTCCAGCAAACGGACATAAGTCATGGACAATCCAACCCTTACCCCCAACGAAATCCTCGAGCAGACCTCATTCCTCTATGGCGGCAACGCCGCCTATATCGAGCAGTTGCAGGCGCGCTATCAGGAAAACCCATCGAGCGTCGATCCGGAATGGCGCGCCTTCTTCGTCGCGCTGAGCGACGACGCGGCGGCGGTCAAAAAGACGGCGAGCGGCGCATCCTGGCAGAAGGCGAACTGGCCCGTCGTCGCCAATGGCGATCTGATTTCGGCGCTGGACGGCAATTGGGGCGCGGTCGACAAGATCGTCGGCGACAAGATCAAGGCGAAGGCCGAGAAGAGCGCCGGCGAGACCGGCGCGCCCATGTCCGAGACGCAGGTGCAGACCGCGACGCGCGACAGCGTGCGGGCGTTGATGATGATCCGCGCCTACCGCATGCGCGGCCATCTGCACGCCAAGCTCGATCCGCTCGGCCTCGACGCGCCGAAGGACCATGAGGAGCTGCACCCGGAAAGCTATGGCTTCACGGACGCCGATTACGACCGCAAGATCTTCATCGACAACGTGCTCGGCATGGAGTTTGCCACCTTGCGCGAGATGCTGGTCGTGCTGAAGCGCACCTATTGCGCGACTATCGGCTACGAGTTCATGCACATTTCCGATCCGCTCGAAAAGGCCTGGATCCAGGCCCGCGTCGAGGGACCGGACAAGGAGATCGCCTTCACGCGCGAAGGCAAGCGCGCCATCTTGAACAAGCTCGTCGAGGCCGAGGGCTTCGAGAAGTTCCTCGATGTCAAATACACCGGCACCAAGCGCTTCGGGCTCGATGGCGGCGAGGCGATGATCCCGGCCATGGAGCAGATCATCAAGCGCGGCGGCGCGCTCGGCGTGAAGGACATCGTGCTCGGCATGGCGCATCGGGGCCGCCTCAACATGCTGAGCCAGGTGATGGCGAAGCCGCACCGCGCCATCTTCAACGAGTTCAAGGGTGGCTCGTCCAAGCCCGATGAGGTCGAGGGTTCGGGCGACGTCAAATATCATCTCGGCGCGTCCAGCGACCGTGAGTTCGACGGCAACACCGTGCATCTGTCTCTGACGGCCAACCCCTCGCATCTCGAGATCGTCGATCCGGTGGTGCTCGGCAAGGTCCGCGCCAAGCAGGATCAGCTCAACGACACGACACTGCGCTCGCAAGTGCTGCCGCTGCTTGTCCATGGCGACGCAGCCTTCGCCGGACAGGGCGTCGTGGCCGAATGCCTCGGCCTGTCGGGCCTCAAGGGCCACCGCACCGGCGGCTCGGTGCATTTCATCATCAACAACCAGATCGGCTTCACCACCAATCCGCGCTATTCGCGCACCTCGCCCTACCCGTCCGACGTCGCAAAGATGATCGAGGCACCGATCTTCCACTGCAATGGCGACGATCCGGAGGCCGTGACCTTCGCTGCCAAGATCGCGATCGAGTTCCGCCAGAAATTCCACAAGCCGGTCGTGATCGACATGATCTGCTACCGGCGCTTCGGCCATAATGAGGGCGACGAGCCGTCCTTCACCCAGCCGCTGATGTACAAGAAGATCCGCGGCCACAAATCGACGCTCGAACTTTACAGCGAGAAGCTGATCAAGGAAGGCGTCGTCACCGAGGGCGAAGTGGAAAAGATGAAGGCCGACTGGCGCGCCCGCCTCGAAGCCGAATATGAGGCCGGCCAGGTCTACAAGCCCAACAAGGCGGACTGGCTCGACGGTCGCTGGTCCGGCTTCAAGGCTGCGAAAGCGCTGGAGGACGATCCGCGCCGCGGCCTGACCGGCGTCGATCTCGAAACGCTGAAAAAGATTGGTGCCAGCATCACGGCCGTGCCCGAGAGCTTCCACATCCACAAGACGATCCAGCGCTTCATGGACAACCGCCGCAAGGCGATCGAAACGGGCGAAGGCATCGACTGGGCGACCGCCGAGGCGCTTGCCTTCGGCACGCTCCTTCACGAAGGCCATCCTGTTCGGCTGTCGGGTCAGGATTCGGAGCGCGGCACCTTCTCGCAGCGCCATTCGGTTCTGACCGACCAGGAGAACGAGGATCGCTACACGCCGCTCAACAATATCGGCGAAGGACAGTCGAAATACGAGGTCATCAACTCGATGCTGTCGGAAGAGGCCGTGCTCGGCTTCGAATACGGCTATTCGCTCTCCGAGCCCAATGCGCTGACGCTATGGGAAGCGCAGTTCGGCGATTTCGCCAATGGCGCGCAGGTGGTGTTCGACCAGTTCATCGCATCCGGCGAGCGCAAGTGGCTGCGCATGTCGGGCCTCGTCTGCCTGCTGCCGCATGGCTATGAGGGTCAGGGTCCGGAACACTCCTCCGCCCGCCTCGAACGCTTCCTGCAGCTTTGCGCCGAGGACAACATGCAGGTCGCCAACTGCACGACACCGGCGAACTACTTCCACATCCTGCGCCGGCAGATGAAGCGCGATTTCAGGAAACCACTGATCCTGATGACGCCGAAATCGCTGCTGCGCCACAAGCGGGCCGTGTCGCCGCTCTCGGCTTTTGCCGCCGAGACGACGTTCCACCGCATCATCAAGGACGATGCGGAGACGCTCGCCGGCCAGCAGATCAAGCTCCAGAAGGACGCCAAGGTTCGGCGCGTCGTGCTCTGCTCGGGCAAGGTCTATTACGATCTCTACGAGGAGCGCGAGAAGCGCGGCATCGACGATGTCTATCTGCTGCGCGTCGAGCAGCTCTATCCCTTCCCGCTGAAGTCGCTCGCCAACGAACTCGCCCGCTTCAAGAAGGCGGATGTCGTCTGGTGCCAGGAAGAGCCGAAGAACATGGGGAGCTGGACCTTCCTTGAGGATTACCTCGAATGGGTGCTGCAGCAGGCGGGCAGCGCGGTGAAACGGCCGCGCTATGTCGGCCGTCCCGCTTCGGCATCGACCGCGGCAGGCCAGATGTCGAACCATCTCGCGCAGCTTCAGGCATTTCTCGACGAAGCTTTCGCAACCTGACGCAACCGACGAATGACCGCGCGCCGGCGATCAACGCCGGCCACCCGAACTGACAGGATAGAGTATCATGGCAACCGAAATCCGCGTCCCGACGCTGGGCGAATCCGTTTCCGAGGCAACGATAGGGCGCTGGTTCAAGAAGCCGGGCGAGGCGGTGAAGGCGGATGAGCCGATCGTCGAGCTTGAAACCGACAAGGTCACGCTCGAGGTGAACGCTCCCGCAGCCGGCGTGCTGGGCGACATCGTGGCGAAGGAAGGCGAGACGGTCGGCGTCAATGCCCTTCTGGGTTCGATCGCCGCCGGCACAGCCGAGCCGGCGAAAGCCGACACGCCCAAGACCGAGGCTGCGAAGGCCGAGGTTGCGAAGACCGAAGCACCGAAGCCCGCAACCGCCGAGGCCACGAAGCCGGCAGCGGCGCCACCGGCAGCGACGAGCATGCCGCCAGCCCCCGCCGCCGCCAAGATGATGGCCGACAATAACGTGTCGGTCGATACAGGGTCGGGCAAGCGCGGCCAGGTGCTGAAGGAGGACGTGATCAACGCGCTCGCCAGCCCGGCCCCCGCCGCCGCGCCTGCGCCGGTCGCCATGCGCGCGCCCTGGCCGCAGAGCGACGGAACGCGTGAAGAGCGTGTCAAGATGACCAAGCTGCGCCAGACGATCGCGCGCCGCCTCAAGGAGGCGCAGAACACAGCCGCCATGCTGACGACCTTCAACGAGGTCGACATGAGCGAGGTCATGGCGCTGCGCACGAAGTACAAGGACATTTTTGAGAAGAAGCACGGCGCGAAGCTCGGCTTCATGAGCTTTTTCGTCAAAGCCTGCACGCAGGCATTGAAGGAGATTCCCGCCGTCAACGCCGAGATCGACGGCGGCGACCTCGTTTACAAGAACTACTACCATATCGGCATCGCCGTCGGCACGGATAAGGGCCTCGTCGTGCCGGTCGTGCGCGACGCGGACGGCATGGGCCTCGCCCAGATCGAAAAGACGATCGCCGATTTCGGCAAGCGCGCGCGGGACGGGCAGCTCAAGATCGACGAGATGCAGGGCGGCACCTTCACCATCACCAATGGCGGCATCTATGGCTCGCTCATGTCGACGCCGATCCTGAACGCGCCGCAATCCGGCATTCTCGGCATGCACAAGATCCAGGAGCGCCCGATGGTGGTCGGCGGCCAGGTCGTCGTGCGGCCGATGATGTATCTTGCGCTGTCCTATGATCACCGCATCGTGGACGGCAAGGAAGCCGTGACCTTCCTCGTCCGCGTCAAGGAGGCGCTGGAAGACCCGGCCCGGCTCGTGCTGGATCTTTGAGTTTCGTCGCAAGCAATCAGCCAGGGAACGCGCATGAGCGAGACGTCCGCAGACAGATTGCTCGATGAGCAGACTGAAGTTTCCGCCAGCGAGCAGAAGCCCGTCGCCATCGTTACCGGCGGCAGCCGCGGCATCGGGCGGGCCTGCGCGCTTGGCCTCGGAAGCCGCGGCTACCAGGTCATCGTCAACTATGCCGGCAACGCAGATGCCGCAAAATCGGTCGTCCATGACATCGAGGCGGCAGGCGGCTGGGCGCTCGCTGTCCAAGGCGATGTGGGCAATGAGGACGACGTGAAGCACCTGTTCGAGATCGCCGACACGATCGGCAAGCTCGCCGTGCTCGTCAACAATGCCGGCGTCGTCGACGTGAAGGCGCGCGTCGACGAGATGAGCGTCGAACGCCTGACGCGCATGTTCACCATCAACGTGGTCGGCTCATTCGTTGCCGCGCGGGAGGCGGTGAAGCGCATGTCGACGAAGCATGGCGGATCGGGCGGCACCATCGTCAACATCTCCTCCGTGGCGGCGACGCTCGGCTCGCCGGGGCTGTTCGTCGACTATGCGGCTTCGAAGGGCGCGATCGACACCTTTACGAAGGGGCTGGCGCTCGAAGTGGCGGATGAGGGCATCAGGGTCAATGCGGTGAGCCCGGGTTTGATCGCGACCGACATCCATGCGAGCGGCGGCCTGCCGGACAGGGTTGCCGAGACGAGAGCCGCGATCCCCATGAAACGGGAAGGCTTCCCGGAAGAGGTCGCTGCCGCCGTTCTCTGGCTGATCTCGGACGAGGCCTCCTATGCAACGGGCGCGAACATCACCATTTCCGGCGGACGCTAGTTGCCTCTCAAAAAGGAATTTCCATGTCCTACGATCTCATTGTCATCGGTTCCGGTCCGGGCGGCTATGTCTGCGCCATCCGCGCCGCTCAGCTTGGCCTGAAAACGGCCGTCGTCGAAAAATGGGATACGTTCGGGGGTACCTGCCTCAACATTGGCTGCATCCCGTCGAAAGCGCTGCTGCATGCTTCGGAACTCTTTGAGGAGGCGGGCCATGGCTTTGCCGCTTTCGGCATCGAGGTGCCTGCGCCCAAGCTCAACCTTGCCACGATGATGAAGCACAAGGACGATACGGTAAAATCCAATGTCGACGGCGTCGCGTTCCTGTTCAAGAAGAACAAGGTCGAGACGCATATCGGCGTCGGCTCCATCGCCGGGCCCGGCAAGGTCGAGGTGAAAGCCGCGGACGGATCGTTAAAGACACTGGAGACGAAGAACATCGTGATCGCCACGGGTTCGGAAGTGACGCCGCTGCCGGGCGTGACGATCGACGAGAAGATCGTCGTCTCATCGACTGGCGCGCTCGACATCGAAGGCGTGCCGGGCAAGCTCGTCGTGATCGGCGCAGGCGTGATCGGCCTCGAACTCGGCTCCGTGTGGCGTCGTCTTGGTTCGAGCGTCACCTTCATCGAATACGCCGACCGCATCCTCGCCGGCTGGGACACGGAGACGGCTAAGCAGTTCCAGCGTATCATGGAAAAGCAGGGCGCGGCGTTCAAGCTCTCCTCCAAGGTCACGGGCGTAAAGCCCGGCAAAAAGGGCGCGAGCGTCACCTTCGAGCCGGTCGCCGGCGGCCCGGCCGAGACGATCGAGGCCGACATCGTGCTGGTTGCAACCGGCCGCCGGCCCTACACGGAAGGGCTCGGCCTTGATGCTGCAGGCGTTGCCACCGAGCGCGGCCGCGTGACGATCGACGACCGGTTTCAGACCAACGTGCCCGGCATCTATGCCATCGGTGACGTCGTGCGCGGCCCGATGCTGGCCCACAAGGCCGAGGATGAGGGAATCGCCGTTGCCGAGATCATCGCCGGCCAGCACGGCCATGTGAATTACGGCGTCATTCCCGGCGTGGTCTACACCTACCCGGAGGTCGCCTCGATCGGGAAGACGGAGGACGAACTGAAGCAGGCGGGCGTCGCCTACAAGGCCGGCAAATTCCCGTTCACGGCGAATGGCCGCGCCCGCGCCAACCGCACCACGGACGGCTCGGTGAAAGTGCTGGCGGATGCAGCGACTGACCGCGTGCTCGGCGTCCACATCATCAGCGCTGGCGCAGGCGAGATGATCCACGAGGCGGCCGTGCTGATGGAGTTCGGTGGCTCGGCGGAGGATCTCGCCCGCACCTGCCACGCTCACCCGACCATGTCGGAGGCGGTGAAGGAAGCGGCGCTTTCAGTCGACAAGCGCGCGATCCATATGTGAGACGAGCGGCCCTTCATCTGTCTTTCGTCTACTGTCATTCGTCTTCATGGGCCGTTCAACTTGTATGCGCTAGGTTCATGCCCAAATGGGGTCGTGATGCGCAAACTGCTCAAACCGCTCTGGTTCATCGTCGCAGCGCTTTATCTCGCGCAGGCCTGGGCCTATGACCATGCCGCGCCGCTCATCAAGCGGCTCGCCAGCGCGTTTCCGCTCGAACGGATCAAGCTCTGGACGGCGCGGGCCATCGAGCCGCTTCATCCCGTCATCGTGCTCATCATCTTTCTGGTGCCGCTGCTGGTCGTCGAGCCGCCCAAGGTCCTGGCGCTCTGGTTCATCGCGGAAGGGCATTTCATCACCGGCGCGGTGACCTTCGCGCTTGCGGAGATCGGCGGCCTCGCCGTCATCGCCTTCCTGTTCGAGCCCTGCAAGCCCAAGCTGATGCAGATCAGAGCTTTCGCCTGGTGCTACACCATGCTGATCCGGGCGAAGGACTGGTCGCTGAAGCAGGTCGAGCCGACGCTGCGCAGGTTCCGCGTCTATCGCCGTCTGTTCCGCCGCTGGTGGCGCAGGCATATGCCGCAGAGCGGGCTCATGCGCTGGCTCGGCACGCTCAGGCGCAAGGCCCGCTCCGCCCCGAGCGTTTGAGGTTCATGAAGTCGGTGTCATCCCGGAAGACGCGCTGCGTTTCGCCGGGATGACCGTAGCGCTAATGCCCGCCGAGAAAGCTCAGCACGTTCGGTGCAGCGAAACCGAGCACCATCAGCGTCGCTCCGCCAAGACCGAGCGCCCCGCTCAGAAAAATCAGCGCGGATATGCCGGTGATGATCGATGCCGAGGCGATCACGATCGCGAGCTGCAGCAGTCCGCTCGCAAGTTCGTAATGCTGGAACTGCAGATTGTGGTGATCACGCACCTCCGCCGCATGCTTGGCGCGCTCCATCAGCTCCTTCAGCCCATCCTTGGGCTCGGTCTCGTAGCGCTTCGCCGTCGCCTTCCAGTCCTCGCTCTGCTTCTGCATCGCGGCCTTGATCGCGGGGTCGGAGACGGCCTGCTGCGTGAGGTCGAGCTGCTTGGCGTTGCTGTCGAGCAACGTCGCCCGGATGCGCTTCGCCTGATAGAAATTCCACAGGTCCGAGGATTCAATGTTCGACTCGGTCGAATGATGCTGGGCGCTCTTGCCGCCGGCCTCCGACAGGAACAGGAACAGCGCCAATATGGTGATCAGCAGCGCGACGCGCTTATCCGCGACGCCATGCGTCATTTCGTGAACGTCCTCGGACATTGGCCCCCCTTGTCAGCTCGTTTGAGAGCGATCATCCGCACCGTGGCGGCAAGGCCCTCGTAGCACTGCTTCGTGACAAGTCCAACGGGCGCCCAGCGATCAGGCGCGGGGATGCGCCGCCTTGAACGCCGCCATCAACTGCACGCTCTCGACCTGCGTGTAGATCTGCGTGCTCGACAACGAAGCGTGGCCTAGCAGTTCCTGGATGGTCCTCAGATCGCCGCCGCGCGCCAGAAGATGAGTCGCGAAGGAGTGCCTGAGCGCGTGCGGAGTCGCCGTCGCGGGCAGGCCGAGCGCCCCGCGCATCGTCTCCATCGCGTATTGGATGATGCGCGGCGACAGCTCACCTCCGCGCACGCCGACGAACAGCGGGCCGTTCGGCGCAAGCCTGTGCGGCACGGCCGCGAGATACTCAGACACCGCTGCCGCGACCTGCGGCAGGATGGGGACGCTGCGCAGCTTCCCGCCCTTGCCGAGAACGGTCAGAACCGAACCACCCTTGACCGGCGCGTCCTTGCGCCGGATCGACAGCGCCTCGGCGATGCGTAGCCCCGCCCCGTAGAGCAGCGCCAGCACGGCGGCGTCACGCAGCAGCACCCAGGTCTCGCGCGCTTCGCCGGCCCGCGTGTCAGCGTCCGCGACGGCGCGTGCTGCCGATGGCGCGATCGGCTTCGGCAGGCTGCGCGGAAGGCGGGGGGACCGGATCGCCGAGATGGCCGAGGCGTTGCCATGGCCCTCGCGCTCCAGGAAGCGCAGGAACGACCGGATGCCCGCAAGCCCGCGCATCAGCGATCGGCTCTGAACCTCGTGCCGGCGGCGATCGGCCATGAAGCTGCGAATATCGGCGGGCTTCAAGGCTGCCAGCGCGGTCAGGCCCACAGGCCGGCCAAGATGACCCGTGAGAAACGCCGCGAATTGCCGAACATCGCGCTCATAGGCGGCGATCGTATGCGGGCTCAGCCGTCGTTCGCTGGCAAGGCGCGCCAGCCATTCGGCGATGGGGGCATCGAGGGTTTCGCTCATCCCCGGCAGCTTAGCGCCCGCCGCGTCAAAACCATGTTAATGCCGGCGGCACGACAGCCCTTGCGCGACGGCCACCGCGATGCGGTTGCTTCATCAAAAAACCTTTATTAACCATATCCGTGTTTCGTGGATCATCACGATCGGCCAGCGAGACCCCATGACCATGCGCATCCTTCGTTCGGGCAACACCCTCCTCATGGGAGCGGCCTTCACCGCCCTCGTGCTCGGTGGGCAGCCGGCCCGCGCCGATGCGGTGGACATGCGCTACCGCATCTCGCTCGCCGGGCTGGCGCTCGGCAACGCCTCCATGAGCGGCAACATCGCAAAAGATCGCTACGCGATCAATCTGAGGGCCAAGCTCAACGGCCTCGTCGGCATGATCGTCGGCGGCAGCGGCGCGGCGGATGCCACGGGCAGCATCGTCAACGGCCGTCCGCTCTCATCTGGCTATGCGCTTTCGGCCTCCAACTCGCAGATGACCCGCACGATCCGCATGTCGGTGAGCAACGCGCAGGTCAACACCGTGGCGATCGACCCGCCCTTCGACGAGCATCCCGACCGCGTGCCGATCACGCCGCGCAACAAGCAGGGCATCGTCGATCCGATCGGCGCGCTGGTGATGCCGGTGAGAGGCAAGCCGTTCGAGCCGAGCTCCTGCGACCGAGTGCTGCCCGTCTACGACGGCGCGCAGCGCTTCAACGTGACGCTGAGCTATTCCGGAACCAAGGATGTGAGCGTGCCGGGCTATGCCGGGCCCGCGCTCGTCTGCTCGGCGCGGTATACGCCGATCGCAGGGCACAGGCTCAACAAGAAGCAGGTCACCTACATGCAGAACAACCGCGAGATGAGCGCCTGGCTCATCCCGGCGGGCGACACAGGCGTACTTGTCCCCTTCCGGATTTCGGTGAAGACGCAGATCGGCACCTCGGTCATCGAGGCAGAGACCGTTAACGTCACCCGGTAGGCGCGGCAGGTTCGAGAGCCGCATATGGTTAATCGTTGATGATCCGTTAACCATCCTCACACCTGCTTTCGGGCCGGCACGCTCGAAATCTGTGCCATGAAGGCACGCGGCCCTTAACATTTTACCCGCCCGCCCATTGTGCATTCGCGCGCGGCACCCACTTGAAGAACATCATCGCTCGCGTCGATCGAGGCCAGGCCGCCCTTTCGAATCAATTCGAGCCGATTCGTGCCTGCAATGTTCGGCCTTCCGTCCAAAGATGAACAGAGAGGCGGCCATGAGCGGTCGGCCGCGTTAAAGTTTAACCGATCGGAATGCCGAGTCTTCTTCAGCCAGCGCCTCGGTGGCCTGAGTCTAGCGCTTCGTCACGTCAGTCTAGCCAGGATTCAACATTTAGCTTTGACTCGGAATTCAGTTTCAACATCTTGCGTCTGGACAAAAGACGACTCATCGAGTGCCGATTCTGCGATATCGATTCGGTCGCGATTCGTTCGCATCACGTTCGATTCGCTAAGCGATGGCACTTCAGCCCATCCAAGGTTGTTCCAAAGCGGCGCATATGCGAAGGAGGGGCGATGCTGAGCGGTTCCCTCCCTCCCAACCTGCGCGCGCGTGGCGTGACGGCGGTTCTGGGTCCGACGAACACCGGCAAGACCCATCTCGCCATCGAACGCATGCTCGGCCATTCAAGCGGGCTGATCGGCCTGCCGCTCCGTCTGCTTGCCCGCGAGGTCTATAACCGTGTCGTCGATCGGGTCGGCAAGGACAAGGTCGCCCTCATTACCGGCGAGGAGAAGATCAAGCCCAAGCATGCGCGCTACTGGATCGCGACCGTCGAGGCGATGCCACGCGATCTCGACGTCGCCTTTCTCGCGATCGACGAAATCCAGCTCGCCGCCGATTCCGACCGCGGCCATGTCTTCACCAACGCGATGCTCAACATGCGGGGCCGCGAGGAGACGCTGATCATCGGATCCTCGACGATGAAGCCGCTGGTGGAGCGTCTGCTGCCCGGGGCCAACATCATTTCGCGGCCGCGCCTCTCGAAGCTGAGTTTCGCCGGCGAGCGCAAGATCACGCGCCTGCCGCCGCGCTCGGCAATCGTCGCTTTCTCCGCTGAAGAAGTCTACGCCATCGCCGAGCTGATCCGCCGCCAGCGCGGCGGGGCGGCCGTCGTGATGGGGGCGCTCAGCCCACGCACCCGCAACGCCCAGGTCGAGCTCTTCCAGAACGGCGATGTCGATCATATCGTCGCGACCGACGCGATCGGCATGGGACTGAACCTCGAAATCGACCACGTCGCATTCGCCGCTGACCGGAAGTTCGACGGTTATCACCATCGCAGGCTCACTCCGGCCGAGATGGCGCAGATTGCCGGGCGCGCCGGGCGGCATCTGAAGGACGGCACATTCGGCACCAGCGCCCGCTGCGCACCGTTCGAGCAGGAGCTGGTCGAGCAGCTCGAAGGCCATGATTTCGATGCGGTGCGCGTGATCAACTGGCGCAATCCCGATCTGCAGTTCTCGTCGCTGAAGGCGCTTCAGGCGAGCCTCCAGGTGCCGCCGCAGGAACAGGGCGTGACGAGCGCGCCGACCGCAGCGGACGAGATCACGCTCGAGATCGCCGCCAGCCGGCCCGACATCCGCGATCTCGCATCGACGCCAGCCGCCGTCCGCAGGCTCTGGGAGGTCTGCGCGCTGCCGGACTATCGCAAGGTCGCCCACCACCATCACGCCGACCTCGCCATCTCGATCTATGAATTCCTGATGCGCGGCGAGTTCATTCCCGTCGACTGGTTTGCGGCGCAGATCGCGCTCTGCAACAAGCCGGAGGGCGAGATCGACACGCTTTCGGCCCGTCTGGCGCAGATCAGAACATGGACTTTTTGCGCAAACCGGGTTGATTGGCTGCGCGATCCGGAGCATTGGCAGCGCGTGACGCGTAAGGTAGAGGATAACCTCTCCGATGCGCTTCATGAAAAGCTAGCGGCGCGGTTTGTCGATCGGCGCACCTCGGTGCTGATGCGACGGTTACGGGAAAACTCGATGTTGGAAGCCGAAGTGACGACGAATGGCGACGTGCTGGTCGAAGGCCAGACCGTAGGCAAGCTTTCCGGCTTCCGCTTCACCGCAGACACGCAGGGCATGGGCGTCGATACGCCGGAAGCAAAGGCGATGCGCGCCGTCGCCGCCAAATCGCTCGCCTCCGAGATCGAGGCGCGCGCGACCCGCTTCTCCGCCGCGGAGGATGGCAGCTTCGCCCTCGCGCTTGACGGAACGATCCGTTGGCTCGGCGAACCGGTCGCGAAGCTCCAGGCGGGCGAGAAGACGCTGGAGCCGCGCTTCATCATCCTCGCGGACGAGCATTTGAGCGGACCGCCGCGCGAGCAGGTGGAAGCGAGGCTCACGCTCTGGCTGAAGGCGCATGTCGCCAAATATCTCGGGCCGCTTCTCACGCTGGAGGCCGGCGAGACGCTGACCGGCATTGGCCGGGGGCTTGGGTACCAGCTTGCCGAGAACCTCGGCGTTCTCGAACGCGCCGGCGTCGCGAACGACGTGAAAAGCCTCGACCAGCCGGGCCGGGCGGAGCTGCGCAAGCTCGGCGTGCGCTTCGGCAGTTATCATATCTACACGCCGCAACTGATGAAGCCCGCCGCGCGCGCACTCGCCGCCCAGCTCTGGATGCTGAAGCATGGCGGGCTCGAGCCGAAGGGGCTCGACGACATCGTGCATCTCTCGTCTTCCGGGCGTACCTCCTTTCCCGCGGACGAGACATTGCCAAAGGGCCTCTACCGCGCGGCGGGCTTTCGCGTCTGCGGCCCGCGTGCCGTGCGCATCGACATTCTGGAGCGACTCGCCGATCTCATCCGTCCTGCCATCGCCTTCAAGCCGGGCATCACGCCGGGTGCACCGCCGGCAGGCGCGACGGAAGGCGACGGCTTCACCGTCAGCGTGGCGATGACCTCGCTCGTCGGCTGCTCGGGCGAAGATTTTGCCGCGATCCTGAAATCGCTCGGTTATCGCAGCGAGAAGAAGCCTCTGCCGGAGCCAAAACCGATCGTCCCGCTGCCGGGCAGCGAAGCCATGAAGGCAAGCGCAGAGGAACCACAGGCCGCGACGATCGAGGAGCCGGCACCAGAAATCGAGCCATCCGGCGAACAGGCCGAATCGCCGACCGAGGCTATCTCCACCCCAGCCGAGGAGGCAGCCGAGCCGCTGGCCGCGGCCGAGGTAGAGCATTCGATACCGGCCGAGGAGCAAATCGAGCCGCCGCCGGCTTCTGAAGAGCCGACGGATAATACGTCGCACGCGGAACGCGCGGTCGAAGCGGTTGTGGAGGGCGAAGACGCTTCCGCCACCCAACAGACTGAAGGCGCCGACACACCCGAAAGCGCCGACACACCCGCAAGCGCTGAGCCTGCCGAACCCGTCATGATCGAGGTCTGGCGGGCCGCCCGCTTCGATCGCGGCGACCATCAGCGCAAGTCAAGGAACAGGGACAAGGCCGACAAGCCGAAGCTCGGCCGCCAGCTTTGGGTGCGTGACCCGAACAAGCCCGCCGCGCCAGCCGAAGCCGCGAAAGATGGAGAGGCCGCGCCGCGCACGCTCTGGACGCGCGACCCGGCAAAACCGGTACGGCAGGATCGACCGGGCGGCGATAGGCTGGGCGGAGAGAGGCCGGGCGCGGCGGGCAAGCGGCAGAATGGCGGCCGTCCCCACTCCGACGACCGGCGTGGCAATGAGCGCGGCGGCAACCGGTTCGCCGAAGGGCGCAATTCCGGGCAATCATTCTCCCAGACGCCCAAGCAGGAGCGGCAGGCCGATCCTGATTCGCCCTTCGCCAAGCTCGCGGCGTTGAAGGCTCAGCTCGAGGGCAAGTCCTGAGCGGCGGCGCGCTTTTTTGTTCAGGCTTGAGGACATGATGAGACGCCTCGCAATGAAACGCCTTGCATGACCGAAGCCGCCAGGCAGCGCCTCGACAAATGGCTGTTCTTCGCCCGCATCCTGAAGAGCCGGGAGAAGGCCGCGACGCTAATCAAGGACGGTTACGTGCGGGTCAATGGAACGCGCGCGCAACAGCCGGCCAAGCTCATCAAGGCCGGCGACGTGCTCACCATATCGCTTGAACGACAGGTTCTCGTCCTCAAGGTGGTGCTGCCGGGCGAGCGCCGGGGACCGGCGACCGAGGCGCAGACGCTCTATGAAAACCAGTCCGGCTGACGGGCGGCAGGCGCCGCGCCTGGCGCTTCCGGCGCGTATGAGGCGTGACAATTCTTGAGCTTGCGCCCTGCCTGCCGAACCGCTAATGCCTCAGATCGATTGAACAACGGCGCCCCGGCAAGACCGGAAGCGATGATGATAAGGATGAGCCGATGACCTATGTGGTCACCGATAACTGCATCAAGTGCAAATACATGGACTGCGTCGAGGTCTGCCCGGTGGATTGCTTCTACGAGGGCGAAAACATGCTCGTCATCCACCCGGACGAATGCATCGACTGCGGCGTCTGCGAGCCGGAATGCCCTGCAGAAGCGATCAAGGCGGACACCGAGCCGGGCCTTGAAAGCTGGCTGAAGCTCAACGTCGAATACGCCAAGGTCTGGCCGAACATCACGATCAAGCGCGAGGCGCCAGCCGACGCCAAGTCTTTCGATGGCGTGCCGAACAAGCTTGAGGCGCATTTCTCGGCAAATCCAGGCAGCGGCGACTGAACGACCGCGTCTTCCGGCTCATTTACGATTTCTGAGCGGTATGTCGGACAAATTTAACGAAGATGCGGCGCGGCGTTAACCTTCGTAAACGCCCGCTCGACTTCTTTTTGATTTTTGCCGTTTTTTGTGATACCGTATCTGACAATCCAAATTTCGACCTGGATCGGCTATTTTTGTCTCAGGACGGTTTCTTGATCTACCCGACAACCTGCTTGCATCGCGCGACGATCCGCGCAGGGGCAACTCTTTTCGTCTTTTGAAAGGTGAGGACTGCTCAGGTCGGCGAGTGCCGCCCCTGGTCGAGACTATTTGGTTTGTAGGCGGATGACTTCACTATCGAGGATCGCTTCCTCCGCTCGTCATCAAATTCGTTTTGCGCTGCCTCAGTTCGAGCGGTCAGCCAAAATAAACCGGATATGCGCGGCCCTGCTCCGGCAGGCATCGCGCATTTTGTGAGGACGCTAATGAGCACGAAAAAAACGGTGACCAAGCAGGGTTTCAAGACGGGCGAAGCAGTGGTTTATCCGGCGCACGGCGTCGGCAGGATCACCGCCATAGAGGAGCAGGAGATCGCCGGCTACAAGCTCGAATTGTTCGTGATCAATTTTCCCAAGGAAAAGATGACGCTGCGTGTTCCCACCGCCAAGGTCGTCTCCGTCGGCATGCGCAAGCTCTCCGAGCCGGAAATGATCGCAAAAGCGATGCTGATCCTGACGGGCCGCGCCCGCGTCAAGCGCACCATGTGGAGCCGCCGCGCGCAGGAATATGAAGCCAAGATCAATTCCGGCGACATCACCGCGATCGCCGAGGTGGTTCGTGACCTCTACCGCTCCGAATTGCAGCCGGAGCAGTCCTATTCCGAGCGCCAGCTTTACGAACAGGCGCTCGCGCGCCTCGTCGATGAGCTCGCGGTCGTCGATGACGTGACCGAGACCGAGGCCTTGAAGAAGATCGAATCGAACCTCTCGAAGAATCCGCGCCGCGCCAAAGGCGCTGCGGACGAGGTCGAGGCGGAAGTCGAGGACGACGATGCGCAGGAAGAAGCGGCCTGATCAGGCGCATCTTCATGCACAACAGGAAAACCCGGCCTCGTGGCCGGGTTTTTTATTTGCGCGAAGGCCCGGCTTCACCAGCCGCGATAGAAGTGACGGCCGTAAAATCTGTGGCCATAACCATAGCCGGCATAGACGGGCCGCCTCCAGCCATAGCCGTAGGGATAGGCCGGACGCTCGACCACGATACGCTCCTCGACGACGACAGGCCGCTCGCGCCAGACATGGTGAGGCCTGCTGAGGTCGTAGGTATCCGGCACCCTTGCGCCGCCCTGGTACCAGTCATGCGCGGACGCGGCGCTGGACGTTCCGATCGCCGCGACACCCAGGGTCGCGGCAGCGACGGCTGAAAGCATGAGATTGCGAAACATGATCATCGGTCCTTTTCTTGTGCGACGAGGCTTGATGCCTCATCGCTGCAGCCACTCTGGACCAGCGCGCTTGAATGTGATCTGAAAACGGCGTTCATGCCTGATTTATCCGGCTTGGCCTTGCCTGCCACGCACTGTGAAAGCGACGCTTCTCATGACCTATGTGTTTCCGCCTCAGCCGCCAGTCTCCCTCGCCATCAAAGGCTCGGACGCACGTTTTGCGGTGCGGCGCATCCTTTGCGTCGGGCGCAATTACGAGGCGCATGCGCGCGAGATGGGCAATGATCCGAGCCGCGAGCCACCCTTCTTCTTCATGAAGCCGGCGGACACCATCGTCGAGGACGGCGCCGCGATCGATTACCCGCCCGGAACCGAGGATCTGCATCACGAGATCGAACTCGTGGTGGCGATCGGCAAGGAGGGCTTCGCGATCAGCGAGGCAGCCGCGCTCGACCATGTCTATGGCTACGCGGTCGGCATCGATCTCACCAAGCGCGACGTGCAGAATCGGGCCAAGAAGAATTCGCATCCATGGGATTGGTCGAAGGGCTTCGATCATTCCGCGCCGTGCGGGCCGATCCACCCCGCTGCATCGGTTGGCCATATCGCGAAGGGCCGCATCAGCATCAGCGTCAACGGCGTCGTCAAGCAGGATCAGGATGTCGCCGATCTCATCTGGTCGATCCCGGAGATCATCGCCTATGCCTCGAAGGACATGCGCCTGATGCCCGGCGACCTCATCTTCACCGGAACGCCGTCAGGTGTCGCAAGCTTGAAGCGCGGCGACACGATCGAGGGCAGCGTCGCAGGGCTCGGATCGGTCAACTTCTCGATCCGCTGAGGCTTCAGTTGCCGAGGCTGATGCCTTTCACCCTTGCATCGAGGGCCTTCAGCCTCGCGTCATGAGCGCCCCAGCCCACCCGGCTGCGCAGCTTGCGGCCGGTTGCGTGCCGGCGGGCTGCGGCGACGGAGCCGATCGCGACGCCCATGCGAGTGACATCCGCCTCGAAACCGAAGGTCGGCGCGGGCAGCGAGCCTGTGACAGGGTAGTCGAGGCTGGCAAGATGCTGGCGTACGCGCATGCAGTAGCGCACGGACAAGACCGAAAACCGCGTCTCGTTGTGCCCGGCGCGATACTTCATCACCGCCGTGCAGATATCCTGATTGGCGAGCTTCCATGCTCCCGCGAGATAGGCCGCGCCAAGCCTGATGTTGGTCTCGGGCTCCGATAGCTGCTGGTTGGTGCCGTTGAAGCCGAGCAGCCTTGCAGTTTGCGGCATCACCTGCATCAGCCCGACCTCGCCGGCCTTGCCGCCAGCCAGCGGGTTGTAGCGGCTTTCGACGGACATCACGGCATCGACGAGTTCGTAGGGCACGCCGAGCCGAGCCGCCTCGCGCCGCGCGATCACGCGGTATGGCTCGCGCACATCGAAAGGCGTCGCGGCTTTCGTACCACTGTTCCACACTTCGGTTGCTGGCGATGCTGCGGAGTGAACGTCCGGTCGTGCAACCTGCGGCGGCGATGCGCCGCGCTGCTCTTGAGCACGCAATTCCGTCAGTGGATTGAATGAGACAAGCGCCGCGAAAACCGCGAGGACGATGGGGCGCGGCATGACGAGCCCCGGCCGTCTTGACGCGGCGAGCGTGGCTTTAGAGCGCCGACTTCGCGGCAACGGTCACGGGCGCGGCTTTTACCGAGACCTTGCCGGTGACGGACGTTTTGGCCGAGCCGGGTGTTCTGTCAGAAGCCGGCTTGCCGCCAGCGGCTGCCGGCGTCACACCCGGATGAACGGCAGCCTGCTTCTTGGCGACGGGTTTGCCTTCAACGGCCTTGCCCTCTGGAGTCTTGCTGTCTGGCGTCTTCCCGGTGGAGGCCTTCGCATCAGCGGGCTTCGCGGCCGCGCCAAGCTTTCCAGGCGCAGTGGCAGGCAGCGCGGCGGGAGCCGGAGCTGCTGCAGGCGTCGGCGCGAGCGAAACCGGCGTTTCAGCCTTCGTTTCACCTCCACCGAGCCAGCTCGAATAGAAAGGCAGAGCCGAAGTCTTGGCAGCGGGCGGCGTCAAAGCCTCGACAGGCGACAGGGAGGGCGCAACTGCGACAGCCTGGCCGGCGGGCAGCGCTGCAAGCACCTGCGGCGCGGCGGGCTCCGATGCCAGCGCCAGAGCTGGCGATGCCGCCGGCTCGGCGACCGGCGCAGGTGCCGCCTTGCGGGACAGCGAGGCGACGGCGGTCGAAACCTTCGAGGCCTTGACGCCGACATCCTCGATCGCAACCTCGGTCGCGCCGTTGAGCGCATGCGTCTGGCTGACCTCGACGAACCGGCCCGAGCGCGTGGCGACGCTGCCATCGGCCGTGAGCGTGCTCTTGAACGAGGGGTGCTGATCGCCATCCACATAGGTGCGGCGCACGGCCTTAACGCCCTGGCTGACGAGTTCGGCCACCTTCACCTCGTCGGAGTGCTCCTTCTCCTTCACGGCGCTCGCGATCGCCGTATCGGTCGAAAGGGCCGGGCACGGCCTGGAGGCGTCAAGCGGCACGCCCTTGGAATCGACGTCGAACACGTATTTCTTGCCACAGATGCCGACCTTGGGCTCCTGCTTCGTCACCTCAAAATGATCGGAGCCTTCCTTCAAATTCTTCCAGAAGGCGATGTTGGGATCAGCACGGAATTTGGCGAGGTTGGCTGGCGTCATGCGGAACGGCATGGACTGCATCTGCACCTGCTGCTGGCCGCCGGCAAAGGCTTCCCGCGTCAGCGCGTAGATTTCGGCGATCTGCTCGTCGGTCATCGACAGGCAACCGGCCGAGGAGCATGCGCCATGCACCATGATGAGGCCGCCATCGCGCCCATACGCCTTGTCGAGCTGGTTGGGATAGCCGACATTGAACGAGAGATAGTAATTCGAGTTGGGATTGAGCTGCCCCGGCGTGATCGCGTAGAACCCTTCAGGCACCTGGCGGTCGCCCTCGCGGGTCTTGGGGCCGAGCTGGCCGGACCAGCGGCACATCGGGAAGGTCTTCAGATGGGCGTATTTGCCCTGCGAGTCCTTCTTCCAGATCTCGAGCTCGCTCTCCTGCTTGTAGGCGCGGATCAGGATCGGCGCCTCCTTCGTCATGTTCTTCTCCGCCATGAGCGAGAGCGTCTTCTGCGGCAGCGGCACGTAGTGGCGGCTGTTGCGCGGCAGCGAATCTTCCTGGACGCAGCCGGAAAGCGCCAGCGCGGCGAGGGCTACTGCGGAGAAGAGCGACCTGCGGCCTGCTGCGCGAAGTTGATGCATCATGGATCGGTGTCTCGGGATAAACGTATGAGTAAAACGCGATGAATGCCTTGAAGCAGCGATTATCCTTAATTCATCGCTACCATAAACCAGCTTTGCCACATAGCGCAGAGCAAGAGGATGGCAGGGTTAACATTCCGCTAAATCTGCCCGCATCGCCATGCACGTCAACGACCACCACCAAGGGTGCCTAAAACTTGCGCCCGATTGCAAGGAATTTTTCCGCGCGCCGGCTGCGTATATCATCGCGGGCGCTTCCTGTGAACTGGGCGAGTGCATTCGATATCGCCCGCCCCGCGCTCTCGATGGCGGCCTGCGGGTTGCGATGCGCGCCGCCCGCCGGCTCTGCGATGATCTCGTCCACCACGCCGAAGCGGATGAGGTCCTGCGCGGTGATCTTCATGCTGGTCGCCGCCTCCTGCGCCCGCGCGCCATCGCGCCACAGGATCGAGGCAGCGCCTTCGGGCGAGATGACGGAGTAGATCGAGTGCTCCAGCATCATCACCCGGTTCGCCGTGGCGAGCGCGATGGCACCGCCTGAGCCGCCCTCGCCGATAATGATCGCGACATTCGGCACGCCGAGCTCGAGACAGGCCTCGGTCGAGCGGGCGATGGCCTCGGCTTGGCCGCGCTCCTCCGCGCCGATGCCGGGATAGGCACCGGCCGTGTCGACCAGCGAGATCACCGGGATGTCGAAACGGTCGGCCATCTCCATCAGCCTGATCGCCTTACGGTAGCCCTCGGGCCGAGCCATGCCGAAATTGTGACGAAGGCGGCTCTCGGTGTCGGAGCCCTTCTCCTGGCCGATCACGCAGACGGACTGGCCTTCGAATCGGCCAAAGCCACCGATGATCGCCTCGTCCTCGCCGAACGCGCGGTCGCCCGCGAGCGGCGTGAAATCGGTGACGAGGCGCTTCACGTAGTCGACGAAATGCGGCCGGTCCGGATGACGCGCGACCTGCGTCTTCTGCCACGGCGTAAGCGCGCCGTATAATTCCTTCAGCGTGGTATCGGCGCGCTGCTCGAGCTTGCGGATCTCCTCGCCGAGCGAAGCAGGGTTGCCGCTGGCGGCCAGATCCTTGAGCTCGACGATTTTCGCCTCAAGCTCGGCAATCGGTTTTTCAAAATCGAGATAAGCGCGCATCTATGTTCCTGGAAAGCCGCTCTCATGGCACGTGAAAACCCGTGCATGGTTGCGCGCTTCATTTCGCTCGGACGCCGGTCGTGGGTCGGAAGGGCGAACGGCCTTGCACGGGCGCGGCCCTGTCAGGCGCGCCGGAAGGTGGAGAGGAAGGTCGGGTGAGTCAAGCATCTTTGCCGGGGCGGCGCGGAAAATGGTTGCCGTGGCTCTGGCGGCGGGGCTAGGACCATCTGCTGTTTCATCGCAGGCAAACGGGTCAATCGCCATCGACCATCCATTGCAGAGCAAGCCGGCCGAACTTGCCGCCACTCATCCCCTGAAGCGCCTCGGCGTGCCGATATCGAGCCTCGGCATGGTGCTCGGCATTGGCGGCCTGTCCGCCGGATGGCGCGTGTGCAGCCATCTCTTCGGCGTGCCGATCATCGTGTCGGACGTCCTCGCCTGGGCTGCGTTCATCGCCTGGGCGATCTGTCTCGGCCTCTGGCTCCTGCGCTGGCTGATCGATACGCCGCTGGCGCTCGCAGAATGGCGCAACCCGGTGACGAGCCTTTATTTCGCACTGCTGCCCATGTCGACGCTGATCGCCGCGGTCGCCATCGCACCGCATCTTCCTGCCGCTGCAAACGCCATGCTGGTCGCCGGCGTCTGCGCCGAAATCATCCTCTACGTCGTCAGGCTCGGTCCGCTCTGGCTTGGCGAGGCCAAGCCCGCCGACATTCCGCCCGTCATCTTCATGCCGGCGATCGGCGGCTCTTTCGTCTGCGCCATCGCCTGCGGCGTGCTTGGCCATGCCGATTGGGGCATGCTGTTCTTCGGCGTTGGCATGCTGTCCTGGATGGGGCTTGAATCGGTGCTGCTGCAGCGCCTGTTCACCTCGGAGCTTCCGGCCGGCCAGCGCGCAAGCATGGGCATCTTCTATGCGCCGCCATCGAGCGCCTGCGTCGCCTATCTCGCGCTCACCAACGGCGCGCCCGACATCTTCGCGCATGCGCTCTTCGGCCATGCCTGCTTTCTGTCGCTCATCATGCTGCGCCTTCTGCCCTGGCTTTTGAAACAGCCCTTCTCGATCGGCTACTGGGCGTATTCATTCGGCGTCACGGCTGTGCCGCTCGCGGCGTTGCGCTTCGTCGAGCGCGGCGAGACCGGCATCGTCGCGACCCTTGCGCTGCCGCTCTTCGCCGCCGCCAACCTCGTCGTCGTCCTGCTCGTCGCAGGTACGATCCGTCTCATCGCAAAGGGCGGCGTCGCGGTGAAGGTCGCCTGAGCGTTACTGCGTGATGATCTTGTAGCGCGTTCCGGGCTTGATCGTCTGATCGTCCTCGAGCCCGTTGAGGATGGCGAAGCGCTCGAGCGCACGATCGCGTTCGCCGGCCATGCGGCTTGCGAGAGACTGCGCGGTGTCGCCGGCCTGGGCGATGACGATGGCGAGTTTCTGCGGCTTGGTGCCGGCGAGTTCCTCGGCCGTCGGCGTATGATAGGTCGCGATGCTCTTCCTGAATTGCTGATCGACCTCCGGCGTATAGCTTTGCGCCGCGAGAATCATGCGGTAGGCACGCGGACCCGATTGCAGCACCGCGAAGCGATAGGTCCAGTCGTTGCTGTTCGCAAGCGCGGTCGCGCCCTGGATGCCGCCGACGGTGATCGGCTCGATATTGGTGGTCGGCGCCTCGGGAATGGGGCTCGTCTTGAGATAATCGTCGATCGTCATGCCTTGCGGCAGCTTGATGCTCTCGAAGCGCAGCGCCTGCTGACCGTTTTCCTTGATGCCGAGCACGGCGTCGGCGGAGTTTTCGAGCTGGAAGCCGTCAGGCGCGCTGAAGGCGAAGCCAAGCCGCGGATGCACGAATTTCGAGCCGCGCACCAGCCCGTCTGCCGGATCGTCGCCGAAGATCATGCCGTTGATCGCGGCAAGATAACGGTTGCGCTCGGCCTGGTTGGCCTCGCTTGACTGCGGCGCGCCGATCTGGCGGGCGGCAAGCAACGCCGCCTGCACGCGCTCCGGCGTCGCGGGATGCGTCGCGAGGAAATCGACGGTCGTCCGGTCGCCCTGGCGGCCGCGCAGCACGGAGCTGCGGCCAAGCGACTGCAGGAAACGTGTCGGGCCATAAGGATCGAAGCCGGCCTTGGCGACGGTGCGCACGCTGATCTGATCGGCTTCGAGCTCCTGCTGGCGCGAGAAGCTGGCAATGGCGACGCGCCCCTGATCCTGCCGGACTTGGCCCGCCTGCGGATCGTTGAGCAGATCGGAGTTCACCTTGCTCACGAGCACGGAGCGGCGCTCGAGCTCCGCCCGCTCCACGGCATGGCGCGCCGTCACATGCGCCATCTCGTGGGCGAGCACGGAGCTGAGTTCGGACGTGTCGTTGGCGAGCGCCAACAGGCCGCGGGTCACGTAGATATATCCGGTCGGCAGCGCGAAGGCGTTGACGCGACCCGTATTGAGGATCGTGACGCGATAGTGAAGGTCCGGCCGCTCTGTCGCGTTGGCGAGCCGCGTTACCGTCTCGTCGATCAACGCCTGCGCGGCCGGGGCGCGATATTCGCCATTGAAGGCCGCAAGCAATCGGCGGTGCTCCGCCGCCGAGGCCGCATCGACCTGACGGGGGGCATTGAGCTGCGACGGTTTTTCCGGCGGCAGCGGCACGATCGCATCCGACGCGCAGGCGGCGAGAAGCAGCGCCGCGCCGAACAGAGCGCAGAGCGCGCCTGCCCTTCGCCCATGCGGCGGGCGTGGCGATGTCGAGCTTGCAAGACCTGGCGACATCTTCGAACTAATCCAGCTTTTCGATCTGTTCAGGCATCGACGCCTCGATGCGCGGGCCGTACTGCCCATCGACGATACCGCGCACCCGCACGGATTTATCGACCAGCTCGCTGATTTTCAAACCCGCCGACTCAAACTGCTTCATCTGCCGCTTCAGAACGATGACGGTAAAGTCATTCCGCCATGAGCGGCCGAAATTCAAATAAAAAACGGCGCGCGATTCACCGATGCCGATAATCTTTCCCTCCACCATGGCAAGTTCGCCACGTTTTTTGAAAATATCGGCTGGCCGGTCGGAAGAAAAAACGGCACCGCTCGCCGTCCAGAGGCCACGCTTTTGCTTGCGTGCGGCGGTCTCGGCCTCGATCATCGCGCCCCAGCAACTCCTTGCCTCGGCCTCGGGCAGCAGGCGGGCGCTGCCCGTATCGAGCAGATAGCCCTGCAGCCACGCCTCGCTTTCGGCCTCGTCCGGCTTCACGAAGACTTGCGCGTTGGTCCTGCCCCAGCGGTCAGGCCCGGAGACGGCTCCAAGCCTCAGCGAGGCATTGCGCGCGAGCGTCTCGAGAAATTCCGACCAGGACGCGCCCTCCGGCGGGGGCAGCGCCAGGTCGAGGCCGGCAAGGCGCACGGAGCGCCCGTCGTCGAGCAGCAGCTCGTTGCGAGCGCTGACACCCCGCAGGCGCTGGCTCGGCCCGCTCGCCGCGGCGCAGGAACCTGCCGCGGCATCGCCTTCGGCACGACTTGCCCCGGCCGGCACGAGCATGACGACGCCAGCGACCGCCATGGCGAGAAGAAATGCCGCAAAGCGATGAGAACCGGGCAGGCGGATTGGCATGATCGCAGGAGCATTCGATCGAAATCGTAAAGGATTGACTAGAACATGCCGCGAAAAAGGAAAAACGCAATCGCGCCCGGCAAGACCGCATTATTTGATCGAAATCATCTTCGCCCGACATGGAACGTTCTGAAGGTGCGGCCGCGCTTTCATCGAACCCCGTTTTGGTGCAAGGCTAGACGATCGATCAAGCCGCCGAACGTAAAGACGACCCGAATTGACCTCCTGTCCGACCGACGCTTCACGAGCAGCAGTGCTCGCCTTTCTCGAATCCCGCCGATCCGCCGCAACCGCGACGCTGCGCGAGCCCGGCCCGAGCGAGGCCGGCCTTCGACGGTTTCTCGCCATCGCGGCCCGCGTGCCGGATCATGGTGCCCTGACGCCATGGCGCTTCATCGTCGTTCGCGGCGAAGCGCGGAACACGCTGAGCCGGCATATGATCGACGCGCTTGCGAGCGCGCCGCCGGAAGACCGCCTGCTCGCCGAACAGAAGATCAAAAAGGTGTTCACGATCGCCCCGGTCATCGTCATCGTCGTCAGCAGGATCGTTGCTGGCGACATCCCCGCAGTGGAGCAGACCCTGTCGGCCGGCGCGGCCTGCATGAATTTGGTTACCGCTGCCGGAGCAGCGGGGTTCGGCGCCAACTGGATCACCGGCTGGGCGGCCTATCATCCCGTGGCGCATGCGGCGCTCCAGATCGGTCCGGAGGAAAGCGTCGCCGGAATCATCCTGCTTGGAACGACCGACAGCACGCAGCCGGACCGGGCCCGGCCCGATCTCGACACGATCGTGAGCTACTGGAACCCGGACATGAATTGAGCGGATGAAGGCGGCGAGCCATTCCGCCGCCGAGCCGCCGGACCCGGCACCGATACAACGCCAGAAATTTCGTGGAGGAAC
Organism: Beijerinckiaceae bacterium; assembly: GCA_019753285.1. Taxonomy (GTDB): domain Bacteria; phylum Pseudomonadota; class Alphaproteobacteria; order Rhizobiales; family Beijerinckiaceae; genus JAIELD01. The sequence goes on along the minus strand of JAIELD010000066.1, from coordinate 12,181 downwards.
GACATGGACGACAACAGCCCGCCTGCAGCGACGACAACAGGCTTTCAGCCGGTGCTCGACCTTATCGATCAATCGATGGACGCCAGCCTGCAAAGGCTGTTCGCGTTTCTGCGCATTCCGTCCATCTCGACCGATCCCGCCTACGCCACGCAGTGCCACGCCGCCGCCAACTGGCTGATCTCCGACCTCATGAGCATGGGGTTCAACACAGAGCTCGTCGAGACGAAGGGCCATCCGATCGTCACCGCGCATCTCGAATCCGCCAACCCCGATGCCCGCACGCTGCTGTTCTACGGCCATTACGACGTACAACCTGTCGACCCGCTGGATCTATGGACCGCCGACCCGTTCGATCCGCGGCTCAACACGCTGGAAAACGGCAAGAAAGTGATCTGCGCCCGCGGTGCAGCCGACGACAAGGGCCAGTTGATGACCTTCGTCGAGGCCTGCCGCGCCATGCTCCAGGTTCAGGGCGGCCTGCCGGCCCATATCCGCATCTGCATCGAGGGCGAGGAGGAATCGGGCTCGGGCAATCTGCCCTTATTCATCAAAGAGCACGCGGCGGCATTGCAGGCCGATATCGCGCTCGTTTGCGACACCGGCATGTGGGATGGTGACACGCCCGCCGTCACCACCTCGTTGCGCGGCCTGCTCTACGAGGAAATCATCATCCGCTGTGCGGATCGCGACCTGCATTCCGGTCTTTATGGCGGCGCGGCGCGCAACCCGATCCATGTGCTCTCGGCGATCATCGCCTCGCTGCATGATGCCGATGGCCGGATCATGGTGCCGGACTTCTATGCCGGCGTGAGCGAGCCCTCCGCATCCGTGCTCGATGGCTGGCGCAAGCTCGATCTCAACGAGACGAATTTCCTCGGTCCGATCGGTCTGAGGAGATCGGCCGGCGAGACGGGCCGCATGCTGATCGAGCAGGTGCAGTCGCGCCCGACCTGCGACGTCAACGGCATCGTCGGCGGCTATACCGGTGTCGGGGCGAAAACGGTCATCCCGGCCCAGGCAAGCGCGAAGATATCCTTCCGCTTGGTCGGCGAGCAGGATCCCGATCCGATCCGCGAGAATTTCCGCGCTTTCGTCCAAAGCCAGGTGCCGGATGATTGCTCGGTCGAGTTCGTCTCGCATGGCGGGTCGAAGCCATTCCACGTGCCGACCGACCGGCCGGAGCTCGAACGCGCGGTCGCCGCGCTGAAGGACGAATGGCGCGTCACGCCGGCCGTGATCGGTTCGGGCGGCTCGATTCCCGTGGTCGGAGAATTCAAGCGAGCGCTCGGCCTTGATTCGCTGCTGATCGGCTTTGGCCTCGACGATGACCGCATCCACTCGCCCAATGAGAAATACGACCTCAAATCCTTCCACAAGGGCATCAGGTCGTGGGCGCGGGTATTGGCGGCGCTGGGCTGAAGACTACTGGTCCTTCGGCCCGAGATGCCGCTCGCCGCGCGCTTTCGCCAGCATGATCTGACGCTGGCGCTCGCGGGCGGAGGCTTTCTGCTCCGGCGTCAGCTTCGGCGCGCAGAAGCGGCAGGAAACGCCGGGCTCATAATCCGCGTGGTCGCGGTCCTCGGCCGATAGCGGCTCGCGGCAGCCATGGCAGAGCGCATAATCCTCGACGCCAAGCCCATGCCCGACCGCGACGCGCTCGTCGAACACGAAGCAGGCCCCGTTCCAGAGGCTTTGCGCAGGGTCGACCGTCTCGAGATATTTGAGGATGCCGCCCTTCAAATGATAGACCTCGTCGAAGCCCGCCTGCTTCATGAACGATGTCGCCTTCTCGCAGCGAATGCCGCCGGTGCAGAACATGGCGATCTTCCTGTGCCGCGCCGGATCGAGGTTGTCGCGCACATACGCTGGGAAATCGCGGAAGCTGTCTGTCTGCGGGTCGAGCGCGCCTTTGAAGGTGCCAATGCGGGTCTCGTAGGCATTGCGCGTGTCGATCACCAGTACCTCGGGGTCGCTGATGAGCGCGTTCCAGTTCTCGGGCTCGACATAGGTCCCGATGCTCCCAAGCGGATCGACATCGGGCTCGCCCATGGTGACGATCTCGGCCTTCAGCCGCACCTTCATGCGCAGAAAGGGCATTGTCCCGGCATGCGAGGTCTTGTGCTCGAAATCCGCGCCGGTGATCTGCCGCAGGCCTTCGAGTGCGGCGTGCAGAGCCGCCGGTTCGGCGGCCAGCGTGCCGTTGAAGCCTTCATGCGCCAGCAGGATAATGCCCTTGACGCCATGGGCGTCGAACAGGGTCTGCAGCGACGCGCGGAGGTCCGCGTAATGCGGCAGGCGCATGAAATGGTAAAGGGCGGCGATTTCGATCATGGCGGCATGAGGCGTGCGAATAAACGCGCTCAATACTGCAAGACCGCCTGAATGTCGTTCAAAAAAGGAGCGAGCCTATCGCGTTACCACCACGCGCGTGCCGACCTTCACCCTGTCGTACAGATCCACGATGTCCTCGTTATACATGCGAATGCAGCCATAGGAGGCGAAGGTGCCGACCGATTTCGGCCGGTTGGTGCCGTGGATCGCGTAGGCATCGCCGGTCAGCGTCAGCGCGCGTTCGCCCATCGGATTGTGCGGCGAGCCGCCCTCGATCACGTCCGGCAGGCTCGGCACGTCGCGCTTCACCTCCGCCGGCGGGCTCCAGGCGGGGCGGACATATTTGCCGTCGATCGCTTTCACGCCGAACCACTGCTTGCCTGGCTTGCCCACCGCCACGGGGTAGCGCAGCGCCCGTTCCCCATCGACAATGAGGTAAAGTTTGCGCTCGCCGCTTCTGACGATGATCTGACCCGGCTCGTAGCCCGGATTGTGCACGAGTTCGACCGCCCGGACAGGCCCGACCATGAACAGAACGGCGATCATCGCGATCACCGCGACCCATGCCTGCACCAGGCTGAACAGTTCTTCCCTGCGCATCGCACCGCTCCTTTTGCGAAAATGACGCTGCAGGCCGAACGGTTTCGGCGCGTTGAAGAAACACGGTGAAAGCCGTATTAAGGTTAAGCCAAGCTGACACGCCGTGCGCAGATGGGCATTCGGGGGCAATGGGAATGAGAACGATGAGATTGGGCGCGGTGCTCGCCGCGTGGGCCGGACTGGCGCTGGCCGCTGGCAGCGTGGGCACGGCGCTGGCGGCCGAATCCTGCAGCAGCTTCCAGAAGACCTGCGCCGCCCGCTGCCAGCAGCGCCTGCCTCGCGACAAGGACTGCATGCCCGACCATTGCACGCCCAAGCTCACCGAATGCCGCGCGACCGGATGCTGGCAGGAGGGCAAGCTCTATGGCGGCGCGCTCACCTGCAACCTCAAAAAAAGCTGAGGCGGCCGCAGCCGCCCGCCATCAATGCCGGTTCTGGCGATTCTCGATGAGATCGTCGACGACCGTCGGATCGGCGAGCGTCGAGGTGTCGCCGAGCGAGCCGAAATCATCCTCGGCGATCTTGCGCAGGATGCGGCGCATGATCTTGCCGGAGCGCGTCTTCGGCAGGCCGGGTGCGAATTGCAGCATGTCCGGCGAGGCGATCGGGCCGATCTCGTTGCGGACCCAGGACACGAGTTCCTTCTTCAGGTCAGCATCCGCCGTCTCGCCGTTCATCAGCGTGACATAGGCATAGATGCCCTGCCCCTTGATGTCGTGCGGATAGCCGACCACTGCCGCCTCCGAGACCTTCGGATGCGCGACGAGCGCGGATTCGACTTCGGCCGTGCCCATGCGGTGGCCGGACACGTTGATCACGTCATCGACCCGGCCGGTGATCCAGTAATAGCCGTCCTCGTCGCGGCGGCAGCCGTCGCCCGTGAAATACTTGTTCGGATAGGTCGCGAAATATGTGTCCATGAAGCGCTGATGGTCCTGGTATACCGTACGCATCTGGCCGGGCCAGCTATCTGCGATCACGAGATTGCCCTCGCAGGCGCCCTGAAGCACCTTGCCCTCCGCGTCGACGATCTCCGGCTTGATGCCGAAGAACGGCTTGGTCGCCGAGCCCGGCTTCAGATCGATTGCGCCGGGCAGCGGCGTGATGAGGATGCCGCCCGTCTCGGTCTGCCACCAGGTATCGACGATCGGGCAGCGGCTGTCGCCGACGACGCGATAGTACCATTCCCAGGCTTCCGGATTGATCGGCTCGCCAACGGAGCCGAGCAGGCGGAGCGAGGCGCGGCTGGTGCGCGTCACGGCCTCTTCCCCCTTTGCCATCAGCGCGCGGATCGCCGTCGGCGCGGTGTAGAAGATGTTGACCTTGTGCTTGTCGATCACTTCCCAGAACCGGCTGTCACTGGGATAGTTGGGAATGCCCTCGAACATCAGCGTGGTCGCGCCGTTGGCGAGCGGCCCGTAGACGATGTAGGAGTGCCCGGTCACCCAGCCGACATCGGCGGTGCACCAATAGATGTCGCCCTCGTGGTAGTCGAACACGTAATGGTGCGTCATCGAGGCGTAGACGAGATAGCCGCCGGTGGTGTGCACCACGCCCTTGGGCTTGCCGGTCGAGCCTGAGGTGTAGAGCAGGAAGAGCGGGTCTTCCGCATTCATCGGCTCGCACGGGCAGTCGGCCGAGACCTTGGCCACCTCGTCGTGATACCAGACGTCGCGGCCATCCTGCATGTGGATAGCGCCGCCGGTGCGCTTGACGACGATCACCTTCTTGATGCCGTGCGCGACCTTGCGATCGGCAGCGTCCACGTTCTTCTTCAGGGGCACGCTGCGGCCGCCACGCAGGCCTTCATCGGCAGTGATCACCACTTTCGAGTCGCAATCCTCGATGCGGTTGGCGAGCGAATCGGGCGAGAATCCGCCGAACACGATCGAATGGATCGCGCCGATGCGAGCGCAGGCCAACATCGCATAGGCCGCTTCCGGGATCATCGGCAGGTAGATCGTGACACGGTCGCCCTTCTTGACGCCGTGCGCCTTCAGCACATTGGCGAAGCGGCAGACGTGCTCATGCAGTTCGCCATAGGTGATGTGTCTGGAATCCTTGGGGTCGTCCCCTTCCCAGATGATGGCGGTCTGGTCGCGCCGCGCTGGCAGATGCCGATCCACGCAGTTATGGGCGACGTTGGTTTCGCCATCCTCATACCATTTGATCGAGACGGCGCCCGGCGCGTAGGAGACGTTCTTGACCTTGGTGAAAGGCTTCATCCAGTCGATGCGCTTGCCGTGCTCGCCCCAGAACGCTTCGCCATCCTTGACCGATGCCTCATACATCGCCTCGTAACCGGATTTCGAGACATGCGCGCGAGCGCTCCATGCGGCCGGCACTGTGTAGATCTTGTCAGACATCTTTCCTCACCTGTTTCGGGACATTGCCCGGCTTCCGACCGCCGACGGTCCTTTTCAAACCTTGTAACGCCCCATCGGTTGACCGAACAAGGCCAATCTGCTCACACTTTGGTCGCCTCCGGCCGGCGCTGAAAGCGGCGCTGCCTCACCAATCCCGCATCCGAACCCCATTGCGGCCCAATTTTCCGCATCTACGAAGATAGTCGCGATGCACCCGACCGAGCCTCGGCCGCTCCCTTGCAGCCGTTCTCTTGCAGCTGTTCCCTTGCAGCCGTTCCCTTGCGTTTGTATTCGGGCATGCCGGGCGATATAGCGACGAAGGGCTTCGGCTGGCGCTGAAGGCCGGCCGACGATGGACCAGGATCGATCATGACGAACGCCTCGAAATCCGCCTTCTCCGGCGTGATCGCCTTTCTTTTCGGACTGATTCTGGTTCTCACGCAGGCCGGCGCGTTGCAGGCGCAGGCGCCGGCAACCGACAAGTCGAGGCTCGACTCGATCAATCTCCAGCTCCAGCAGCTCGAGGCGACGCTCCAGCGCCGCGATCTCAGCGACGCGCAGCTCACCGGCGTGCGAAGCAACGTCGAGCCGCTGCTCGACGAACTGCGCGAGATGATCGCGGCGCAGACGCCGCGGTTGGAGGGCGTGAAAAGCCGGCTCGAGCAGCTTGGTCCCGCGCCGGACGCGAAGACCGGGGCGACGCAGAGCCCGGAGGTCGCCGCCGAGCGCGAGGCGCAGGAAAAACTGCAGAAGGAGCTCGACGACACCGTCCGCATCGCAAAATTCCAGCATGAGAAGGCAACGCAGATTCTCAACACCGTGCTGGAGCGCCGCCGCAGCCTGTTCGCGAGCACGCTGCTCGAGCGCACGACGCCGCTGATCAGCCCGGCGATCTGGTTTGACGTCGCGCGCAACGGCCCGGGCGAGCTGCAGCATTTCCTGACGCTGATGCATGATTGGTGGCAGACCGTGATAGAGGCGCTCGACCTCGTGCGCGCGCTCATCGTCGCCGTCGTGTTTTTCCTGCTGGCGGTTGTTGCGCCCCGCCTGCTTCGCCTTGTCTACCGCTTCGAGGGACGTCCGAGCGAGGTGAAGGAACCGTCCAAGCTCGCGCGGGCGATGCGGGCGCTGCGCGTGTCGTTCGGCGCGTCGCTGGTGCCGGCCCTCATCTGCGCCGCGCTCTATTTCGTGTTCGACGCGCTCGACCTGATGCCCGGCAGGGTCGCGCCGATCATGCGCACGCTCCTTTCCGGCATCGCCTTCGTGTTCTTCGTCCGAGCCATCTCCATGGGCGTCGTTCCGATCTCCAAACCGAGCTGGCGCGTCTTCAACGTCGATGACGATCTTGCGACGCAGTTGCAGCTTCTCGCCTCGGCGGTCGCGACCGTCCTCATCGCCGGCAAGACACTGGAAGCGGTGAGCCAGGCGATCGTCTCGCCGCTCAACGTCTCGATCCTCATCAAGGGCGTGACGGCGGTCCTGATCGCGCTTGTCATCATGCGTGTGCTGCGCAGCCTCAAGGTCGCCGATGACAAGCAGTTGAAGGCCGAGGAGGAGTGTTTCGGGCCGCAGACCTCGACGCCCGCCGAGCGAGGCAACTGGCTCCGCATCGTCGGCTGGCTGGTGACGGCGGCAATCGTTGCGGCCGCAGTCTCCGGATACGTCGCCCTCGCCTCGTTCCTCAGCCAGCAGATCGTCTGGGTGGCGATCGTCGCCGTGCTGGTGAGCCTGTTTCTCATCATCGTCGACGAGGCGATCGGCAAGGGCATCTCCTCCGAAGGCAGGCTCGGGCGCGAGATCCGTCAGGCGATCGGCCTGAGGAGCGGCTCGGTCGACCAGATCGGTATCCTCACCTCGGGCGTGCTCAGGCTCGCGCTCATCGCCATCGCCGCCTTCATGGTGCTCGCGCCCTGGGGCATCGACAGCGCCGACCTCACCGGATATCTCAAGGCCGCCTTCTTCGGCTTCTCGATCGCCGGCGTCACCATCTCGCTCTCGGCGATCGCCGGCGCGATGCTCATCTTCGGCATCGGCCTGTTCCTCACGCGGGCAATCCAGCGCTGGCTCGAGCTGCGCTACCTGCCGCATACCGGGCTCGATGTCGGACTGCGCAATTCGATCAAGACGATCTTCGGCTATATCGGCACCTTGCTCGCGACCGCGCTGGCGCTCGGGCAGGCAGGCCTCAGCCTCGACAAGATCACCATCGTCGCCGGCGCGCTCTCGGTCGGTATCGGTTTCGGCCTGCAGTCGATCGTCAACAATTTCGTCTCCGGGCTCATCCTGCTCTGGGAGCGGCCGCTGCGCGTCGGCGACTGGATCGTTGTCGGCGGCGAGGAGGGCACCGTTCGGCGCATCAATGTGCGCGCAACCGAAATCGAGACCTTCGACAAGGCGAGCGTGATCGTGCCGAACAGCGAGTTCATCTCCGGGCGCGTCAAGAACTGGATGCACAACAACCGCCAGGCGCGCATCGTCATCCCGATCAGCGTCAACCGCAAGGAAGAGCCCAAGCACATTGAGGAACTGCTGCTCGCAACCGCCCATGAGCACCGCTCGGTGCTCTCCCAGCCGCCGGCCCGCGTGTTTTTCCTCAAGATCACCGAAGCCTCGCTCGATTTCGAGCTGCGCTGCTTCACCGACGTCGATGCGACGGCGACGACCCGCAGCGAGCTGATGTTCACGCTTTACGAGAAGCTGCGGCAGCACGGCGTCGAGATGCCGATGACCGCGCCGACGATCGCGCTCGGCGACATCGACAAGCTCTCCGACACGCTTGCCGCGCGCATCGCACCGGGCGACGACGGCGAGCCTGCCGGCGAGCCGGCGCGCAAGACGAAGGCGCTCTCGCGATGACCGGCTGCACGCGGCGCGCTTTAAGGCGCGCGCTTTTCATCGTCGCCGGCGGTCTGGCCCTGACAAGCTGCGGACGAGAGCCGCCACCACCGGCCAAACCGGTCTTCTACACCGAGCTTGCCTCGGCGAGCGCCCGCGTCGATGCGGCCTCGGCGCGCGACCTCTTCAACGGCTATCGCGGCAATCTCGGCCTTGCGCCGCTCGTCCTCGACCCGCAACTGATGGCGGAGGCCGAGCGCAAGGCGGAGGCGCTGGCGCTGGCCGGCGCGGTCGCTGACGGCTCGAAAGGCGCATCGGGCAAGGGCACATCAGGCAAGGGCACATCAGGCAAGGGCGCGGGCCGCGAGGAGATCGTATCCGCCGGATACTACACGGTGTCCGACGCATTCTCCGGCTGGCGCGGCTCGCCAAGCCATGACCGAAAGCTGCGCACAGCGGCGGCTCGGCGGCTCGGGATAGCGACCGCCTATGCTCCGAACAGCAAATACAAGGTGTATTGGGTCGTCATCCTCAGCCCATAGACGGTGTCGACGGGCCGGCCGCCAATCCTCACTCGCTCGTCTTCTTGGCGGGGCCGACCTTGATCGCTCCATCCGGGCGGGCCAGCGGCTTTGCCGGCAGCGGCGGCGCTTCGCGCAGCAGCAGGATCGAGATGCGGCGGTTGGCGGCGATATAGGGATCGTCAGGGAAGGTCGGCTCGGTGTCCGCCTTGCCGATCACCGACTGGAAGCGGTCGTCCGGCACGCCGGCATCAGAGAGGATGTCTCTGACTGCAAGCGCCCGCTCGGTCGAGACCTGCCAGGCAGCCCCGCCGGGCCGCGTCGCGCCGCGCACGCCTGACGTGTGGCCGGAGATGCGGATGCGGTTCGGCAGCTTGCGCAGGGACGGACCCAGCTTCTCCAAAATCTTGCGTGTGCGCTCATAAGGGATGGTGCTGCCCTCGGGGAACATCGAGCGCCCGTCCTGGTCGACGATCTGGAGGTCCAGCCCCTCCTTCGTCTCCTCGATCACCACGTTCTTCGAAATTTCGGCGAAATCGGGCAGGTCCTGCAGGGCCTGACGCAACGAGGCGGCTGCCATGGCGAAATTGCGGTCATGCAGCACGAGGATCAGGCCGTTGTCGCGCTTCTCGAAGCGGATCGGCGCGGTGATGTCGGAGCCCTGATCGGTCGGCGCCTGCTCGACGTTCTGCAGGTTAGGCCTCACCGGAATGCCGTCAAGCTCGACGATGCCGGCGTTGCGGCTCTCCTTCTGGTTACCGAAGGCATCGCGCATCGAGCCCGCGACGATCTGCAGTTTTTTCGAATCCTGCGTCGAGAAGGCGACGAGCATGACGAAGAAGCTCATCAGCAGGCCCATCAGATCGGCGAAGGTCACGAACCAGCCGTGTCCACCCGCATGTGCTGCTTTCTTGCGTGCCATCGTCTTTTAGCCCTGTCTGTTCTGGACGTTAGGCGCGCGCCGTTCAGGCGAGCGCGTCGGCGAATTCGGCCTTGTGGTGCGTGGGCAGGTACGAGATCAGCATTTCGCGGACCATGGTCGGGCTCTTCGACTCCCTGATCTGCATGATGCCGTCGATGATGAGGGTGCGGGAGATTTCCTCTTCCTCGAGCTTCAGGTGAAGCTTGTCGGCGAGCGGCAGGCAGAGAAGATTGCCGACGAGAGCGCCATAGAGCGTGGCCAGCAGCGAAATCGCCATGAACGGTCCGAGCTTCGAAGGGTCGTCCATGTTCGCGAACATCTGCACCATGCCGATGAGCGTGCCGACCATGCCCCAGGCGGGCGCCGCGTCGCCGATCGAACGGTAGATCTTCTGGCCTTCGTCAAGATGGGTCAGGAAGGTATCGCGATCCTTTTCGAGGGCCGAGCGTATGAAGTCGGGGTCGTAGCCGTCGGCAACATAGCGCACGCCCTGGGCGAGGAACGGGTCCTCGACCTGGACGTTCTCCAGCGCGATCGGGCCGGATTTGCGCACCACCTCGGCGATGCGCGTGATCTCCTCGATGAGGACACGAGGGTTCATGGCGCGCATGGTGAACGCGAAGCGCACGCCCATGGGAAACCCATGGATGAGGGCGGAGAAGGGAAAGCGGATCAGCGTGCCGGCAAGGCACCCGCCGCCGATGACGACGATGGCGTGCGTGTCGTAGAAATTCTTGGCGTCGCCGCCCAGAAGCACCAGCGTGATGACAGTCGCAATTCCCGCGACGTAGCCAAGTCCTGTGGCGATGTCCATTGAAGCCTCCAAGGCCACGGGCCGGCGCAATTCTTTGGCCGGCTCAAAAGCCTGATAACACTGGAAAACAACCCTAAGGTGAGGCGCTGAAGGAAGAGTTAAACATTCGATTTCATTTGACCCGCCGATGTTAGGCCTTCAAGAAACAAGGGGGTTTTGCGATCGTCGGCACGGGGCCGGTCCGTTCATTCGCGGTGCATCATGAACCTCGTAGAGATGCGGGCATGGCCATGTTCAAGATCTATCTTCGCGCCCTCGCACAGCTCGGACCCGAGAAAACGCTCGGGTTTTGTCTTGGATTCGCGAATATTCTGATTGCGGCGGCCGCTTTCGCCGAGCCGGTGCTGTTCGGCCGCATCATCGACATGCTGACCACCGCGCAGGGCACCGGGGTGCCCGTGAATAACGAAAAGTTGATCCCGCTGATCGCGATGTGGATCGGATTCGGCCTCTTCACCATCGCCGGCGGCGTGCTCATCGCGCTTTACGCCGAGCGGCTCTCGCACCGCCGGCGGCTAGCGGTGATGGCGAATTACTTCGAGCATGTTCTCAACCTGCCGCAGGCGTTCCACACGCAATCCCATTCCGGCGCGCTGATGAAGGTGATGCTCGAAGGCGCGAACGGCCTTGGCGGCATGACGCTCTCCTTCTTTCGCGAGCATCTTGCGAGCCTCGTCACCCTGTTCGTGATGCTGCCGCTCTCGCTCTACATCAACTGGCGGCTGGCGCTGCTGCTCGTGCTGCTGGTCTTCATCTTCACCATTCTCTCAGCCTTCATCCTGCGCAAGACCGAGACGCTGCAGGGCGATGTCGAGGCCTTCCACACGCAGCTTGCCGAGCGCGCGACGGATTCGCTCGGCAATATCTCGGTCATCCAGTCCTTCACGCGCATCGCGGACGAATCGGCTGCCATGCGCAAGACGATCGACCGCCTGCTCTCGGCGCAAATCCCCGTTCTGTCCTGGTGGGCGGTCGCCGCAGTTGTGACGCGCGCTTCGGCGACCCTCACCATCCTCGGCATATTGCTGCTTGGCACCTGGCTCTTCTCGCAGGGCTTCGCGACGGTCGGTGAGGTCGTGACCTTCATGGCCTTCGCGACGGCGCTGATCGGCAGGCTCGATCAGGTGGTCGGCTTCATCAACGCCATCTTCCTGCAGGCCCCGAAGCTGAAGCAGTTCTTCGACGTGATCGACACGGTGCCCGCCGTGCGCGACAAGCCGGACGCCAAAGACCCGGGCCGGCTTTCCGGCAAGATCGCCTTCCACAACGTCTCCTTTTCTTATGATGGCAAGAAGCCGGCCGTCGCGGACGTGACCTTCGAGGTGCAGCCCGGCGAGACGATCGCGCTCGTCGGCTCGACCGGTTCGGGCAAGTCGACGACGCTCGGGCTGCTGCACCGCGTCTTCGATCCGCAGTCAGGCTACGTCTCGATCGACGACATCGACATCAGGGACATTCCGCTCGCCAGCCTGCGCGCCAATATCGGCGTCGTGTTCCAGGAGCCGATGCTGTTCGCGCGCTCGATCGAGGAAAACGTGCTCGTCGGCAATCCGCAGGCCTCGCCCGACGCTCTCGGATCAGCGCTGGAGCGCGCGCAGGCGGCCGATTTCGTCGCGCGGCAACCGGAAGGCGTGCGCACCGTGGTCGGCGAGCGGGGGCGCACTCTCTCAGGCGGCGAGCGCCAGCGCCGCGGGGTCGAACTCGGTCGGGATGTCGTGGCCGTGGATCGCGATCAGGCTGATCGAGCGCGGCTCGCCGAGCACGCCCAGCCGCTCGACGATGCGCGCCTGGC
>JAIELD010000043.1 GCA_019753285.1 Beijerinckiaceae bacterium | reverse complement strand
GCTCTTCTCCACCTGCGCCGCGACACGGTCGCCTGGCTTCACGCCGAGCGCGACGAGGACGTTGGCGTAGGCCGCGGAACGCTCGACGACGTCGCCATAGCTGAAGACGTCGCCCGCTGGCGTCTCGATGAAGCGCTTTGCGGGGTCGGGCATCCGAGCCCTGATCTCTGCGAACAGATGGTTGATCATCACGCGGACGCTCCTGTCTTCTCCATGCGCGGCTTTTGCGGCGCGGCTCCGGCGGACCGGCCTGATTTCTGCACCGCCGGGGCGGTGTCAGGCCGCAGCAGCTTCGTCACCGCCGCGGATGCCGCCACCTCGCCCTTCGACACGAAGGCTTCGTGGTTCTGCTCGATGTCGTCGAGCTTGTAGAGATAGTTGACCATGATGCCGTGCGACTGCCTGCGCCCGTTGGGGCCGGTATCGCCGCAGAAATTGATCTGCTCGAGGCGCGCGCCATTGCCGAGATGGAAGCGGCTCACAGGATCGATCGGCCGCTCGGCTGCGTTTTTCGCGTTGAGCAGATACCAGGCTGCGGCAGACATCAGCGCCTTTTCGACCGTCGCGGTCTTTTCCGCGTCGAGATGCCAGCCCGGCTCGTCGAGCAGCTTGAGAATGGCCTTGTCCTCTTCGCCGAGCGCGCTCGACCTCTCCTCAGCCATCTCCGCCTTCAGCCAGCGCGCGAGGCCAGGTACGGGCGACAGCGTCACGAAGGTGTCGAGCCTCGGCAGTTCGCGCTTCAGATCCTCGACCACCTGCTTGATGAGGAAATTGCCGAACGAGATGCCGCGCAACCCTTCCTGACAGTTCGAGATCGAATAGAAGGCGGCGGTGGAGGCTTCTTCCGCCGCGATCGGCTTGCGATCGACCGATAAAACGGCGTCGATGCGCGACGGTATGGCGGTCGCGAGCGCCACTTCCACGAAGATCAGCGGCTCGTCGATGAGCTGCGGGTGAAAGAAGGCGAAGCAGCGTCGGTCGGCAGGCTCCAGCCTGCGGCGAAGCTCGGCCCAGGAGGTGATCTCATGCACCGCCTCGTAGCGGATGATCTTTTCCAGAATGTTGGCCGGCGTCGACCAGTCGATGCGTTTGAGGACGAGGAATCCGCGATTGAACCATGAGCCGAAGAGATGCTGGAAATCCGCATCGACGACCCGCAGGCCTGGATCGTCACGCTGGAAGGCGAGCAACTCCTCACGCATCTGCACCAGCGTGGCGATGCCCTTGGGGGCAAGGTTGAGGCGACGGATGAGTTCCTGCCGGCGCGGCTCGGCGGCGATGTGCAGGTCGAGGATCGAGGCCGGCGTCCGCTCCGCCTGATAGGCGGCGATCGCCGCGTCGAGCCGCGACTGGTCCGCGCCGAAGCGCTCGGCGAGCGTCCGTAGAAAGATGCGGCGCTCGTCGCTCGAAAGCGCCTCCCACCGGCTGACGATATGCTGCGCCAGCGCGACGCCGGATGCCTCACCGCGCACCGAGATCAAGAGCTCGCACAGCGTTTCAAGATCGGCCTGGCTGATGTCGGGCCGGATCGCGCGCCCGTCCGGGCGGGAGGGCGGGCGATAGATCAGCGAGCGGCTGCGATCGCCGATCGTCTGGAGGAGTTCGGTCAGAAAGCCCATCGTTTCACATCCCGTCGCATGACTGCCGAGTCCTGGACTAATTTCGTCCCTTACCCATCACGAGGTCCGGCAGGCCGGTCGAGATGGACGGAAAGACGCAGAGCAGGATCACGGCCAGGAACATCAGGATGACGAAGGGCAATGTCCCGTAGATGACGTCGCGGAGCGGAATGTCGGGAGCGATGTTGCGGATGACGAAGATGTTGAGCCCGACGGGCGGGTGGATGAGGCCCATCTCCATCACGATCGTCATGACGATGCCGAACCAGACGAGATCGAAGCCGGCGGCTTTCAGCGGCGGCAGGATGATCGGCGCGGTCATCAGGATGATCGACACTGGCGGCAGGAAGAAGCCGAGCACGACGACGAGAAACAGGATCGTCGCCAGCAAGGCCCAGCGCGAGAGGTGCATCTCGACGATCGCTTCGGCCGCCGACTGGCTGATGTGGAGATAGCTCATCACGTAGGAATAGAGCAGCGACATGCCGATGATCATCATCAGCATGGTGGACTCGCGTAAAGTCGCGGACAGAATCGGGCTCAGATCCTTCGGCCGCCAGACGCCGTAGATGACCGCGATCAGCACGAGCGCCATGATGCCGCCGAGGCCGGCGGTCTCGGACGGCGTGGAATAGCCGCCATAGAGCGCGATCATGACGCCGGTGAGAAGAACGATGAAGGGCATGACGCGCGGCAGGGCGGACAGCCGATCTTTGAAAGTCATGTTCTCTTCGCGCAGCAGTTCCGACTCCGTGCCGGACGTCTCGTAGGCAAGCTTGGCGCGCCTGAATTCCTGCTTGTAGCGGAGCCCGGCATAGAGCGCGAAAAGCGCGACCAGCAGGATGCCTGGGCCGATGCCGGCGAGGAACAGCCGGCCGAGCGACTGCTCCGCCGCCACCGCATAGAGGATCATGGTGATGGAGGGCGGCAGGAGAATACCCAGCGTGCCGCCGGCAGCGATGATGCCGGCTGCGAACCCGCCGGAATAGCCGCGTTTGCGCATCTCGGGGATGCCGGCCGAGCCGATCGCCGAGCAGGTGGCCGGGCTCGACCCTGCCATGGCCGCAAAGAGCGCGCAGGCGAAGACGTTGGCGATGCCGAGACCGCCGGGGATGCGGTGCATCCAGGCGTGCATGGCCGAGTAAAGATCCTGCCCGGCCTTGGATTTGCCGATCGCCGCGCCCTTCAGGATGAAGAGCGGGATCGAAAGCAGCGTGATCGAGGCCATCTCCTCATAGACGTTCTGCGTGACCGTATCGAGCGAGGCGGCCGGCATGAAGAAATACATGAAGACGACGGCGACGGCGCCGAGGGCGAAGGCGATGGGCATGCCGGAAAACATGCCGAACAGCGTCGCGCCGCCATAAAGGAGGCCGATCGAAAGAACGCTCATCGCTCGCCGCCTTTCGGGCCGGCGCTGGCGGCGACGATCAGTTGCAGCGCGATCTGGATGGAGAGGAGCGTCATTCCGGTCGCCATGATGCAGTAGGGGATGCTGAGCGGTGGCGCCCAGGTCGAGGACGAGACCTGGCCGTCGACATAGGCTTCATGCGTCAGCACCCAGGATTTCCAGGCGAAGAAGGCGCAGAAGGCGAAGCTGGCGCAATCGACGATGAAGAGACGGATGCGGTTCACGCGCGGCGACAGCAGGCCGGTCAGAGCCTCGATACCGATATGTCCCCGCCGAGACTGCACATAGGCGGCGGAGAGAAAGGTCGCGCCTACGAGGAGGAAGACCGCCGCCTCATCCTGCCAGTAGGTCGGCTGCTTGAAGAGGTAGCGCGCTGCGACGCTGTAGGTGAGGACGAGGCTCGCCGCGATCAGCGCGACCTGCGAGCCGATCAGGATGATGCGGTTCAACAGGTCGAGCGCCGCGGCGAGGCCGGAGACCAGAGGATTGGCGATCGGAGGCGCAAGGGGCGCCTCCACGCTCGTTTCAAAACCGTGGCTCAAACCGCCACCTGCTGCGCGAGTTCGATCAGGCGTTTGGACGTCGCCGTCTTGCCGGCGTAGTCGGCCCAGGCGGTTTCCCGCGCTATGTCGGCCCATTTGCCGACGGCGGCAGCATCGAGATCGTGGATCTTCGCACCAGCCTTCTCGAATACCTTGGCGACGGTCGTGTCGTCTGCGATGGCCGCCTCGCGTCCGAACGCCTCCATCTCCGCGCCGACCGTCATGATCGTCTGCTGCTCATCCTTCGACAGCTTGTCGAAGATGGCGCGCGACATCATCAGCGGCTCGAGCATGAACCAGTAGCTCTTGCCGCGCCCGGTGGTGAGGTGCTTCGAGAGTTCTTCGAGGCGGAACGAGATGAGGCTCGTCGACGAGGTGATGCCGCCATCGCACGCGCCCGTCTGCATCGCAGCGTAGAGTTCGTTGGAGGGGAGCGACAGCACCGCTGCTCCGGCCTTCTGCAGCACGAGGTCCATCTCGCGCGAGCCGCCGCGGATCTTCAGGCCCTTGGCGTCCTCGGGCAGGATCATCGCCTTGTCGCGGGTCGCAGCGCCGCCGGCCTGCCAGACCCAGCTCACGATCACCACGCCCTTGTCCATGAGGAAGTTGGCGAGTTCCTTGCCGACCGGCGCGTCCTTCCACGCCGTGCCCTGCGCATAGGAGGTCACTAGGCCCGGCATCAGGCCGATATTGGTTTCCGGCAGCTCCCCGCCTGCATAGGGCAGGGGCACCAGGCCCATGTCGAGCGCGCCCTTGCGGATGGCCGAGAACTGCGCGTTGACCTTCATCAGCGACGAGCCGGCATAGACGTCGAAGGTGAGCGAGCCCTTGCTGCGCTTCTCGACTTCGGCCGCGAAAATGCGGCACAGCCGATCGCGGAAATCGCCATCCGTGCCGGTGCTTCCGGGAAACTGGTGCGAGATCTTCAGTTTGGTCGCGGCCTGCGCGAGGCCGCCGAAACGAAGGACGGCCGGCGCCGCGATGGCAGCGGACAGAATCGTCCGGCGTGTGAAACGGGTCATATGAGCCTCCCTTTTGGCAATCTTGCATTTTTGTTCGCAAGCTCTGCCGATCAAAATTTCGCATCTTGTATGACTTGTCAATATTCTTGTATACAAGAGCCAAGGAAAGCGAAGCATGGTCGAGATATCTGAACCGCTGGCGCTCGCGACCGGCAGCCGGTTGCGCGATGCGCTTGAAAGCGACATCCTGACCGGAGTGATCGCGCCTGGCGAGCGTCTCGACGAGGTCTCGCTCGCGCACAGGTTCCAGGTTTCGCGCACGCCGATCCGGGAGGCCCTGCTGCAGCTCGCCTCCGCCGGTCTCATCGAGATCAGGCACAGGCGCGGCGCGGTGGTGCGCGATCTCGGTCCGCAGCAGATCGTCGCCATGTTCGAGGTGATGGCAGGCCTCGAAGGCCTGGCGGCAAGGCTTGCGGCGCAGAGGCATGGTCCGGAGGAGGCCGCCGAACTGCTCGCCTGTCATGAGGGCTGCCTCGCTGCACTCGGCTCGGGCGACACGGACGCCTATTACTACGCCAATGAGCGCTTTCACCAGATCATCTATCGCGCGAGCCACAACCTGTTCCTCAACGAACAATGCCTGGCGCTCTCCCGACGATTGCGGCCGTATCGCCGCTTGCAGCTTCGCGCCGGCGACCGGGCGAAGACGTCGTTCGCGGAGCATGGAGCCGTGGTCGATGCCATTCTGCGTGGCGACGGCGAACAGGCCGACCATGCGCTGCGTAATCACGTGGCGATACAGGGTCAGCGGTTCACCGATTTCATCAAGGCGCTCGGCGGCTTGTCGGAACGCCGATATCAGCCGGCTGCGGAGTAGGTTCGGCGTTTTCAAAACGTGTTTCGCGCGCTTCCGCGGGGATGAACGACGCAAGCGGGCCTGCGCTTGCCGTCTTGTCACCTGTCTTCGGCATGATACAGTGCAGACTTAATAGACAGTGATTGAGCACGCGCGGCGTTATGGGATGCTGGCGTCCTTCGCAGTTCGAAAGCCTTTCAACATGATCTTCTCCTCCCCCGCATTGGCGCAGTCGCCGGGCCCGGCCGCCTTTGGCGCGCGTGCGCGCAGGCTGCGCCGCTCGCTCGTTTCGGCCGTGATCGTCGGCGGTCTCGCCGCGGCGTCCGGCCTCCATGCGCAGGGCGCGCCGCCGGCGCCCAAAGTCACCTATTCGACGCCGCTGCTGAAGCGCGTGACGAACTGGGACGAATATACCGGGCGGTTCGAGGCGAGCCAGCAGGTCGAGATCAGGGCGCGCGTCTCCGGCAATCTCGATGCCATCCATTTCAAGGATGGTCAGCTCGTCAAGAAGGGCGATCTGCTCTTCACGATCGACCCTCGGCCCTACGCGATCGCGGTGGAGTCTTCGAAGGCCGAAATCGCGCGCGCCAAGGCGCAGGTCCTGCTCGCCCAGAACGAGGTCGACCGCGCCGAGCCGCTGTTCAAGACCAAGATCGTTACCGAGCGCGATTTCGACCAGCGCCGCGCCAATCTGAGCGTCGCCATCGCCAGCCAGCAGGCGGCGGAGGCTGCCCTGCGCAACGCCGAGCTCAACCTCGAATGGACCGAGGTGCGCGCGCCGATCAGCGGGCGCGTCTCCGACAAGCGGCTTGATGTCGGTAACCTCATCGCGGGTGGCCAGGCGAACAGCACGCTGCTCACCACCATCGTGACGCTCGACCCGATCAACTTCGTGTTCGAGGCCTCGGAGGCCGACTATCTGCGCTATTCGCGCCTTGCCGCGTCGCAGAACCGGGGTTCCAGCCGCGATGTCTCCAATCCGGTGCAGGTCAAGCTCGCCGACGAGACCGACTGGAAACACGAAGGCAAGATGAACTTCGTGGACAATCAGCTCAACTCGCGCGCCGGCACGATCCGGGGCCGGGCGGTGTTCAGCAATGCGGACCAGTTCCTGACGCCGGGCACGTTCGGGCGCGGCAGGCTTTATGGCGGCGAAACCGACGCCATGCTCATCCCCGATTCCGCGATCGTCTCCGACCAGGCGAACAAGATCGTGCTGACGGTCGGCCCTGAGAACAAGATCGTGGCAAAACCCGTCACGCTGGGGCAGATGGATGGCGGGCTCCGGGTCATCCAGAGCGGCCTCAAATCAGAGGACAAGGTGGTCATCACCGGCCTTGCCAATCCGGCCGTGAGGCCGGGCGCGGTCGTCGACCCGCAGTCGGGAGAAATCAAGCAGGCGTCGCGATAGGCATTCCATACTAGCGAGGAGCCGCAGCGCGCCAATGGCGGAGCGGCCCGGACCGAGGCACCATGCGTTTTTCTCACTTCTTCATCGATCGTCCGATTTTCGCGACCGTGCTGTCGCTGATCCTCACGATTGCCGGCTTCATCGCGCAGCGTGCGCTGCCGATCGCCGAATATCCCGACATCGCGCCGCCGACCGTGAACATCGCGGCGACCTATCCCGGCGCGACGGCGCAGGTCATCGCCGACACGGTCGCGACCCCGATCGAGCAGGAAGTCAACGGCGTCGACAACATGCTCTACATCTCGTCGCAATCGACGGGAGACGGCCGCCTGTCGATCAACGTCGTATTCAAGCCCGGCACCAATGTCGACGAGGCACAGGTTCTGGTGCAGAACCGCGTCGCCGTCGCCGAGCCGCGCCTGCCGCAGGACGTGCGCGCCTTCGGCCTCACGGTGCGCAAGGCCTCGCCCGACCTGATGATGGTCGTGCACATGATCTCGCCCGACGACACGCGCGACCAGCAATACATCTCCAATTACGCCACGCTCTACATCAAGGACGTGCTCTCCCGCATCGACGGCGTCGGCGACGTCCGCATCTTCGGCGCGCGCGACTATTCGATGCGCATCTGGCTCGATCCGGCAAAGGTCGCCTCGCGCGGCCTCACCGCGACCGATGTCGTCACCGCGCTCCGGGCGGCGAACCTCCAGGTCGCGGCGGGTGCGATCAACCAGCCGCCGGCAGCGGCCCCGGGCGCGTTCCAGCTTTCGGTGCAGACGCTCGGACGCCTTACGACCGAGGATGAGTTCGGCAGCATCGTGGTGCGCGCGGAGGGCGACAGCGTCGTGCGCATCCGCGACATCGCGCGGGTCGAGCTCGGCTCGCAGGATTACACGGTCAACGCGTATTTGAATTCGGACAAGGCGACCGCGATCGTCATCTTCCAGCGGCCGGGATCGAATGCGCTCTCGACGGCCGCCTCGGTGCGCGAGGCGATGGACAACGCCAAGAAGGACTTCCCGCCCGGCCTCGACTATTCCGTCGTCTACAACCCGACCGAATTCATCCAGCAATCCGTCGATGAGGTTGTGAAGACGCTGTGGGAGGCGGTAATCCTCGTCGTGGTGGTCGTCATCGTCTTCCTGCAGACCTGGCGCGCGGCGATCATCCCCGTCATCGCCATTCCGGTTTCGCTGGTTGGCTGCTTCCTCGTGATGGCGGCGGTCGGGATCTCGTTCAACACGCTCTCCCTGTTCGGCCTCGTGCTCGCCATCGGCATCGTCGTCGACGATGCGATCGTCGTCGTTGAAAATGTCGAGCGCTATCTCGCCCAGGGCATGTCCGCGAAGGAGGCCGCGCACAAGACGATGGACGAGGTGGGCAGCGCCCTCATCGCCATCGCGCTGGTGTTGTGCGCCGTGTTCATCCCCACCGCCTTCATCACCGGCCTGCAGGGCTCGTTCTACAAGCAATTCGCCATCACCATCGCCGCCGCGACCGCGATCTCCTGCTTCGTCTCGCTGACGCTGTCGCCCGCTCTTGCCGCCATTCTCCTCAAGCCGCATGACCACACGCCGCAGCGCGGGTTCATGCACACGATCTCCGCGCCGCTGCGCTGGTTCTTCGGTGGTTTCAACTGGGTGTTCGACAAGCTCTCCTCCGGATATGCCGGCTTCACGCGCCGCGCGGTGCGGCTCGTCACCATTCTGCTGGTCGTTTATGCCGGGCTCATCTTCCTCACCTATCAGCGGCTCGCCAACACGCCGACCGGCCTCATCCCGCAGCTCGACCGCGGCTATCTGATCGCAGCGTTCCAGCTTCCTCCCGGCTCCTCGCTGGCGCGCACGGACGCGGTCGTGCAGAAGGGTACGGAAATCCTCGTCAAGGAGCCTGGCGTCTACAAATCTGTCGCCTTCGTCGGCTTCGACGGCGCGACCTTCACCAATGCCCCCAATGCCGGCGTGATCTTCGTATCTCTGAAGCCGTTCGAGGAGCGGGTGAAGGACAATCTCAGCGCCGCCAAGATCCTCGGTAGCGTCCGTCAGAAGCTCGGCGCGATCGACGATGCCTATGCGCTCGTCTTCGAGCCGCCCTCCGTGCCCGGCATCGGCACGGGCGGCGGCCTCAAGGGCTATGTTCAGGATCGCGGCGGGCGCGGTCTTGCGGCGCTCGAAGGCGCGACCTGGGCGGTCGCCGGCACGGTCGGTCGCACGCCGGGCTTCGCGCTCGCCTTCACGCTGTTCAACACCAAGACGCCGCAGGTCTTCGCCGATATCGATCGCACCAAGGCCGAAATGCTCGGCGTGC
The DNA here is from genome assembly GCA_019753285.1 of Beijerinckiaceae bacterium. Taxonomy (GTDB): domain Bacteria; phylum Pseudomonadota; class Alphaproteobacteria; order Rhizobiales; family Beijerinckiaceae; genus JAIELD01. Next base: position 62,379 of record JAIELD010000043.1, on the reverse strand, counting down.
CGATCAGCCGCGTGTTCGACACGCTGTCGGTCTATATGGGTTCGGCCTATATCAACGATTTCAACCTGCTCGGCCGTACCTATCGCCTCACCGCCCAGGCCGACAATCCCTACCGCACCGACGTGCGCGACGTCGCCAATCTGAAGACCCGCAACGTCAATGGCGACATGGTGCCGATCGGCGCGGTCGCCAAGTTCGAGAACATAACCGGCGCGTTCCGTGTGCCGCGCTACAACCTCTATCCGGCGGCCGAGGTGCAGGTCGGCCTCAACCGTGGCTTCTCATCTGGTCAGGGCATCGCGGCGATGGAGAAGATCGCCGCCGAGAAGCTGCCGCAGGGCTTCGGCTTCGAATGGACCGAGATCGCACTGCAGGAAAAGCTCGCCGGCAACAGCTCGACCGTCGCCTTCATCCTTGCCGTCGTGTTCGTGTTCCTGCTGCTCGCGGCGCTTTATGAAAGCTGGACGCTGCCCTTCGCTGTCATCCTCATCGTGCCGATGTGTATCTTCGCCGCGATGATCGGCGTCAATTTCTCAGGGCTCGACCGCAACATCCTCGTCGAAATCGGCCTCGTCGTGCTCGTCGGCCTTGCGGCCAAGAACGCGATCCTGATCGTCGAATTCGCCAAGCAGTCCGAGGACGAGGGCATGAGCCGTTACGATGCGGCAGTCGCGGCGGCAAAGACGAGGCTCAGGCCGATCCTGATGACGTCGTTCGCGTTCATTCTCGGCGTGCTTCCGCTCGCCATCGCGGTCGGCGCGGGCGCCGAGATGCGGCAGTCACTCGGCATCGCGGTGTTCTCGGGCATGCTCGGCGTCACCTTCTTCGGGCTGATCTTCACCCCGGTCTTCTATGTGGTGGCGCGCTGGATCGCTTCGTTCGGCGAGCGCAAGAAGACGCCGGGGGATACGCCGACGCGCATGGACAGCGATGGCGGGCATGGATCGATGGAGCCGATGCCTAAGGCGGCTGAATAGGGGCGGGCCGAATGGCCACGCCCTCAGAGCATGGTCTGAATTATTGACTCTGACCATTTTGCTTTCGTTTTGACGATCCCGTCAAAAGGAAAGCAAAATGATCTAGGGCGTGGTGCGCTTCACGATCCTGATGTCGTGTTTCTTGATGCGGTGCCAGAGGCTCCGTTCCGAGATGCCGAGAATCTCGGCCGCCCTGATCTGCACGCCGCCGCTTTCCTCGAGCGCCCGCATGATGAAATTGCGCTCCTGCCGCATGAGTTCGGCGTCGATGTCGGCCGGCAGGGTCGCCGGACCGTCCGCGCCGCCGCCGGCCTCCAGCACGTAGCGCGGCAGGTCCTGCATCTCGATGAGCGCGCCGCGCGCGACGATCACCGCCCGCTCCACGCAGTTCTGCAACTCGCGAATGTTGCCGGGCCAGCGATAGGCCATCATCGCGGCCTGCGCCTTCGGCGCGAAACCCGTGATGCGCTTGCCCATGTCGGTCACGAACTGGCCGAGAAAATAGCTCGCGATGAGCGGAATGTCCTCGCGCCGTTCGCGCAGCGCCGGCAGTTCGATCGGAAAGACGTTCAGCCGGTAATAAAGGTCCTCGCGGAAGGCCCCTTCGCCGACAGCCTGCAGCAGGTCCTTGTGCGTCGCCGCGATGATGCGCACGTCGGTCTCGATCGTCTGCGTACCGCCGACAGGCTCGAAGGTGCGCTCCTGCAGCACGCGCAGGATCTTCGCCTGGATGGCGACAGGCATGTCACCGATCTCGTCTAGGAGCAGCGTGCCGCCATTGGCGAGCGCGAAGCGGCCCTGCCGGTTTGCCAGTGCGCCGGTGAATGCACCCTTCACATGGCCGAACAGCTCGCTCTCGAGGAGCCCCGCCGGGATCGCCGCGCAATTGACCGCGATGAAGGGCCGCTTGCTGCGCGGGCTGTTGAAGTGGATGGCCCGCGCCACGACCTCCTTGCCGGTGCCGCTTTCGCCGGTGAGCAGCACGGTGGCGCGGCTTTCGCAGACCTCCGTCACCTGTTCGATCACGCGGCGGAACGGCGCGCTGGTGCCGATCAGATGGTCGAAGCTGTAGCGGCCCTCGAGTTCCGCGCGAAGGCGCTCATTGTCCTTGACGACCTCGTTGAGGCGGAGCGCGCGCACCACCGTCGCCGCCACGTCCTCCATCTCGAAGGGCTTCGCTATGTAGTCGAACGCCCCTTCCTTGATCAGGTCGACGGCATCGCGAACGGAGGCAAAGGCCGTGATCAGCACGACCGGAACTTCCGGATAGAGCCTGCGAATTTCGGCAAGCAGGCCGCGCCCGTCCATGCCCGGCAGGCGCAGATCGGTGAGCACGAGATCGATCGGCTCGCGTGAAAGCACGTCGAGCGCGTCGGCGGCATTTTCGGCGGCGACAGCACTGTAGCCGAGGTCTTCGAGCGCGACCGTCAAAACGTCCGCAAGGCGCACCTCGTCATCGACGACAAGAATTCTGTGCTTCATCGGAGATGTCCATAAAGCGCTATCGGTGCAGGAACAAGGCGGGTAAGGCCATGGTCTGGAAGCAGGAAGCGTGCAAGGCGCGATTGCCCGGCTGAAGCGGGGCGTCCCTTCACGCAGGCTCCAGGGCCGGCTTCTTCCGTTGCGGCTCCGCTTCCACCAGCGGCAGGGTGATGGTGAAGGCTGCGCCCTTGCCCGGCACGCTCTGGCAGGCCGCCGCACCGCCATGCGCTTCTGCCACGTGCTGCACCTTGGCGAGCCCGAGGCCCGTGCCCTTCGCCTTGGTGGTGAAGAACGGGTTGAAGATCTTCTCGGCGATGTCCGGCGCGATGCCGGTTCCCGTATCGGCGACCGTGATCGAGGCTTCATGTTCGGTTGCTGCGATCGTGATGGTGAGATGGCCGCCGCCCGGCATGGCGTCAAGTGCGTTCAGCACGAGATTGAGCAGCGCCTGGTGCAACTGGTCCATGTCGAACAGGCATTGCACGTCGCTCGCCTTCTCGATGATTTCAAGAGAGACGTTCTGTTTCTGTAACTCCACCTTGGCGACGGCGGTGACGCGGTCGACGAGGGTGCGCACGTCCATGGCGATCTTCGCCGGAACTTTCGGGCGCGCGAAATCGAGGAATTCGCGGATCAGCCTCTCGATGCGCCGAACCTCGTCGACGACGTAGCCAAGCAGGCGCTCGTCGGATGCGCTCATCTGCGCGCGTTTGCGCACCACTTCCGCCGATGTCTTGATGATGCCGAGCGGGTTGCGCACCTCATGCGCGATGACCATCGCCGCCTCGCCGAGCGCAGTGAGGCGGTCGCGCCGCCTCAGCTCCTCCTCGAGCCCGCGCAGTTTTTCGAGCTCGGCCGTCATGCCGTTGAACCCGATGGCGAGTTCCTGGATTTCGCGGCTGCCGACCTCCTCGACGCGGCTCTGATAGTCGCCCGACGTGATGGCGCGCACGCCTTTCGTCAAGGCTTTCAGCGGCTTGACGAGCAGGCCCGACATCCAGAGGCCCGTGACGATGGAGATGAGCGAGCCGAATAGGAAGATGCCGGAGAAAAGCTGCCATTGGCCGATCTGCTCGAAGAAGCTCTCGCTTGTCTCCAGCCCGATGAACAGCACGCCGACGAGAGCGCCGTTGAAATCGCGCAGCGCCGCGTAGACCGCCCTGAACGTGCCTTCGGCGACGGTCTGGTCGAACACGATTTCGTCTCCGGCGGCGAGCTTGGAGATGATGGCGTCCGGCAGCTTTGGCAGCGGAGCGTTCGAACCATTGCTCCTGAAGGCCTCGAAGCCGCCGGGCGTGCGCCGGAACAGCCGAACGTCGAGCGAGGTGATGACCTTGATGTTGCTGAGATAGCTCTGGTCGAGCCGGGTGCCGATCAACAGATAGAGCTGGCGGTCGCCGGAGGTGACGGGCGCGATCGATCCTGCAAGCAGAAGCGGCACGCCTTCGATGGTCACTTCGAAAATGCCGCGCTTGCGTTCGAGCGGCAGCGCGTCAACGCCCTCGAAGCTGCTGTTCGAAAAGACGGTCTGATGGTTTTCGTCATAAACGAAGATGAGATCATAGCCGACAGACTGCAGCAGCTCGAAATCCTGGCGCATGTCCTCGCGTCCGGTTTCGTCCGCAATGTTTGTCGTCTCCAGCCGGCGTACGATGACCTTGGAGGCGCGCTCAGCCTCGTTCTCGGCATCCGTCACGCCATAGGCGAAGAAGCGCGAGGTCTCCTCCAGCCATTGCTCGACATTGGCTTCGAACGCGTCCGAGATCAGCCGCGCGCCGATATAGGTTGCGGTGAGCATGGGCGGCACGCTCACCAGCACGAAGGCGAGAATGAGCCTGGCGCGCAGGGAGCGGAGCGAGACGATCATTCCTCGCTCCCGAGCACGAATACCCCGGCGAGGATGAGCCCGATGCCGATACCGTGCGCCAGATCGATGCGTTCGCCGAACAGCACGGTCGCGCTCAGCGGCACCGTCATATAGGTGAGGCCGGTCATCGGGAAGGCCTGCGCCAGATCCATGCGCTGCAGGATCTTGATCCAGAACAAAAAGACGACGATGTAACATACGATGGACGCCCAGACCCAGGGCGAGTGCAACGCGGTGGAGGCAAAGCCCGAGACGCCGTCGACATGCTCCAGCGCCTCGCCGGCTTTCTTGAACAGGAGCTGGACGAGCGTCGCGAGGCCGATGAAGGCGACCCACATGCGCAGCAGGTCAGATCTCGCGAGCTTCGGCCGGGAGAGCTGCGGTCTTGGATCGGTCGTCACGCCTTGTCCGCCTTGCGAAGCTCGCGGAGATCGGGATCGAGCTTGTCGAACGCGATCAGCCCGCTGATCAGCCGCAGCACCCGGTTGATGAGCGGGTTGCGGTGACGAAAATAGAGGAACGAAGGTTCGAGCCGGCTGCCCAACCGCACCTTCACGGCGTAATGAGTCTGTCCGGACTGGAGCGTGCTCGCGCCGCGCTTCAAGGCCACACGGACATTCTCCATCCAACCGACGAAGAACAGGTGATAGTCTTTCGAGACAGGATATCGCCGGCCGATGAACTTGTCGATGACCCGGCCCGGTTCGAACAGCAGCAGGTTGAAACCGATCAGGCGATCCTCCAGCCAGAAGAGAAGAATGCCGGCCCGGGCTGGCTCGTTTCCAGTTTGATTGAGATTGCGCATGACCGCGCCGAAATAGCCGGCCGGCAAGGTTTCAAGATCGCCATAGTCGAGCCCGCTCTGGGTGCGCGTTTCCTCGTAGAGCGACATGATCTCGTCCTCGAGGCCGTCGATCGCCTCGCGGTATTCGATGCGCAGATGCTTTGCGGATTTGAGTTTGCGCCTGAACGAGCTGCGGGTATTGGTCGACAGGCGCGCAATATAGGCCTCTTCGCTCGAAGGGAGATCGAGCACCGCCACCGGCAGGCTGTTGACGCGGGCGAAGCCCCGCTGCCGAAGCGTCTCGGCATGGCGCTCTGCATCCCTGCCGTCGAGGTCTTTCAGGGCGACGAGGCCGGCTTTCAGCGAGCGCGCTTCGCGACCGAGCGCGCCGAGCAGCGCGTCGAAGGCCTCGGCCCGCTCCGGCGGCGAAAGCTCGGGCGCGAAGCCGAGATGGCAGCGTTCGGCCAGCGGAGAGCCGAGCGCCAGCACCTTGAAGGAGATGAGGCGTGGCGCGGCGCGATAGATACGCTCGCTCATCCGCCGCAGCGCGCCCTGAAACGGCGTGTCGAGCCTGTATGTCAGCACGAAGGCCGGCGCGACCGCGACGACCGTTCCGGCCCGCCGCACCACGCCAGCCATGATGGCGTATGACGCGTGCGGGCTTTCCTCGCAGGCGCGATAATAATCATGATTCTCGGCCTCGTTCGGCAGGCAGCGCTCCCAGTCCGCCCGGTCGATCTCACCGATGCGCGGAACGATCTCCGCTTCGAAGGGCACGGTCCCGCCTATTCGGAGGCTCTCAGCGGCACGACATTGCCGCCGGTGCGGCTGGCGCTGAGCAGATCGCGCGTGCGTTTCGTCTCGATCTTCTCCGATACCCAGCGCACGAAGGAGAGCGCCCGCTCGACCACGATGTCGCGCTGGCGGTCGATCGTCACCAGATGATAGCTGTCGTCGAGCACCAGCGTCTCGACGATGCCGCCCAGATGCTTCTGCAGATAGATTGTGTTCTTCAACGAGGCGATGTCGTCTTCGCGGGCATGGGCGATGAAGACAGGCGTTTTCACGGTTTTCAGCTCTTTGCGGATCACGTCGATCATGCGCCAGAACTGGTTGAGGCATTGCGACGGCGTGCCGAGCAGGCCAGCCTCGGCGCTGTCGCCCGCCAGCATCGCCTTGACGATCGCGGCGCGCACGCGCTCGTCCTTCAGGCCATAGGGCTCCTTCTCGACGAAACGGAAGCGCTGGCCCATCGGCGTCCAGTAAAGGGGGCGCAGCAGCACGCGCGTCCAGGGCAGGGAAAAGCCGTCATACCAGAGCGTGGGCGCAAAGCTGAGGACGCCCTCCACCTTGTCGGGGTGCCTTGCGGCGGCGAGGATCGCCAGCATCGCGCCCATGGAGAGGCCGCCCGTAAAGACGATGTCGCAGCTCTTGCGCAGCTCGATCAGCGCATTTTCAACGCTGGCATACCAATCCTGCCACTTTGTCGCGACGAGATCGGCCTCGCTGCCGCAATGGCCCGCGAGCTGGCAGCACGACACGGTATAGCCGGCCTTGGCGAAACCGCGCGCCGTCATCTTCATCTCGACCGGCGTGCCGCCGAGCCCGTGGATCAGCAGGATGCCGATCCTGCCGCCTTCGAAATGGATGGACTTGTCGGGGATGGTCGAGCTGGTCATGACGGCTTCTGATCTTACGCGGTTACGGCGACGAGGGCGACGCCAAGGGTGATGAGGCTGGAGCCAATCAGCCTGCGGCGGCCGACGGGCTCTTTCAGAAAAATCCGCGACGCGATGACCACGCCAAGGAAATTGAGGCTGGCGACCGGATAGGCGAGGCTGAGCGGCGCGATCGAGAGAATCCGCAGCCAGACGACCAGTTCGATCGCGTAGATGAGAACGCCGATGAGCGTCCATTGATCGGACAACACGTCCTTCCAGCCGCCATCGCCAGTCCGGTTCGCGCCCATCTTGAAGCAGATCTGGCCGGAAACATCGGTCAGAACGGAGAGCGCGAACCATAAGACGAGTTCGAGAGACACTCAGGCCGCCTTGGAGACGCGCGTGAAGAGTTGATCGAGCAGGGTTATTGCAAGATCGATCTCTTGCCTCGTCATGGTGAGGGCGGGCGCGAGCGTGATGACGTTCTTATAATAGCCGCCAATGTCGAGCACGAGGCCATAACGCTTGCCGTCGACGACGAGGTCGGCCTTCATGCCTTCGTCGCACATACGGTCGACCAGGGCCTTCGACGGCGTGAAGCTGTCATGCGGCTCGCAGACCTCGATGCGCAGCGCCATGCCGAGGCCGTCGACATCGCCGATGCATTTATGCCGGCGCTTCAGCTCCTGAATGCCTTGAAGGAAATATGCACCCTTCTCGGCGACCATCGTCTCGTAATCCTCTTCCTCGAACATCTTCATCGCTTCCAGCGCCACGGCGGTTCCGAGCGGATTGGCGTTGAAGGTCGAGTGCGTGGAGCCGGGCGGGAAAATCGTCGGGTTGATCAACTCGTCGCGCGCCCAGATGCCAGAGAGCGGGTTGAGCCCGTTGGTGATCGCCTTGCCGAAGACGATGATATCCGGCTGAACGCCGAAATGCTCGATCGACCAGAGCTTGCCGGTCCGGTAGAGGCCCATCTGAATCTCGTCGACCACCATCAATATGCCGTAGCGGTCGAGAACCTTCTTGATGCCTTTGAAGAAATTCCTCGGCGGGATCACGTAGCCGCCGGTGCCCTGGATCGGCTCGACATAGAACGCCGCGTATTCGGCCTGCCCGGTCTTCACGTCGAGCACGCCGTTATATTCGGTTTCGAACAGGCGCTCGAACTTGGCGACGCACTGCTCGCCATATTCTTCCTTGCTCATGCCCTTGGGGCCGCGGAAGTGATAGGGGAACTCGATGAACTGCGCGCGGTCGCCGAAATGGCCGAAGCGGCGGCGATAGCGGTAGGACGAGGTGATGGCGGAGGCGCCCAATGTGCGGCCATGATAGCCGCCCTCGAAGGCGAACATCAGGCTCTTGCCGTTGCAGGCATTGCGCACGACTTTCAGTGAATCCTCGACCGCCTGCGCGCCGCCGACATTGAAATGGACGCGGCCCTCATGGCCGAACTTGCGCTCGGCGTCCTGCGCGATCATCGTCGCAAGCTCGATCTTCTCGCGATGCAGATACTGGGATGCGACCTGCGGCAGCGTGTCGATCTGGCGATGCAGCGCATCGGAAAGACGCTTGTTCTTGTAGCCGAAATTAACGGCTGAATACCACATCTGCAGGTCGAGGAAGCGATTGCCCGCCTCGTCCAGCATGTAGGAGCCTTCGCAGCCGGAAAAAATCTTCGGCGGGTTCATGTAGTGGACGGTGTCGCCATGCGAGCAATAGCGCTCTTCCAGGGCCAGCAGTTCGGCCTCGCTATGCGTGCCGGGCCGGAAGGGAGCGGGAATGGCGGAGGCGACGGCGGGATCGCGGCCGTCGAGCGTGAGATTATCCATAGATCGATTCCTTGGAGACGGCTGGGATGAGGCCCTGTGCCGGTGTCATTTCGAGGAGGTTGGAGAGAAGGCGCGATGCTTGGGCAAAGTCCGCGAAGGGCTGGTAGGGAAGCTGCTTTTCTTCGCAGAAGCGCACGAGGCCGGATTTGGCGAAGACGAAATCAGCCTGCTGGGCGACGCAGCGATCGGAGCGCCCGTCCCCGATAACCAGCGTCAGCAGACCCTGCCGCTGCGCGGCGACCGCACATTTGCAGGTGCCGCTGAGGGCAAGACAGGCATTGGAGGCATGTGGCGACGACAGTTTCCAGCGGTTTCCACCCGAATGTTCGAGATGGTTGGCGGTGATCGGCAGGTTCTCGAGCCCTGCTCGGCGCAGCACCGAGGCGATGACGAGGTCGAGGCCGTCTGATACGATGGTCAGCGGCAGTTCGAGCCGCTGGCATTGGCGCACGAATGACTTGAAGTGCCAGTCGATGCGGATGCCGTCGACGAAGGCGTCAAGCTCGGCGGGGCTGACGCGCAGCAGATCAACCTGACGGGCCATGCATTCGCGCGAGCCGATGCGGCCGGCGAGCCATTCATCCTCGATCTCCTGCCAGGCAGGCTCCGCGAATGTCTGAAGGATGAGATCGGTGGTGTCTTCGAGCGAAATCGTTCCGTCGAAATCGACGATCAATTGCCAATTCATAAAAATTCCAACGCGTTCATGGAGCTAAGCAAGATTTTGCAAGCGATGTGCCAAATTCAACTGATTGAAAACGTTGAATTATTATTTCATTGGCCATGCGTGAAGCTCCAAAAAATGGAGGAAGCACCATTTGTTAAGATTTATTTCAATTCTGCTGGAACAAATGGAGAGATTGTGCCGAGGCTCGCAGCACGCATCGCGCGACGGTTGACATCGGCCGACGCCGCACGCTTGCCCCGACTGGCGAGGCAGGCGAAACTGCCCCTTGTCCGGTGGTGGAAGGCTCAGCTTGTAAACCGCAACTGCAGAACGGGGACGGCATGGACACCCTGCTGAAATTCGTCTTCCGGCAGCTCGTCACGACGGGCTCGCTGGAACTCGTGACCGCGAATGGCCGGCATCACCAATTCGGTGATGGCACCGGGAGAGCGGTGCGCATCCGCTTCGTCGACCGTGCGGCCGAGATCGCCTTCCTGCTCGATCCCGACCTCAAATTCGGCGAACTCTATGTCGACAGCCGCATCCTCGTCGAGGAAGGCACCGTTTTCGATTTTCTCTCGCTCGTGCTGCGCGAACGCAAGGTCTCGATCCTGCCGGCCGTGACGGCGCTCGTTATGCGCTATCGCTTTATCACCCGGCGCTTCCTGCAGAACAACGGCGTGATCAGGGCGCGGAGCAACGTCGCCCATCACTACGATCTCGACGACCGGCTTTACGATCTCTTCCTCGACAAGGACAGGCAATATTCCTGTGCCTATTTCGAGCATGATGACGCGACACTTGAGGAGGCGCAGCTCGCCAAGAAGCGCCATATCGCGGCGAAGCTGCTGCTGGAGCCTGGCAACCGCGTGCTCGACATTGGCTGCGGCTGGGGCGGCATGGCGCTCTACCTGCATCGCGTCGCTCAAGCTGGCGAGGTCACGGGCATCACCCTGTCGCAGGAGCAACTCGCCGTCGCCAAGCGCCGGGCGGAGGAGGCGGGCGTCGCAGACACCATCCGCTTCCAGTTGCAGGATTATCGCGAGCTTGACGCCAAATTCGAGCGCATCGTCTCGGTCGGCATGTTCGAGCATGTCGGCCTCAATTATTACGACGCTTTCTTCCGCAAGGTCGCCGATCTTCTCACCGATGACGGGGTGATGCTGCTCCACACCATCGGCAGCTCCGACGTGCCGTCCTTCACCAACCCCTGGATCGTCAAATACATCTTTCCTGGCGGGCACATTCCGTCGCTCTCCGACATCGCGGCCTCGGCGGAGCGGGCGAAGCTCATCATCACCGATGTCGAAGTGCTGCGGCTGCACTACGCGAAAACACTGCGCCACTGGCGCAACCGCTTCCTCGCAAGGCGCGACGAGGCGGTGAAACTCTATGACGACCGCTTCTGCCGGATGTGGGAGATGTATCTTTCGATGTCCGAAACCGCCTTCCTTTACGAGGACGCGGTGGTCTTCCAGCTCCAGATCGCCAAACGCCAGGAAAACGCGCCGTTGACGCGGGACTATATCGGCAAGGCGGAGGACGCGCTGCGCGAAGCCGAACAATCGGTGGTGCTTACCTGAGCAGCGGCAGGAGGTCTTCCGCCGCTTCGAGATCGGCGGCGGTGTTGACGTTGAGGAACGGATCGACAGGCGCTGCGTCCCACTCGGCGCGGGCCGCGCCGTGCCGCTCCAGAAAGAACCGCACCCTGCGGAGCCCTTCGTCGCGCAGGGCTCGCCTCAGATCGTCGAGCAGCCCCACATGCCAGAGCGCCACCGTCGGATGATCGCTTCTGCCGGATGATGCGACGACGCAGGATGCACCGGTTGCACCTTGACGGGCCTGCAGCCGCTCGACGAGATCGCGCGGCAGGAAGGGGCAGTCGGCGGGCGCGCTGACGAGCCAGCCGCAGCCCTTGATGCTTGCCCAGGCAAGGCCCGCCTCTACGCCAGCGAGCGGGCCGGGAAGGCCGGGCGTCTCGTCCGGCAGCAGCGTGCCGTCGAATTCGGCGTCGTCATTGGCATTGAGCGCGAGCCCCGCGCATTGGGGTCTCAGCCGATCCGCAACATGATCGATCAGCCGCTTGCCGGCGAGCAGGCGCAGTCCCTTGTTGCCGCCGCCCATCCTGGTGGAGAGGCCGCCCGCCAGGATGATCCCCAGCGTCTGCGTCATTCGATCACGATGCGGGGTGGTGGCCGCCGTGCGCCGCCGCTTTCAAGTCCGGCCCAGATGGCCGCGGCCATCGACGCGTAGAGCGTTGCGTGGTGACTGTCCGGCTGCGAGACGACGATCGGCGCGCCGTCGTCCGAGGTGCTGCGGATTGCCATGTCGAGCGGCATCTCGCCGAGGAACGGCACGCCGAGCCGCGTCGCCTCGTCCCGTGCGCCGCCCGTGCCGAAGATCGGCGTGATCGTCCCGCAATTCGGGCAGCAGAAGGACGACATGTTCTCGATGACGCCGAGAACCGGCACCTCCACCTTCTGGAACATGGCGATGCCGCGACGCGCGTCGATCAATGCAAGATCCTGCGGCGTCGAGACGATCACCGCGCCGGCGAGCGGCGTCTGCTGCGCCATCGTGAGTTGCGCGTCGCCGGTGCCGGGCGGCATATCGACGACGAGGATATCGAGTTCGCCCCACGACACGTCCTTCAGAAGCTGGGTGATCGCAGAAATCACCATCGGTCCGCGCCAGATCATCGGCGTCTCCTCATCGACGAGGAAGCCGATCGACATCACCTTCACGCCGTAGCGCTCCATCGGCTTCAGAAGCAGCTTGTCGCCGGGGACCGTCTCTGGCTTGCCCTTCAAGCCGAACAGGCGCGGCTGGGATGGGCCGAAGATGTCCGCATCGAGAATGCCGACCTTGAGGCCGAGCCGGGCGAGGCCGAGCGCAAGATTGCATGAGGTGGTGGATTTCCCGACCCCGCCCTTGCCGGACGCCACGGCAACAACGTGGCGGATGCCTGCGATCGCCTTGGGCGGTCCGCCTTGTGTTGCCGCGCGAGGTGGCTGCGGGCGCGGTGACTGCGGCGGGGGCTGAGGAGGCCCGCCGGCGAGGCCGCTATTGGCCGCTCCCTCGCTCCTGCGCTCGCCGGTGAGCCCGACGAGCGCCTGCGTCACGCCGGGGATCGCCTCGACTGCCGATTGCGCCGCAAGGCGCACTGGCTCGAACCGGCTCACCTCCGCAGGGTGAATGCCGATCGAGAACATCACCTTGCCGCTATCGATCGCGATCTCCGTCAAGCGCCCGGACGCGGTGAGCGATTGCGATCCGTCAGGCAGCTTCACCAGTTCGAGCGCCCTGAGCACTTCTGATTTCGAGGGCAATGTCCGATCTCCCTTCGCCGGGCCTCTCCGTCTTGGCCGGCTCGCTGTCAATTCCGCGCATTCCATGGCGCTGTAAAGAAAAAAGCGCATGGCTCGAGCGCGGCTTGACTTCCCCTCACCCGCGAAGGATGGGATGGCCATGCAATCACTCGATGCCGAGCGCACGCGGATCATCGGTTTTGCCGGCTGGAGCGGTGCGGGCAAGACGACGCTCATCGTCAATCTCATTCCGGTTCTTCGGGCGCGTGGCCTTGCGGTCTCGACGCTGAAGCATGCGCATCATGGCTTCGACATCGACCGGCCGGGCAAGGATTCGCATCAGCATCGCGAGGCCGGGGCTCACGAGGTCCTGATCGCCTCAAGCCGGCGCTGGGCCCTGCTGCACGAGTTGCGCGATGCGCCGGAACCATCCCTTGCCGACCTGCTCGCCCGGTTGTCGCCGGTCGATCTCATCATTGTCGAGGGCTTCAAGGCGTCGCCCTATCCGAAAATCGAGGTCTTCCGCGCGGCGAATGGCAAGCCGCCTCTGTTCCCCGGCGACCCCTACATTCGCGCCATCGCGGCGGATGGTGATGTGCCGGCCACGGCGCTGCCGGTGCTGCCGCTCGGCGATGTGGCGGCGATCGCCGATATGGCGCTCGCTTGCGCCGAGAGTCTTGCCTCGGCGATACCGCGACTTGCTGCTTTTGAGCGAGCCTGATCATGCTGCTCGACCTGTCCCATCTGAAATGCCCGCTGCCTGCCTTGCGCACGCGCAAGGCGCTGCGCGGGATGGCAGCCGGCGACGTCCTCGAGGTGCACTGCACCGATCCGCTGGCGGCGATCGACATACCGAACGTGGTGCGCGAGGAGGGCGATCTGCTTGAAAGCAGCAAGCGCACGGGCGACACGCTCGTCTTCGTCATCGTCAAGGCAGACAGGAAGCAGACCCCATGACAGACGACCTAAAAGCCTGGCCGGTCGAGATCAGGCTGACGAAGGCGCGTGACGCGTTGAAGGTCAGCTTCGACGATGGCGCGGTTTACGACCTGCCGGCCGAACTGCTGCGGGTGATGAGCCCGTCGGCGGAGGTGCGCGGCCATTCGGAGGCCGAGCGCAAGACCGTGGGCGGCAAGCGCACCGTCAAGATCCTGTCGGTCGAGCCGATCGGCAATTATGCGGTGCGGATCGGTTTCGACGACACGCACGCGACCGGAATCTACACATGGAGCCTGCTGGCCGATCTTGGCTGCAACGCCGCCGACCATTGGCGGCGGTATGAAAGGGAACTGACGGAAAAGGGTCTCAGCCGCGACCGGCCGGGCCAGGCGTGAGGGCAGCGGCGGCGGCTCGGCATTTTCAAGGTTGATTTGAAACGCCGTTTCGGTCATAGAGCAGTCACATGTCGGCAGGCGGAACGCTCTTGCGGCCCGCCACCGACTTTCCTTTTCGTTTCGTCAGGGGCCACACCGTTTCGCGGACGGGCTCTCATTCGTTTTGAACAGCTTTTGGAAGATCGCGATGAAAATCCGTAATTCGCTGAAGTCGCTCATGAAGCGCCACCGCGACAACCAGCTCGTCCGCCGCCGCGGCCGCGTCTACATCATCAACAAGACGCAGAAGCGCTTCAAGGCTCGCCAGGGCTGATCTCTTCAATTCGAGGTTAGACGAGGGTCCGCGGCTCGCCGCTGGGCCCTTTTCGTTTGTTCGCCGCCACGTTGCGCGAACGCGCCGCAGCATGGGCCGCGTCATGCGTGGTTGACCGCGCCGCCATGTGCTCCTAGCCTTTGCAACATGTTGGTCCTTCGCCACGCCTTCCTTGCTGTCCTCAGCGCCGCAGCACTGCTTGCCCCGCAGCCTGTCTTCGCACAGTCCTCCCTTTCGCAGGCAGCGCCGCCCGCCGCGCCCAAGGGCGCTTCCGTGCCGCAGCCCAAACTCTCGCCGCAGGCGACGCTTGATGCGCTGTTCGCACGCCTTGCCAAGGCGCAGGATGGCGTGGAGGCGAAGGGCATCGCCGATCAGATCGAGCGCATCTGGGCAAAATCCGGCAGCGACACAGTCGATTTCCTGATGGCCCGGGTCGGTCAGGCTGTGAAGGCGCAGAACCTCGATCTCGCGCTCGACCTGCTCGATTCGGTGGTGACGCTCGAGCCGCAATGGGCGGAGGGATGGAACAGGCGGGCGACCGTGCTGTTCATGCGTGAGGATTACGACGGCTCGATGCGCGACATTCGCCAGACCCTCGCGCTGGAACCACGTCACTACGGCGCCATTGCCGGCATGAGCCTCATTTATCAGGCGCTGGACGACACGAAGCATGCTTTCAAAGCCGCAAAGGCCGCTCTTTCCATCTATCCGCACATGGAGGGCGCGCAGGGCTATGTCGAGCGGCACGCCCGCGAGGTCGACGGCGAAAATCTGTAGCGTGATGTCGTCCCAAGCCCGTGCGGGGCGCTGATCCTTTGCGCATTGCCACCATTCTCCTGCTTGTTCTCGTCACTCCGGTCGCCGCCATCATCCTCTATGGCTTCATTCGCACGCGCATCATCGTGCAGGAGGTCGAGGCGCAATTTCCGCCGATCGGTGACTTCGCCGAGATTCTCGGCGAGCGGGTGCACTATGTCGATGTCGGGCCGCGCGATGCGCCGCCCGAGCGCACGATCGTTCTCATTCACGGCGCATCGGCCAATATCCGCGATATCCTGACGCCGCTGAAGGAGCCGCTCTCGACGCGCTATCGCCTCATCGCCCTCGATCGCCCGGGCCATGGCTGGAGTTCGCGCAATGCGGGCCGCGAGGATGCGAAGCTAAGCCGGCAGGGCGACATCGTCATCGGGCTGATCGAGAGGCTTGGGATCGGCCGGGCCGTGGTTCTGGGGCATTCATGGGGCGGGGCGCTCGCGCTGCGGCTTGCGCTCGATCATCGTCAGAAGGTCGCCGCTCTGATCCTCGTCTCCCCCGTCACCCATCCCTGGCCGGGCGGCGTCGGCGCAGCGAATGAAATCTCGGTGATGCCTATCGTCGGCACGCTTCTCCTCCAGTCCATCATCGCGCCGGTGGGCGAGCGTCTCATCGGCAAGGCGATGGAGGCCGTATTCGCGCCCGCCGTTCCGCCGGCTGACTTCGCCGAGGTGACGGGCGTCAAGCTCGTGCTGCGACCGTCTGACTTCAAGGCGAATGCCGAGGACCTCGTCGATCTCGCGCCGCAGATCGCCGAGCAGGTGACGCGGTATCCCGCGCTCGCCCTGCCCATCCTCGTCATCACCGGCGATACGGACGGGATCGTATCGCCTGAACTCCATGCGCGCGGCATGGTGCGGGACGTGGCGGGCGTCGAACTCGTGACGCTCAACGGGTCAGGCCATGTGCCGCCGCACTCCAAGCCGCGCGAGACGCTGGAGGCCATCGAACGGTTCTTGAACCGGCTCGAACCCTGAGGCCGAGGACGTCAATGCCCCGAGGACGTCAATGCCCGACGAAGGCGATGCGCAGCATGTTGGTCGCGCCCGGAGTTCCGAAGGGTACGCCCGCCACCATGATGATGCGGTCGCCGGCCTTGGCAAACCCGTCCCTGATCGCGATTGCCGAGCCTTTCGAGACCATGTCGCCGGTGTTTTTGGGGTCTGGGCCGATCACGGAGTGAATGCCCCAGACGAGCGCCAGCCGCCGCGCCGTCTGGAGGCTGGTGGTGAGCGCCATGATCGGGATTTGCGGGCGCTCGCGCGCGATGCGCATCCCGGTCGAGCCTGAGGATGTCCAGGCGACGATGGCCTTGAGATCGAGCGTTTCGGCGACCGTGCGGGCAGCGGCGGCGATTGCGTCCGCGCCTGTCGGTTCGGGATCGAGACGCTGGTTGTGCAGGATCGTGTAGTAGTTCGGATCGTTCTCGACCTCCTCCGCGATGCGGTTCATCGTGACGACGGCTTCGAACGGGTATTGCCCGGCGGCGCTTTCAGCCGAAAGCATCACGGCGTCCGCCCCTTCGAATACGGCGGTCGAGACGTCCGAGACTTCGGCGCGGGTCGGCACCGGGCTCGAAATCATCGACTCCAGCATCTGCGTTGCCACGACCACCGGCTTGCCGTAGCGCCGCGCCAGCCGTGTGATCTGCTTCTGGATTCCGGGCACCTTTTCGAGCGGCATCTCGACGCCGAGATCGCCGCGCGCAACCATGAGCGCGTCCGCCGCCTCGATGATCTCGATGAGCCGCGTCACGGCCTGCGGCTTTTCGATCTTCGCCATGACCAGTGCGCGGCCACGGCAGATCTTCTGCACCTCGGCGACATCCTCCGGCCTCTGCACGAAGGATACCGCGATCCAGTCGACGCCTGCGTCGAGCGCCGCATCGAGATCGGAGCGGTCCTTCGGCGTCATCGCGGAGACGGGGATGATGGTGTCCGGCAGGCTCACCCCCTTGCGGTTGGAAAGTTTGCCGCCGACCACCACCTCGGTCGTCGCTGCTGTCTCGGTTTCGGCGATCACTCTCAGCCTGAGTTTGCCATCGTCGAGAATGATCGTGTGACCGACCTGCAACGGCTTCAGGATTTCCGGGTGCGGCAGGAATACGCGCGTCGCGTCGCCCGGTGTCTCATCGCTGTCGAGGGTGAAGATATCGCCGGGCTTCAGCATCACGGCCCCGTCCGCGAAGGCGCCGACGCGAAGTTTCGGGCCTTGCAGGTCGGCGAGAATGCCGATCGGGCGGCCGCAGCTTTTCTCGATCGCTCGGATCTGCTCGACGCGGCTACGCAGGATGTCGTGCGTCGAATGGCTCATGTTGATGCGGAAGACGTCGACCCCCGCCCTGTGCAGCCGCTCGACCGTCGCGGCGTCCTCGCTCGCCGGACCCAGTGTCGCGATGATCTTGGTGCGGCGAAGGCGTCTCATCAGGCGGTCCGATCGGCTGGTTGAAGGGTCAAGGATTGGTCTTGGCGCCCGCTTTGGGTGGCGTCTTTCCGAGCGATGGCGTTGGCGCAATGCCGGGCACGGCTGCGGTGGGCGGCGTGGGCGTCAATGGCGGGGTCTCGGGTTTGGCGAGCGCAGGCAGCCCGGCCGGATCGTCGGTGATGTCGAGCGTCCATGTCTTTTGCGCGTTCGTGTTGATGGCACGGAAGCCGGCGCGGTCGTAGCCGCGCGCATAGCAATCCGCGCTTCCCTCGACATAGAATTCGCGGTCGCCGACGCAGAGGAGTTCGGTTCCGCTCCATTCGCCACCACGGTCGTAATCGATGCCGTAGATGTAATAGGGGCCGGCCTTGAGATCGTCCCTGATCGGCGTCTCGCAGGAATTCGGCTTCAGGTTGAACCAGCCCTGCGTGATGAAGATCGGCCCTTCCTTCACGCCGATGGCGAGGCCGACGCGCCCTGTCGTCTTGTTGCAGACGCGGAATTCAGCCAGGGCCGAGCCGCTGTTTGACATCGACGAGGCAAGAGCCATGATCAAAAGCGCGGCTACTCTCGACACGTTCTTGCGTCCACCCATTCGCATCCCCGGCCTGCTGGCCTGTCATGGTCGCCGGTCGGTTCGTCAAGCCGCAGCCGGCGGCTCGATCGCGGCGAGGCTTCGTTTTGCGCCGAGACACCAAGGAACACAAGCGCGCTCGAGACGGACGGCGAAAAAGTGAAGCGCCGCCATTTGCGATCGCGACGGAGGTTTTGATTGCGAAACCTCGGCCATCTGCAATAGCTCACACCAAGCGTGAACGGTAAGATTGACACGGGCATGACGACATTGGAGCGAAGGGCGGGCAGTCCCGTGATCGAAAGCGCAGAGCACGAGGCGTTCAGCATCGCCGGCGGCTCGCTCGAGCCCGGCGTCATCTTCCTGTGCGACCACGCCTCGAACAGCATACCACCCGAATTTGGCAGCCTTGGCCTGCCGCGCGCCGAACTCGAACGCCATATCGCCTACGATATCGGCACGGCGACCATGACGCGCGTGTTGGCCGCGGCGTTCGGCGCGCCGGCGGTGTTCTCGCGCTTCTCGCGCCTGCTGATCGATCCCAATCGCGGGGCAGATGATCCGACGCTCGTCATGCGCATATCGGACGGCGCGCTGATCGAAGGCAATGCGCGGATCGACGAGGCCGGCATCGCAGCGCGCATCGAGCGCTTCCACGCGCCTTATCACCGGGCCATTGCGAGCGTGGTGGACCGCGCTCTTTTGGCCGGTGTCATCCCTGCCATCGTCTCGATGCATTCCTTCGTGCCCGAGATGAAAGGCATCGCCCGGCCGTGGCATGTCGGGGTGCTCTGGGACGCCGATCCGCGTCTCTCGGTTCCGCTGATCGAGCGGCTGCGCGCCGAGCCTGATCTCGTCGTCGGCGACAACGAGCCCTATGACGGCGCGCTTCAGGGCGATACGATCGACCAGCACGCGACGCGGCGCGGCCTCGCCAATACGCTGATCGAGGTGCGCAACGATCTCATCGCGACCGAAGCCGCAGCGGAAAGCTGGGGCAGGCGGCTCGCTTCCTTGCTTGCGCCCTTGCTGGAAGCGCCCGATCTTCGCCGCATCGTTCATGCAGGAAGCCGGGCAAGCGAGCGCATCAGGCCGCGCTGAACCACCACCATTCGAGGAGGCCGACCATGACAGAAGACGACAGGATAAAGCTTGAAGCGGCGGCGTTCCGCCGTCTTGTCCAGCATCTGAGGGCGCGCACCGACGTTCAGAACATCGATCTGATGAACCTGGCCGGTTTCTGCCGCAACTGCCTCTCCAACTGGCTGAAGGATGCGGCCGACGAAGCCGGTTTGCCGATGACCAAGGATGGAAGCCGCGAGGCCGTTTACGGCATGCCCTATGAGACGTGGAAGGCGCTGCACCAGAGCGAGGCGAGCCCGCAGGACATGGCGCGCTTCCAATCCGCCGCGAAAGGCCATTGAACGCCGCTCATTGAATGCCGCGGATCGGCGACAGATGACGGCGAAGTCATGGCCCTTGCGCGCTATGCGCTTGACCTCGACCGCCGCCGCCATGCAGAAGACCTCTTTCGATCAACCCACGCTGAAGAGACCGCCATGAACGACATGACCGACGCGACCGAAAGCATGAGCCAGACGACCGCCGGGCAGTTGAAGTCGATCATCGAGCGCATCGAGCGGCTCGAGGAAGAGAAGAAGGCGCTGTCCGAGGACATTCGTGACGTATTCGCCGAAGCCAAGGCGACCGGCTTCGATCCGAAGATTTTGCGGAAGATCGTGTCGCTGAGGAAACAGGATCTCGCCGAGCGCCAGGAGCAGGACGCGTTGCTCGAAACCTACATGGCGGCGCTTGGAATGACCTTCTGAAGCGAGCGCTCCGCCGCTTCGCCCGGTGCTAGCGCCGAAACGCCGGTCAGTCGGCGCTGGCCTTCACGAAGGAGGCTCCGAGAGGCTTCGTCATACCGCTCGTGAACTTGCCAACGGCAAGCTTTTCCGACCCGGAGGTCTCGAAACGGGTTGCGACGATGCCGTCCTTGATAAGCGCGGCCACCTGAAATTGCGCGGGGCGGCGAGCGGCGATCCTTGCATTTGACGGGCCTGCATTGGCGGAGCCCGTCGTCTGCGGCTCGGAAAGCGCCGCTGTCTGAACCGGCTTCGGAGCGGGCGCGGCAGGCTGCGCCACGGGTACGAGCTTGATGGCGGGGGCCTGAGGCTGCGAGGTTCCGCGCAGCGGCGGCAGCGGGATGAAGCTCGCGACATTCGCGGTCGTCGCATAGCCGAGCGCTTGCACCGGCACCTGCTGACGATCGATGATGGGAGGCAGGGGAACCGGCTCGCGAGCCTCTGATTGCCGCGGTTCAGCCGAAGCCAGTTGCAGGCCTGACGCCGGCGCTGCCGCAAGTTCGGCTGGCCGCGAGGGCGGCATCGGCGCATTGCTGACTGGAAGCGAGGCGATGAGAAGGTCGGTCGGCCGGCGCGGCGGCATCGGCACGGCGTCCTTCGGAACGATCAAATCCTGCGGCGGGCGCGGCTGCGCAATCTCTACGACCGGCTGCGGACGCGGCTGCAGGGCGATCGGCTCCTGCTCGGCCGGTGGCGGCGCGGGGGCCGGGGTCGGCGCGACCGGAGCATTGCTCGCCACGACGATCGGCGCTTCGGCCCGGGCGCGCGCCGGGCGGCCGCGGCCTGTGGAAGGTGGCTCGTTGCGAGCAACGATGCCGTCATTGGCGAGGAAGGCGCGCACGCCCGTGTCGTCACCGCCTGACGGCGCATAGGCAAGCTGCTGCTGCGCGTCGCTGCGGCCACGCGAAGCGACCTGCGTACGGCCCTTCGAGGCCGAACCGCCGCCGAACAGAGCCGCGAAGAAGTTGGGGATGCTGCCCTCCTCCTCGTCACCCGAGCCGCCGACCGAGCCGCCATTGCGCTGGATTTCGGCCAAGGCCTCCTGATAGCCGGCGAGCGGCGGGCCGTCCGACGGCAGGTGCACGGTCTTCTGATCCGGGAAGAGGCTCACGAGCTGCGCCGTGCTCATGCGCGGCCACGAACGGACGCTGCCGACGTCGAGATGGACGAAGGGCGTGCCTGCGGTCGGATAATAGCCGACGCCGCCGCGCTGCAGGCGCATCCCGATCTCGCGGATCTTGGACATGCTGACGCCAGGCATGCTGGTGTCCATCGCCTTGCCGAAGGTGTGCTGCGAGTGCTTGGCGACCGCGCGGGAGCGCCGGCGGAGCATCTCGTTGGTCTCAGGCGCGCGATAGGCGGACATCACGGTGATGGTGTCGCCCTCATAGCCGGCCTCGCGATAGACTTCCCACAGTACATCGAACAGTTTGGGGTCCATCTCGGTCGGCTCGTCGCGCCGCCAGTCCCGCAGGAAGTAATTGAGTTGCTTCAGCGCGTCCCGGTCGTAATAGCCGTTGCGCTTGTAGGTGATGTTGAGCGTGTCCTTGGTGTGGACATAAAACAGAGAGAGGGAGCGGCTGTCGCCGACGGCAGTGGCATCCTGCTCGAAAAACGCGCCCAGCCCGACGAACGAGGCGGCGATGACGACGGACGCGGAAAAGGACTTGGCGATGCGGCCCGCCCGGGGGGCGACCTTGAAACGCTGGGCTTTCGGTTCGCGCAGATGTCCTTGTTTCAAAAACAAAATAAATCTCACCATCTGCAGCGGCTATGCAGCCTAGGGCCAAAACTGAACGCGGGATTTCGAACGGACTGATCTGCTGACTGACACTTTGAGACGTACGGACCCTTTATGGAAACACCGTCATCACCATTGATGGCGACCTGACCTCAAGCACTCAACCTCGACAGTCGAAGCCTCGCGCAAACGATTGTTGATCACCAAATGTGGCCTGATTGGCTTGCAGACGCGACCCAATCAAATTTTTCTAGGACCGGTGCCGAAAAGTTACAGTCGGTAACATCTCGTGACTCTCCGCCAAGAGAGTTAAGCGCCGGTTAAACGCATGGACAAATTTCTACTTTTCACGGAGCCAGCATTGCAGCGAGCTGCGTTGCTGTCAAACCACTCGATCCACTTTAAATGTGGCCAAACCATGACGCAATTCTGACCGGCCGGCCCCTCGCTGCCACTTCGCTGTGGCTTTCCTGCCACGGCCGGCAGAGCGGCCTATCGGCAGACGATGTTCGTCAAGCGACTCATTCGGCAGCCTGAAGCGCCATCTTCACCTTGGCGTTATGGCCATAGACATCCGGCCGCGACTGAAGAGTGCCATCGTCGTCCATGAAGGTCGTGAAGTAAGCGATGTGCACCGGAATTTTGTTCTGGAGATAGATGTATCGCTCTCCCGATCCGATCATGGCGCGAAGCTGGCGCTCATTCAGGCCATTCTGATGATCGAGCAGGATATCGGCGAGCGCGAAGGGTTCGAACACGCGCACGCAGCCATGGCTGAAGGCCCGCATGCTTCTTGCGAACAATCCGCGTGACGGGGTGTCGTGCAGGTAGACCGAATGATCGTTCGGAAACATGAATTTGATGAAGCCAAGCGCATTGCGCTCGCCGGGCAGCTGGCGAATGCGGACATTCCTGATGCTGCCGGTCCAGTCGACGCCGGCGGGATCGACCGCCTTGCCACCCTTGATGATCTCGAAGCCCTTGCGCTGCAGCGCGTAAGGGTCGCTGCGCAGTTGCGGCAGCATTTCCTTCAGCGCAATCGAGGGCGGGATGTTCCAGTAGGGGTTGACGATGAGGTATTCCATCGCGTGCGAGAAAATCGGCGTCGGCGTCTGCGGCTTGCCGACGATCACCTTCGTCTGATGCACGATCCTGCCGTCGCGGATGACCTTGAGCTCATAATCCGGGACGTTGACCATCACATAGGCGTTGCCGAGCGATAGCGGCATCCAGCGCCAGCGCTCCATGTTG
Source organism: Beijerinckiaceae bacterium (assembly GCA_019753285.1). Taxonomy (GTDB): domain Bacteria; phylum Pseudomonadota; class Alphaproteobacteria; order Rhizobiales; family Beijerinckiaceae; genus JAIELD01. The sequence continues at coordinate 39,486 of JAIELD010000043.1, read as the reverse complement.
GCGACGATATCGGCCTCGAGCCGCGCGGCGGCCTGCCCGCCATCGGCCGTCCTGAGCAGCTCGGCGAGCTTGTGCTGTAGCGCCTTGTATCCGGCCTGCTGCGGCTGGAACGATTCGAGCGCTTCGCCAAGGTCGGCGGCGGTGGACAGTTTCGCGAGCGCCTCGGCAGTGTCGGGCAGCGTCGGCTCGGCCGTGATGAGCGGGGAAATCTTCCGCGGATTGATGCGTGCGCCGCGTGCGTCGCGGGCATATTTGAGCATTGCGCGCGTGAGATCGATCTCGGTCTCGGCCCTTGCCTCCAGCGTGTCGAGCTTGACCGCGACGGCGTAGCTTTCAGGCTTCAGGCCATGGTCGGATGCCTGCGCGAGGGTGGCGAGGCCGCCTGTCACTTGCGGCTTCAGCCCGTCCTTCTCGATCCAGAGCGGCCGGTTGGCCCGGCCTTCGTAGAATTGGGCGATGGCCTCGTCGAGCTTGCCCTTGCGCAGGGAGAGCTTGCGCAAGATCGCCCTGGCGATCTCGGCGTCCGGCAGCTCCGGTCCAGCGACCTCCCCGCCTGGCGTGGCCGAGGCGAATGTCGGCGATTCAGCGGCAAGGGCAGGCTCGCTCGCCACCGGCTTGGCGGCTGCGCCTTCGGAGGAGGCGAAGAGGGCAGGCGGAGGCGGGCTTTCCCCGGCGGGCTCGGGAAGAGCTGTCGTCGCGCTCGGAGCCGAGGCGAGCGCCGAAGGCAGTTCGCCGCCTGCGCCGCCGCGCGCCGCGCCGCGCTTCAAAGCGGCTGTCGTCGTCTCATCGGTCTCGACGCCTGCAGCCGTTTCACTCGGGATTGACGCGTCGATGTTGAGGCTCAAGGGCGCTGGCTCGATCAGCGGCAGTTGATCCTGGATCGCCTGTGCCGCAGCGTCATCCGCTTGACGAGCAGGCGATAGTGCGACCGGCCGCGCTGCGATCACCTCCAGTGCGGCTGGCGTCTTCGAAGCGTCCTCTATCAGCGCGGGAACGGCGCTCTCATTCTGGTTGATCTCGTCGGCGAGGGCAGGGGCCGCCTGAGCCAGCGCAGGCAGGGATAAGCCGGCCAGCAGAAGCAGACGAATATTCAGGCCGCCGAGGCGCATGCCGACTCTCCCAACGATTTCGATTCATTCGATAATCCAAGACGCGGGGCGCACAAGGCGTCCCGCCGGATTTTGCGTTCAGGCCGCGCGGGTTTTGTCGCTGCGTGGCTGATCTGCATCGCTTTCGCCGGCAAGATCGGGGATGTCGTCGGCGAGGCCGAGCTCCTTCAATTTCCGATAGAGCGTCGAGCGGCCGATGCCCAGCTTGCGCGCCACCTTCGACATCTGCCCGCGATAATAGTCGATCGCGAATTTGATTGTCTCGCCCTCGACATCGTCGAGCTTTCTAAGATCGCCCTTCACGTCGATGAGCGCGACGGCGTTGGGATCGCGGACCGGCACCTGCACGACCTCCCGCATCGGCTCGTAGGCCGGCGGAGCCTTCGGGGTGGGGAGCGCCGGAATGCGAACGTCGAAGCCGTCGACATGGGCGGCGATCTGCGGGAAGTCGAGCACCGAAAGTTCGTCGCTGTCGCAGAGCACCACGGCGCGGAACATCGCGTTCTCGAGCTGGCGCACATTGCCCGGCCAGGAGAACTGCGTGATGAGGGCGAGCGCTTCCGCGGAGATGCCGCGAATGGCCTTGCCTTCTTCCGCGGCGAAGCGTGCCAGGAAGCGGCGGGCAAGGTCCGGAATGTCATCGCGGCGGAAGCGCAGCGGCGGGATGCCGATGGGAAAGACATTGAGCCGGTAATAGAGGTCCTCGCGGAACCGGCCCTGCTTCACCGCCTCGATCAGGTTGGCGTTGGTCGCCGATATGAGCCTGATATCGACCTTGATCGATTTGCGGCCGCCGACCGGATCGACCTCGCCTTCCTGAATGGCGCGCAGGAGCTTGACCTGCGCCTCCAGCGGCAATTCGCCGACCTCGTCGAGAAACAGCGTGCCGCCATTCGCCTCGACGAATTTGCCGACATGCTTTTCGGTTGCGCCGGTGAACGAGCCCTTCTCGTGGCCGAACAGGATGCTCTCGATCAGATTCTGCGGGATCGCTCCGCAATTGACGATGACGAACGGCTTGCCGCGCCTGTCGGAGCCACCCTGGATGGCCCGCGCGATCACCTCCTTGCCAACGCCTGACTCGCCCTCGAGCAGCACGGGGATCGCGGATTTGGCGGCGCGTTCGCCGAGCCTGATCACGCGCTCCATCTCGGCCGAACGCGTCACGAGATCGCGGAAGGTAAGAAGGCCGGCGGCGCGCCGGTTGATGCGGCGGATCTCGCCTTCGAGCGCTTCGACGCGCAGCGCGTTCTTGATCGAAACCTGCAGCCGCTCCGCACCGACCGGCTTCACCACGAAATCGGTCGCGCCGGCCCGCATCGCCGAGATCACCGCCTCGATCGATCCATGCGAGGTCTGCACGACGACGGGTACCGCGATGTCCTGCTGGCGCATGGCGGTGAGCACGCCCATGCCGTCGAGTTCCGGCATCACGAGGTCGAGGATCGCAACGTCGATCTTGGGGCCGCTGTCGCTTTTGAGAATCTCAAGGGCGATCGTGCCGTTTTCCGCAGTGATCGGCTCGTAACCGAACCGTTTTACCATTTCCGTCAGCAGTCGGCGCTGAATGGGGTCGTCATCCGCAATCAGGATAGTCGAGGCCATCGGCCAGAAGTCCTTGAACGCTGTAGCTTTTTGCTAACAATTTGTTTTATGCGGCGAATTCTATCGGGCATCATGTGTGTCGAATTGGTGCATCCTGCGCAAAAGCCGTAAACAGGCTGTTAAATGCACCAACGTTTTTGCCGACGAAGGGCCGAAAAGAAAAACCGGGCGCAGGCGGCTCCCGAAAAAGGTTGCGACGGGCAAAAAAGGTTGCAACGGACAGGAGGGACGCCACATAAGAACGGCAAGTCCATCACTGCGGAGAGAATGAACTGATGCATCGGTCGCCCGTTTCCGTTTTTGCCCCGAGCCAGCCCGCCGAAACGAGCGCCGGCGCCATCGGGCCTTTGCCGGAATGGAAGCTGGAGCATCTTTATCCGGGAATGGAGTCGGCCGAATTCGCTCTCGACCTCGAACAGGGGCTGAGCGAATCAAAGCGCTTCTTCACGACCTATAAGGGTCGGCTCGAGGAGATCGCCCGCGCGCCCGACGGCGGCCAGCGCCTGTTCGACGCCATCGCCGACTATGAGCGGATCGAGGACAGGCTCGGGCGGATCATGTCCTATGCCGGCTTGAACTACGCCGTCGACACCAGCGATCCAAAGCGCGGGAAATTCTATGGTGACGCGCAGGAGAAGGTGACCGCGGCGAGCTCCGACCTGCTGTTCCTGACGCTCGAACTCAACAGGATCGAAGATGCGCTGCTCGACGCGCTCGCGGCGCAAGAGCCTCTGTCGCACTACCGCCCCTGGCTCGAGGACATCCGCAAGGAAAAGCGCTACCAACTCGACGACCGGCTCGAGCAACTGCTGCACGAAAAATCTGTGACAGGCAGGGCTGCGTGGAACAGGCTGTTCGACGAGACGATGTCGTCGCTCCGCTTCGAGATCGACGGCGAGCAACTCGCGCTGGAGCCGACCTTGAACAGGCTTCAGGACACGGATGCCGTGACGCGCAGGAAAGCGTCGGAAGCGCTCGCGAAAACGCTGAAGGCCAATGCGCGGACCTTCTCGCTCATCACGAACACGCTGATCAAGGACAAGGAGATCGCCGATCGCTGGCGCGGCTTTGAGGATGTCGCCGACAGCAGGCATCTCGCCAACCGTGTCGAGCGCGAGGTGGTCGATGCGCTGGTCGGCGCGGTGCACGAGGCTTATCCGCGGCTGTCACACCGCTATTACAAGTTGAAGGCCCGCTGGTTCGGCAAGGAGCAGCTCGACCATTGGGACCGCAATGCGCCGCTGCCAAAGGTCGAACAGAAGGTGATCCCGTGGGCCGAGGCGCGCGACATGGTGCTCACCGCCTATCGCGGCTTCAGCCCGCAGATGGCCGACATCGCCATGCGCTTCTTCAACGAGGGCTGGATCGATGCTCCTGTTCGCCCGGGCAAGTCACCGGGCGCCTTCGCGCATCCGACCGTGCCGTCGAGCCATCCTTACGTGCTCGTCAATTATCAGGGAAAGCCGCGCGATGTGATGACGCTGGCGCATGAGCTCGGCCATGGCGTGCACCAGGTGCTGGCCGCCGGGCAGGGTGCGCTGATGGCCCCAACCCCGCTGACGCTCGCCGAGACGGCGAGCGTGTTCGGCGAGATGCTGACCTTCCGGCGGATCCTCGCCAATACCAGCGACAGGAAAGCCCGCAAGGCGCTTCTCGCCGGCAAGGTCGAGGACATGATCAACACGGTCGTGCGCCAGATCGCCTTTTACAGTTTCGAGCGCAAGATCCATGTCGCGCGCAAGGATGGAGAGCTTACGGCGGAGCGCATCAACGACATCTGGATGAGCGTCCAGGCGGAAAGCCTCGGCCCGGCGATCCGTTTCCATGACGGCTACGAGGTGTTCTGGTCCTACATTCCGCACTTCATCCACTCGCCGTTCTATGTCTATGCCTACGCCTTCGGCGATTGCCTCGTGAACTCGCTCTACGGCGTCTATCAGAAGGCCGATGCCGGCTTTGCAGAGCGCTATCTCGCCATGCTCGCTGCAGGCGGCACGAAGCACCACTCCGAACTGCTCGCGCCGTTCGGGCTCGATGCGAAGGATCCGGGCTTCTGGCAGGTGGGCCTCAACCTGATCGAGGGCATGATCATTGAGCTTGAAGGGATGGAGTAAGCCGCTGATCGATCCGGCGCGCATGGTGCTCGATCCAATCGGCAAGACGATCCTCTTCAAGCTCGCCTGACGCAAGCGCGAGAAAAGTGAGGACCGCGTCTCCATCCTCGGCCGTCAGCAGCCAGCCATGATCGAGAAGAAAAAGTTCCATCGCTACGAAGGCGGTGCGCTTGTTTCCATCGATGAAGGGATGGTTGCGAGCGATCCCATAAGCATAGGAGGCTGCCAGCCGAAAGATGGTTGCGTCAGGTTCGTAACTGGCGAAATTGATCGGCCGCGACAGCGCAGACATGAGAAGACCGTCATCACGCAGGCCGACGCCGCCTCCATGCTGAGCCAGCTGCTCTTCATGGATCGCCAGGATAATCTCCCGGTCGAGCCAGTTCCAGTTGACCATAATTGGCTCGAATTATTTTGCGAGTTCTCGCAGAACAGCATGCCGGCGACGCATGATCTCGCGGGCAAGAGCCATTCGGCGTTCGAAATCAGGATCGGTACGGGTGACGCGATAGCCCTCCGGAGACCGTGTGATGAACAGTTTGTCGCCCTTTGCGACGTTGAGTTCGTCCAGCACGTCACGCGGCAGTACTACTCCGAGCGAGTTGCCGATCTGAACCACCTTCAAAGTGGTGTGGTCGCGTTCCTTCGCGTCATGTAGATTGTTCATAGCATTTCCTGTTCTTACACATGTAATAACATTGTCTGGTCAGACAAACAAGCGTTACCTCACGGTAGGCCTCGCAACCGCTGCGCCTCCAACACGATCAGGGATTTGCAAGCGCCATGATTATCGATCTCGATGACGCCGACGTTCTGATCGTTGTCGATGTGCAGAACGATTTCCTGCCCGGTGGCGCCTTGGCCGTGGCGAACGGGGACGAGGTGATCGACCCGATCAACGGATTGATGCGGCGTTTCGCGCATGTCGTGTTGACGCAGGACTGGCACACGCCGGGCCACATCTCCTTCGCGTCTTCGCATGCGGGAACGATGCCGTTTTCGACAGTCGAACTATCCTATGGGACGCAGGTGCTTTGGCCGGACCACTGCGTGCAGGGAACGCGCGGCGCAGCGATCTCCGACCGGCTGGAAACAGCGCGGGCCGAACTCGTCATCCGCAAGGGACATCATGCCGGCATCGACAGCTATTCGGCCTTCATGGAGGCCGATAGACGCACGCCCACGGGATTGGCGGGATATTTGAACGAGCGGGGCTTCAGGCGTGTGTTCTGTGCGGGGCTCGCCACCGATTATTGCGTCGCCTGGACCGCGATCGATGCGCGGCGAGCGGGCTTTGCGACGTATGTCATCGAAGATGCCTGCCGTGCCATCGACATGAACGGGTCGCTCGCCGTTGCGTGGCGGGGAATGGAGACGAGCGGCGTCGTGCGCACCGCGTGCGCGAACATCGCCTGACGCATCCAGCTTCGCATGCGGCCTGGTGTCGCGAGCCCATGGCGCTTCCACGTCTCGTGATACCAACTTGGGCCCATGTCGAAGGCAACCTTGGTGATGATTGAATGACGGATGACGAACGCAACCGTTTCTCCGCGCGCGCCGCGCGTTACGCCAATGTCGGCGTCAATATTGGCGGTGTGGCCGCGCGCATGGCGGGAGCCAGACTCTTCGGCGGCGGATCGGACGCCGCCTCCAGCGCGGCAGCGCTGAGCCAGGCGCTCGGCGGCCTCAAGGGCCCGCTTATGAAGGTCGCGCAATTGCTCGCAACCATCCCTGATGCGCTGCCGCCCGAATACGCGGAGGAACTGCAGAAGCTGCAGTCCGAGGCGCCGCCCATGGGCTGGGCCTTCGTCAAGCGGCGCATGATGTCCGAGCTTGGGCCCCAGTGGGAAAGCCGGTTCCAGAGCTTCGAGAAGACGCCGGCGGCCGCTGCCTCGCTCGGGCAGGTCCACAGGGCTGTCACGAAATCCGGCATGCCCATCGCCTGCAAGCTGCAATATCCCGATATGCAGTCCGCCGTTGAAGCCGACATCAAGCAGTTGCAGGTGCTGTTCGCCATCCATCGCCAGATGGACCGCGCCATCGACACGCGTGAAATCTCGCAGGAGATCGGCGAGCGCGTGCGCGAAGAGCTCGACTATGTCCACGAGGCCGCCAATGCGCGGCTATATGCTGCCATTTTGAAGGACGAGCCGCTGGTGCGGGTGCCGAAGGTCTGGCCTGAGCTGTCGACGCACCGGCTCCTGGCGCTCGATTGGCTGGAAGGCCGCAAGATCCTCGCCTTCAAGGACGACACGGAGGAGAACCGCAACCGGCTGGCCACCGCCATGTTCAAGGCATGGTGGGGTCCGTTCTCGCATTTCGGCGTCATCCATGGCGATCCGCATCTCGGCAACTACACGGTGTTCGAGGCGGATGGAGCGCCACAGGGCATCAACCTGCTCGATTATGGCTGCATCCGCATCTTCCCGCCGAAATTCGTCGGTGGGGTCGTCGACCTCTATCGCGGGCTTCTCAACGACGACCGCGCCCGCATCGTCCATGCCTACGAGACATGGGGGTTCCGCAAACTCAGCAACGACCTCATCGACGTCTTGAACATCTGGGCGCGATTCATCTACGGCCCGATCCTCGATGATCGTGTGCGGACGATTGCTGACGGCGTGAGTCCTGGCGAATATGGCAGGCGCGAAGCGTTCCAGGTGCATCAGGCGCTGAAGGTCAAGGGGCCGGTGACGGTGCCGCGCGAGTTCGTGTTCATGGATCGGGCGGCGATCGGCCTCGGCGGCGTCTTCCTCCATCTCGATGCGCGGCTCAATTTCTTCCGCCTCTTCAACGAGGCCATCGAGAGTTTCTCGCTGGCCGAGGTCGAGGCGCGGCAAGCACAGGCGCTCGCCACGGCGGGATTGCGACCGCTCTCCTGAGTGTGGCGCGGTACGCCCCGGCAGCGCTGAAAGCGTGGTTTGTCGCCGCGATTGATGGCCGATTGCCTCCGCCGCGCCGATACGCTATCGCTCCGGCCGAACGGGGGCGGCGGGGCCCTCGCGATACTGGAGACGATTGATGGCCGACCACAACCACGCGCCGGCGCACGGAGACGACGGAATGGATTACGCGGAGCACGAAAAGACCTATGCCCGCTTCACGACCCTTGTGAAGTATGGATCGGTTGCGGTGGTCGTGCTGTTGATCCTCATGGCCGTTTTCCTGCGCTGAACGGGCCGGACCTTGCGTGTCGGGCGTGCTGCTGAGCGGGCGCTGCTCCGGCCGGATGGCGAATGTCCCGCTCTCTTGCGCAGGCCGCAAAATAATGTGTTTATGACTGCGGCCGGTTTTGGCAGGGGGACTTAATTCCCTCTTGACGGAAGCGACCAAAAGGATCTGAAGACAATCGCGCTCATCGCATTTAGATAATCCAATCAACGATATGAAGCGATCCAGCCGGAATTGGCCCGTCATGGTCTTGCATGATGAACGGCTCTCCAGGCGATGACGGGGGTGAAATGAAAATTGCGATCGTGGACGAAAGCGCCGCCGGGGAACCGCGTGTTGCCGCCACTCCGGAAACAGTCAAGAAATTCATCGGTCTCGGCGCCAGCGTCTCCGTCCAGTCTAACGCCGGAAAAGCGTCCGGCATCTCGAATGCGGAGTATGAAGCGGCCGGCGCGGCCATCGCGAAGACCGCCAAGGAGGCCCTGAAGGACGCCGGCCTCGTCCTCAAGGTCCGTCGGCCAACCGCTGCGGAAACCGCGCTGATCAAGAGCGGCGCGACCGCCATCGCCATCATGGACCCCTATGGCAATGAGGCAGAGCTTGCCCGTATCGCGCAGGCTGGCATCATCAGTTTTGCGATGGAACTGATGCCCCGCATCACGCGCGCCCAGGTGATGGACGTGCTCTCGAGCCAGGCCAATCTCGCGGGCTATCGCGCTGTCATCGACGGATCGGCGGTCTATGGTCGCGCCTTTCCGATGATGATGACGGCCGCAGGTACAGTGCCCGCCGCGCGCGTCTTCATCATGGGTGTCGGCGTCGCCGGCCTCCAGGCGATCGCCACCGCCCGCCGCCTCGGTGCGGTCGTCACCGCAACCGATGTGCGCCCCGCCACCAAGGAGCAGGTGGAGTCGCTCGGCGCTAAGTTCGTCGCGGTCGAGGACGAGGAATTCAAGCAGGCCGAGACATCCGGCGGCTACGCCAAGGAGATGTCGAAAGAGTACCAGGCAAAGCAGGCGGCGCTGGTCGCCACCCACATCGCCAAGCAGGACATGGTTATCACCACCGCGCTTATCCCCGGCCGCCCTGCGCCGAAGCTCGTGAGCACCGCAATGGTGGAATCGATGCGCCCCGGCTCGGTCGTCGTCGATCTCGCGGTCGAGCGCGGTGGCAATTGCGAATTGTCGCGCCCCGGCGAGATCGTCGATCATAACGGCGTGAAGATCGTCGGCTACGAGAACGTGCCCGGTCGTATGGCCGCGACCGCGTCCAGCCTTTACGCCAAGAACCTTTATGCCTTCGCCGAGACGCTGATCAGCAAGGAGACGAAGGCGCTCGAGATCAACCCCGAGGATGAACTCGTCAAAGCCACCTGCCTGACGCGCGATGGCCTCGTCGTTCACCCCAATTTCCAGCCCAAGACACCTTCAAAGCCCGACCCATCGCCGGCCGCCCCTGCGCCCGATGGCGCGGCGCAGAACGGTTAAGGAGACACGCACATGGCGACTCTCACTCCAGAACAGGCGCTCGAGCAGGCAAGGCTCGCTGCCCGCGCCGCCGCACAATCCGCGGCGGAAGCGCAGGCCTATGTCGACCAGATCGCAACGGGGGCCGGCGCCGTGGCGCACGCGGCGACCGGTGGTGCCGTCGATCCGTTCGTGTTCAGGCTTGCGATCTTCGTGATGGCGATCTTCGTCGGTTATTACGTGGTCTGGTCCGTGACGCCGGCGCTCCACACGCCGCTGATGTCCGTCACAAACGCCATCTCCTCCGTCATCGTGGTCGGCGCGCTGCTCGCCGTTGGCACGCAACTCGTTGCGGGCGAGTCCTCGGGTCTGGCGCAGATCTTCGGTTTTCTGGCGTTGATCCTCGCCTCCGTGAACATATTCGGCGGCTTCCTCGTCACCGAACGCATGCTCTCCATGTACAAGAAAAAGGGCTGAGTTGATGTTGAGTCCAAACCTCGCCAATTTTCTCTACCTGGTCGCCGGCGTCCTGTTCATCCTTGCGCTGAGGGGTCTGTCGCACCCGACGACCTCGCAGCAGGGCAACCGTTTCGGCATGATCGGCATGGGCATCGCCGTCGTGACGACGCTGATTCTCTCGCCGCCCGCAACGTTCCTCGGCTGGATCCTTCTCATTGGCGGCCTTGGCATCGGGGCCGGCATCGGCGCGACCATGGCGCGGCGCGTGCAGATGACGTCGATGCCGCAACTCGTCGCGTTCTTCCATTCGCTCGTCGGTCTCGCGGCGGTGCTTGTCGCTGCGGCGGCGCTTTACGCGCCGAAAGCCTTCGGTATCATCGATGGCCTCGGGCATATCCACGGCCAGAGCCTCGTTGAAATGTCGCTCGGCGTCGCCATCGGCGCTATCACCTTTACCGGCTCGGTCGTCGCCTTCCTGAAGCTCGACGGGCGGATGAGCGGCAAGCCGATCCTGCTGCCGAACCGCCATGCGATCAATATCGGCCTCGGCGTGCTGCTGCTCGCGCTGATCGTGATTTTCGTCGCGACGGAGGCCAAGCTCGCCTTCTGGATGATCGCGGTCGTCAGCTTCGGGCTCGGCTTCCTGCTGATCGTGCCGATCGGCGGGGCGGACATGCCGGTCGTCGTGTCCATGCTCAATTCCTATTCCGGCTGGGCGGCCGCCGGCATCGGCTTCACGCTCGGCAATCTCGCGTTGATCATCACCGGCGCGCTCGTCGGCTCGTCCGGCGCGATCCTGTCCTACATCATGTGCAAGGGCATGAACCGCAGCTTCATCTCGGTCATTCTCGGCGGCTTCGGCGGCGAGACGGCCGCGGCAGGCGGCGGCGCAAAGGATGATCGCCCGGTGCGCCAGGGCTCGGCTGATGATGCTGCCTACATCATGCAGAACGCAGAACGCGTGATCATCGTGCCTGGCTACGGCATGGCTGTTGCGCAGGCTCAGCACGCGCTCCGCGAAATGTCGGACGTTCTCAAAAAGGCCGGCGTCGACATCAAATACGCTATCCACCCCGTCGCGGGCCGCATGCCGGGCCACATGAACGTGCTGCTTGCCGAGGCGAACGTGCCTTATGACGAGGTATTCGAGCTTGAGGACATCAACTCCGAATTCGCGCAGGCCGATGTCGCCTTCGTGATCGGCGCGAACGACGTGACCAACCCAGCCGCCAAGACGGACAAGACCTCAGCCATCTACGGCATGCCGATCCTCGACGTCGAGAAGGCGAAGACCGTGCTGTTCATCAAGCGTGGCATGGGCTCGGGCTATGCAGGCGTCGAGAATGAGCTGTTCTTCATGCCCAACACGATGATGCTGTTCGGCGACGCCAAGAAGGTGACAGAGCAGATCGTGAAGGCGATGGCGCATTAACACGGCTGTTTGAGTTTCGCCGCGGCGTTGGCTGGCGTAGGGATGAGGAGACCGGTGCTCGGTGCCGGCCTCATCTTTTCGCCATCCCCGTTACCGATATGAAGCGGCTCTTCAAATACTCTCTCATTGGCCTGATTGGCCTCTACCTTGCCGCGACGCTGTTCATGTACGCGCTACAGCGCCGCCTGCAGTATTTCCCCGGCGGTGATGTGGTCGTCCCTGCCGCGGCCGGGCTTCCCGGCGCTGCGACCGTGACGCTGCGGACGGCGGACGGGGAGACGCTCTCCGCCTGGTCGATCAAGGCGCAGCCGGGCAAGCCGACCATCCTCTATTTCTTCGGCAATGGTGGCCGCCTGCAATATTACGGACGGCGCTTCGCGAGGATGACCGCCAGCGGCAACGGGCTCATCGCCGTCAGCTATCGCGGCTATGGCGCATCGACGGGCTCACCGAGCGAAACAGGCCTCATCGAGGATGCGGAGACCGCCTACCGCCAGGCGCTGGCTGATGGTGCCTCGCCGCGATCGATCATCATGATGGGTGACTCGCTGGGGACAGGCGTTGCTGTCGCGTTGGCGGCGCGGCACCGGCCCGCGGCGCTCATTCTCGATTCGCCGTTTCTATCCGCCCGGCATGTCGCCGAGATCAGATACCCGATCTTCCCGGTCGATTGGCTGATGAAGGACCAGTTCCGGTCCGATCTTCTGATCGGATCGATCAAGGCTCCGCTTCTCGTCATCCACGGCACAGCGGATGCGATCGTGCCGATCGAGTCAGGTCGGGCGCTGTTCGCGCTAGCAAACCAGCCGAAGCTGTTCTGGGAGATTCCCGGCGGCACGCATGTCTCGACACGGGATATGGCGGTGCTCGACCGGGTGATCGATTATATTGCCGAAATCGCTCGTCCGCTCGATAGCGAAAACCGGTAGCGCGGCATCAGAGCCGCGCGCTGCGGCTCACGCGGCTGACGCCGTCTCGCGCGATCTGGTTGTTCGGGTCGAGCGAGAGCGCGCGCTGGTAGCTCTCGGACGCATCCTTGAACATTCCGGAGTTTTCCTGTGCGCGGCCAAGCCACGCCCAGCCTTCGGGATTCTGATTGTTGATGTTGAGCGCCCGGTTGAAATCCTCGATCGCCAGCGCATTCTTGTTGACCGCGATCAGGCTCTGGCCACGTGCGAGGTAAGGGGCGATGACCTGCGGGTTGCGGTCGATGGCGGATTCGAAATCCGACAGGGCAAGCTGATCCTGCCCGTTACGCTGATAGATCAGGCCGCGCGCATGGTAGCCTTCGGCAAGCTCAGGGGCGAGCTGGATCGCCCTCGTGGTGTCGGCGAGCGCGCTGGTGAGATCGTTCTGCTGGCGATAGAGGTTGCCACGGCCAAGATAGGCCTGCGCATAGTTGGGGCCGACCTCGATCGCGCGGTTGTAGTCGGCGAGCGCCATGTCGTCGCGCTTCAGGGCGCGGTAGGCGGTGGCGCGGTTGGCGTAGGCGGAGGCGAGGTTGGGATTGATCTGGATCGCCTTGGTGAAATCGGCGATCGCCTCCTGATAGCGTGCGACGCCAGCATAGGCACTGCCGCGCGTATTGTAGTCGTCGGCATTGTTCTTGTTGCGCTGGATCACTTCGGTCAGCGATTTGATGTTGGTTTCCGCCGCTGCGATCCTATCCGGACTGGGGGCCTGCGCGGCTGGCGAGGTGCTGCCGAGCGAGCCGACCGTGTCGCAGCCGCCGAGCGCCAGCAGAGCCGTCAGCAACAATCCCGATCTTACAAAGCTCGAACGTTTCATCGTGTCGATCTCATCCCGCATTGCACTGAATTCGAAGACTGGAGCCGGACGACCGGCCTTGCGGCGGCAGGCGGTCGCGGTAACGCTCCATGCCTCATCTTATTCGGCAATTCTGGTTACCATAGGGTTGCCATAAAACAAAAAACGCTCATGAGCCAGCACGAGCGTTCGTCAACTTCGTCATGACCTCGACGGCGCCAGTCGAGGTTTGAAACTCAACCGGCCGATCAGGCCGTGCGGGCCGGGCGAACGACCTTCGGCGTTGCGGGCAGCAGGCCTTCGCGCTGCAACCGCTTGCGGGCCAGCTTGCGAGCGCGGCGGACGGCTTCGGCCTTTTCGCGGGCCTTCTTCTCGGACGGCTTCTCGTAATGGCCGCGGAGCTTCATCTCGCGGAAAATGCCTTCGCGCTGCATCTTCTTCTTCAAGGCGCGGAGCGCTTGATCGACATTATTGTCGCGGACGAGTACCTGCACGCAGAATTCCTATTCGGTTGAGTTGCCGGCGGCTCCCGGCAGACAAATGAGTTTTCGCGCCGCAATCGACGCATTCCAAGGATCGACGCGATACCAAAACGATCCTGCCTTGTCCACTGCTGAAATGGCGGAATTGCCGGCCGTCGGCGTTTTTCGGCGAAGCGCGTGGCGGCGTCGGCGCAGGCTGGTCAGCGCACGATCGTGACATGCCCCATCTTGCGGCCCTTGAGCGCGAGCTTCTTGCCGTAGAGGTGCAGATGCGCGCCCGGTGTCTCCAGCAGGTCCGGCACGCGGCGCATGTCCTCGCCGAGAAGGTTGTCCATCTCGATCGCGCCTCGCCGCACGGTCGAGCCAAGCGGCAGGCCCATCACCGCCCGCACATGCTGCTCGAACTGGGAGGTCTCGGCACCCTCGATCGTCCAGTGGCCGGAATTATGCACCCGTGGCGCGATCTCGTTCATCACGACATGCTCGCCCGCGCCCTCGCCGACGACGAACATCTCAACCGCCAGAATACCGACATAGTCGAGCGCGCCGGCGATGGCGATCGCAGCCTCGCGCGCCTGCCGCGCGGTCGCTGGCAGGATGGAGGAGGGCAGGGTCGTGCGCGACAGGATGTGGTTGCGGTGCTCGTTCTCGCAGACGTCATAGGTCGCGACCGCGCCATCCGCCCTGCGCGCGCAGAGTACGGAGACCTCCCGCGAGAAGGAGACGAAGCCTTCGAGGATGGCCGACTGGCGGCCGATTGCCTCATAGGCCTCGGCAGCACCGTGAGGCGTCATGATGCGCGCCTGGCCCTTGCCGTCATAGCCCATGCGGCGCGTCTTCAGGATCGAGGGTGCGCCTATCGCGCGCACCGCCTCTTCAAGCGTCTCGAGGGAATCGACGGCGCGGAACGGCGCGGTCTCGAGCCCGAGACCCGCCATGAAGGTCTTTTCGTTGATGCGGTCCTGCGTGATCGACAGAGCGCTGGCGCTCGGGTGGATGCGGAGATGCGGAGCATAGTGTTGCAGGCGCTCCAGGGTCGCGGTCGGCACGTTCTCGAACTCGAACGTGACGACCTGCACCCGTTCGGCGAAGGCTTTGAGCGCGGCCTTGTCGAGATAGGGCGCGCAGGTGTGTTCGGCGCAGACCTCGAACGCGATGCTCTCGGCTTCTGGCGCATAGACATGCGTCCTGATTCCGAGCGTCGCCGCAGCCATCGCCATCATGCGGCCAAGCTGGCCGCCGCCGAGAATGCCGAGGGTGAGGCTCGGCCGAAGCACGGGCGCGCCCTTCCGGCGCTGCGGCTGGCCGTCAATCATTGTGCGGAACGTCCGCGATTGCCGCCGTCTGCGCCTCACGCCAGGCGTCCAGACGGGCAGCGAGCGCCTCGTCTGCAAGCGCGAGGATCGCCGCGGCGAGAAGCCCTGCGTTGATCGCGCCGGCCTTGCCGATCGCCAGCGTGCCGACCGGAATGCCGCCCGGCATCTGCACGATCGAGAGGAGGCTGTCCTGGCCTGAAAGCGCTTTCGACTCGACCGGAACGCCGAGCACGGGCAGCGTCGTCATGGCGGCTGTCATGCCGGGAAGGTGCGCCGCGCCGCCCGCCCCCGCGATTACCACCTTGTAACCAGCCGCCTTGGCGCCGGTCGCGAACTCGACGAGCCGTTTGGGCGTGCGGTGGGCGGAGACGATCTTGGCGTCATACCGGATGGCGAGCGCGTCGAGAATGTCGGCGGTGTTCTTCATGGTCGCCCAATCCGACTGGCTGCCCATGATGATGGCGACCGCCGGCGGGCGGGTCTCGACATTGGTTCGTGCTACCCGCGCGTTCATGAAGACGGCCTATGGCATAACAGGGAAAACGCGCTTCTATTCAGTTGGAAGTTGCGCGGCAAGGCCTTCCATCCGCCAATGGGAACGATTTATCGCGTGATCCGGCACATCGATGATTGTCTCGCGGCGTCAGGCGATGATGTCGGGCGTGATGCGGTCGGAGATCTCGGCGACCCTGTCCTTGATCAGCAGCTTGCGCTTCTTCAAACGCTGGATCTGGAGCTGATCGGGCGTGCCGACCTGCTCGAGCGCGAGGATCGCCGCGTCGAGGTCGCGATGCTCCTGCCTCAGCCGTTCCAACTCCCGCTCCTGTGCCTCGAGCTGTTCAGCCGATAATTCCCTGCGCATCCGTTCCGCCGTATCCCTGCTTGGACGACCCTGTTCTTCCTACGCGATACCGGCCTCGCGATGCAATCTCGCATGCCGCATCGCGATGCTCATGGTATGGCCGCAAGCGGCGTCGGCCGGGCCTCGAAGGCGGTGCAGGAGCCGCTGCAGCCTCGCCGATCCTTGCTTCACACATCGTTAATAGCGAGTTGGAAATTTTTGTCTGCAAGGCTCGGCTCCGTCATATTCGGGCCTTGTCTATCGTCATGATTGTGTCATCGTGGAGAGTGTTGAAACCAAGGGAGACGCCAATGTCGATTGACGCGCATCTTACTTCGCTTGAAAACAAACACCGTGCGATCGAACATGAAATCGCACAGGAACTGACCCATCCCAACGCGGACACGGTCAAGCTCCAGGCCCTGAAGCGCAAGAAACTGCAACTCAAGGACAGCATCAGCCGCATCAAGCAGCCGAAGGCGACGCCGAGCGTCCACTGACCCGTCACCGACCCTGAATGGCTGCCAAGTGCAATCTCAGGCCGTGCGGAAAGCGAATTGTCGGCAGCGATCGCCGTCCGGCTCCAACGAGAGTATGACGGCGGAATAGGCCGGCAAACCATGAACTCCAGAGCTCGCGCGCCGTCCCAAGCGGCGCGTTTGTGTTTTTAAGCAGCCGTTGGGCAGCTCACGGGATGCGGCGCGGGCCAATCCCTCCTTACTTTCCCACAAACCGAATTTCACTTTTGCAAGAAATGCTCTAGAAGCCCGACATTCGCCGGGAGCCGCTTCGAGCCTTTGCGACCGCGTTTTCAATGTTTTCTGGGGTTTCTCATGTTCGACCGTGCGCTTCACGACAAGATGGCCAATGCTTTACGCTCGCTTGCCATCGATGGTGTGGAGGCGGCGAAATCCGGGCATCCCGGCCTGCCCATGGGTGCGGCGGACGTTGCCACGGTGCTCTTCAGCCGGTACCTCACCTTCGATCCCAAACAGCCGAGATGGCCTGACCGCGACCGCTTCGTGCTCTCGGCCGGCCACGGCTCGATGCTGATCTACGCCCTGCTTCATCTGACCGGCTACGAAGACGTGACGATGGACGATCTGAAGCGCTTCCGCCAGCTCGGCTCGAAAACGGCGGGACATCCCGAATATGGCCATGTCGCAGGCGTCGAGACGACCACCGGCCCGCTGGGCCAGGGCATCGCCACGGCGGTTGGCATGGCAATCGCGGAGAAGATGCTCGCAGCCGAGTTCGGCTCGAAGATCGTGAACCACTTTACCTATGTGCTCGCCTCGGACGGCGATCTCATGGAAGGCATCAGCCAGGAGGCCATCGCGCTGGCCGGCCACCTGAAGCTCAACAAGATGATCGTGCTCTGGGACGATAACGGCATCTCGATCGACGGCCCGCTCTCGATCAGCGACAGCGTCGATCAGGTGAAGCGTTTCCAGGCCTGTGGCTGGCGCGCAGAGCGCATCGACGGGCATGACCCGGATGCGATCGCCGCTGCGATAGAGCGCGCGCGCAAATCCTCGAAGCCGACCATGATCGCCTGCAAGACGGTGATCGGTTTCGGCTCGCCGAAGAAGGCAGGTACGTCGAAAGCGCACAGCGACGCCTTCGGGGCGGAGGAAGTGGCCGCCACCAAGGCCAATCTTGGTGTGCCGATGGAGGCGTTCGCAGTGCCGGCCGAAGCGATCAAGGGCTGGGCCGAGGCCGGCGCTCGCGGTTCCGCCGCATCGAAAGCCTGGGGCGAACGCTTCGCGCTGCTCTCCGGCCGCAAGCAGAAGGAGTTCACGCGCCGCTTCGCCAATGAGCGTCCCGCGGCGCTCGGGAAAGCGCTCGCCAACCACAAGCGCCTGCTGCTCGCCAATCCGCAGACGATCGCGACGCGCAAGGCCTCTGAGCTTGCGCTCGACGCGATCAAACCAGTGATGCCCGAACTCGTCTCGGGATCGGCAGACCTGACGCCCTCGAATCTCACCAAGGGCAAGGTCTTCAGGTCGATCACGCCGAAAGACTTCAAGGGCAGCTACATTCACTACGGCATTCGCGAGCATGGCATGGCGGCGGCGATGAACGGTATCGCCGCGCATGGCGGACTTGTCCCGCTCGGCGCGACCTTTTTCGTGTTCACCGATTATGCGCGCCCGGCGATGCGCCTCTCCGCGCTGATGGGGCTCGGCGTCGTCTACGTCATGACGCATGATTCGATCGGGGTCGGCGAGGACGGCCCGACGCATCAGCCGGTCGAACATCTCGCCGCGATGCGCGCCATGCCGAACATGCGCACCTTCCGCCCCTGCGACGCGATCGAGACAGCCGAGTGCTGGCAGCTTGCGCTGGAGCGCACCGATGGTCCGACCGTGCTTGCGCTCAGCCGGCAGAACCTGCCGCAGCTTCGCGCCTCCGCCACCGCGAACAATCCATGCGCGCACGGCGCTTACGAGATCGCGCCGGCCGAAGGCGGCAAGGCGAAAGCCACGATCTTCGCATCCGGCTCGGAGGTCGAGATCGCGCTCGCCGCGCGGGCGAAGCTGAAGGAGCAGGGTGTTGCGGCGCGTGTCGTGTCGGTCCCCTCGCTCGATCTCTTCCTCGCGCAGCCGCAGGATGTCCGTGAGAAGATCATCGGCCCGGCCCCGATCAAGGTCGCCGTCGAGGCCGCGGTGCGATTCGGCTGGGATGGCGTCATCGGTCCCGAGGGCGGTTTTGTCGGCATGTCCTCGTTTGGGGCGAGCGCGCCGGCGAAAGACCTTTACCGGCATTTCGGCATCACGGCCGATGCCATCGCCGAAGCCGTCATCAAGCGGCATAATGCCTGAGATTTAAAAAATTGAGGTTTTCGGCAGGCGAACGGGCTTTAAACGCTTGCTTTTGCCCGCCATTCGCTCGATTACGACGCGCATAAGCGAAGAATACGCGTGTTTTGAAAGGAAATTGCCCATGACCGTCAAGGTTGCCATCAATGGCTTCGGCCGCATCGGCCGCAACATACTGCGCGCCATCATCGAGTCCGGCCGCAAGGACATCGAGGTCGTGGCGATCAACGATCTCGGGCCGGTTGAGACCAACGCACATCTCTTCCGCTTCGACAGTGTGCATGGCCGCTTCAAGGGCACCGTCACGGTCGAGGGCGACACCATCAATGTCGGCCGCGGCCCGATCAAGGTGACGGCCGTTCGCGATCCGGCCGAATTGCCGCACAAGGCGCTCGGCGTCGACATCGCGCTCGAATGCACCGGCATCTTCACGAGCCGAGACAAGGCCGCCGCGCATCTGAAAGCCGGCGCGAAGCGCGTGATCGTCTCGGCACCTGCAGACAAGGCCGACATCACGGTCGTGTACGGCGTCAACCACCACCTGCTGACCAAGGACCATATCGTCATCTCGAACGGCTCCTGCACCACCAACTGCCTCGCGGCGGTTGCCAAGGTGCTGCATGACGCGGTTGGCATCGAGCGTGGCTTCATGACCACCGTCCATGCCTATACCGGCGACCAGCCGACTCTCGATACGATGCACAAGGACCTCTATCGCGCACGCGCCGCCGCCATGTCGATGATCCCGACCTCGACCGGCGCGGCCAAGGCGATCGGCCTCGTGATCCCCGAGCTTGCCGGCAAGCTCGACGGCTCCTCGGTGCGTGTGCCGACCGCAAACGTGTCGGTGATCGACCTCAAGTTCAACTCGCGCCGCAAGACGAGCGTCGAGAAGGTCAACGAAGCGATCATGAAGGCCGCGCGCCGCGGGCCGTTGAAGGGCATTCTCGCGGTCACCGACCAGCCGAACGTCTCGATCGACTTCAACCACGATCCGGCGTCCGCCACCTTCGCGCTCGATCAGACCAAGGTGCTCGACGAGAAGTTCGTCCGCGTGCTCGCCTGGTACGACAACGAATGGGGCTTCTCGAACCGCATGGCCGATACGGCGGTCGCGATGGGGAAGCTGCTCTAGGGACGTCATGACGGTTCAGACAGACGGCGGCATCGATCTGAAGCGCGCCCCGGCGAGGGGTGCGACGCTGCCGATCCTGTTCGCTCTCAGCCTGTCGCATGGCCTCAATGATCTCATCCAGTCGTTGCTGCCGGCAATCTATCCGCTGCTCAAAGACACGCTGGTGCTCGATTTCAGCCAGATCGGGCTCATCACCTTCGTGTTTCAGGTGACGGCGAGCCTGCTGCAACCCATTGTCGGCCTCTATACCGACCGCAGCCCGAAGCCGTTTTCGCTCGCCTTTGGCATGGCGTGTTCGCTCACGGGGCTGCTGCTCCTTTCCTCCGCCACCAGCTTCGGCCTCGTGCTGATCGCAGCCGGCGTCATCGGAACCGGCTCCTCGATCTTCCATCCGGAGGCATCGCGCGTGGCCCGCCTCGCCTCGGGCGGGCGGCACGGCTTCGCGCAGTCGCTGTTCCAGGTGGGCGGCAATAGCGGGCAGGCACTCGGCCCGCTGCTCGCGGCCTTGATCGTCGTGCCGCGCGGACAGGGGAGCATCGCGTGGTTCGCGATTGCGGCGCTCATCGGCATCGCGCTGCTTTACAACATCGGTCGCTGGTACAGGCCACGGATCATGGTCCTGGCGGCGTCGAAGGGTAGCCGCGCCGCCGGCTTGATGAGCCTCAGCCGGCGCAAGGTGACGGCGTCGATCGTGATCCTGCTGGTGCTGACCTTCTCGAAGAATTTCTACATCGCCAGCCTCACCTCCTATTACACCTTCTATCTCATCCATAAATTCAACGTGTCGGTGCAGGACTCGCAACTCTTCCTGTTCGTGTTCATGGCGGCGGCGGCGCTCGGCACCTTTCTCGGCGGCCCGATCGGCGATCGCTTCGGCCGCCGCGTGGTCATCTGGGTGTCGATCCTCGGGGTGCTGCCGTTTTCGCTGGCGCTGCCTTATGCGAACCTGCCTGTCACGCTCGCGCTGTCGGTCGTTATCGGCTTCGTCATGTCGTCGGCTTTTTCGGCCATCGTCGTCTTCGCGCAGGAACTGATGCCGGGCCGTGTCGGCCTCGTCGGCGGGTTGTTCTTCGGCTTCGCGTTTGGCGCGGGCGGCGTCGGCGCGGCGTTGCTCGGCATCCTCGCGGATCACACGAGCATCGACTTCGTCTACATGGTCTGCAGCTTCCTGCCCGCGATCGGCATCCTCACCGTCTTCCTGCCAAAAGCAGAGACGATGTCCCGCGCCTGATCACACCCTTCTCACGAAAGGATTGCCATGCCGTTCAAGACGCTCGATCAGCTTGACCCCAAGAACAAGCGCATCCTCGTCCGCATCGATCTCAATGTGCCGATGGAGAATGGTAAGGTCAGCGACGCCACGCGGATCGAACGCATCATCCCGACGATCAGGGAACTCGCCGACAAGGGCGGCAAAGTCATCCTCTTGTCGCATTTCGGTCGGCCGAAGGGCGTCGACCTTTCGCAAACCTTGGAGCCGATCGCGGCCGCGCTTGCCTCCGCGCTCGGAAGGCCGATCGCGTTCGCAGATGACTGCATCGGCGAGAAGGCTGAGGCCGCCGTCGCCCATCTGAGCGGCGGCGAGATTCTCTGCCTCGAGAACACCCGCTTCCACAAGGGCGAGGAGAAGAACGATCCCGATTTCGTCGCCGCGCTGGCGAAACTCGGCGACGCCTACGTGAACGACGCGTTTTCGGCGGCGCATCGCGCTCATGCCTCGACAGAGGGTCTCGCGCACCACCTGCCGGCCTATGCGGGCCGCACCATGCAGGCCGAGCTCGAAGCGCTCGACAAGGCGCTTGGCGATCCGGCCCGCCCGGTTGCGGCGATCGTTGGCGGCGCGAAGGTGTCGTCCAAGCTCGATCTCCTCGGCAATCTCATCGCCAAGGTCGACATCCTCATCATTGGTGGCGGCATGGCGAACACTTTCCTGTTCGCTGAAGGCAGCCCAGTCGGCAAATCGCTCTGCGAGCGTGATCTTGCCGAGACCGCGCGTGAGATCATGGCGAAGGCGAAGACGATCGGCTGCGAGATCATCCTGCCGGTCGATGCTGTCGCCGCCCGCGAATTCAAGGCGCAGGCTCCCTCGCGAGTCGTCGCGGTTGATGACGTTGAGGATGACGAGATGATCCTTGATGCAGGGCCTGAGACAGTCCGGCTCATCAACGCCAAGCTCGATCTTGCGAAAACACTGGTATGGAACGGCCCGGTCGGCGCGTTCGAGCTGACGCCTTTCGATGCCGGCACGGTGGGAATTGCGAAGCACGCGGCGGCCCGCGCCGGAAGCGGCAAGCTCGTCGCTGTCGGCGGCGGGGGCGACACCGTCTCGGCGCTCAACCATGCGGGCGTGGTTGGCGACATGACCTATGTCTCGACGGCGGGCGGCGCGTTTCTGGAATGGATGGAAGGCAAGCCCTTGCCGGGGGTGGAGGCCTTGCAAAAACGGAACTGATCGTCCTATTGAGGCGGCAAGCCTGACGCATTCGTTCAAATCGACAAAATGGAGCTCGACCTCGATGGCCCGCATCACCCTTCGCCAGCTTCTCGATCACGCAGCCGAATACGGTTATGGCGTTCCCGCCTTCAACATCAACAATATGGAGCAGGCGCTCGCCATCATGGCAGCGGCGGATGCGGTCGATGCGCCGGTGATCATCCAGGCTTCGCGGGGTGCGCGCTCCTACGCCAACGACATCATGCTCACCCGCATGATGGATGCGGTCGTTGAAATCTATCCGCATATCCCGGTCTGCGTGCATCTCGACCACGGAAATGAGGAAGCGACCTGCGTCACCGCCATGCAGTCGAACTTCACGTCCGTGATGATGGATGGTTCGCTGAAAGCCGACGGAAAGACGCCGGCCGATTTCGACTACAATGTCCGTGTCACCAAGGCGGTTGTCGACATGGCGCATTGGGGCGGCGTCTCGGTCGAGGGCGAACTTGGCGTGCTCGGCTCGCTCGAGACGGGCGAGGGCGACAAGGAGGACGGGCACGGCGCGGAGGGCAAGCTCAGCCACGACCAGCTTCTGACCAACCCTGACGAAGCCGTGAAATTCGTACGCGCCACCAAGGTCGATGCGCTGGCCATCGCCATGGGCACCTCGCACGGCGCCTACAAGTTCAGCCGCAAGCCGGATGGTGCGATCCTCGCCATGCATGTGATCGAGGAGATCCACAAGAAGCTGCCGAGCATGCACCTCGTGATGCACGGCTCCTCCTCCGTGCCGCAGGATCTGCAGGATATCATCAACCAGTATGGCGGCGAGATGCCCCAGACCTGGGGCGTACCGGTCGAGGAGATCCAGCGCGGCATCAAGCACGGCGTGCGCAAGATCAACATCGACACCGACAACCGCATGGCGATGACCGGCCAGATCAGGAAAGTTCTCGCCGAGCACAAGGGCGAGTTCGATCCGCGCAAATATCTGAAGCCCGCCATGGAGGCGATGACCAAGCTCTGCAAGCAGCGGCTGGAGGAATTCGGCACGGCAGGCCATGCCGGCAAGATCAAGCCGCTCTCTGTGGCGGCGATGGCGAAGCGCTACGCCAAGGGCGAGCTCGAGCCGAAGTTCGGATAATGTCCGAAATCCATCCCCGCCTTTATCTCATCACGCCGCCGGTCAGCGATGTAGATGCGTTTGCGCCCAAGCTCGAAGCCGCGTTCAAGGGCGGGCGGATCGACTCCGTGCTCTTGCGCATCGCGTCCAGCGATGAGCGTGAGGTGAAGCGCATCGTGCAGGCGCTCGTGCCTGTTGTGCAGCAGCAGGGCGCGGCTGTCCTCATCGAGCCGACGGCCGATTTGCGTCTTGCCGCTCGCGCCGGGGCGGACGGCATCCACATCCGCTACAGCGAAGCGGCGCTGGATGAGGCGCTGGAAGCGCAGAAGCCGGACCGCATTGTCGGTGTTCAGGGCTTGAAGACGCGCGACGCCGCGATGAGTGCCGGCGAGGCCGGCGCGGACTATCTCATGTTCGGCGAACCCTATCCTGACGGCGTGTTGCCGGATTTCGCCGGGGTTCTCGATCGTGTCTCGTGGTGGACCGAGACGTTCCTCACACCCTGCGTCGCCTATGCCCCGACGCTCGCAGACGTCACGGCGCTCGCGGAGGCGCGGGCCGAGTTCATCGCGCTCGAAGACGCGGTGTGGAACGCGCCGGAGGGGCCTGAGGCCGCGGTGAACGCCGCGCTCGAGGCGATTGCGAAGACACTGGCGGTATAGCCGTCGTTGCCCTCGCAATGACGCAAGCGATGTACGATCATACGGCCATTCAAAATCCAAGCGACGACCGCCTCGCGCCCTATCGCGACATTCGCGAGCGCGATCTCGTCGGGCGGCAGGGGCATTTCATCGCGGAAGGCGAAGTTGTCTTGCGCGTGCTGGCGCGCTTCCCACGGTTTCACATCCGCTCCTGCCTCATCGCCGAAAACCGGGTCGAGGCGCTTGCACCGCTGCTGCACACCCTTCCTGATGATTGTCAGGTCATCGTTGCCAGCCGCGCGGTGATCGAGAGCGTCGCAGGCTTCGACGTTCATCGAGGCGTATTGGCGCTTGGCGAGCGCCCGCCGAAGCTTGATGTCGACGCGTTTCTGGCCGCTCTCCCGCAGCAGGCCGTGATCGTCGTGGCGGTCGGCATCGCCAATCACGACAATATGGGCGGCATCTTCCGCAACGCCGCCGCCTTCGGTGCGGATGCGGTGCTGATCGATCCGACCTCCTGCGACCCGCTCTATCGAAAAGCGATCCGCGTTTCGGTCGGTGGCGTCTTCAAGACGCCCTTCGCTCGCCTTCCGGCAAATGCGGGTGACATTCTGGCGGCGCATGGCTTCGAGCAGCTCGCGCTGACGCCATCCGCATCCGAGAGGCTCGCCGACTACCGCCGGGCGGACCGCGTCGCGATCTATCTCGGTGCGGAGGGGCCTGGCCTGCCTGACGCCGTGCTGGCCCGCTGCCGGCGGCTCGCCATTCCGATGCATGGCGGCTTCGATTCGCTCAATGTCGCTACGACGAGCGGCATCGTGCTTCATCACCTTGGTAAGAGCCCGGCGACGCAACGGCCTTGACCTTGCGCGCTCGGGCAGGCACTACCGCGCAGCAACAATCGCGGCGCGATGCGCGCTCCCCATGCGAGCTTCCCAATGGCAAAAATCAGCGGCGTCGACATCAAGCCCGGCCTGATGATCGAATATGACGGCAGCCTCTGGGCCGTGGTCAAATCGGTCAAGGTCAAGCCCGGCAAGGGGCCCGCCTATAATCAGGCGGAGCTCAAGAACGTCATGGACGGTCGCAAGCTCAACAATCGCTTTTCGACCGACGAGAAGGTCGAGGAGATCAAGCTCGACTACAAGGACGTCTCGTTTCTCTACAAGCAGGGCGAGGCGCTCGTCTTCATGGATACGACGAGCTACGAGCAGATCGAATTGTCGGAAGATTTCGTCGGCGAGCGCGCCGCCTTCCTGCAGGATGGCATGGAAGTGACGCTGCGCATGCATGTCGACCGGCCGATCTCGATCAGCCTGCCAGAGCAGGTCGTGCTCGAAGTGGCCGAGGCCGACCCCGTCATCAAGGGGCAGACCGCCTCGTCCTCCTACAAGAACGCCGTGCTCGAGAATGGCCTCAAGATCCTGGTGCCGCCCTTCATCGCCGCGGGCGAGAAGGTGCTGGTCGATACCACCGAGGTCACCTATGTGCGCCGCGCCGAGTGAATTTCTGGAACGCTAGATGATACGCACACCCTTGATGAATGTGATGACCGCCGCCGTGCTGAAGGCCGGGCGTGGTCTCAAGCGCGATTTCGGCGAGGTCTCGATGCTGCAGGTGCAGCGCAAGGGCCCCGGAGACTTCGTCTCGCTCGCCGACAAGCGCGCCGAACAGGTGCTCTATGACGAGCTTTCCCGTGTCAGGCCCGGCTATGGCTTCGTGATGGAGGAAAGTGGCGTGATCGCCGGCGCCGACAGCACGCATACCTGGCATGTCGATCCGCTCGACGGCACCACCAACTTTCTTCACGGCATCCCGCAATTCGCGGTTTCCGTCGGGCTGGAGCGCAATGGCGAAATGGTCGCCGGCGTGATCTACAATCCGGCGAATGACGAGCTTTACATGGCCGAGAAGGGCCAGGGGGCCTATCTCAACAACCAGCGCCTGCGCGTTTCGGGCCGGGTCGATCTGCACGATGCGGTGATCGGCTGCGGCATTCCCACGCTGTCCAAGGGCGGGCATCAGCGCTTCATGGCGGAACTCGGCGCGCTTATGCCGAAATGCTCCGGCATCAGGCGGGCTGGCGCGGCGGCGCTCGACCTCGCCTTCGTCGCGGCCGGCAGGCTTGACGCCTATTGGGAGCGCGGCATCCATTCATGGGACATGGCGGCCGGAATCGTGCTGGTGCGCGAGGCCGGCGGTTTCGTGACGGACGCCAAGGGTGGCGAAGAGTTCATCGCCTCCGGTGAGATCGTCGCCGGCAACGAGGCGATCCAGGCGGATGTGTTGAAGCTGGTGAAGTCGGCCTGACGAGAGGAACGCCGGTGCGGATTTCCACGCTGCTGCCCGAGCACTACGAAGAGGCTGCGGACCTCTGGGTGGCGACATGGCTCGAAGAGATGCCGACGCTCGATTTCGCGTCGCGTCGCGGCTGGCTGCTCGGCCATCTTGGCGAACTCGTCGAGGACAAGGCTCGCCTGTTCGCGGCTTTCGACGGCAAGTTGCTTGGCTTCATCAGCATCAAGCCCGCCGAATGCTATATCGATCAGCTGGCCGTCTCGGTCGAGGCCAAGGGGCGCGGCGTGGCGCAGGCCTTGCTCGACGAGGCGAAGCGACTGTCACCGCAGCGGCTCGAACTCGACGTTAACGAGCATAACCCGCGCGCGAGGCGGTTTTACGAGAGGAACGGGTTTTTCGAAATCGGGCGGCGCATCAGCGATCGCAGCGGCCTGCCGCTGATTTCGCTGCGCTGGCTGGCGGACGAGCAGAGTCAGGCGCAGCAGCAGTAGTCGCGGCTCGATCACTCGGCCGCGTCGCGAACCTCGCCGTCGCCGAACTGCAATGCTGCGAGGCGCGCGTAAAGGCCACGCTTCTGCACCAGTTCCTGATGCGTGCCTTCCTCGACGATGCGGCCATGGTCCATCACGATGATGCGGTCGGCATTGAGCACGGTCGCGAGCCTGT
Source organism: Beijerinckiaceae bacterium (assembly GCA_019753285.1). Lineage (GTDB taxonomy): Bacteria > Pseudomonadota > Alphaproteobacteria > Rhizobiales > Beijerinckiaceae > JAIELD01. Next base: position 12,602 of record JAIELD010000043.1, on the reverse strand, counting down.
GCGCGATGACGAGGCTCGTGCGGCCTTTCATCAACCCTTCGAGCGCATCCTGGACGATGTGCTCGTTCTCCGCATCGAGGGCTGAGGTCGCCTCGTCGAGCAGCAGGATCGGTGCGTCCTTCAGGATCGCCCGCGCGATGGCGAGGCGCTGGCGTTCGCCGCCCGAAAGCGTGATGCCGCGCTCGCCGATCAGCGTCTCGTAGCCGTCCTGCAGCCGGTTGATGTAGGCATCGGCCGCGGCCTGCCGCGCGGCGAGCAGCACGTCCTCGTCGCTGGCATCGGGCTTGGCATATCGGATGTTGTCGCCGATCGTCGTCGCGAAGATCGCCGGCTCCTGCGCGACGAGCGCCAGCCTGCTGCGCAGATCCGTCAGCGTCACCGTCCGGATGTCGACGCCATCGATCGTGATGCTGCCCGCGACGGGATCGTAGAAGCGCAGCAGCAACTGGAATATCGTGCTCTTGCCCGCGCCTGACGGGCCGACGATCGCGACGCGCTCGCCTGGCTTCACGGTGAAGGTCAGGCCCGTCACCACACGCTCGTCGCTGCGGGTCGGATAGGCGAAGCTCACATTGTGGAAAGCGATTTCACCTCGCGTCTCGGCTGGCAGCGCCACCGGATTGACCGGGTCGGTGACGGAGGCCTGCTCGGCGAGCAACTCGGAAAGGCGGGAGGCCGCGCCGGCGGCCTGGCTGATCTCGCCATAGACCTCTGAAAGCTGCCCGAGCGAGCTTGCCGCGAACACGGCGTAAAGCACGAACTGCGATAGCAGCCCGGCGCTGATCTCGTTGGCGATGACGGCCTGCGCGCCGACCCAGAGCACGCCGACGACGCTCGAAAAGACGAGGAAAATGCCGACGCCCGACAGAAAGGCGCGCCATTGGGTCGAGAGCCGCGCCGCTTCGTATGAGCGTTCGGAGGCTTCAGAAAACCGCGTGCGGGCGCGGGCCTCCGCTCCGAAGGCCTGCATGGTGCGTGAAGCGCTGATCTGCTCGGTGGCGAAGCCGGCGGCGTCGGCCAACGTGTCCTGCGCAATCCGCGAGCGGTTGCGCACGCCCTTCGCCGCCAGCACCAAGGGCAGCACGATGAGCGGAATGGCGATGAGCACGAGCGAGGCGAGCTTCGGGCTCGAATAGACCATCATCGCGATCGCGCCGAGGAACAGCACGATGTTGCGCAAGGCAATCGAGGCGCTGGCCCCGAAGGCCGATTTGATCTGCGTCGTATCGGCGGTGAGGCGCGAGACAATCTCGCCCGCCTTGGCGGTATCGTAAAACTTGGCGTCGAGCGCGGTGAGATGACTGAACACGGCCGTGCGCAAATCCGCGACGACGCGCTCGCCGATGGTGATGACGAGGTAATACCGCACGGAACTCGCAACGGCGAGCACGGTGACGACGAGCACGAGGCCAGCGAAATACTGGCTGATCAGATCGGCGTTCTCCTTGCTGAAACCGTAATCGATCATCCGACGCACCGCGGCCGGCACGATCAGCGTGGCGACCGAAGCGAGAAGGAGAGCAACGAGGGCAAGAGCGATGCGGCCCTTGTGTCGAAGCGCGATCGGCAGCAGCGGCGCAAGCGCCGAAAGCGGCGCGCGTTCTTTCTTTACGGTGGCGGGCTTTGTGGGCTGGTCGGTGGCGGCGCGTGTCATGGCGCGCTACTTAATAGCTATTCCAATGTTTTGCGAGCGCCAATCGAGGCAAGGCGCTTGTCTCGATGCCGCGCTTGACGTATAGGGGCGGCTTCTTTTTGCACAGATACGAGATCGACGCGAAATCCGTCGTCATCATGCCGGCAACCAGGCATGAGAGGCGGAGCACCAGGAGCTTGAGAGACATGAAGGCCGATACGCATCCCGATTACCATTTCATCAATGTCGTCATGACGGATGGCACGAAGTTCCAGACGCGCTCCACGCTCGGCAAGCCCGGCGATACGCTGAACCTCGACATCGACCCCAACACCCATCCGGCATGGACCGGCGGCTCGCACACCAATCTCGATCGCGGCGGCCGTCTTTCCAAGTTCAACGCCAAGTTTGCGGGCCTCAACCTCGCGAAGAAGTAAGCGTCTTCACGTTCATCGTGATCAAAGGCTGCCTGCGGGCAGCCTTTTTTATTGCCGTTTTTCAGGTCGCTTGCAGCCAGGAGGCAACGGTCGCCGATCCGTTCAAGTCCGCAATAGTCATACGCCCGTCTCGCGAAGTTGATTTCTATGTGACGGCTCGACATGCGATTTGCTGCGTTAAGCGTGCTGCGGCCCATCTCCCGGGCTTGCGTATGATCAAAGCGAACCAAGCGAGACAGAACGATGGTACATGTCGATGGCCGAGACTTCATAGGCGCCCTGCTGCTGGGTGCCGCGATCGCGACGGGAAATCCTGCTTATGCGGATTTCGGAGTTCCGTCGATCATTCTGCCGGCGCTCGTCGCGCTGGCGCTTCTTGCTTTTCTCGGCAGGTCCGACCTGCCGCCGGCGCGGGTCCGTTCGGTCTTGAGCTGGACGGCGGCGCTCTACATCGCCTTCATCCTGCTCTGGTACGAGCAGTACAAGCTGACCGGCGACGAGGGCAGCGTCGATCTCTTCACCAAGCTGACCGACTGGGCCGGTTTCCATGGCCATGAGAAGATCATGCGCCTTGGTGTCGGCATCTGCGAGATCATCGCCTCCGCCTTTCTGCTGGTTCCGGCCGTGCAGGGCCTTGGTGGCATCGGTGCGCTGATGCTGATGTCGGGCGCCATCTTCTTCCATATCTTCACGCCGCTTGGCGTCGACCCTTATGGCGATGGCGGCATCCTGTTCAAGGAGGCCTGCTCGGTCTGGATCAGCTCGCTGCTGGTGATCTGGTGGCGGCGCAACCAGCTCGTCGCGCTTGCGCGCAGGGTAGGGCTGCCTGTTCCGGCCATGCTTGCGGCTTGATTTATTGGCGAGCGCGCCCCACCCGGCGCGTTGCACGCGCCACCCTCCCCTCGCGGGGAGGGAGTTACAGCGCTCCATGCGCTCAGATCGAACTCAAAACTCCCTCCCCGCGAGGGGAGGGTGGCCTGCGGAGCAGGCCGGGTGGGGCGATGTGTTCCGAAAAGTTCAAGGATCGGCGCGCTTGACGCAAATCGGATCGCCCTTGCCTGGATAAGAGCAAATCCATCCAGAACCTCGTCCACCATCAGGCGGAGCTTTGGGCATGAAAACGAAGACAGCTAACGCTGTCGCCATAACAAAAATGGCGAGAGCAAGCTGTCTCCAGGTTATCTCCCACCAATTCACGCCGATTCCTCTCCGTCCACAAACAGCGCAAATTGCGTCGGGTCCTGCTTCGGCTCCGGAAGGCCGAGATGGCGGAAGGCGTGTACCGTCAATATCCGCCCGCGCGGCGTGCGCTGGATGAAACCCTGCTGCAGCAGGAACGGCTCGATGATCTCCTCGATCGCATCGCGTGGCTCAGACAGCGAGGCGGCGATGGTCTCGATCCCGACCGGGCCGCCGGAGAACTTCTCCGCGATGGTCGTGAGATAGCGCATGTCCATAAGGTCGAGGCCGATCGCATCGACGTCCAGCGCCCGAAGCGCCTTGTCGGCCACGCTGCGCGATATGGTGTCGGCCTGATCGGCGAGCGCGAAATCCCGCACGCGCCGCAGCAGCCGGCCCGCGATGCGCGGCGTGCCGCGCGAGCGCCGCGCGATCTCGTTCGCGCCGTCGTCGCTGATGCCGATGCCATGGATGCGGGCAGCGCGCCTGACGATCTGCTCCAACTCCTCGACCGTGTAGAAGTTAAGCCGGATCGGAATGCCGAAGCGGTCTCGCAGCGGCGTGGTGAGAAGCCCGGCGCGGGTGGTCGCGCCGACGAGCGTGAAGCGGGCAAGATCGATCCGGACCGAGCGCGCGGCCGGCCCCTCGCCGATGATGAGATCGAGCTGGAAATCCTCCATGGCGGGGTAGAGAATCTCTTCCACCGCCGGGCTGAGACGATGGATTTCGTCGATGAAGAGCACGTCCCGGTCTTCAAGATTGGTGAGCAGCGCCGCGAGGTCGCCTGCCTTCGAGATCACCGGGCCGGAGGTCGCCTTGAAGTTGACGCCGAGCTCTTTCGAGATGATCTGGCTGAGCGTCGTCTTGCCGAGCCCGGGCGGGCCGACGAAGAGCACATGGTCGAGCGCCTCGCCGCGCGTGCGGGCTGCGTTGATGAACACGGCGAGATTGGCGCGCGCCTGCGCCTGGCCAACGAACTCTGCCAGCGCCGAGGGGCGGATGGTGGTGTCGGTCTCGTCCTCGCGTTTTTCGGGGTCGAGCAGGCGGGGTGGCAGGCTCACGACGACAGCTCTTTCAGCCCGCGCCGGATGAGCGCTGCCGTTTCGGGATTGTCACCCAGCGCCTTTGCCGCCGCGGCGACCGCCGCTGAAGCCTGCGGCTGGCCATAGCCGAGATTGACCAGCGCCGAGACGGCGTCCTGCAGCGGCTGAGGCGCGCGCTTCTCGATGACGTCGCCGGCAAGCTTCACGGCGCCGGCATCGATGTTGATGTAGGCGGGCGTCTTGTCCTTGAGTTCGGCCACGATGCGGGCGGCGAGCTTCGGCCCGACGCCGGGCGCGCGGGCGACGGAGGCCTTGTCCTGCAACGCGATGGCGTTGGCGAGATCGCCGGGGGCGAGCACTGTCAGGATCGCCAGAGCCACCTTGGAGCCGACGCCCTGCACCGTCAGCAGTATACGGAACCAGTCGCGCTCGAGGTCCGAGCGGAAACCGTAGAGCCGGATCGCGTCCTCGCGCACCTGCGTCTCGATGGCGAGCGAGACGGCGAGGCCGATCTCCGGCAGGCCCGACAGGGTCTTGCCCGAGCAGTTCACCACATAGCCGACGCCCTGCACGTCGATGATTGCGAAATCGTCGCCGACGCTGTCGACGAGGCCTTTCAATTTGCCGATCACGCGCGTTTCGTGTCCCTGCTTGGCGCGTAGACGCCGCCAGACGCGCGGCTCTCGAGCGTCCGCACGCCTCTATTCTGCGCATGGGTGATGGCGATTGCCAATGCGTCCGCCGCGTCGTCGGTGTGGAATTCGGCCTTGGGCAGCAGCACCTTTACCATCATGCGGATTTGCGCCTTGTCGGCATGGCCGGCGCCGACGACGCATTTCTTGACGCTGTTGGCGGCATATTCGGCGACTGGCAGGCCTGCCAGCGCCGGAACGACGAGCGCGACGCCACGCGCCGCGCCAAGCTTGAGGGCCGAACGCGGGTCCTTGTTGACGAAGGTTTCCTCGACCGCCGCTTCATCCGGCTGGTGGTCGTGGATCACGGCGCTCAAGGCGTCATGCAGGCGGGCGAGACGCGCCGCGAGATCGAGCGTGGTGTCGGGATCGATGGAGCCGCAGGCAATGAAGCTGAGGCGGCTGCCCTCGCTCTCGACGATGCCCCAGCCCGTCTTCCGGAGGCCGGGATCGATGCCGATGATTCGCGTGAGCGTTCCCATCCATCGTCGGTAGCGGCGTTGCTCGCGGCGCGCCAGAGCATTTTCTTCAAGCATCCGCTCCATCGCCGCGGCAGATGGCGGGCAGCAGCAAAAAGCATTGCCGCATCTTGAGCACATGCTCTAGGACTTTGTGCATCCTCTCCTGCGGTCCCGTCATGTTTGCGTCCTTCAGCTTCGAGATCTGCGCAATCGTGGCGCTGGCGGCCGCGATCGGCGGATTGACGCGCGGGTTCACGGGCTTCGGCTTCGCGATGATCTTCATGCCGATCGCCTCCAGCGTGCTGTCGCCCAAGGAGGCGCTGGCGACGATCTGGGTCATCGACGCGCCTTTCGCGCTCCTGCTCGGCTGGAAAGCCTTCCGCACCGCCGACCGGCGCGGCGTCATCAGCCTGCTTGCCGCATCCTCGCTCGTCTTTCCGCTCGGCCTCGCGCTGCTCGTCCATGTCGATCCGGTCGTCGTGCGCTGGTTGATCTCGCTGACCATCATGGCTCTGGTGGCGGTTCTGGCGAGCGGCTGGCGTTACCATGGCAAGCCGGGCCTGCCGCTCACCTTAGGCGTCGGCGCGCTGTCAGGGCTGTTCGGCGGGATGGCGAGTCTGAGCGGCATGCCGCTCGCACTGTTCTGGCTGTCGAGCCAGGCGAAAAGGCCGGTCGATATGAGAGCAGACATGCAGAGCTATTTCGGCCTTTCGACCGTGGTCTCCGGCGTGATCCTCGCCTGGAATGGCGTGCTGACCGTCAACACCGCGCTGCTCGGCCTCGCAATGATGCCGGTCTATGGCGCGATGCTCTATGCCGGCACGCATGGCTTTCGCGTGGCGAGCCCGGTCACGTTCAGGCGCGCGGCCTATTCGGTGATCCTGCTGGCGGCCGTTTTGTCCCTACCCGCGCTGGATAGCCTGTTACGTTGATTTTGCCTGCTTGGCGCTGTCGTTTCCGTTCGCCCTGCGGGCGTAAAAAATGACAGGAGGGCTCAGGCCGCCGTCAGCTTCGCCATCACCTCGTCCGAGACTTCGAAGTTCGAGAACACGTTCTGGACGTCGTCATCCTCTTCGAGCGTGTCGATCAGCTTCAGCATCGAGGCGGCTTTCTCTTCGTCGAGCGTCGTCGTGGTTGACGGCTTCCAGACGATCTTCACGCTGGAGGCAGGCCCGAGCGCCGTTTCGAGCGCTTTGGAAACTTCACCGATCGACTCGAAGCTGCAGCTGATGACATGGCCGTCCTCGCTGCTCACCACATCGTCGGCACCGGCCTCGATGCCGGCTTCCAACACCTTGTCCTCGCTGCCGACGCTCGCCGGATAGACGATCTCGCCGAGCCGCGTGAACATGAAGGCGACCGAGTTGCTTTCGCCGAGCGCGCCGCCGGCTTTCGTAAAATAGGAGCGGATGGCGGGGGCGGTGCGGTTGCGGTTGTCGGTCAGCGTCTCGACGATCACGGCGACGCCGCCCGGGCCGTAGCCCTCGTAGCGCACCTCATCGTAGTTCTCGGTGTCGAGTCCCGAGCCCTTCTTGATGGCGCGCTCGATATTGTCCTTCGGCATGTTCTCGGCGCGGGCGTTGATGATGGCGAGCCGAAGCTTCGCGTTCATGGCGGGGTCTGGCGTCCCGGCCTTGGCCGCAACCGTGATCTCGCGGGCCAATTTGGAGAAGAGCTTGGCGCGCATCTTATCCTGCTTGCCCTTGCGGTGCATGATGTTCTTGAATTGGGAATGACCGGCCACGGTTTTACTCGATCTGCTTATGTTTGATGGAAAACGCTGTGATTACAGGCGAAGGCCGTTTGTTTCAACCGTCATTGCGCGATGCTCACTCCCACATGGCCGGACGCGCTTCCGACAGCACGCCGCCGATCCTGACCGGCGCGATCCGCTTGGCAAGCCCGGTCCTGTCATCGGTCTCGACAGCGAGGCCGCACAGCGTGGCCGGGCCCTCCGCCACCTCCATGCGCGAGCCCGGTGTCTTCTCGATCCAGCGGCGGATCGGCTCCTGCTTGTCCATGCCGAGGATGGAATCGTAATTGCCGCTCATGCCGGCATCAGACTGATAGGCCGTGCCGCCGGCAAAGATCTGGTGGTCGGCGGTCGGCGCATGGGTGTGCGTGCCGACGACGAGGCTGACGCGTCCGTCCAGCATGCGGCCGATCGCCTGCTTCTCGCTGGTCGCCTCGGCGTGGAAGTCGATCACGATGGCGTCGGCCGCCTCGCCGAGCTTGCAGGCGGCAACCTCGCGCTCCAGCGCGGTGAAGGGGTCGTCGATCGCGTCCATATAGAGCCGCCCCATGGCGTTGACGACGAGCACATGCTGGCCGCCGCGCGTCTCGACCATGGCCGCGCCGCGCCCCGGCGTGCCGCGCGGAAAATTGAGCGGGCGGATCAGGCGTTCAGCGCGCTCGATGAAGACGAGTGCCTCGCGCTGGTCCCACGAATGGTTGCCGAGCGTGATGGCGTCCGCGCCCGCATCGACGAGCTCGTGGTAGATCACTTCCGTGATGCCGAAGCCGCCGGCGGAGTTTTCGGCGTTGACGATGACGCAATCCAAGTTCCAGCGCTCGCGCAGCGCGGGAACCTCGCGGATGAAGGCTTCGCGCCCGGGCCTGCCGACGATGTCGCCGAGGAAGAGAATGCGCATGGGGCGGACCTTGAAGCTGCTGGCGTTGACGTTCGGATGGAAGCTGCCGCGACCACAAAGATCATCTTGCCGCAGCAATCAACCCTTCGTCGGTCAGCACGTGATCGAGCTGCCTGTCGTGCGCTTCGACCGGGACGTGATCGACCTGCTGGAAGGCGAAGGCGATGCCGATCGTCAACAGGAAGCCGCCATCGCCCATCAGGCGCGCTATAGAGCGATCGTAGTGTCCCTTGCCCCAGCCTATGCGGCCACCCTTGCCGTCGACCGCCACGAGCGGCACGAGCAGGGTGCCTGGCCGCACCTCCGGCGCGCCGGGCAAGGGGCCGCGCGTGCCCCAGCCGGCATCCGCCATCTCGTCGCCGAAGGCGAAGCGTCGGTAGAAGATCTCCGGATGCTTGATGACGGGCAGGCAGAGCTGGAAGCCATGCGCGGCGATCGCCTGCATCAGCGGGCGCGGATCGGCCTCGGAGCCGAACGGCCAGTAGCCTGCGACCGGACCTGAGGGCAGCATGGGGATGATGCTGGCCGCATAGCTCGCGAGCCTTTCGGAGCCCGCCTCGCGCCAGGCCTCGCTCTTGCCGTCCCGTCGCTCGAGGATGGAAGTCCGGATCGTCGCCTTGTCCAGCATGGCTCTCCGGCCGTTCATCGTTTCATACACACATCAAAAAGTGCGGAGCCACCATAGGCCGTCGGACAATCGATCCCACGAAACCTACTAAGTAGGTGGGCGCCATGTGCCCGGGTCCAGGAACCCAGGCAGGGACAGCTCCCTGGTGGTCGATAAGGCCCGGGGAATACGTATCCAAACGAACCGCGCAGCCCCGCATCGCCAGATGTAAGTGCTTTGCCGGAATAAGGCTAGAGAGGTGGCTGAGATTCCGCCTGAGCCTGCGTCAGAGCGCTTTGGCGATGCGCTCGATCTTCTCGGCGAGGAGGGAGATGGCCCTGGCGGCGTCCGCCTCCTTGCTCGAGAGATGTGTTTCGACATGCTCGCGCGCCGCCGTCAGCCGGGCGATCTCGCTCTCCATATGGGCCATGCGCTGATGCGCCTCGGACAATTCGTCGGCGATCGTGATGGCGGCCATGACGGTGAGGCGCATGTCGCCGATCTCGCCGAAAGCGACTTTCATGTCGCTGACCTTGCCGTTGAGCTTGTCGGCCAACGCCCGCAGATGGTCCTCCTGGCCGTCGTCGCAGGCCATGCGGTAGAGCTTGCCGTCGATATTGACCTGAACCTGCGCCATGCTCCCCGTCGCCCCGCAGCCTTCTATTCCTTGGCTGAATCTCTGGCCAAAATGGTTCTTATGGTGACGATCGCCTTTTCGAGCCTCGCGGACACGTCGTTTCGCACCGTGTCGAGCGTGTTGGCCCGCGCCACCGCAGCATCGAGTTCTGCAGCGAGCCTCGCCCGATCATCGCGCATCAACGCCAGTTCCGTCTCCATGTCGCCGGTTTGTTCGCTGCGGCTCGCGCGCCGTGCGCTTGCGGCCTCTAGCGCGCTGACGGCGCTGCTCAAGGATGCGATCGCCGCCGAAAGGTCGCTCGCGGGCGCGGAGGAGAGGCCTGGCGTGCTGACCATGAGCAGTCCTGTCTCGAGACCTTTTTCCGGAACCGTGTTCGTCAGGCCGCCGATTGGTTTCGCTCCGAACGCGGCTTCTGATGCACGGCCAGAGCCTTATGCGTATCAGGTTAGACAGCGCTTCAATGCCGCGTCAACGCTCCTTGAGGCTTATCCAAGCCCATCTTTGCGTCGAAGGCGGCGCGTGCCGCCGCTAGACGATGTGGTAGGGCAGGATGCCGCGCTGGTTGCGGTTCATCACGAGCGCGCGGTCGAGCGGCGGCAGGGCGCGCTGCGGGCATTTCGGGCGCTCGCAGATCCTGCAACTGACGCCGATTTCGGCCGGATTGGCCGAAGCCTTGAGATCGATCCCGTCCGCATAGACGAAATGCTCCGCATGGCCGACCTCGCAGCCTACGCCGATCGCGTAGCGGCGCGACGGGCCGCCGTGCCGGCCGCCGGGCTTGACGATGCATTTGGCGATGCAGAGATAGCGCGTGCCGTCCGGCATCGCGGCGTGCTGCACGATCAGCCTATCCGGCAGTTCGAACGCCTCATGCACGTTCCAGAGCGGGCATGCACCGCCGAAGCGGGCGAAATGGAAGCGCGTCGCGCTGTGGCGCTTGATGATGTTGCCGGCGCGGTCGACCTTGACGAAATAGAGCGGAATGCCCTTGTCGCCGGGCCGCTGCAGTGTGGAGAGCCGGTGGCCGATCTGTTCGAGGCTCGCGCCGAAGAGCCGGCTCATCCGCTCGAGATCGTGCCGCGTGCTGCGTGCCGCCGCAAGAAAGGCTCCGTAAGGCATAATCAGAGCGGCTGCGAAGTAGTTTGCGAGGGCGATGCGGCAGATGCTGGCTCCCTCCTCGCTCTGGAAGCGCGCCTCCGCGATCACCTCGTCGATCACGCCCTGCTGCTCCATCAGGCCGATCTGATAGGCGATGATGAAGCACCGCGTCGGCCCGTCAACCGCCGGATCGATGGTGAGGACGCGCGAGGTTTCGTCATAGCTCCGCAGGATGTCGGCGTTCTCAGCGCCGTCACGGATGCGCACGCCATGGCGTTCGACGAGATAATCGCCAAGGCTTCGCCAGGCATCGCCAGCCTGCGCCGGGCGGATTTCAGCCGCAAGCGCCTCCGCCGCGCGGTCGAGCGGATCGATGTAATTGTTCGTGTAGTGGAAGAAGTTGCGCACCTCCTCGAAGGGAAGCGGCACGGTTGCGTCGCTTTCGCCGCGTCCGGTCGACAGGTTTTCGTCGATGATCTGCAGCCTGTCGTTCAGCCGGCGATAGGAAGCGTGCAGGTCGATGAGGGTGCGCGCCAGCCAGGGCGAGGCGACAGCCGCCGACTTGATGTCGCCGAGGCCGACGTCGCGCGCGCGGAACATCGGATCGGCGAGGATTTCGCGCAGGTCCGAGGTCAGCCTGTCGGGGTCCTCGGCGGAAAAGACCGAGACGCTCACCTGAAGCTCGGCCGAGAGACCGATCAGGATCTGTGCGGTCAGCGGCCGCTGGTTGTTTTCGATCTGGCTGAGATAGGCTGTCGAAAGGCCAAGCTTCTCAGCAAGCTGGGCCTGGGTGAGGAGCCGCGTCTCGCGCAGCCGCCGGACGACCGCCCCAGCATAAAGCTTGCGTGGAACCATGATCTGTTAACTTGCTAACATGTGAACTTTGCAAAAACGCCACTTCGACGTTGATCCAAAATCACCTTTTGCGCAAGGCTCCGGGCAAGCGAATGATCGCAATCGGGCTTCGGGAGGGTCGCGTGGGCAAAGCGAAGAACTGGACGGTTCAACCGTTTCCATCGGCTCATATCCGGCCCCGCGAAGAGCGGTTTGCGGAAGCCGTGCCAGAGGTGTCGATCGTCGTGGTGGAGGCGCGTCCGCTCAGCCGCGCCGGGCTCGTCGCGATCTTGGCAGCATCGCGCATCTCGGCGCGGATCGTGGAAGCTGCCGGTCTTGACGAGGTTTCGTGCAGCTCGAGGCAGATCCTGATCGTCTCCGCCGATAGCGGCCCGATGCCGGCGCCCGGCCACCATGGCGGCGTGCTGCTGCTCGATGCCGATCCCGCAATGGCCTCGTCCGCACTTCCCCGCTCCGTGCGGATGCTGACGCGGGAGTGCGACGAAGCCGCCTTCATCGATGCCGTCGAGGCCCTCATCGGGCAGCTTGCCCTGGAGCCGTCCGGCGCGACGCCCGCACGGCCGCACCCGCACCCTGCGGCCGGCGTCGACCGGCTGACGGCCATGCAGTTCCGCGTGCTCGAACTGATCGGGCAGGGGCTGCTCAACAAGCAGATCGCCTATCGCTGCTCGATCGGCGAGGCGACAGTGAAGTCGCATGTCTCCGAAATCTTCCGCAAGCTCGGCGTGCAGCGCCGCTCGGAGGCGGCGATCCTGTTCACGCGGCTGATGATCGGCCAGCGCCAGGACCGCCTCCCCGATGCGGCCTGAGACCGTGCGGGAGGGCGGCCGGTTTGCATCGCCCGCCCAGCCTGCCATAATGATGAAAACACCTTGAAATCGGGCGGAAACAGATGGATCAGACGGCCTTGTCGTTGAATGGCGCAAGCGAATATCACCGCGTCTACGATGCATGGCGGCGTGATCCCGTCGCCTTCTGGCGCGACGCGGCGACGGCGATCGACTGGATCGAGCCGCCGCAAACCATATTCGATCCGGATGCTGGTATCTATGGCCGCTGGTTCACGGACGGTGTGTGCAACACGGCGTTCAACTGCCTGGACCGGCAGGTGCGGGACGGGCGCGGCGCGCAGGCCGCCATCCTCTATGATTCACCTGTCGCCGGGCTGAAACGCAGCATCAGCTATGCGGAACTGACCGACGAGGTGGCGATCTTCGCGCAGGTCTTGAAGGAGCGCGGCGTCGAGGCCGGCGACCGTGTGCTCATCTACATGCCGATGATTCCCGAAGCGGTGATTGCCATGCTCGCC
>JAIELD010000015.1 GCA_019753285.1 Beijerinckiaceae bacterium | reverse complement strand
GGTCGCCGTGCTGCTGCCGGAATGGCTGCGCTGCTCGCAAGGATATTCCCTCATCATCTATTCGGTGATGGTGTTCGCGCTGCTCGCCTGGTCGCCGACGGGCATTCTTGGCCTCGTCAGCGGCTATTTCGAGGAGCGCCGCGTGCGGGCGGCTTCGGCGCGGCGCGCATCCGCGCCCGGTGCGCTCCACGAGGAAGCGCTGTCATGAGCCCCGTTCTCGAGGTCGAGGGCCTGAAGAAGCATTTCGGCGGCATCGCTGCCGTCGACGGTGTCAGCTTTCATGTCAATTCGGGCGAGATCCTCGGCATCATCGGTCCCAATGGCTGCGGCAAGTCGACCACGTTCAACTGCATTCTCGGCCAGTTGAAGCCGAGCGCCGGGCGGGTCCGCGTCGATGGCGCGGACGTGACGGGGATGCGTCCGGCCGATCTCAACCGACTGGGGGTCAGCCGAACCTTCCAGCTCCTTCAGGTGTTTCCGAAGCTCAGCGTCCGCGACAACCTCATTCTTGCGGGGCAGGAGCATCAGGGCACGATGCTCTCACGCCTGTTCGGACGGCCGGACGCCGGCATGGGCGCGGCGGCGGACGAAATGATCGCCTTCTTCAAGCTCGACCATCTTGCGGGCGAACTCGCCGGCGGCCTCTCCTACGGACAGCAGAAATTGCTCGACGCGGCGATGGCCTTCATGGCCGGCCCTCGCCTCGTGCTGCTCGACGAGCCGGCTGGCGGCGTCAATCTGACCATGCTCGCTGACCTGAAAGACCGGCTGCGCGCGATCAATCGTGAGAAGGGCGCGACCTTCGTCGTCATCGAGCACAACATGGAGTTCGTGATGTCGCTCTGCTCCCGCGTGATCGTGATCGCGGAAGGAAAGGTGCTGGCGCAGGGCACGCCTGACGCCATCCGCTCCGACGCAGCCGTCATCGACGCCTATCTCGGCCATTGAGCGCGGAGCGAACGCCTATGCAGACGCCCTCAACCGATGACCCCATTCTCGTCGCCGAAGGGCTCGTCGCCGGCTATGGCAAGATGACGATCCTCAACGGCGCGACGGTTTCCGTGCCACGTGGCTCGATCACCACGGTGATCGGGCCGAACGGGGCTGGCAAGTCGACGCTGTTCAAGGCGATCTTCGGCCTTCTGAAGCTCCGGCAGGGCTCGATCACCTTTCGCGGGCAGGACATCCGTGGCCTCACCCAGCGCGATCTTCTCAATGCCGGCATCTGCTATGTGCCGCAGGGCCGCAACATCTTCCCCGAGCTTGGCGTGCGGCACAATATCGAGTTCGGGGCCGTCGCCTCGAAGCTGTCGCGGACCGAGATGGACCGCCGCATCGAAGCGGCATTGGACCATTTTCCCGTGCTGCGCGCGAAGGCGGACCGCCAGGCCTCCACCCTGTCCGGCGGCGAGCAGAAGCAGCTCGAGATCGCGCGCGGCCTGCTGCTCGACCCGCAACTCGTGCTGATCGACGAGCCCTCCATCGGCCTGTCCCCGATCATGGTCCAGCAGACCTTTCGCATTCTGAAAAGCCTGCGGGACAAGGGCGTGAGCATTTTGATGATCGAGCAGAACGCGCGCTCGGCGCTTGAGATTTCCGACTTTGGCCTGGTGCTCGAACTCGGCCAGACGCGTATCTTCGACCGGGCGGAAAAGATCCTTGGCGACCCGCGAGTGGAGAAGCTTTTCCTCGGCGGCGCGCTGGAGCCTGCCTGAAGCGGCCATCCTGTCGCAGCTCGCGACTTTCGATGCCCGCGCATCTGGCAAAGAGGCGCGATCAGGCGTAGGTTTGATATCTATCTATCCTGCCGCCCGTGGATCGCAAAGCCGCCGTGCCGTTGCGCCGTCGGCCATCCGAGCCCATCCGATCCTTCAAGGTTTTCTCGATGACGCAGACACCGCGAGCAACATCTCGTCCGCTCGTCATCGCCTCGATCATGGCGTCAATGTTCATGGTCGCCATCGAGGCGACCATCGTCGCGACCGCCATGCCCGAGATCGCAGCGCAGCTCGGCGGCCTCGACATCTATAGCTGGGTGTTTTCGTCCTTCCTGCTCACCCAGACCGCGATGACAGTGGTTTTCGGCAAGCTCGCCGATCTTTATGGACGCAAACCGGTGATGCTCGTCGGCATCGCGATCTTCATGGTGGCTTCCGTGCTCGCGGGCTTTGCCTGGTCCATGCCGTCCATGATCGTCTTCCGCCTGTTGCAGGGCGTCGGCGCGGGTGCGATGCAGCCGATCGCGATGACGATCGTCGCCGACCTCTATCCCGGCCGGGAGCGTGGCAAGGTGCAGGGCTATCTGGCAAGCGTCTGGGCCTTTTCGGCGGTTGTCGGGCCGCTCGCCGGCAGCCTCATCGTGCATAATTTCTCCTGGGCCTGGATCTTCTGGGTCAATGTCCCGATCGGCATCGCTGCGACGGCCGGATTCGTGCTGTTCCTGCACGAGAACGTCGAGCGGAAGACGCACCCGATCGATATTGCCGGCGCGGTCCTCTTCACGATCGCGGTCGCGGCGCTGATGTTCGCGCTGACGGAGGCCGGAGCGAACCGCATGACGGAGGCGCTCTCTGCGCTGGCGGTCTTTGCTGTGTCGCTGGTGCTGTTTGTTGCTCAGGAACGCCGCGCCGCCGATCCGATGATCTCGTTTTCGCTCTGGCGACTGCGACCTATCGCGGCCGCAAACGGCGCGACGGTCTGCGCCGGCATGGCATTGATGGGCCTCACGACCTTCCTGCCCATGTATGTGCAGGGCGTGCTGCACCGCTCCTCCGTCGTCGCCGGCCTTGCGCTCACCATGATGGTGCTCGGCTGGCCGACGGGCGCGACCATCGCGGCGAAGACCTTCCCCCGCTTCGGCCTCCGGCGCATCATGCTCGTCGGCAGCGCCTTCATTCCCGTTGGCGCGCTGTTCTTCGTCGCGCTGACGCCGGAAAGCTCGCCGGTCATTCCGGGCATCGGCTCGCTCATCATGGGGCTCGGCATGGGCCTCCTCAGCGTCAGTTCGCTCGTTCTCATCCAGGAGATCGTCGAGTGGTCGCAGCGCGGCAGCGCCACCGCTTCGAACCTCTTCTCGCGCAACCTCGGCAGTACGCTAGGCGCGACGGTTCTGGGCGCGGTCCTGAACGCCGGGCTCGGCCTTTCGAGCAAGCACGCGGCGATCAGCTCCGATCAGCTGCGCGATTTGCTGCAGGCGCCGGAGGGTTCGGTCTCCGGGGATCCGATGGTGCGGCTTGCGCTGCAGGATGCGCTGCAGCTCACCTTCTGGGCGATGCTGGCGATCACGGTGCTCATCGTCGTGTTCAGTCTGATGGTGCCGTCCAACGCGACCACGAGGGCGAGACCGGGCGAAGGGTGACGCCGGGCGAAGGGTGACCCTCAGCCTGTCGGGTTGATCTCCACCTGATCGAAACTGCCGATGGCCTTGAAGCGCTTCGAGGGCGCCATGCCGTCCCTGAACACGTGCAGCGCCTGCAGGCCGGCTTCCTCGGCTGCGATCAGCTCCCGCTCATTGTCGGAAAAAAAGGCGATTCCGGCCGGATTCGCCCCGATTGCATCGGCGATGCGCAGATAGGAGCCATGTTCGAGCTTGGAGCCTGTCGCCGTGTCGAAATGCATCTGGAACAGCGGCCGCAGATCGCCGTCCTCGTTGAATTCGAAAAACTGCATCTGCGCCTGCACCGAGCCGGAGGAGTAGATGTGCGCCGGCAGGCCTGCCGCCTTCCAGCGCCGAAGGGCGGCGAGCGCGTCGGGGAAGATGCGGCCCTTGAACGCGCCGTCACGATAGGCCTCCTCCCAGACAAGCCCTTGCATCGCTTTTAGCGTCGGCTCTTTCCGGTCCTCGTCCATCCAGGCGAGCATGGCCGCGATGGGATCGCCGCCGGCCTGCTCCCTTGCCTCCGCAAGGAGCCGCATGACCGTTTCATCCTCGGCTTTGCGCGCGACGAAGGTTGCAAGATGCGCCCGCGCGTAGGGAAACATCACTTGCGACACGAAGGCCTGCGGGCTGATCGTGCCCTCGATGTCGAGCAGCACGGCGCTGGCCGAGAGAGGCAGCATGTCTGCCTGCCCGGGCGCGCTCAAACGGCCTCGTTATAGCGCGGAACCGTCTGCGAGATCGGGTTGCCGGTGAATTTCGCCACCCAGCCATCCGCCGAGATGAACAGTCGGATCACCGTGAAGAACGGCTCCGGACCCATGTCGAACCAGTGGAGCGTCCCGGCCGGCACTGAGAGCAGGTCGCCCGCCGTGCCGACGACGCGATAGACCTTGTCGTCGATGTGGAGATAGAACGCGCCGCTGCCTTCCACGAAGAACCGCACCTCGTCCTCGTCATGGATGTGCTCCTCGATGAACTTGGCGCGCATCGCGTCCTTTGCCGGATTGTCGGGCGCGATGCGGATCACGTCGACCGTATTGTAGCCGCGCTCCGCCTTCAGCCGGGCGATCTCGCTCTCATAGGCCGACAGGATGTCCTCCGAGCTCGCATCCGAGCCAAGCACCGCGTCGGCTGTCCAGCGCTCGAAGTCGATGCCAACAGCAGAAAGCGTCCTCGCGATGGTTTCGGTCTTCTCGGTGTCGATGAAGACCTTGGCCGGGTTGCTGTCTGAATAGACGGTGAGGCTCGTCATGCTGAAAGGCTCCTGAACGTGATGAGTTGCTGGAAGAGTGCGTCGAGCGCCTCGTAATTCCGGGTTGCCTCCGCCGCCGTCGCGCCGAAGGCATAAAGGCCGTGCCCCGCAAGGAGATAGCCCGGTGCACGAAGATCGGCTGACGGCGGCTGCGCCAAGCGGTCGAGGACGCGATGCGACAAGGCCGCGATATCCTGATCGTTTGCAAAGATCGGCACTTCGACGCTCTGCTCATGCGACTCGACGCCGGACAGCGCTTTCTGCAGCTCCCAGCCCTGGAGAATGACGGCGCCCTCAGGAAGGCACGCCCTGCCGAGCGCCGCTGCGGACACGGAATGGGCGTGAAACACAGCTCCGACATCGGGCCGCGTTTGATAGAGGGTCACATGCAGCGCTGCCTCGGCGGAGGAGCCCTGCAGCAGCGGCGCGCCGAGCGGCTGGATGAGAATATCGCCTGCGTCGAGCCGGCCCTTGTCGACGCCCGATCGCGTCATCGCGGCGGTGGCTTCGTCGATGCGGGCCGAAAAGTTGCCGGAGGTCGCCGGCACCCAGTGTCTCGAAGCGGCGAACGCGCCCATGGCGATCACGTCGGCGATGGCTCGGACGGCTGCGGGCTGCGGCATGTCAAGCATCGTCTCAGGCCGCCGCCTTGACGTCGCCGAGGCGGTGGAGTTCGTCGGCGCGCAGCACGCCGATCTCGGTGATGTAGCCGGTGATGAGCCTTGCCGGCGTCACGTCGAAGGCGGGGTTGAAGGCCCTACTGCCCGGCGCAGCCACCAGAACCGAGCCGCGCTCGCCCGATGGCAGGCGGCCGGTTACCTCCAGCACTTCGTCTTCGCCCCGCTCCTCGATCTCGATCAGGTCGCCGCTCGCGAGCGACAGATCGACGGTGCGCGACGGCAGCGCCACATAGAAGGGGAGGCCGTTGTCGGCGGCGGCCAGCGCCTGCATGTAGGTGCCGATCTTGTTGGCCGTGTCGCCATTCGCCGCCACGCGGTCGCAGCCGACGATGCAGAGATCGACCTTGCCCTGCCGCATCATATGCCCGCAGGCCCCGTCGGCGATGATCGTATGCGGTACGCCGTGCTGGCCGAGCTCGAACGCGGTGAGCGCCGCCCCCTGCAGCCGGGGACGCGTCTCATCGACCATCACATGCACCGCGATGCCCGCATCATGCGCGCGATAGATCGGCGCGAGCGCCGTGCCCCAGTCGACCGTGCCGAGCCAGCCGGCATTGCAATGCGTGGCGATCGTCAGCGGCCGGGCGGAGGGCCTGCGTTCCGCAAGCCCGGCGATGATCGCAAGCCCGTTCTCGCCGATCCGAGCGTTGAGAGCCACATCCTCGTCCGCAAGCCTTTGCGCGAGCGCCATGGCGGCGGCGTATCGCTCGCCGGGCGGCACGGCCATGAGTGTCCGCTCGCAAAGGTCCATCGTCCAGTGGAGGTTGACGGCGGTGGGACGCGTCGCGCGAAGCGCTGCGGCTGCTCGGCGCAGCGCCTCGTTCGACGGGTCGGCTTCAAGGCCTATCGCGAGCCCGTAGGCCGCGACCACGCCGATCAGCGGCGCGCCGCGCACCACCATGGTCCTGATCGCGTGCGCAACCGCATCGAGCGTGTCGAGCCGCGCGATTTCGAACTGGTGCGGCAGCTTGGTCTGGTCGATCACCTCGATCGACCGGCCGTCGGCATGGAGCCATACGTTGCGATAATGCTGGCCGTGGATATTCATCGCGCTTGCTTTCCGCTTCGACATTATCCGTTTATGTCGTCCGGCAGACAGATATATGACGGTCGCCGCCATCGGCATAGCGACGATAAAGGACGCGAGATGAGGGATTTCAATCTGCCGGGACGTTCGCTTGCCGTGGGCATCCACGGAATGGCAGCGACGTCGCACCCGAGCGCCACGCTCACCGCGATCGACGTGCTGCGCGCCGGCGGCAATGCGATGGATGCGGCGATCGCGGCTTGCGCCGTTCAAGGCGTAGTCGAGGCGGGCTCGACCGGCATCGGCGGGGATTGCTTCGTCCAGTATTCGCGCGGCGGCTCCAGCGACATCGTCGCCTATAATGGTTCGGGACGGACCCCCGCCGCAGCGACGGCAGCCTGGTATAAGGCGAATGGCGTCGCATCGATCGAGCGGCATTCGCCGCATGCCGTGACGGTGCCCGGCGCGGTCGAGGCGTGGGCTCGGCTCAGCGCCGAGCACGGGCGGCTCGGCCTCAAGGCGCTGCTCCAGCCGGCGATCGCGCTGGCGCGCGAGGGCTATGCGATCGCACCGCGCGTCGCCTACGACATCGGCAATCAGCTCGAGCTGCTCGTCCGCGACGAGACCGCGCGCAAAACCTTCCTTGTCGATCAGCGCGCGCCGGCAGTCGGCAGCATCCAGACGCAGCCGGCGCTCGCCGACACGCTGGAGGCCATAGCGAAAAACGGACCGGAGGCCTTCTATCGCGGTGCCGTCGCCGAAGACATGGTCGCATATCTGAAGAGCAGGGGCGGCCTGCACAGCCTCGATGATTTCGCCGTGACAGCCGGCGAATATGTGAAGCCCATCACGAGCGCGTTCCGCGGCCGGACCGTGTCCGAAATCCCGCCCAACGGGCAGGGCATCGTGGCGCTGCTGATCCTGAACATTCTCTCCCGCTTCAAGGTCAAGCCCGACCCGCTCGACGTCGACAACCTCCACATCGAGATCGAGGCAACGCGTCTTGCCTATGCGGCGCGCGATCGTTTCGTCGCCGATTCGGCCCATGCGAACATTCCGGTCGACTATCTGCTGTCTGATGCGCTCGCCGACGAACTCGCCGCGATGATCGACCTCAAGCAGGCGATAGCTCCCCTGCCGTCCTTCGAGGAAACGCCGCATTCCGACACCGTCTACATCGCCGTGGTCGACAAGGATCGCAATGCGGTGAGTTTCATCAACTCGATCTTCCATCCTTATGGTAGCGGCTTGATGAGCCCCAGGACCGGCGTGCTGTTCCACAATCGCGGCCAGAGCTTCGTCCTCGACCAGGGCCATCCCAACGAGGTCGGCCCGCGCAAGCGGCCGATGCATACGATCATTCCGGGCATGCTGTTGGAGGAGGGCCGCGTCGTGATGCCTTTCGGGGTCATGGGCGGGCATTACCAGGCCATGGGCCATTCCCATCTTCTGTCGAAAGCCATCGACCACAAGCTCGATCTGCAAAGTGCGATCGATCTGCCGAGGCTGTTTCCGCTGCCGGGCGGCAATGTGATCGACATGGAGCCACGCCTGTTCGATCTGCATGGAGCAGCGCTCGCAGCGCGCGGCTTCAAGCCGCAAAAGGCGCTGCGGCCGATCGGCGGCGCGCAGGCGATCTTCATCGATTGGGAGGGCGGCACGCTGCTTGGCGGCTCCGATCCGCGCAAGGATGGTTGCGCGCTCGGCTATTGACGTTCAGCCGCGCCTGACGTTCCAGAACAGCGGCAGGCCGGACAGCATGCCGGTGAGGTCTCGCCGATAGACGGTCGGCTGGAAATACTGCCCGCAGGGGATGAACGCGCCGACCTCCAGCGCCCGCACCTGGATTTTTGCAGCGAGCGTTTTTTGTCCGGCAAGGTCTGCGGCCTTGAACCAGTCGCCGCGCAGCGTCTCGATCTCGGGGTCCGTGAGCCAGCTTGGCGGACCCTTTGCGCCGATGCCGCGGATGAGAAGGTGATAGGCGGGCGACAGGAAGTCGAGCCCGCCTGAAAACACGCCATACATGTTCCAGCCGCCCTGCTCCGGCGGCTTCTGGTTCAGGATGCGCTGGTTGACGGTGCCCCAGTCGGTCGCGACGTAATCGAGGTTCATGCCGAGCCGGCGGCAGGTATCGGCGATCACCTCGCAGATGGCGTTGATGCGCGGCACGTCGGTTCCGGCGAGCAGCGAGATCTTCTCGCCATTGTAACCCGCGTCGGCGAGCGCCTTCTTCACCTTGGCGATGTCGCGTTTGCTCGTCAGCGCCTCCATGCCGGCAGCGGAGTCCATCGGCCCGCCGGGCGTGAACACGCCGCAAGGCCCGCGCCTGACGGAAGGGTCGGTGCCGGCCACGGCCTCCATCATCTCGGTCTGGTCGATCGCACCCAGCAGAGCCCGGCAGACCGCCGGCTTGTCGAAGGGCGGATGGAGATGGTTGAGCCTGATCTGGCCGATCAGCCCACGCGTCTCGACGACGTCGATCTTGAGTTTCTGGTCGCGGGCGAGCAGCGGCAGAAGGTCGACATTGGGCTGTTCCCACCAGTCGATCTCGCCGGCGCGCAGTGCGCTCGCGGCGGTGTTTCCGTCCGGCATGGTGCGCCATTCGATGCGCTCGAAATGGGCGATTCGCGGCCCGGCCGTGAAGCTTGGCGTGCCATCTGCGCAGGGGACATAGGCGTCGAACCGTTTGAAGACGTTGAGCGAGCCGGGCACCCGCTCCTCCGGCGCATAGCGGTAAGGACCACTGCCGATGATCTCGCTGACGGCCGAGAAGGGAGAGGTAAGAGCGAGACGCTCCGGCATGATGACGGGAAGATAGGACGTCGGCTTCGCCAGCGCCTCGCGCAGCAGAGGAAACGGGCGCTGGAGCTTGAACTCGATCGTGCGGTCGTCAGGCGACGAGAGTTCGGCGACCACCGCGAACAGCGCGCTCCCGAACGCGTCGCGCTTCGACCAGCGTGTGAGGCTGGCGACGACGTCGCGGCCGAGTACCGGCGTGCGGTCGTGGAACATCAGCCCGCTGCGCAGCTTAAGCCGCCAGGTGAGACCGTCTTCGCTGACCGTGTCGCCCTCGACCATCTGCGGGCGAACGGTGAGCGCGTCATCCATGCCATAGAGCGTATCGAACACCATCTGCGCATGGGCGCGGGTGACGTAATTGGTGGTGAGGATCGGATCGAGAAGGGCGAGGTCCGCATAAGGCACGAAGCGGAGCACGCTCGTGGGCTGGGCGCGCACGATGGCTGGCGACGCGAGCGTCGCCGCGCCGATCTGCATGAGCCGCCGTCTGCTGAGTGTCTGTGTCATGAGTCTGAAAAAGCAAGAAAAGTGCCACGCATAGACAGCGAGCCAGCCTTTTGCGGCGAGGTGACGGCAGCGACGCGCTCCGCCAGATGCGCCAGTGTCGGGCGCTGCGTCACGCTCATCAGGGTAGCGCCTTCAGATGCCGGACCGGGCGGCCCGGCGCCGCCGCCTGCGCCGCATGGACGATCGCGTTCGCGTCGATGCCGAAATGGCGATAGAGATCGGCGACCGTGCCGGTCTGGCCGAAATGTTCGACGCCGAGCGCCTTCTGGCGGTGGCCATAGACGCTGCCGAGCCATGCGAGCGTGGCGGGGTGTCCGTCGAGCACCGAGACGATGCCGCAATCGCGCGAGACATCGGCGAGCAGGCGCTCGACATGGCTCATCGCCCCATGCGTGCCGCGCTGCCGCGCCCGCTCCGCTGCCTGCCAGCCTGCATTGAGCCGGTCGGCCGAGGTGATCGCGAGAAGGCCGACATCGCGCCGATCTTCCGCGATGAGACCCACGGCCTCGATCGCCTCGGGCGCGACGGCGCCGGTATAGGCGACGATGACCGAGGCGTTGGGGCCGGGCTTGCGCAGCCAGTACGCGCCATCGATGATGTCGCTCGCGAGTTCGGCGGTCATGACCCGCGAGGGCTGTTCGATCTGCCGCGTGGAGAGCCGCAGATAGACCGAGCCGCCCGTCTCGTCGCGCAGCCAGTTGCGCTCGTCAGGATCGCCCTCGCCGCTCTTCTGCAGATAGTCGAACGACCAGCGCATCATGACCGCAAGCTCGTCGACGAAGGCCGGCTCGAAGGCACAGAGCCCATCCTGGCTCATGCCGATCAGCGGCGTCGCGATAGACTGGTGTGCGCCGCCCTCCGGCGCGAGCGTGACGCCCGACGGCGTGCCGACGACCATGAAGCGCGCATCCTGATAGCAGGCGTAGTTGAGCGCATCGAGCCCGCGCGAGATGAACGGGTCGTAGAGCGTGCCGATGGGAATGAGCCGCTCTCCGAAGATCGAGTGCGACAGGCCGAGCGCCGAGAGCGCGATGAACAGGTTCATCTCCGCTATGCCGAGTTCGAGATGCTGGCCCTTCGGCGAGAACTCCCATTTCTGCATCGAGGGGATGCGCTCATCCTTGAACGTGTCGGCGAGCGAGGCGCGGGCGAACAGGCCGCGGCGGTTGACCCATGGCCCGAGATTGGTCGAGACCGTCACGTCCGGCGCGGTGGTGACGATCCTATCGGCGAGCGGCCCGCCCTGCCGGGCGATGTCGTCGAGAACTTTTCCGAAACCCATCTGCGTCGACATCACCGGCTGGATGCCGGCCTCCAGCCGCTGCGGCACTTCGATCGGCTGCGCTGCATGACGTCTGCGGCCTTCGGCGAAGAAGGGGACACTGGCGAGAAAGCTTCGCAGCTCCGACTCGGGCATGCCGAGGCCTTCGAACGGCTGCCATTCATGGCCAGGGCGGACGTTGCTCGCAGCGCGGAACCCGTCCATCTGCTCCTTGGTCATCAGCCCGGCATGGTTGTCCTTGTGGCCGGCGAGCGGCAGGCCGAACCCCTTCACCGTATAGGCGATGAAGCAGACCGGGCGGTCATGATCGATCCGCTCGAAGGCCTCTAGAATGGAAGGCAGATCGTGCCCGCCGAGATTGCACATCAGAGCGGAGAGTTCGGCGTCCGAGCGCGATTCGATGAGCCGTGTCACCGGGCCCTGATCGCCGAGATCGTCCATCAGGCGCTTGCGCCAGGCGGCGCCGCCCTGGAACGTCAAGGCCGAATAGAGCTGGTTGGGGCAGGAATCGATCCAGGCCTTCAGTCGCTCGCCGCCCGCCTCGCGGAAGGCCGCCTGCTGCAGCGAGCCGTATTTCAGCGTGACGACATCCCAGCCGAAATTGCGGAACATCTGCTCGAAACGATCGTAAAGCCCTTCGCGGATCACGGCGTCGAGCGATTGCCGGTTATAGTCGATGATCCACCAGGTGTTGCGCAGCCCGTGCTTCCAGCCCTCCATCAACGCTTCGAAGATGTTGCCCTCGTCGAGCTCGGCGTCGCCGATCAGCGCGACCATGCGCCCGTCCGGCCGGTCCGCCGCCCAGCCATGCGCCTTCACGTAGTCCTGCACGAGCGAGGAGAACAGCGTCTGTGCGACGCCGAGGCCGACCGAGCCGGTGGAGAAATCGACGTCGTCGATGTCCTTTGTTCGGGAGGGATAGCTCTGCGCGCCCTTGTAGCCGCGAAAATTCTCCAGCTTTTCGCGCGTCTGCAGGCCCATCAGATAATTGATGGCATGGAAGATCGGCGAGGCGTGCGGCTTTACCGCGACCCGGTCCTGCGGACGCAGCGCCGCCATGTACAGCGCCGTCATGATGGTGGCGAGCGAGGCCGACGAAGCCTGATGCCCGCCGACCTTCATGCCATCGTCGCTCGGCCTCAGATGGTTGGCGTTGTGCACCGTCCAGGCGGCGAGCCAGAGGATCTTCTTCTCCAGCGCCGCGAGATAAGGCAGCCGTGGATCGGCTGTCGCATGCACTGGTTCGTTGCTCATGTTTCGCTCCCGGCCATTGATACCGGAATAGCGAACTTGAAGCCGAACGCCAAGCGCGGTCCGACTGCGCAGCCCTTTACAGAAACATTGCTGATCGAGCCAGGCATCGGCTCTAGCGTCGCTCCCCGCTGCTTTGCAGGGGGAGGGACGTCAGAGACTCAGTCCGCTCCTATCTCAATTGGCGTACTCTAGGCGACCGCGTGGTTCGCCATGAGTTCCAGCGCCTTCACCATTGCCGAATGATCCCAGGCCGCGCCGCCATTGGCGACGCAGGCGCTGAAGAGCTGCTGGGTCGAGGCTGTATTGGGCAGGCTGACGCCGAGCGCCTTTGCCCCCTCGATCGCGAGGTTCAGATCCTTCTGATGCAGTTCGATGCGGAAGCCGGGATCGAAGGTGCGCTTGATCATGCGCTCGCCATGAACTTCGAGGATGCGTGACGAGGCGAGCCCGCCCATCAGCGCCTGCCGCACCTTGGCGGGATCGGCTCCGGCTTTCGACGCGAAGACCAGCGCCTCGGCAACGGCCTCGATGGTCAGCGCAACCACGATCTGGTTTGCGACCTTGGTGATCTGCCCGACGCCGTTCGCGCCGACGAGCGTGATGTTCTTGCCCATTTTCTCGAAGACCGGCTTTGCCCGATCGAATGCGGCCTGCTCTCCCCCGACCATGATCGTCAGCGACGCAGCCTTCGCGCCGACCTCGCCGCCGGAGACCGGCGCATCGAGATAGTCGCAGCCAAGCGCATTGATTTGGCTGGCGAATTTTTTCGTCTCGATCGGCGAGATCGAGCTCATGTCGATGGCGAGCTTGCCCTTGGAGAGGCCGGCAGCGACGCCATTATCGCCGAACAGCACGGATGCGACCTGAGGCGTATCAGGAACCATGGTGATGATGATGTCTGACGCGGCCGCCACCTCCTTCGCCGTCTTCAAAACCTTGAGGCCCTTTGCTGTCAGCTCCGCGCTCGGTGCCTTGCTGTGGACAGCGGTCATGACGCTGTAGCCGGCGTCGAGCAGATGCCCCGCCATCGGCGCGCCCATGATGCCGAGACCCAGAAAACCAATGCGTTCCATCGATGTATCTCCGAAAAATCAAAAAAATCAGGCGGCGGTCGAATGATCGAACTTCGAGACCGTCTTCAGCCAGCCGAGCCCTGCCTCGGTCGTCGTCGCCGGCTTGTACTCGCAGCCGACCCAGCCGCGATAGCCGATACGGTCGAGATGGGAGAACAGGAATGGGTAGTTGATTTCACCCGTTCCCGGCTCGTGGCGGCCGGGATTGTCGGCAAGCTGGACATGGGCGATCGATTTCAGATTGCGCTCGATGGTGCGGGCGAGATCGCCCTCCATGATCTGCATGTGGTAGATGTCGTACTGGACGAAGATATTGTCCGAGCCGGTCTTCGTGATGAGGTCGAGCGCCTGCTGCGTCGTGTTGAGATAGAAACCCGGAATGTCGATCGTGTTGATCGGCTCGATCAGGAGCTTGATGCCGGCAGCCTTGAGGCGCGCCGCCGCAAAGGACAGGTTCGAGACCAGAGTGCGCTCGAGCAGCGCATGATCCGCGCCGGCCGGAGCGACGCCGACGAGGCAGTTGAGCTGGCCGCAGCCCAGCGTCTTTGCATAGACGATCGCCTTGTCGACGCCGTCCTGAAACTCATCGACGCGATCGGGGAGGATGGCGATGCCCCGCTCGCCCGCCGCCCAGTTGCCGGCCGGCAGATTGTGCAGCACCTGGCTGAGGCTGTGCACCTTGAGCTGGTCGGCGAGGTCGCCGGGTTCGAAATCATAGGGGAAGAGATATTCGACGCCCCTGAACCCCGCTTTGGCCGCAAGAGCGAAGCGGTCCATGAACGGGACTTCGGTGAACATCATGGTGAGATTGGCACAAAAGGCAGGCATGGAAAGCTCCGCTGAAGGTCGGTCGGACGTCATGAAGGCTGGACGAGGCCGGTCAGCCGCGACGCGGCTGCCGGACGATGAGGGAAGGGTCTAATCGACCTCTTCCGGCTCGCGATGGTCGGCCTTGCGCATGGAAACCCAGCCGGTCTCGATGGAGAGCGTCGGGTCGAGGCAGAGTATGTCCTCGAACTCGTTGATGTTGTTGATCTCCGTGCCCATCGCGATGTTGGTGACGCGCTCGAGGATGAACTCGACGACGACAGGAACCTGATGCTCGTCCATCAGCGCTTTCGCCTGCGCAAAGGCGTCCTTGAACTCGTTCGGGCTTTTCACCCGGATGGCCTTGCAGCCGAGCCCTTCGGCAACCGCGACGTGGTCGACCCCGTAGCCCGGTATGGCATCGCCATCCTCCGGCACGTTGATGTTCTCGAAGGCGAGCGAGACCTCGAAATCCATCTGGAAGCCGCGCTGCGCCTGGCGGATGAGGCCGAGATAGGAGTTGTTCACCACGACGTGGAGATAGGGGAGCTTGTGCTGCGCGCCGACGGCGAGCTCCTCGATCAGGAACTGGAAATCGTAGTCGCCTGAAAGAGCGACGATTGTCTTGTCCGGCATCGCGGCGCGAACGCCGAGCGCTGCGGGCAGAGTCCAGCCGAGCGGTCCGGCCTGCCCGCAATTGATCCAGTTGCGCGGGTTGTAGACCTTGAGGAATTGCGCGCCTGCGATCTGCGACAGGCCGATCGTCGTGACGTAGCAGGTGTCGCGGCCGAAGACCTCGTTCATCTCCTGATACACGCGCTGCGGCTTCAGCGGCACCTGATCGTAATGGGTTTTGCGCAACATGTGCTGCTTGCGATATTCGCATTCCGCCACCCATTCGCTGCGGTCGGGCAGCTTACCGGCGGCCTTCCATTCCCGCGCCACCTCGACGAACAGGGCGAGAGCGGCCTTGGCGTCCGAGACGATGCCGAGATCGGGGCCGAAGACGCGGCCGATCTGGGTCGGTTCGATGTCCACATGGACGAATTTGCGACCCTTCGTGTAGGTCTCGACCGAGCCGGTATGGCGGTTTGCCCAGCGATTGCCGATGCCGAGCACGAAATCGCCGCGCAGCATGGTGGCGTTGCCATAGCGGTGGCTGGTCTGCAGGCCGCACATGCCTGCCATCAGGCGATGATCGTCGGGGATCGTTCCCCAGCCCATCAGGGTCGGGATGACGGGCACGTTCACGATTTCGGCGAATTCGGTCAGCAGCGCCGAAGCGTCGGCATTGATGACGCCGCCGCCAGAGACGATGAGCGGGCGCTCATGTGCGTTCATCATCTGGAGCGCTTTTTCGATCTGCGTACGGTTCGCTTTCGGCTTGTAGACCTCGAGCGGGAAATAACTGTCGATGTCGAACTCGATCTCGCCCTGCTGGACGTCGATCGGCAGATCGATGAGCACCGGGCCGGGCCGACCGGAGCGCATGAGATGGAACGCCTGCTGGAAGGCCTGCGGCACGAGCGCCGGCTCGCGCACGGTGACCGACCATTTGGTAACCGGCTTCGAGATGCTCTCGATGTCGACGGCCTGGAAGTCCTCTTTATAAAGCTTGGCGCGCGGCGCCTGCCCGGTGATGCACAGGATCGGGATTGAGTCGGCCTGCGCCGAATAGAGCCCGGTGATCATGTCCGTGCCGGCGGGACCGGAGGTGCCGATGCAGACGCCGATATTGCCGGCGTTGGCGCGGGTGTAGCCTTCCGCCATGTGCGAGGCGCCCTCGACATGCCGTGCGAGGATGTGGCGGATGGAGCCCCGGGCCTTCATCGCGGAGTAGAAGGGATTGATCGCAGCGCCCGGCACGCCGAAGGCGCAGGTGATGCCCTCCTTCTCCAGCACCAGAACCGCAGCATCGACCGCCCGCATCTTCGCCATGTCATCCCTCCATCATTTTTTCTCGCGACGACAATTTGCACAGCAGCCGAGGCGAAACAATTTTTCCAAAAAAATTTTCCATGATATGGAAAATAATCCAAGTCTCTGATTAGATTGAAATAACAATTTTCTATCGCCGTTTTTCATGTTGCATTGCATATAAAAAACTTTTTCATTTTCGATGATAAGATGCTGAAGCTAAGGGACTAGCAACGGAGCGATTGCCGCCATGGATACTCTCGAGAAACGATCCCGTGGGAGGCCGCGCGCCGCTTTGGGCGTGAAGGACGCAGGGTCCGTGCAGTCGCTGGACCGCGCGATTCTCCTGCTGAAGCTCGTCTCGGGCGGCAACGGCCTCTCGCTGACGGAAGTCTCGCACGCCGCCGGCCTTCCGCCTTCGACGGCCTACCGCATGCTGACGACGCTGCAGCAGCATGGCATCGTCGAATTCGATGAGGGTGCGCAACTCTGGTATGTCGGCATCGAGACATTCCGCATGGGGTCGGCCTTCCTGCGCCGCCGCAAGCTCGTCGATCGGGGCCGAACGACGATCCAGGACCTGATGGTGAGCTGCGGGGAAACCGCCAACCTCGCGCTCGCGGAGAGCGATGGCGTCGTTTTCGTCAATCAGGTGGAGACACATGAGGCGATCCGCGCCTTCTTTCGCCCAGGTACGCGCAGCGATTATCACGCCTCCGGCATCGGCAAGGCGATCCTTGCCTTTCTTCCGCCGGACCGTCGCGCCGCCATGGTGGAGGGGCTCGATTTGCGGCGCTACACCCCGCAAACGCTGACGAGCGTGCAGGCTCTTCTCGACAATCTCGAACTGGCGCGAAAGGCCGGATATGCCGTCGACGACGAGGAGCGCAACGCCGGCATGCGTTGCATCGCTGCGCCCGTCTTCGACGAGCATGGCGAGCCGATCGGCGGTGTCTCCGTCTCCGGCCCGACGGTCCGGGTCACCGACGCGCGGCTGCTCGCCATAGCCCCTCAGGTGACCGAAGCCGGCAGGACCATCACCAAAGCCATGGGCGGCGTCTGGCCTTCGATCTGACTGAGGCACGATAGGCAGTCAGTTGCTGTAGCCCTCGAATGGCTTCCGCTGGCTCATTGTTGACGGTCGGCCAACACGCAGGATGAGCTAGGCAGGCGATAGCGGACATGAGATGACAAACCGTCTCAGTATGTCGCTGCGGCCAAACAGGAACGGCTTAAATGAGAGTCAAATTAACAATTGCCTTGCTGATTGCAGGGATCGGCTCGGCACAGGCGCAAACACCCGGAGACTGGGTGCTCGCAAAATGGAAAAACGGCGCCTACTGGTTTCCTGGCGTCATACAAAGCGTCACTGGCGACAAGCTCGTCATCAAGTATGACGATGGTGATCGCGAAACGCTCAGCATCAGTAGCGTTCGGCCCTATGATTGGCAGATTGGCGCGCGCGTCGAATGCAATTTCAAGAATGGCGGACAATGGTTCGCTGGCAAGATCACGGCGCTTGGCGGCGAGTCTCTCTCGATCGCCTATGATGATGGCGACAAGGAATCGACCCGCACCGGACGCTGCCGTTCGAAATGAACGTTCGCTGAGGCATGATTGCGATGGCTACCCTGCTGGCTCGACCGGCAGGGTGTTTCGGCCTCCGCAGCATGGCTCATATCGGTTGGTTTGCACCTGACCGATGAATGGAAGCGCTGCGACACGGTTATTTCCGGCTGGAAAAAGCGGCAGGACGTGCCATCATGCTGCCCATAAACGCCAGAAGCTAAAAAGCTCGGCGATCAGGGAGGATGGCCATGTCGATCAGCAGACGTCGATTCATGCAAGGTAGCGTTGCGGGCGCGGCCGGGCTTCTCACCGGCGCCGTGCCGGCTTTCTCGGCCAATGTCGACTGGCGGCGTTACGCCGGCACCAAGCTCGAAGCCAATCTCATCAAGTCGCCGCGCGGCGAGCTCCTTCAGAAATACGCCAAGGAGTTCTTCGACCTCACCGGCATCGAGGTGGCGTCCGAGGTCATACCCGAGCAGCAGCAGCGCCAGAAGGCTGTCATCGAACTCGGCTCCGGCAAGCCCAATTTCGACATCGTGCATCTGAGCTATCACGTCCAGAAGCGGCAATTCGACAAGGCTGGCTGGCTGGCCGACATCTCCGGGTTCATGAAGGACCCGACCCTGACCGACGCATCGCTCACCGAAAGCGATTTTTCGAAGGTCGGCCTCGATTACGCGAAGAACCAGGCCGGTGAATTGCGGTCGCTGCCCTGGTCGGTCGACTACTTCATCGTCTACTGGAACAAGGAGCTGTTCGCGAAGAAGGGTCTCTCCTTCCCGACGAGCTTCGACGAGCTTGCAAGCCATGCCGAAGCGCTGACGGATGCCAAGGCCGGCATCTATGGCATCGTCGGGCGGGGCCTCAAGAACGCCAACGTTGCGCTCTATGGCCATCTCCTGCTCGGCTACGATGTCGAGGCGCTCGACAAATCCGGCAGGCTCACGACCGACACGCCGGAGGGCATCGCCGCCGCGACCTATTACCAGCGCCTCCTCACCAAATCCGCGCCGCCCGGCGTAGCAGGCTTCAACTGGGCCGAGTGCCAGTCCGCCTTCGTGCAGGGCCGCGCCGCCATGTGGATCGACGGGGTGGGGTTCGCCCCGCCGCTGGAAGACCCCGAAAAGTCCCGCGTCGTCGGCAAGGTCGGCTATTCGGTCATGCCCAAAGGCCCCAAGGCGCAAGGCTCGGCCACCTATGGCGACGGCATCGGCATCGCCGCCACCAGCAAGAACAAGGAGGCCGCCTATCTCTACTGCCAGTGGGCGGTCTCGAAGCTGATGGGCGCGAGGCTCCTGCAGACCGGCGGCGGCGTGCCGTTCCGCAACTCCATCCTCAACGATGCCGAGGTCCGCAAGGGCGTGAAGATGCCGGGCGACTGGGTCGATGCCGTTTCCGGCTCGGGCAAGGTCGGGCGACCGGGTCTGCCCGTCATCATCCCCGTGGCAGAGTTCCGCGACATCATCGGTATTGCGCTCACCAACACGCTCTCAGGTGCGGACCCTGCCGCGGAGATGAAGAAGGCGACCGAGCAGTTCAAGCCCATTCTTGAAAAGAGCGAAAAAGCGTGACGATCGACCTGCATGCGGAATTTGGCTCCGCGGCAGGTAGACCTGCGCTTCCAAAGGAGCGCAGCCACAAAAGGCTGCGCTCAAGGCGCTTCTGGCCGTTCCTCGTTCCCGCCCTGATCGTGCTCACCGCGATCACGGTCGTGCCCTGGGCTTTCACGCTCTGGATGAGCGTGCGCGAGTTCACGGTCGGCGGCACGAACGAGTTCGTTGGCCTCGCCAATTACGCGCGCCTGCTGGTCGATGCGCGCTTCAGCGAGGCGATCTGGCATACGCTTTTCTATACGTTCCTGTCCGTCCTGCTGCCGCTGATCTTCGGCACGCTGGCGGCTTTGGTGCTGCACAGGGAGTTTCCCCTGCGCGGACTGGTCAGGGGCATCTTCGTACTGCCGATGATGGCGACGCCGGTGGCGATCGCGCTCGTCTGGACCATGATGTTTCACCCCCAACTCGGCGTGCTCAATTATCTTCTCTCGCTTGTCGGTATCGAGCCGCAGGGATGGGTGTTTCACCCCGCGACCGTGATCCCGTCCCTGATCCTCGTTGAAACCTGGCAATGGACGCCGCTCGTCGCGCTCATCGTGCTCGGCGGCCTCGCCGTCATTCCGCGCGAGCCTTACGAGAGCGCCGAGATCGACGGGGCAGGGGCCTGGATGAAGTTCCGCTACATCACCTGGCCGATGATCCTGCCGTTCCTGATGATCGCGGTCATAATACGCATGATCGACGCCTTGAAGAGCTTCGACATCATCTACGCGATCACGCAGGGCGGGCCCGGGACCGCGTCCGAGACGATCAATATCTACCTCTACAGCGTCGCCTTCTCCTACTACAATATCGGCTATGGCTCGGCTATCGCGGTGGTGTTCTTCGTGCTGGTGGTCGCCATTTCACTCGCCATGCTCGTGCTGCGGCAGAAGCTGCACTGGAACGAGATGGCGGGCGCGCCATGATCGTCGCCGGCGGAGGAAGCCTTCTGGTGCGCAGGCTCACGCTCCTGCTGTCCGTGCTGGCGATCGTCTCGCCGGCCATCCTGTTCTTTCTCTGGATGCTGTCGCTGTCGCTGAAATACGAGATCGACAACGCTGCCTATCCGCCGGTGTTCTTCCCCGATCGCATCGCCTGGAAGAACTATGCGAGCGTCTTCGAATCGAATGGCTTCCTGTCGATCTTCTGGAACAGCGTCATCGTTACCGGTTCGGCGACCCTGATCGCGCTCCTCGTCGGCGTGCCGGCCGGCTACGCGATCGCGAGGATGAAGGCGACGAAGATGGCCGCGGTCGTGCTCATCGCGCGCATGACGCCTGGCCTCTCCTATCTCATTCCGTTGTTTCTTCTCTTCCAGTGGCTGGGGCTGCTCGGCACGCTTGCGCCGCAGATCATCGCCCATCTCGTGCTGACCGTGCCGATCGTGATCTGGATCATGATCGGCTATTTCGAGACGACACCGATGGATCTGGAAGAAGCCGCCGCGATCGACGGCGCATCATCCTGGCAGGTCTTCCGTCATGTCGCGCTGCCGATCGCGAAACCCGGCATCACGGTGGCGCTCATCCTCGCCGTGATCTTTTCCTGGAACAACTTCGTCTTCGGTATCGTCCTCGCCGGGCGGCAGACGCGTACGCTGCCGGTGGCGGTCTACAACATGATCTCATTCGAGCAGTTGAGCTGGGGCCCGCTCGCCGCGGCCGCTCTCATCGTCACCTTTCCGGTTCTCGTGCTCACGGTATTCGCCCAGCGGCAAATCGTGGCCGGGCTGACGGCGGGCGCGGTGAAGGATGGCTGACCGGCCGGCAACATGGCGGGGAGACATCCTGCCCGCGGCATTCATGCGTTCGGGGGGCTGAACCATCAAGCAACAAGGAGGCTTTCATGACAAGTATTCGCAACCATCTCGCACTGCCGCGCCGACAGTTCCTCAAGGGTTCGGCGCTGGCGACGGCGGGCGCCGCGGCCGGGTTCGCCGCGCCGGAGGCCGCTCATGCCGATACCGCCGAATCCGTGGTCGCGGAAGAGCACTGGGCGCAGAAGGGCGACGTGAAGCTCTATCTTTATCGTAAGAAAACCGCGTCTGGAGGGCCGAAACCCGTCCTGTTTCTCGTGCACGGCTCGTCGTTCTCGGGCCGTGGCGGCTTCGATCTGCAGGTGCCAGGCAAGCCGGACTATTCGTTCATGGATGCCTTCGCACGCTGGGGCTTCGATGTGTGGACGGTCGATCATGAAAACTATGGCCGCTCCTCGATGACCGGGACGAACTCCAACATCCGCTCCGGGGCCGATGATCTGAAAGCGGCGATCCCCGTCGTCCAATCGGTGACGGGTCAGAAGAAGCTGATGTTCTACGGCCAGTCATCCGGCGCGATCAGGCTCGGCGTTTTCGCCATGGAGCAGCCGGATGCGGTCGACCGCATCGTGCTCGATGCCTTCACCTACACGGGCGAAGGCGCGCCCGAAATCATGAAACGGCGTGAGCAGGTCGAAACCTATAAATCGCGCAACTGGCGGCCGCGCACGCGCGAGACGTTCCGTGCGATCTTCAGCCGTGACGACCCCTCGACCTTCGAGCCGGCCATGGCTGAAGCGCTCGCCGACTACGAACTGCCGCTCTCGGACAAGGCGCCGAGCGGCACCTATCTCGACATGGCGATTCACATGCCAATGGTCGACCCGACGAAGCTCACCTGCCCGGTGATGATCACCCGCGCGGCGACCGACGGCAACGCCACGGAAGCGGAGCTCATCGAGTTCTTCTCGAAGCTTCCGAACAAGGACAAGCAGTTCGCGATGATGAAAGGCATCGCCCATGTCGCGGTGCTCGGCATCAACCGCCACCGCATCTGGCACGTGATGCATGAATTCTTCACCATGCCGCAGGAACGAAGCGCCTGAGGCCAGCGCGCGGCCAAGGAACAAATTCGGATTTTGGCCGATTCCTGTCCTGAGCGCGACGGCACGGCATAGCGATCCCGCAGACGCGATGCCGGCCTGCAAAACGGCGCAAGGGAGGTTCATTCTGGCTTTCGATGCGATGGAGCCGGCGCTGCCGGAGCATATCGACGAAACCGTCAAGGCGGTTGCGCAGTTCCATGCCGAGCACGGCGCTGAGGCGACACGCTTCCAGCGCCTGCTAGCCCGCATGCGCCGGGCGATCGGCAGCGCCGGCTTCGTCGCGGCGATCGGGCTCGCCATCGCCTGCTGGATCGCGCTCAACACCGTTCTCTTGCTGGAGCATGTCGAGCCGCTCGACCCGCCGCCCTTTTTCTGGCTGCAGGGCGGCGTCGGCATACTCGCGCTTTATACCACCATCCTCGTGCTGGCGACCCAGAGCCGCGAGGATGAGCTTGCCCGACAGCGCGAGCAGTTGGCGTTGCAGCTCGCGATATTGAGCGAGCAGAAATCCGCCAAGATCATCCAGTTGCTGGAGGCGCTGCGCCGTGACCATCCGGATATCGAGGATCGCGTTGATCACGAGGCCGGCGCGATGTCCGAGCCGACCGACCCGCATGCCGTGCTGAACGCGATCAAGTCCAACGCTGCCCGCGAACGCCAGCAGAAGACCCCGGTCCGCGGTTGAGCGCAAGGCACCAATCGAACGTTCCTTGGCATAATCCGTGCTTTTCCCTCCGTAGAACATGCATGAGGGGCACGCCATGACCAATACGCCGATCGACCGCCGTCGTTTTTTGCAGACGGCATCCGCCACGACCGCCGCTGCAATCGCCGCGCCCTCGGTCTGGTCTCCGGCGAAAGCGCAGGCGCGGCAGGAGACCTTGCTGATCGTCTCCGAGAGCGGGCCCAACAATCTCGACATCCACGGCGTCGGCACGAACGTTCCAGGCTATGAAGTTTCCTGGAACACCTATGACCGCCTCATCAGCCACGAGATGAAGGACGTGAACGGAACCGCCTATTACGACCGCGACAAGTTCAAGATGGAGCTCGCCGAGGACATGGCGGTCGGCGACATGTCGGTGACCTTCAAGCTGAAGAAGAACGCGACCTTCCATGACGGGACGCCGGTGACGGCAAAGGATGTGAAGTGGTCGCTCGACCGCGCGGTCTCCGTCGGCGGCTTCCCGACATTCCAGATGAAGGCCGGCTCGCTCGAGAAGCCGGAGCAGTTCGTCGTCGTCGACGATCATACGGTCCGCGTCGATTTCATCCGGAAGGACCGGCTGACCATCCCCGATCTGGCGGTGATCGTGCCCTGCGTCGTCAACTCCGAACTCGTCAAGAAGAACGCCGGTCCGAACGATCCCTGGGGGCTCGAATATACAAAGCAGACACCCGCCGGCTCGGGCGCCTACAAGGTCACGAAATGGACGCCGGGGACCGAGGTCGTGCTGGAGCGCAACGAGGATTGGAAAGGCGGCACGCTGCCCAAGGTGCGCCGCATCATCTGGCGCATGGTGCCATCCGCCGGCAACCGCAGGGCGCTGCTCGAGCGCGGCGACGCGGATATCTCGTACGAGTTGCCGAACAAGGATTTCGTCGAGCTGAAGGACGCCGGCAAGCTCTCGATCGTATCGACGCCCTTCTCGAACGGCTGCCAGTATCTCGGCATGAACGTGAAGCAGCCGCCCTTCGACAACCCGAAGGTGAGGCAGGCGGTGGCTTATGCCATCCCCTATCAGAAGATCATGGATGCGGTGCTGTTCGGCCTCGGCAAGCCTCTATTCGGCGCGAGCGGGTCTCCAGCAGCGAGCTGGCCGGTCGCTCACCAATACAACACCGACATGGCGAAGGCGAAAGCGCTGCTCACGGAAGCGGGCTACCCCAACGGATTCGAGACGACGATCTCGTTCGATCTCGGTTTTGCGACGATCAACGAACCGCTGGCGATCCTCGTGCAGGAAAGCCTCGGGCAGATCGGCATCCGCACCACCATCAATAAGATTCCCGGTGCGAACTGGCGCACGGAGCTCAACAAGAAGGTGATGCCGCTCTACACGAACGTTTTTTCCGGCTGGCTCGATTATCCGGAGTATTTCTTCTTCTGGTGCTACCACGGCGCAAATTCGGTCTTCAACACGATGAGCTACCAGTCGCCGACGATGGATGCCTTCATCGACGGTGCGCGGAAAGCCGCGGCTGTCGGCGATGCCGCGACCTATGAGAAGGACGTGAAAGGCTTCATCGAAACGGCCTTCACCGATGTACCACGCATTCCGCTGTTCCAGCCTTATTCGAACGTCGCGATGCAGAAGAACGTCTCCGGCTATCAATACTGGTTCCATCGCCGGCTCGACTACCGGGCTCTCGTGAAGGCTTGAGATTCGGCATGCTCTTTGCCTCTTGAACCGGCAGTAATAGCAGTCCAACAAAAGTGCAGGCCGCTCATGATCAATCGCCGTTCCGTCCTGGTAGCCGGCCTTGCAGCGCCCTTTGCCGCCAAGGGTTTCGCCCAGGCGCCGAGCCGCAGCGAAACGCTGATCCTTGTTCAGGAATATGGCCCGAACAGCCTCGACATGCAGGGCATCGGCTCGTCCCAGCCGGTCAACGGCGTCGCGCTCAACTGCTATGATCGCCTGATCCGCTTCAAGCCGACGCCTTTGCCGGGCGGCAACGGCAATGCCTATAACATGACCGATCTCGAGCCTGAACTCGCCGAAAGCTGGCAGATGGCGGCTGACGGCATGAGCATCACCTTCAAGCTGCGCGAGGCGAAGTTCCATTCCGGCCGCCCCGTGACCGCGAAGGACGTGAAATGGTCGTTCGACCGCGCGGTCTCGATCGGCGGCTTCGCCAAGACGCAGATGAATGCCGGTTCGTTCGAGAAGCCGGAACAGTTCGTGGCGGTCGACGACCGAACCTTTCGCATAGACTTCCTGCGCAAGGACAAGCTCTCGCTGCCGAACCTTGCCGTGACGATCCCCTTCGTGATCGATAGCGAGCTTGCCATCAAGAATGGTGGCGACGATCCCTGGGCGAAGGAATGGCTGAAAAACAACATTGCCGGCTCCGGCGCCTTCAAGGTGGAGAGCTGGAAGCCCGGCAGCGAGACCGTCTATGTGCGCAACGACGCCTGGACCTGCGGCAAGCTGCCGACCCTGCGCAAGATCATCGCGCGCGACATCCCCTCGCCTTCGACGCGGCGCGCCTTGCTGGAGCGCGGCGACGCCGACATTTCCTACGGCCTGCCGCCAAAGGACTTCAAGGATCTTGCGGAAGCCGGCAAGGTCAAGGTGGTCGGCGTGCCGGTGCCGAACGCGCTCTGGTATCTGGCGCTCAATGCCGCGACGGGGCCTTTCACCGATGTTCGCGTCCGGCAGGCCGTCGCCTGGGCGATGCCGTATGAGAAAATCATGCAGGCTTCGCTCTTCGGGCGCGGCGTCGCCATGTGGGGCGGACCGCCGAAGCCGAATACCGCCTGGCCGCAGCCATTCCCCTATGTCACGGACGCCGCCAAGGCGAAGGCACTGGTCGATCAGGCTGTGCCCGGCGGCTTCAAGACGACGCTGATCTTCGATTCCGGCGCCGCGACAATCGCCGAGCCCATGGCGGTGCTGATCAAGGAGGCGCTTGGCTCCATCGGGATCGATGTCGAACTGTCGAAGATACCCGGCGCGAATTTTCGCGGCGAACTCAACAAGAAGATCCATCCGATGGCGATCAACCGTTTCGGCGGCTGGCTCGATTTCCCAGACTACTACTTCTTCTGGAATTTCCACGGCAACAATTCGATTTTCAACATCTCCAGCTACCAGAACCCGGCGATGGACAAGCTGATCGACGGCGCACGTTTCGCTAAGGATGCCGCCGATTATCAATCGCAGGTCGAAGCCTTCGTCGCCATGGCGGCGCATGACGTGCCGGTTATTCCGATCGCGCAGCCGCTGCACGATGTCGCGATGCAGAAGACGATCGGTGGCTACCAGTTCTGGCCGTGCCGCGAACCTGATTTCCGCTATCTCACCAAGGCCTGACCGCCCATGCTGGCTCAGATCGGCAAGCGCTTCTTGACAGTCATCCCGAGCCTCATCGGGGTCATCATCGTGACGTTCCTGCTGACCCGCGTGCTGCCCGGCGATACCGCCTCCTATTTCGCCGGACCCGCCGCGACGCCGCAGGCCATCGCCGAAATTCGCACCAAGCTCGGCCTCGACAAGCCGTTGCCGGTTCAGTTCGCCGATTACGTCGCAGCTCTGGTCAAAGGCGATCTCGGCCAGTCGCTGACCACGGGACAGGCCGTGACCAAGGACATCGCAGCCCGGTTGCCGGCCTCGGCGGAGTTGACGCTTGCCGGGCTCTTTCTCGCCATGTCGATCGCGTTGCCGCTCGGCGTGATGGCCGCAGTGCGTCAGGGCTCCTGGATCGACCATCTCTGCCGCATCATCGCGACGGCGGGCGTGTCTCTTCCGGTGTTCTTCACCGGCCTGCTGCTGGTCTATGTATTCTACTTCATCCTCGGCTGGACGCCGGCGCCACTCGGGCGGCTCGATGTCTTCTATTCCGAACCTGCGCGCGTGACCGGTTTCCTGCTGATCGACAGCCTGATCGCCGGCGAGTTCGAGACCTTCCGCGCCGCCTTCGCGCAGCTCATCCTTCCGGCGGTGACGCTGGCGATCTTCTCGCTCGCGCCGATCACCCGCATGACACGCGCCTCGATGCTGGCAGTGTTGGGAGCCGACTTCGTGCGCACCGCGCGGGCGAGCGGGCTCGATAGCTCCACCATCATCGGCACCTATGCCTTCAGGAACGCCATGCTGCCGGTCGTTACCACGCTCGGCATGGTCTTCTCGTTCCTGCTCGGCGCGAATGTGCTCGTCGAGAAGGTGTTCGCCTGGCCTGGTATCGGCTCCTACGCGGTCGAGGCGCTGATCGCCTCGGATTACGCGCCGATCCAGGGCTTCGTGCTCACCATGGCGATCCTCTACGTGCTGCTCAACCTGATGATCGATATTCTTTACGGAGTGATCGATCCGCGCGTGAGGCTGGAGGGCTGAGCATGGCGGATGTCGGCAAACTGGAACCGGCCCCGCTTCGCTTCGACGCGCCGCCCTCGACGAGCTTCTTTGCCCATGCGCGGCATGTCGTTTCCGAAAACCCGATCACGGGACTTGCCTCGGGCCTGTTCCTCCTGATCGTCGTGGCGGCGCTCCTTGGGCCGTCTCTCGTTCCGTTCGATCCGCTGATGAGCGACACGGCTGCCGCGCTCAAGCCGCCGACATGGAAGCACTGGTTCGGCACCGACCAGCTCGGCCGCGACATCTTCAGCCGCGTGATCGTGGCGACGAGGCTCGATTTTGCGATCGCGGTGTTGTCCGTCGTGCTCGTCTTCGTGTTTGGCGGCCTCGCCGGCGTCATGGCGGGCTTTTTTGGCGGGTGGATCGACAAGCTGGTCGGCCGCATCGCGGACACCATCATGGCCTTTCCGCTGTTTGTGCTGGCGATGGGCATCGTCGCCGCGCTCGGCAACAGCGTCACCAATATCGTCATCGCGACCGCCATCATCAACTTTCCGCTCTATGTGCGCGTCGCGCGCGCCGAGGCCAATGTGCGGCGGGAGGCGGGCTTCGTGCAGGCGGCACGGCTCTCCGGCAATTCGGACTGGCGTCTTCTCCTTACCCAGATCGTCCCCAACATCATGCCGATCATGGCGGTGCAGGTATCGCTCACCATGGGCTATGCGATCTTGAACGCCGCGGGCCTGTCCTTCATCGGGCTTGGCGTGCGGCCGCCGACGCCGGAATGGGGCATCATGGTCGCCGAGGGTGCGGCCTTCATCGTTTCCGGGGAATGGTGGATCGCCTTCTTCCCCGGCCTCGCGCTCATGCTCGCCGTGTTCTGCTTCAACCTGCTCGGTGATGGCGTCCGCGACCTCGTCGATCCGCAAAGGCGCAACTGATGAGCGCGCCGCCGCTGCTGGAGATCAGGAATCTGACGGTCGAGTTCGCGACGCGGCGCGGCACGGTCCAGGCGGTGAAATCGATCGATATTTCGGTCGCCAAAGGCGAAACGGTCGCGATCGTCGGCGAATCGGGCTCAGGCAAGTCGGTGACGTCCTATGCGGTGGTCCGAATCCTC
Source organism: Beijerinckiaceae bacterium (assembly GCA_019753285.1). Lineage (GTDB taxonomy): Bacteria > Pseudomonadota > Alphaproteobacteria > Rhizobiales > Beijerinckiaceae > JAIELD01. The sequence continues at coordinate 47,792 of JAIELD010000015.1, read as the reverse complement.
GACCGCGCGGGCAGCGTGGCCAATGGCTCAATCAGCTTCTCCGGAATCGATCTCGTCACGGCGAGCGAAAGCCAGATGCGGGATCTCCGCGGCCGTGAAATCTCGATGATCTTCCAGAATCCGCGCGCTGCTCTCAACCCCATTCGCAAGGTCGGCCGGCAGATTGAGGACGTGCTGCTGCAGCATGTGCAGGCGACGCGCGCCACGGCAAAGGAAAAGGCGATCGAGGCGCTGGCGCAGGTCAAGATCGCCAACCCGCAGGAGCGCTACGACGCCTATCCGTTCGAATTGTCGGGCGGCATGTGCCAGCGCGTCGTCATTGCGCTCGCCATCGCCTGCCAGCCACAGCTTCTCATCGCCGACGAACCGACCACCGGTCTCGACGTCACCACGCAGAAGGCGGTGATGGACCTCATCGTCGAACTGACGCGTGCGCGCGGCATGTCGACGATCCTCATCACGCATGATCTTGGCCTCGCGGCCGCCTATTGCGACAAGGTCGTTGTGATGGAGAAGGGCAAGGTCGTGGAGACGGCCGCCGCCGGGCAGATTTTCACCGCGCCGCAGCATGCCTATACGCGCCGGCTGATGCAGGCGACGCCGCGCATCGGCATGACGCTCGCCGACCTTCTCCCCGCCGTGCCCAGCGCCGGAGCGCCGGAGATGAAATCGCCGGCTGCCGCCAAGGCCGATGTTTCGTCGACGCCGCTCCTCAGCATCGAGGGACTCGTCAAGGAATATGCCCGGCCGCAGGCCTCGAAATTGTGGTCGAAGCTCACCGGTTCGTCTGAGGCGGCAAAGCCGGCCTTCCGAGCGGTCGACGGCATCAGCTTCACGGTCGCGCGCGGAGAAACGCTCGGGCTTGTCGGCGAATCCGGCTGCGGCAAGTCCACCACCTCGATGATGGTGACGCGGCTGATCGATCCAACCGGCGGCAGCATCATGTTCGACGGCGTCGACATTGGCGCCATTCCGGCGAAGGCGTTTGCGGCGTCACCCATGCGCCGCCGCATCCAGATGGTCTTTCAGGACCCGACCGACAGCCTCAACCCGCGCTTCACGGCGGAGCGCGCCATCGCAGATCCGATCATGCGCATGGGCGGCGGGCTTGGCCGGGACGCCCTGCGCGCCCGCTGCGAGGAACTGGCGCGCCTCGTCGGGTTGCCGGTCGATCTCATCGACCGTTTTCCGCATCAATTGTCGGGCGGGCAGAAGGCGCGCGTCGGCATCGCCCGCGCCATAGCGCTCGATCCCGATCTCGTCATTCTCGACGAGCCGACCGCCGCGCTCGACGTGTCTGTCCAGGCGGTCGTGCTGAACCTGCTCGAAGAGCTGAAGCATCGCCTCGGCATGAGCTATCTCTTCGTCAGCCATGATCTCAACGTCGTGCGGCTGCTCTGCGACAGGGTGATCGTGATGCGGACGGGCCGCATCGTGGAGGAAGGCACGGCCGAAGAGGTACTCGGCTCGCCGAAGGCCGACTACACCAAGGAATTACTCACCGCCATTCCCCATCCGCCGGGCGTCGCGGCCTGACGTTAGCGGGTGGCCGTCTGAGCGGCTATGTATGCGCGCCATCCGCCGAAGTCGGTCACATCCCGAGCGTTCTCGGTGGCGATGGCTTCGACCATGAATCCCTTGACGGTGGTGCCGTCGGCTAGCGTCAGCGTACCGATGCCGAGCGGGGAGGGAATGCCGGCGACGAAGCGGCCGAACCCTGCGATCGGCAGCGTCCAGACTTCGATGACGACCGGCGCGCCCGCACCAGGTGCAACCCGCAACAGCCCCGGCCTGAAGGGCGGTCCGCCCGGCAGTGCGAACAGCCGGTGGCTGTCGCCGGTCGCGGTCGCTCTCAAAAACACGCCGCCGAGGCTGGCGAGTTCATGGTTGAGCGGCATGCCTGAGAGATGCGCGCCGACGACGGCGATTTCGATCATGCCCGGCGGAGCCGCGGCCGGAATGTCCGAAAGCTGTGGCAGCGGCTCCCCAGTGCCACCCATCGGCAGCGCGGCGGCCGCGTGAAAGGCGCGGCCGATGCCGGCGAGCGCGCTGTCATGGCCTGCAGGCGCGATGAAGGTGACCCCCGCCGCCGTGCCGTCCGTAGCAAGGGTCGCGGGCACGGCCAGCGCACAAAGATCGAGCAGATTGACGAAATTGGTGTAGGTGCCGAGCAGCGAGTTCTTGCCGATCGGATCGGCTTCCATTTCAGCGAGCGTCACCGGGCGCGGCGCGGTCGGCACCATCAGCGCATCGATCGTCTTGAAAACCGCCTTTGCGGCGAGCGCGATCTCGGCCACCTTATAGCGGGCGGCGAAGGTCTTGGCCGCGTCGACCAGCGGCTTGCCGGCGATCACGCTGCGGATGACCGGCAGGATCGCCTCCGGGTTGTCCGCCAACAGCTTCTCGATGACGAGAAAGCGTTCCGCGACCCAGGGGCCATCGTACAGCAGCTTCGCCGCCGCATAGAATGGCGTCATGTCGATGGGCACGATTTGCGCGCCGAGGGAGCTTGCCCGCGCTATGGCGAGTTCGAAGCTTGCTCTCGCGTCAGGGTCGCCGTCGAAGTGCAGTGTTTCCGGCGTCGGCACGCCCAATTTCAGAGAAGGCGGCAATCCGCCCGGCCGGCCGATCTCAAGAGCGCGCGAGAACGGGTCTGCGGCATCCGGCCCGGCGATGACGGACAGAACCAGCGAGGCGTCGTCCACCGTTTGCGCAAAAATCGAGACGCAATCGAGTGTCCGGCAGGCCGGTACAACTCCAGTGATCGGAACGAGCCCGAGGCTCGGCTTCAGCCCGACAAGATTTTGTAGTCCGGCCGGCACGCGGCCTGATCCCGCCGTGTCGGTGCCGAGCGCAATGGGAACGATGCCGCTCGCCACCGCCGATGCCGATCCGGAGCTCGATCCGCCGGGCACGAGATCGGCCCGCAATGCATTGCGCGGCGTGCCGTATGGCGAGCGCGATCCGTTGAGGCCAGTCGCGAACTGGTCGAGATTGGTCTTGCCGATGACGATTGCTCCGGCGGCGCGCAGTCTCGCCACGACGCTGGCGTCGACCATGGGCTGGTACGCGAAGGTGGGGCAAGCTGCGGTCGTCGGCAGGCCGGCGACGTCGATATTGTCCTTGATGGCAACCGGTATGCCCCAGAGCGGGCGGCCGCGATGCCCTTCCGCCTGGAGGCGCTCGGCTTCGGCGATCGCCTCCTGTTCCGGCCTGAGCGTGATGAACATGGCGTCATCAGCCTGCAAGCGGTGGCGCGCGTAGCTTTGGCGGATCGTCTCGGCGAGCGGCACACGGCCTTCGACATGGGCGGATAGAAGGTCGGCGAGCGTTGGCAAGGGCGGGCTTTCTGTTGCGGCGGGAGCCTAAAGCGCAGGCATGGGTTGCCCCAAGTCCATGCAAAGATTGTGCAAATCGTCATCCGCCAAACGATCTCGTCGTAGCGGCGCGCGGCACGGGGCTTGCTTAGCCAACATGGGTGTTTTGCGTTGCGGAGGCCTTTACGTGAGCCGGTTCGACATTCCTGCGGAGCCCGATACGCTCAGCGTTGATCTCGTGCGCACCGCCTTCATCATCATCGACATGCAGCGCGATTTTCTCGAACCCGGCGGTTTTGGCGCGGCGCTCGGCAACGATGTTTCACTGCTGGCCGCCGCCATAGAACCATGCAGGCGCATGCTGGCATTCGCCCGCGCCGGCGGCATGATGGTGATCCATACGCGCGAGGGCCATAGACCTGATCTATCCGATGCGCCGCCTGCCAAGGTCGAGCGCGGCGAGCCGGAGAAGCGTATCGGCGCTGCCGGACCCATGGGCCGCATTCTCATCCGCGGCGAGGCGGGGCACGACATCGTGCCGGAGCTTGCGCCGCAACCCGGCGAACCGGTGATCGACAAGCCGGGCAAGGGCGCATTCTACCAGACCGAGCTCGACCTGATGCTGCGCAACCGCCGCATCGAGACGCTCTTCGTCGCCGGCGTGACGACGGAAGTCTGCGTGCACACCACCGTGCGCGAGGCCAACGATCGCGGCTATCGCTGCCTCGTACTTTCGGATGCCTGCGCGTCCTATTTCCCGGAATTTCACGAGGTCGGCCTGCGGATGATCGCAGCGCAGGGCGGCATTTTCGGCTGGGTCGCGTCGACAGACGCCGTATTGGCCGCGCTCGCGGCCTGATCAGGGGGAACGGATCATGCAGGCAGATCGCAAACCGCAGTTCTGGACGCCGGGCGACTGGAACGCTCTGTTCGGCTTCGGCACCAACATCCTGGTCAACCTCCTGGTGCTGACCGGGCTTCTGCAATTCGTGCTCAAGATGCCGGCTCCGATCATCTTCGGGCGCATCCTTCCGGCTCTCGGGCTGATGATGCTGCTTTCGACGCTCTATTACGCCTGGCTCGCCTGGCAACTCGCCAGCAAGACCGGTCGTAGCGACGTCTGCGCGTTGCCCTCAGGCATCAGCGTGCCGCACATGTTCGTCGTCACCTTCGTCATCATGCTGCCCATCGCCAGCATGACCGGCGATCCGATCAAGGGCTGGGAAGCCGGGCTCGTCTGGGTGTTCTTCCAGAGCTTCATCCTGATGATCGGCGGATTCATCGCGCCCTACATCCGCGCCATCACACCGCGGGCCGCGCTGCTCGGCACGCTCGCCGGCGTCTCCGTGGCATTCATTTCGATGCGTCCGGCGATCGAGATCTTCCTCACGCCGGCGATCGGCCTCGTCTGCTTCGCGATCATCCTGGTGAGCTGGTTCGGCGGCCTACGCTATCCGCGCGGCATTCCAGCCGGGCTCGTCGCCATCGCCTTCGGCATGGCGGTGGCGTGGGGCTCGGCTCTCCTCGGCCTCGATGTCGGCGGGCTCAGCCTCGCCAAGCTCGGGGCTGCCTTTGCCACCTTCGGCTTCTCGCTTCCCCTGCCGGCAGTGGACCACGTCTTTTCGGGGTTCAGCTATCTCGGGATCATCCTCGTCACCGCCATCCCGTTCGGCATCTACGATCTCGTCGAGGCGATGGACAACGTCGAAAGCGCGGAGGCGGCCGGCGATCACTACCTGACGACCCGTGTGCTGACGGCGGATGGCGTCGTGTCTCTCATCGGCTGCCTCATGGGAAACCCGTTCATCAACGCGGTCTATATCGGTCATCCGGGCTGGAAGGCCATGGGCGGGCGCATAGGCTATTCGGCCGCCACGGGCCTCGTCGTGGCGGCGCTGTGCTGGTTCGGCATCGTGGCGCTGCTGCTGGCGCTCGTGCCGATCGTCGCCATTTCGCCGATCCTGCTCTATATCGGCATGCTGATCGGCGCGCAGGCATTCCAGACGACGCCGGTCAAACATGCGCCGGCCATCATCCTGGCCCTGACGCCGCACCTCGCCGCCTGGGCCAAGGTGCTGATCGACGGGGCGCTTGGCGCGGCAGGCACCAACGCCGCCACGGTTGGCCTCGACAAGATGGCGAATATGGGCGTGCTCTATCACGGGCTGGAGGTGATGGGCGGCGGCGCGATCCTCTCCGGGCTGGTGCTCGGCGCGATCGCCGTCTTCGTCATCGATCGCAAATTCGCGCACGCTGCCGCCTTCGCGGCCGCAGGGGCGGTGCTCACCTATTTCGGGCTGATGCACGGCGAATCGATCGGGATCGGGAACGGGCTCGGCGTGACGCCGTCCATCAGCCTCGGCTATGCCATGGTGGCCGGCTTCCTCCTGCTCTGCGCGCGGTTGCCGGCGAGCGTTCTGGCGCCATCGATGCCAGAGGCCAAACTGGAGCCTGCCGAATGACCGGAGCAGACATGCCCTTCAATGCCGAGACGCATCTCGACGCCGTCGCGCCGACGGTCGGGCTTGCCATCACCGACGCGCAGCGGCCGGGTGTGCTGGAATTTCTCAAAGTCGCCTCGCGGATGGCGGCGCTCGTCGAAAGCGCTGGCCTGCCTGACGACGCCTTTGACCTTGCTCCGGTGTTCCGGCCTGGAAGCGTAGAAGCCGGAGACGATCGTTGAGCGTCGCCCCGTTCATGCCGGGCCATGAGATCGCGGCGGCCGTGCGCAACGGATCGCTGACGGCTGAGGCAGTCGTCACGGACTGTCTCGCGCGCATCGAGACACTCGACCCTACGCTCAATGCCTACACGGATGTCACGGCTGGCAGGGCGCTCGAACAGGCGCGGGGCATCGATCTCGCGCGCCGGAAAGGCGAGCCGCTCGGGCCGCTGGCGGGCGTGCCCTTCGCGGCCAAGAACCTGTTTGACATCGAAGGCCTGTCGACCCGCGCCGGCTCCAAGATCAACCGCGAGCTCCCGCCAGCGACGCGAGATGCACTGCTTGTCGAGCGGCTCAGCGCCGCTGGCGCCATTCTCGTCGGTGGCCTCAACATGGGCGAATATGCCTATGATTTCACCGGCGAGAATGCGCATGACGGTGCGTGCTGCAATCCGCACGATCCAGCCCGCATGGCGGGCGGCTCGTCGTCCGGCTGCGGATCGGCGACCGCCGCCGGTCTCGCGCCAGTGTCGCTCGGCTCCGACACCAATGGCTCCATACGCGTGCCAAGTTCGTTCTGCGGCGTGTTCGGTCTGAAGCCGACCTATGGCCGCCTGCCGCGCACGCGCAGCTTTCCGTTCTGCGATTCGCTCGACCATCTCGGGCCCTTCGCCCGCAACGCCCTCGATCTCGCGCTCGCCTATGATGCGCTTCAAGGCTTCGACGCGCATGATCCTGCCTGTGCGCCGCGTCAGGCCGAGCCGGTGACGACGACACTCTTCAAGGGCGTCGCCGGCCTCCGCATCGCCGTGGCAGGGGGCTATTTCTCGACCGACGACATGCCTGAGGCGGCGGCAGCCGTCTCGGCCGTCGCCAGGGCGCTCGATGCGCAGCGCTTCATCAAGATCGAAGGCGCGGCGGTGGCGCGGGCTGCCGCCTTCCTTATCACCAATGCGGAAAGCTCGGCCTTTCACCTCGGTCGTCTGCGGATGCGGGCGGATGATTTCGACGCCGATACCCGAGACCGCCTGCTCGCCGGTGCGATGCTGCCGGCCGCATGGTATCTGAAAGCGCAGCAGGCGCGCCGCTGGTTTCATGACACGATGCTGCGGGTGTTCGAGAGCGTCGACCTCATCATCGCGCCCTCGACGCCATGCGCGGCTCCGCTTATCGGTCAGAAGACGATGGAGCTGCGCGGGGAGACTGTCGCAGTCAGGCCCAATCTCGGCCTCTTCACGCAGCCCATCTCCTGCATCGGCCTGCCGGTCGCCGCGGTTCCATTCTTCGGCGGCGGCGCTTTGCCGATCGGCGTTCAGCTCATCGCGCCGCCCTGGCGGGAAGACATCTGCCTCAGGGCCGCGCATGCGCTTGAGCAGGCCGGGGTCGTGGAAGCAAGGCCGCCGGGCTAAAGCGGATGACGAGCGCGCGCTAACGCTGAAGCGCGATGACGACGCGGTTCTCGCCGAGGCCGACCGCTTTTGCCGTTGCCACGATATTGCTCCAGGCGTCATCGGGCAGCATGATGCCGTTTGCGGTCCGCTCACGCCGGTAGCGTTGCTCCGTCTCGCCCGGCGTCAGGATTTCCCCGCCCGGCTCTGCCGGTTTCGAGCTTTTGTAGTAGGCGAGGTACTCGGCCATGTCGCCCCCGAAGAACTGAACTGGATCGGCCCTCGCCGGGTCGATGAAGATGGCGAGCATGCCGTTGGCGAAGCGCTTGCCGGGGCCGGTCGCGCCATTGCCCGTAAGCGCGCCGCCGAGCAACTCGCAGATGAGCGCGAGGCCGGACCCCTTGTGATCGCCGAACGCACGGAGCGCCCCGGTGCCCTGCATGTAGTTGCGCGGACCCTCGAATTCGTAAGGGCCATAGAGCACATGGGGATCGCCGCTGATCGTGCCGTCAGCGTCGATCAGCGCATCGTCGGGCAGCGGCTTTCCGCCCCGGCTCGCGACGAGCGCCTTGCCTTCGGCAACCAGCGAGGTTGCGAAATCGAGGATAACGGGGTCGGCTCCGGGTCGCGGAATGCCCACGCAGAACGGGGCCGTCGACAGCCGCCGTTCGACCCCGCCGAAGGGCGCGACGAGCACGCTGCCGGCGACGTTGACGAAAAAGATCGAGACGAGGCCGTCCGCCGCCGCCATCTCCGCCCAATCGCCGATGCGGCCGATATGGCCGGAATTGCGGAGCGCCATCGCAGCGACGCCGCCGGCCTTCGCCTTGTCCATGCCGATACGCACCGCTTGCGGTCCGACCGTCTGCCCGTAGCCGAAGCGGCCGTCGATCACGGCCAGCGCCGGCAGATCGACCAGCACCTCCACGGTCTGGTCCGGCACGGTGCCGCCGGCAAGCGTGCGCTCGACATAGATCGGCACGCGGATGACGCCATGGCTGTCATGGCCCGTGAGGTTGGCCGTGACGAGATATTGCGCGATGCGCCGCGCTTCCTCGGACGAGGATTTCGCCCGCGCGAAAATCTCGGCGATGAAGTCGGTCAGCGCAGCGGAATTTATAAGCGGCATCGGTCAGGCCTGTTCGGCAAGGGCGTGGCCCTTGGCTTTTGCGCCGCCGAGATAGGCTGCGCGGATCGCGTCATTGTTCCAGAGGTCATCGGGCTTGCCGCCGAGCACGAGCGTGCCAGTCTCCAGCACATAGCCGCGATCGGCGACCGAGAGCCCGACGCGGGCGTTCTGCTCGACGAGGAGCACGGTGGTGCCGCGCCGGCGGATTTCAGCGATGATGGCAAACACCGCCTTGACGATGAGCGGAGCGAGACCGAGCGAAGGCTCGTCGAGCAACAGCAGGCGTGGCTTCGCCATCAGCCCGCGCGCCACCGCCACCATCTGCTGCTGCCCGCCTGAGAGCGTCCAGCCGAGCGCGTCGCGAAACGGCCTGATCTCGGGGAAAAGATCGAACATCGCCTCGGTCTCGCTTGCAAGTTCGGGCTTGCTCGCGCGCCTGTTGGAGCCGCAGAGCATGATGTTTTCCTTGACCGTGAGGCCGGGGAATATTCGCCGGCGCTCGGGCACATGCGAGATGCCGCGCCGCACGATCTGCTCGGAATTCAGGCCGGCGATCGACTGGCCTTCGAAGAGGATATCTCCGCCGGCAGGGCGTTCGAGGCCGGATATCGCCCTGAGCGTCGTCGACTTGCCTGCACCGTTGGCCCCCAGAAGCGTGACCACCTCGCCGGGCGCGACGGTGAACGATATGCCACGCAGCGCCTCAATCTCGCCGTAGCGCACGCTGAGATTGCGGACCTCCAATCCCTTGCCGGTCTCCATCCTAGTCGTCGCTCCCGAGATAGGCCGAAATGACATCGGGATGATTGAGCACGCCGACCGATTCTCCATCCGCGATGCGCTTGCCGAAGTTGAGCACAGTGATGTGCGAGGCGGCCTCGCTCACCAGCGTCATGTCGTGGTCGATGATCAGGATGGTGAGGCCCTGCGCCGCGATGCGTTTCAGGAGCGCATGCAGCTCCAGCTTCTCGCTGGAATTTAGGCCCGCGGCGGGCTCGTCGAGCAGGAGGAGAACGGGGTTCGCGGCAAGCGCCCGCGCGATTTCGATGAGCCTTTGGTGGCCGTAGCTGAAGCTGGTGATGAGCTCCTGCTCGCGGCCCTTGAGCCCGACGAATGCAAGCGCCGCCAAGGCCCGTTTTTCGAGCGCCTGCGCGCTCCCGTCGACCAGCTCGTTCCCCCTGCGCTCGGCACCGATCACCACGTTTTCCAGCGCGGTCATCGTGCGGAAGAGGCGGATGTTCTGGAAGGTGCGTCCGAGGCCGGCGATGCTGCGGATGTGGGTCGGCGCGCGCGTGATGTCCGCCCCGTCGAGCCGGATCGTTCCGGCGGTGGCGCCATAGATGCCGGAGAGGACATTCAGAATGGTCGTCTTGCCGCTGCCGTTCGGGCCGATCAGCGCATGGACCGAGGCGCGCCTGACTGCGATGTCGACACCATCGACGGCTTTGAGGCCGCCGAAATGTTTGGCGAGCCCGTTCACTTCGAGCACGGTCTCGCCGCCGCGTTGGCCCGGCTGGAGAACGAGATCGCCGGCCGCCTGCGGCGCGGGTTTGGCACGAAAGCGGTCTATGATGCTCGAAATGAAGCCCCATATGCCGTCCGGCATGAAGAGAACGATCAGGATGACGGCAAGGCCATAGAGCGCGAGATAGAGACCCGGGATCGATTTCAGGAAGCGCAGCCATTCCGGGATGAGGATGAGAAACCCCGTGCCGATCACCGAGCCGATCGGCGAGGCGATTCCGCCGAGGAGCGCCATGGTGAGGAAGATGATCGACTCGGCGAATGAAAACTGGTCCGGGCTGATATAGGCGAAGCCACCCGCGAACAGGCCGCCGCCGAGCGCGCCGAGCAGTGCGCAGATGGCGAAGGCGTAGACCTTGGTGCGGTAGACGTCGATGCCGGCAACGCCAGCGGCGAGCTCGTTGTCGCGCACGGCCCGCATGGCACGGCCGAGCCTCGATTGCGGCAATTGCCAGACGAGATAGCCGACGAACGCCAGCGCCGCGACGCAGAAGGCGAGATATGCCTGCTGCGACGACAGGATCGAGGGCCGCTCGATATGGGAGACGCCGTCCGGCCCGTGCGTGAATGAGATGGCGTTGGTCATCACCAGAGTGACGATCTGCTGGAACGAGATCGTCACCATGGCGAGGTAATGCCCGCCGAGCTTCAGCGTCGTCAGGCCGAGCATCGCGCCGGCGCCGAGCGCGACGACCATGCCGAGCGCAAGACAGAGCCAGAATGAAACATGGTAGTCGGCTGTCCCGATCCCGACCGCATACGCGCCGAAGCCGAAGAATGCCGCCTGGGCAAGATTGATCTGCCCGCACAGGCCGAGCACGACCGAAAGGCCGAACACGGCGATCGCATAGGTCGCCGCCTGCATGAGGATATTAAGCACATAGCCGTCGAATGGCATCGTCGCAGCGAGGAAGACGGCGACGATGGAAAGGGCGAGGAAGCCCAGATGGCTCACGGGAAAGGACGGCGCTCGCAGCGTAGCGGCATCGCCCGGAGCCGACTTTGCCTCGATGCCGTTTTGTCCCCCGGTGCTCATGCCTTCTCCGCGACGCGTTCTCCGAAGATGCCCTGCGGTCGGAAGGCGAGGAACAGCACCAGCATGAGGAAGGCGAACCCGTCCTTGTAGGGCACGGAGACATAAGCCGCGCCGAAGGTCTCGATGATGCCGAGCGCGAGCCCGCCGATGATTGCGCCTGCGACATCGCCGAAGCCGCCGATGATGGTCGCGGCGAAGGCTTTCAGCGCGATGGTGCTGCCCATCTGGATCGAGACGAACAGGATCGGCGCAACGAGGATGCCGGCTATGCCGCCGAGGATCGCCGAATAGACGAAGGTCAGCATGATCATGCCGACGACGGGGATGCCGAGGAGCGAGGCCATCTCCTTGTCCTGGCTGGTCGCCTGCAGTTTCTTGCCGAGCATCGTGTGCTCGAAGAACCAGTATTGAAAGGCGACGAGCACACAAGTCGTGGCGATGATGAGCAGATACTGGCTATCGAGGAACACGGGTCCAAGCTGGATGCCCTGCGTCTCGAACCAGCCTTGCAGCACCTGCGGCTGCGGCCCGTAGAGCGCCAGCGTCAAATTCGCCATCAGGATCGACGCGCCGATCGTCGAGATGATGACCGGCAAATAGGTACGGTGGCGCAGCGGGTAGTAGACGCCGAGATTGAAGATCACGCCGAGGATCGCCATGCCGGCAAGGCTGACGAGGAACGCCGCCCAGTAGGGCCAGCCGAGATCGACGGCGAACACCACCATCAGAAAGGCCGCGACCATCGAAAACTCGCCCTGCGCGAAGTTGACGACGTTGGTCGCCCGGAAGATCAGGACGAAGCCGAGCGCCACCAGCGCATAGACCGCGCCGATGCCGATACCCGTGAACAGAAGCTGGAGGACGAGGTCCATGAGGTGACCAGGGTTCGAAGCGTTGAGTTGACTTGGATACGGCTACTGCGCCCTCTCGGCTGAGGCGAAGCGGAAAGCCGGGATCCAGACGTCTTCTCACCTGGATCCCGGATCGCGCTTGGCTTGTCCGCGATGACGGAACGAACCGGCGTAGTTCAGCTCTCGAAGTCGATGTGCTTGTCGAAGACGATGTTGCCGTTTTCGTTGCGGACGATGTTGTAGCCGTGCAGCCCGTCGCCATTCGCATCGAAGTTGTAGGTGCCCTCGACGCCCTTGTGGTTCTTGGTCGCGATGATCGCCTGACGGATCTTTTCCGGCTCCGTCGATTTCGCGGTGTTCATCGCCATCGAGAGCACCGTGATCGCGTCATAGGTCCAGGAGGAGTAGTTGTCCGGGTTGACCTTGTAGGTGTCGCGATAGAGCTTGCTGTAGGCCTTGGCTTCAGGGCTCGATTCCTCAGCGAAATCCGCGACACCATACGTGCCGTAGAGCGCAGGCCCTGCGAGCTTCACCGCAGTCGCCACCGTGATCGAGGGCGAGCCGACCCAGGCGATGTTGACGCCAAGCTGGCGCAGTTGCCGGGCGAAGATCGCGATGTCGTTCTCGAAGGTGAAATACGAGCCGATGATGTCGGCGCCCGACTGCTTGATGGCGAGTACGACGGGGGTGAAATCCTGGCTCTGGTTCGGGTAGCCCTGATCAAGCACCGGCGTGATCTTCAGCGCCTCGAGCGAAGCCGTGAGCGCTTTCGCGCCGCCGGAGCCGAAGGCGTCGGTCGAGTGGATGATCGCCCATTTCTTCTTGCCGAGCGTTTCCGCGCCATAGGCCGAGATCACCTTCGCCGAGTAGGAATCGTTCGGGCGGAAGCGGAAGAGCCACGGGTTGCCGAGCTTCGTCAGCGCGACGTCCGTGCCGCCGAACATCACCGGCTTGGCTGTCTTCAAAATGTCGGGCGCCATCGCATGGACCTGCGTCGAGCGGATCGAGCCGAGAAATGCGACGATGTCCTGCTGCGCGGCGAGCTTGGAGAAGGCGAGCACCGCGCCCGGGTTGGTCGTCAGATCATCCTCGACGACAAGCTCGATCGGCTTGCCGAGCACGCCGCCGGCCTTGTTGACGGCGTCCTGCGCGAGCTTCGCGCCGTTGAGCGCGTATTTGCCGGATTCGGCGGCAGGCCCCGTAACCGGCACCACCATGCCGATCTTGATCGTCGCGCCTTGCGCGAAACTGCGGGTTGAAATGGTTTCGAGCGCGACTCCGGCTGCGATGCCGGCGCCAAACTGCCGTCTCGTCAATGTCATGGTTCACTCCCTGCGACCGCCGAACTTTGCGCCGGCTGGTCAATGAGGAGTAAATCCGCAAAGGCGATCGCTGTCCAGTGACGGTCGTCGAAAGCGGCGCTCTCGACTTTAGCCTTCCTTCACCTCGGTCTCCGGCCGGTCGCCGCCCTTCGCGGTCTCCTCGTGCCAGCGGCCGGATGCGTCTTCATAGAGGATCGCTTCGTCCCGCCCGCCGACATTCTGCTCGCGCGCTGCGGTGTCGGCCGCCTTTCGAGCAAGGTCGTGAGTTGGAAACGTCTCTGAGAACACGTCGTCGACCTTGTAGGCCCAGCCGCCATCATGCTCGACAATGTGGTAAGTGACACGGGACATCGAAACTCTCCTTGAGGTTAGCTGATCGGTCTGCGTCGAGCGTCATTCGATCGTGCGAACACGTCGGCAAGGCGGTTGGTTCCTCGGCGACGGGCTATGGAACTGTTCGAGGGAACTATTGGAGACCGCCTCGCTTTCATCCGGCATTGGAGGAAAACAGGCAAGCTTGATCGGTTGTGCCCTTTTGTCTCGCGTGTTGCGCCATACCGAGCCCATGATTGCGCAGCAGGAGTTTAGCCGTAAGGAAATATCGGAGGCGTGATGGAGAGTGCGAACGCATGGATCGAAGCCCATGATCTTCTCGTGCCGCCAGGCGATTGGCCGCCCTTCTTCGCCGCCATTCGCTCGTCCGGCATGGCGATGGTCATCGTCGATCCGAACCAGCCCGATCAACCCATCATCTTCGCCAATCCCGCCTTCTTGAAACTGACCGGCTATAGCTGGCGCGAGGTTGCCGGACGCAACTGCCGTTTCCTGCAGGGTCCCGGCACAGATGCGGCTGCGAGGCGCAGGATACGCGCCGCCATCGACGGCAACACGGAGATCGCGATCGATCTGCTCAACTATCGCAAGGACGGGTCCTCGTTCTGGAACTCGCTCTACATCAGCCCGGTCTTCGACGAGCATGGTGAGCGCCGGTATTTCTTCGCCTCGCAATTCGATGTCTCGGAACGCAAGCGACATGAGATCGAGGCCGCAGAACTGCGCGACAATCTCGAACACGCGGTGCGCCTGCGCACGCTTGAGCTCGAGAGCGCGCTGGAGCGCAGCCAGTTCCTGCTGCATGAGGTCGATCACCGGGTGAAGAACAATCTGCAGATGATCAGCGCCATGCTGATGCTGCAATCAATGACGATCGCCGACGGCGTGGCGAAGCGGACCCTGCAGGAGATGCTGGAGCGCGTCGATGCGCTCGGCCTCGTCCATAAGCGCCTCTATCAGAGCGGCGACATGGCGACGTTCGACATCGGCGAATTCACGAGGGATATCGTCGGCCAGTTGGCTGGCGGGGCCGGCGGTCAGGCAAGGCGCATCGATCTCGACATCGAAAGCGTCAAGGTGCGCACGAGCGATGCCGCCTCGCTGGCGCTCATCATCAACGAATTGCTCGCCCCGGCGCTGAAGCGCGCTGGGCGCGCGGATGGCGGTGTCGATCTTGCCGTCGGTGTCCGGACAGTAGGCGACGCAGTGGCGATCTCCGTGCTGGATGCTGCGGCGGGCGCAGCGACGTCCTGGTTCGCGGCGGCGTTCGGCAAGACGCTGGCCGAGACGCTTGCGCGGCAGCTTCGCGCGACGATCCTGTGGCGCGATGCGGATGCCGGCGCTGTGGTCGACGTTACGATGCCGCTGAGTGAAACCAGACGGAATGGCGACCGTAACTGATAATGCCGAGACAGGCCGCGCTCTCAACCATGATTGCCGATTGCAGGTGAAAAACTGATCATCGGGGATGGCGCGGCACGCCCATTCATGCTTTTGACGCAGTTTAATAAAATGCGTGTCAAATGCCGGCTGAGCGTGTTTGAGGCGGCATTTTGCCCACCATGGGCCGTTTAACGCGTACCGAGTTGCTGTCAGGCCTTGCGATGGAAAATCCTGTTCTTGTCGATGTGATGCGTGGCAGCAGGATCGAGTCCCGTCATCGAGGCTCCGTCGCGGTGCTGGACGCCGATGGCGGCGTCGTCTTTTCCTGCGGCGACATCGATGCGCCGGTCTTCCCGCGCTCCGCGATCAAGGCGCTGCAGGCGCTACCCTTGATCGAAAGCGGGGCAGCCGACCGTTTCGGGTTGACCGACCCAGAAATCGCGCTCGCCTGCGCCTCGCATAATGGCGAGGATCGCCATGCCGCGACGGCGGACGCGATGCTCGGCAAGGCCGGGCTCGATGCCGAGGCGCTCGAATGCGGCGCGCATTGGCCGATGTTCGATCGGGCCGGTCGCAGCCTCGCGGAACGGCATATGAAGCCGAGCCCTCTGCACAATAACTGTTCCGGGAAGCATGCGGGATTTCTGTGCGTCTGTTGCGCCCATGGGTTTGATCCCGCTGGCTACGTCAAGGCGGGGCACGCATTGCAGGAGGAGGTCCGCGGCTGCCTCGAAGCAATGACCGGCGTGGCGCATGGGCCCGATAATCGCGGCACGGATGGTTGCTCGATCCCGACCTATGCGGTGCCGTTGCGCAATCTGGCGCTCGCTTTCGCACGCTTCGGCAGCGGCGCGCATCTTCCGCACAGCCGGGCGGATGCCGCCAGACGCATCCTCTCGGCCATCGCCGCCGCGCCGGAGATGGTTGCCGGCGAAGGGCGGTTCGATACCGGGGTCATGACGATCTTCGGCTCCAAGGTGATGGTGAAGACCGGCGCGGAGGGAGTCTACTGCGCCACGTTCCCTCAGCTCGGGCTCGGCGTCGCCATCAAATGCGACGACGGAAACACGCGGGCCTCCGAGGTCGCGATGGCCGCGATGATCGAGCGCTTCGTCGCTCTCGACGATGGCGAGGCGCAGCGCTTCGAGCCGTTCGCCCGGCCGATCCTGCGCAACTGGAACGGCGTTCATGTCGGCGGGCTGGTCGCATCTGGTGCTTTGGCCGGGGCGCGTTGACCATGGCGCAGCCCGACGTGCTGATGGTCACCGGAGCAGCGGGTTTCATCGGCTATCACGCCACGGAACGCCTGTTGCAGCGCGGCGCGACCGTGATCGGCGTCGATTGCCTCAACGACTACTACGATGTGAGCCTCAAACAGGCGCGTCTTGCCCGCCTGATGGCGCATCCGAACTTCGTGTTCGAGGCGGTGGACCTGGCCGACGACGTCGCCGTCTCCGCCTTGTTCAACACCTTCCGCCCGAGCCGCGTCCTCCATCTTGCAGCGCAGGCAGGTGTGCGCCATTCGCTGCTGAAACCGATCGACTATATCCGCAGCAATATGACCGGCTTCCTGACGGTGCTCGAAGGCTGCCGCCGCACGGATGTCCGCCACCTCGTCTACGCCTCGTCGAGTTCGGTCTACGGGGCGCACACCGCGCGGCCCTATAGCGAGCATCAGGCGGCGACGCATCCCGTTTCGCTGTACGCGGCGACGAAGGGCTCGAACGAACTGATGGCGCACAGCTACAGCCATCTCTTCCGACTGCCGGTCACCGGGCTGCGCTTCTTCACGGTCTATGGACCGTGGGGACGGCCGGACATGGCCTATTATTCCTTCACCAAGTCGATCCTTGAGGGCAGGCCGATCGAGATTTTCAACCATGGCGAGATGCAGCGCGATTTCACCTATGTCGACGACGCGATCAAGGGCGTGCTCGGCGTGCTGGATCGCCCGGCCGAGCCATCACCGGACTGGAACGCCGAAGAGCCCGATCCGGCGATCAGCTCCGCACCATTCCGCATCTACAATATCGGCAACAATAACCCCGTCTCGCTGATGCGCTTCATCAAGGCGATCGAGTCGGCGACCGGCCGCACGGCCGAGAAGATCATGAAGGAGATGCAGCCGGGCGACGTGACCTCGACGGCGGCCAATATCGACGATCTCGCCGCCGCCACCGGCTTTGCGCCGGTGACGACGATCGAGGACGGCATGAAGTCATTCGTGGCCTGGTATCGCGCGTATCACGGGGCCGGATTGCCGTGAAGCTGATGGATGGCATTGATGCCGTCCTCGACCTCCTTTGGCAGCGTCACGTCGATCGAGCCGATATTCGTCTTCAACTGCTCCATCGTCGTCGCGCCGATGATGTTCGAGGTGACGAAGCTGCGTGAATTGACGAAGGCCAGCGCCATCTGCGCCGGATCGAGGCCCGCCGAACGCGCGAGCTCGATGTATTTCGCGATCGCCTCCTCGGCGCCGGGCTTCTCGTAGCGCTGGCCGCGGTTGAACAGCGTCGAGCGCGCCCCAGCCGGGCGGGCG
Source organism: Beijerinckiaceae bacterium (assembly GCA_019753285.1). Lineage (GTDB taxonomy): Bacteria > Pseudomonadota > Alphaproteobacteria > Rhizobiales > Beijerinckiaceae > JAIELD01. Next base: position 30,305 of record JAIELD010000015.1, on the reverse strand, counting down.
CCGCGAAGATACTTGCCGGTGAGGTAGCCCTGCGCGAGCGGCGAATAGGCGAGGAGACCGACATGTTCGCGCAAGGCGATTTCGGCGAGCGCCGTCTCGAAGGTGCGGTTGACGAGGCTGTAGGCGTTCTGGATCGATTGCGGGCGCGGCGCGCCCTTCTTCTCGGCTTCGCTTATGAAGCTCATCGTCCCCCAGGCGCTTTCGTTCGACAGGCCGTAATGCCTGATCTTTCCCGCCTTCACGAAATCGGCAAGAATTTCGACCGTTTCGCCGATCGGGTGCGTCGTCTCGTCGAGATCGAGCGACTGGAACTGCGTCGGGTTCGAGCCCCACGGCATCGACCGGTCCGGGAAGTGGATCTGGTAGAGGTCGATATAGTCGGTCTGCAGGCGCTTCAGGCTCTTGTCGAGTGCTTCCTGCATCTGGGCGCGGCTGAGCTCGGATGGCGAACCATCGTCGCGGAACCAGGTCATGGCGGAGCGGCCGACGACCTTGGAGGCGAGGATGATCTTGTCGCGGCCGCCGCGCGCCTTGAACCAGTTGCCGATGATCCGCTCGGTCGAGCCGGTGGTCTCGGCCTTGGGCGGGATGGAATAAAGCTCGGCGGTGTCGAAGAAATTGATGCCGCGCTCGACGGCGTAGTCCATCTGCTCGAAGCCTTCTGCTTCGCTGTTCTGTTCGCCATAGGTCATGGTGCCGAGGCAGATGAGACTGACGTCGAGGTCAGTCCGGCCGAGTTTTCTAAATTGCATGGGAGGTCTCCGGGAAGGGTTGGCGTCTGTTACGCCAAAGCCTGCCGCGGTTCAAAGACTTATCTCGGCAGGAATCGCCGCTGCCGACCGCTTATTTCAACCCGCCGATCCACGCCTCCACGGCGGGCAGCATGCGCTGCACGATGATCGCCACGCCCTCGCGCGTCGGATGAATGCCGTCGGGCAGGTTGAGCTTGGCGTCGCCGGCGATGCCGTCGAGGAAAAACGGATAAAGCGCGATGCCATGCTTTTTCGCAAGCGCCGGGTAGTTGCCGTCAAAAGCCTTGTAATACAATTCGCCCATGTTGCGCGGCGCATACATGCCAGCGAGCAGCACATCGACATTGCGGGCCCTCAGCCGCGTGATCATCGTATCGAGGTTCTTGTAAATCGTCTCCGGCGCGACGCCCCGGAACGCATCGTTCGCCCCAAGCTCGAGAATCACGCCCTTCGCATCGGCGGGAACGGTCCAGTCGAGCCTCGCCAGCCCGTCCGCCGTCGTATCGCCTGAAACGCCGCCCTGAATGATCTCGACGTCGTGACCCTTCGCCTTCAGCGCCTTTTCGAGCTGGCTCGCAAAGCTCGCATCCTGCGGGAGCTGGTAGCCCGCGGTCAGGCTGTCGCCGAAGGCAACCAGTTTCAGCGCCGCTGCGTAAGAGGGAGGCGAGCCCATCATGAAGAATACCAGTGCGAACAGGGCGGCGACGGCTGACCGGCCGAAGCGATGCAAGTGCCGTATCGCTGCGCGGCGGGGTTGGAAACGACGGATGGCGTCGTTACCTGTTGCTCGTATTTGAAGGATCATAGCGTTTCCATGCTCGATATATCAGGTGGCCAAATCCTCGCGGACTCCGGCGCGGCAGATTCCGTGATTGAATTGAAGAACGTCGATCTCAGTCTCGGCCGCGCTGCGGCGCGCGTCCATATTCTGAAGCAGGTCTCACTCAATGTAGGCCGCGGCGAGGCGATTGGATTGGTCGGGCCTTCGGGATCCGGCAAATCGACCTTGCTGATGACGCTTGCTGGGCTCGAACGCGCCGATGCTGGCTCCGTGATCATCGACGGGCAGGATCTCTCGGCCCTCAACGAGGATGGGCTCGCCAAATTTCGCGGACGGCGCATCGGGATCGTCTTCCAGTCTTTCCATCTCATTCCCACGATGACTGCCCTCGAAAACGTCGCCGTGCCGCTGGAACTTGCCGGTATGGCGGACGCGCGGGCAAGGGCGAAGGCCGAACTCGCGGCCGTCGGCCTCGGCGACCGGCTGTCGCATTATCCGAGCCAGCTCTCCGGCGGCGAGCAGCAGCGGGTGGCGCTGGCGCGCGCCATGGCTCCGAACCCGGCCATACTGGTGGCGGACGAGCCGACCGGCAACCTCGACGAGGCGACCGGAAATTCCGTCATCGAACTGATGTTCCGCCTCAAGAACGACCGTGGCGCGACGCTCGTCCTGGTGACCCACGATCTCAACCTTGCCGCCCGCTGCGACCGCATGGTGCGCATTCGCTCTGGCCGGATCGAATCCGATCGCGCGGCGGTGGCGGCCTGATGCCTGGCGCTTTTTCCCTTTCGCTGCGGCTCGCCCTGCGCGAGATGCGCGGCGGACTGCGCGGCTTCGGCGTCTTCATCGCCTGCATCGCGCTCGGCGTCGCGGCCATCGTCAGCGTCGGGAGCCTCGCGCGCGGCCTCACCGAAGGGCTTGCCTCGCAGGGACGGGCGATCATCGGCGGCGACGCCGCCTTCACGACCCTCTACCGCGAACTGAGCGATGCCGAGCGCCGCTGGTTCGAGGCGCGCGGAACCCTGTCGCGCGTCGGCCTGATGCGGGCGATGAGCCGCAACGAGGCCGGCACGCCTGCGCTCGTCGAGATCAAGGCCGTCGGCAAGGATTACCCGCGCGAGGGGACGATCGACTACGAGACGCCGTCCGGCGGTGCTGGACGCCCCCTTGCGGATCTCCTCGGCGAGAGCGATGGCGTCCATGGCGCGCTCGCCGATCCGCTCCTCTTCACGCGGCTCGACGCCAAGCCCGGCGACATCATCATTCTCGGTAATCTCAAACTGCGCCTCATGGCGGCGATCAAGTCGGAGCCGGACAAGCTCTCCGGCGGCATCGGCTTCGGCCCGCGCCTTCTCATCAGCGAACAGGCGCTCATGGCGAGCGGGCTGGTGCAGCCCGGTAGTCTGCTGCGCTGGAACTACCGCCTCATCCTGCCGCCGGCAGCGGCGGGCGACGCCGCGCTCGACGCGTTCGTCGCCGATGCGGCCAAAGCTTTCCCGGAGGGTGGTTGGGAGGTGCGCACGCGCCGCAACGCCAATCCGCAATTCGCGAAGAACCTCGAGCGCTTCGCGCAGTTTCTCACGCTCGTCGGCTTCACCGCGCTCATCGTCGGCGGCGTCGGGGTCGCGAACGCCACGCGGGCCTTCGTCGAGCGCAAGCGCTTGTCGATCGCAACGCTGAAAAGCTTGGGGGCGAGCGGGCGGTTCGTCGTTGGCGTCTATCTGTGGCAGGTGCTGATGCTGGCCGGGCTCGGCATCTTCATCGGCCTCGCCGCCGGCGCGGCGTTGCCCTTTTTCCTCGTCAATGTGCTCGGCGATTTGCTGCCTTTCCCGCTCGTGCCGGCGCTTTATTTCGATCAGCTTGGCCTCGGTGTGCTGTATGGCGTGCTGACCGCGCTTGCCTTCTCGCTCTGGCCGCTTGGCGCGGCGCATGACATTCCGGTTTCGGCGCTGTTTCGCGGCGCGTTCGACGACAAGGCCCGCTGGCCGCGCGGCGTCTATCTTGTGCTCGTCCTCGCGGCGGTGCTCGCGCTTGGCGCGGTATCCATCTTCTTCGCCTTCGATCGCCGCGTGGCGCTGATCTATATCGGCGCGTCGGTCGCGACCTTCGTACTGCTGCGTGTCGTGGGCTCGCTCATCATGCGGTTGGCCGCCCGCCTGCCGCATCCTCGCTTGACCGAATTGCGGCTCGCGCTGTCGAACATCCACAAGCCTGGCGCACTCACGCCGTCCGTCGTGCTGTCGCTCGGGTTGGGCGTCTCGCTGCTGGTCAGCCTGACGCTGATCGACGGCAACATCCGCACCCAACTGACGCGAAACCTGCCGGAGAAGGCGCCGAATTTCTTCTTCATCGACATCCAGAACGCCGATGCCGCAAATTTCGAACGGTTCCTGAAAGAGCGCGCGCCCTCCGCCGCCCTGACCGAAACGCCGATGATGCGCGGGCGGATGATCGCGCTGAAGGGCGTCAACGTTTCCGAGATCAAGGCGGACGAGAAATTCAGCTGGGTGCTCGACGGCGATCGCGGCATCACCTACGCGCAGAAGCCGCCCGAAAACACGAAGATCACCGATGGCCAATGGTGGCCCGCCGATTATGCCGGCGAGCCGCTGGTCAGCTTCGACAACGAGATCGCCGAGGGGCTCGGGCTCAAGGTGGGCGACACGGTGACCGTCAACGTGCTCGGCCGCAACCTGACGGCGCGCATCGCCAATCTGCGCAAGGTGGAGTGGCAGAGCCTCGGCATCAATTTCGTCATGGTATTCTCGCCCAACACCTTCGCAGGGGCGCCGCATACGCTGCTGGCGAGCCTCACCTTCGCCGACAAGAACGACGCCGCAGCCGAGCTCTCGCTTTTGAAGGCCGTGGCGAACGCGTTTCCCTCCATCACCAGCGTCCGCGTCAAGGACACTCTGTCGGCGATCAACGATCTCGTTGGCCAGCTTGCGGACGCCATCCGCGGGGCGAGCGCCGTCGCGCTGGTCGCCAGCATCCTCGTCCTTGCCGGAGCGCTGGCTGCGGGGCAGGAGAGCCGCATCTACGACGCCGTGGTTTTGAAGACGCTCGGTGCGACCCGGCCGCGGCTGCTGCTCGCGTTTGGTCTCGAATATGCGCTGCTCGGCGCGTCGACCGCGCTGTTCGGCTTCGTCGCCGGGCTCGGATCGGCCTATGTCATCGTGACGCAGGTGATGAAACTCGAATTTTTCATGCTCTGGAGCGCGGCGCTTCTCGCAATGATGGTTGCGCTTATTGTTACAATATCACTGGGGCTCTCCGGGACTTTTCGGGTTTTGGGCGCTAAACCCGCTTTATATCTCCGCAATCTTTAAGCTTAGAATGCAAATTTATACATGGCTCTTGTGAAAACATCTGTGAGGCTCCATATTGTGCGCATGTGGAGCGGAGTTTTCTGTTTCACGCGGTGCGCCTCCAAGAGGGCATCACACCTAACTCTTTGAAGAGGGTTCAATGACCAATTTCGATCGCAACGCCTACGGTCAGCGTTTCGGCGCTGGCGTCGCCACAGGAGCGCAAGTCGACCAGGGCCTGCGCTCATACATGCTCGGCGTCTACAACAACATGGTGGTCGGTCTCGGCATCACCGGTCTTGTCGCGCTCGGGCTCTACCTTGCATCGGTCGTCTCTCCGGGCGTCACCATTCGCTCTGGCGCCCAGCTCACCGAGTTCGGCCGCTTCCTCTATCTCAGCCCGTTCAAATACGTGCTGATCTTCGCGCCGCTGGCTGTGGTGTTCTTCCTCAGCTTCAAGGTCTCGTCGATGAGCGTGTCAGCGGCTCGCGTAACATTCTACGTTTACGCAGCGCTCATGGGCGCGTCGCTCAGCATCATCGGCCTCGTCTATGCGCATGAGTCGATCGCACGCGTGTTCTTCATCACCGCCGCCTCGTTCGGCGCGCTGAGCCTCTACGGCTACACGACGAAGCGTGACCTCTCTGGCATGGGCTCGTTCCTGATGATGGGCATGTTCGGCCTCATCATCGCGAGCCTGGTCAACATCTTCCTTGCAAGCTCCGGCCTGCAATGGGCGATCTCGATCATCGGCGTGCTGCTGTTCGCAGGCCTGACCGCCTATGACACGCAGAACATCAAGGAGATGTACTACGAGGGCGATGGCTATGCGGTCGCCGAGAAGAAGTCGATCCTTGGCGCGCTGCAGCTCTACATGGACTTCATCGGCATGTTCCAGTTCCTCATGAGCATCATGGGCAACCGCGAATAAGCGACAGCACCATACTTCGTTAAGGAAAGGCCCCGGCTTCCGGGGCCTTTTTCGTGCGGCCTCACCGTTGCCATGTTTGGCGGGGAGAGGGATGGCGAGGCCGGATCGACTGTGGTCGCCGGCCGTCCGCACCGTCCTGCGGCGCTCCTCGTCCAATGATTGAATGCTTTTGATGCACGCCGCCGACAGACCCGCCTTGTCTTCCGCCTCGTCTTCCGTCTTGCCTTGCGCCGATCCTGGCGCACATGCCGTCGACATGCGCCGCCGCGCGTTTCTGCGCGCGCTGGCCTGCACGCTGCCAGCCGCAGCTCTCGCGGCCTGCTCTCCCGGCCTCGGCAGCGATCTGGCAACGTTCGAAACCATCAAGAAGTCGCCTGCCCGATCGAGCCTTGAAAGCGAGCCAGTGCTGTTCGCGGCGACGACGCGGCGCGCGGTGGCTGGCGGCAAGAGCCCCTGGTTCGGTGGGCAGCGCAGCGACACGACGAGCCTGGTGCGCGTGACGCTCGATCCGCCGAGCCGCACCATCGTTGGCTCGGTCGCATCGAGCGTCACGGGTGACTGGGAGATTCAGGCCGTGGAGCCGGTGCCGGCGCAGGATGCGGCGCGCGCGCTCGCCGAGCATGCGCAGGGCAGGGACCTGCTCATCTACGTCCATGGCTTCAATGAAACCTTCGAATCGGCGGTGTTAGGTGCAGCGAACCTGTCGCACGGCGTGCGCTTCAACGGCGTAACCGCTCTGTTCAGCTGGCCGTCGAAAGCGGGATTGCTCGACTACGGCTATGATCGCGAAAGTGCTCTCTGGTCGCGCGACGGTTTCGACGAGATGCTGGAGACGCTGGCGAAGGAAAACACCATCGGCAGGATCCACATCGTCGCCCATTCGATGGGCACGTTGCTGACCATCGAGACACTGCGCCAGTTCAAGGCACGCACCGGCGATCAATATGTCGGGAAGTTCGGCGCTATCGTGCTCGCCTCGCCGGATATCGACGTCGACGTCTTCACGACGACGGTCGGCAAGATCGGCTACTACGCCAACAAGATCACCGTCATCACCTCGACCGATGATCGCGCCCTTGACATCTCGAAGCGCATGGCAGGCGGCGTCACGCGGTTAGGGGCGGCGGACAGCAGCCAGATCAGGCAGCTCGGCGTCAAGGTCGTCGATGCCTCGGGCCTCGACTGGGGCCTGATCAAGCATGACCGCTTCCTCTCGAACACAGAGGTGCGCGGGGCCGTGCGGCGGGCCATCGACACAGCAGACTGAGCGCTACGCTTTTTGTCTGCTTCGGTAGCGTGTCCAGCCAGCGGACCTCAACTCGCAGGCCGGGCACGTGCCGCAGCCATGCCCCCACTCATGCAGCGTTTCGCGCACGCCAAGATAGCATGAATGGGTCTCGGTCCGCACGATCTCCACGAGCGCCGATCCGCCGAGCGCTTCTGCCATCTCCCAGGTGCCGGCCTTGTCGATGAACATCAGCGGCGTATGCAGCACGAAACGGCGGTCCATGCCCAGATTGAGCGCGACCTGCATCGCCTTGATCGTGTCGTCGCGGCAGTCGGGATAGCCGGAATAATCCGTCTCGCACATGCCGGCGACGATGTGCTTGATGCCGCGCCGGTAGGCGACCGCCGCCGCCAGCGTCAGGAAGATGATGTTGCGGCCCGGCACGAAGGTGTTGGGAATGCGGTCCTCGTCGAAGGTCAGCTCCATCTGCCGCGTCAGGGCCGTCTCGGAAATCGCGCTGAGCGCGCTGAGGCCGAGCGTGTGGTCCATCTGCAGCCGGGTCGACCATTGCGGGAACCGGCGGGCCAGCGCCTCACGGATCGCCGGCCGCTGCGCGAGTTCGATCACATGGCGCTGTCCATAATCGTAGCCGATCGTCTCGACGACTGAAAAGCGCTCGAGCGCCCAGGCAAGACATGTCGTCGAATCCTGCCCGGCGGAAAAGAGCACGAGAGCCCGGTCGTCCGAGAGATTGGTCATCATGCCTCCCTGGCGTCGAGCCGACCGTGGTTCGTCAGCCCGTCCTGCGCCGAGGATAATGCAAGTTCAGCGAGAGCGTCGGCAATTCTGTGTCCCCTGACCACGAGATCGGGCGCGATGTCGCATAGCGGCGTCAGGACGAACATGCGGTCCATGAGATGCGGATGGGGAACCGTGAGGCCCTCCTCGTTGATCTCTTCGTCGCCGAAGACGAGAATGTCGATGTCGAGCGTGCGCGGACCCCAGCGCAGATCGCGGCTGCGCCCGTTTGCGCGCTCTATCGCGAGGATCGCGTCGAGCAGGGTGCGCGCGCCGAGGCGCGTCTCCAGGGCGAGGCAGAGATTGAGGAAGCGGGGCTGGTCCGTGACACCCCACGGGGCTGTTTCGTAGACGGGCGAGACGGCTTTGATCGAGGTGCCGGGCAGTGCGCCGATCGCGTCGATGCCGGTCTTCAAATGGGAAAGACGGTCGCCGATATTCGAGCCGAGCCCGAGATAGGCGCGCGTCGCGTCGGGCGTCATGCGGCGCGGTGGCGTGTGATCGCGACGCCGACCGTGTCGAACATGGAGGCGATCGGCGCGCCTGGCTTTTCGATCGTGATCTCGACGGTCATCACGCGGTCGAAAGCCTCGAACAGCGCCTGCGCGATCGTCTCGGCTCCCTTTTCAAGCAGGTAGAACCACTCGCTGGTGAAGGCTGTCTCGGTGACCCTGATGATATCGGCATAGGAGATCGTATCGCCGAGCCTGTCGCTCTTGCCGGCTGCCGCGAAATCGAGCCAGACGCCGAGATGCAGGATGAAGCGCTGGCCCAGCACCTGCTCTTCCTTGTTGACGCCGTGGCGGGCGTGCAGGGCAAGGCCCCGGACGAAAATCCTATCAAGGTGGCTGGTGCTCAATCAATTGGCCCTTTTGATCGCGTCCTCGACGCCAAGCGCCTGAACATGGCTCGCCACGTCATGCACGCGCAGCAGCCTCGCCCCCTCTCGCACGGCAAAGAGGTGCGCCGCAAGCGTTCCGCCGAGCCTTTGCGAGACATGGCTTTCATGGATCGCATTGATGAAGGATTTTCGCGATGCACCCACGAGTACGGGCAGGCCGAATCGCGTCACGAGCATGGCGGTCGCCTTCAGCGCGAGGAGATTCTGGCGCACCGTCTTGCCGAAACCGATGCCGGGATCGAGACACATGTGATCGGAGCTGACCCCGGCCGCCGCCGCCCGCTCCAGCGCCCGGCCGAAGAAGGCTTCCATGTCTGCGACGATGTCGATTTGCTCGTCACGCGTCTCGCGGTTGTGCATGATGACGAGACCCGCCTCGTGCTCCGCGACGACGCGAGCCATATCCGGATCAAATCTGAGGCCCCAGATGTCGTTGATGATTACCGCGCCGCGTTCGAGCGCCGCTGCCGCGGTCCGCGCCTTGTATGTGTCGACCGAGACTGGGAGCAGGCCATCGGCAACCACCCGATCGAGCACGGGAAGGAGCCGACCAAGTTCTTCATCGACGCTGAGCGGCGTGTGCCCAGGCCTCGTCGATTCCGCGCCGATGTCGATGATGTCGGCGCCCTCCCGGGCAAAGACACGGGCTTCCTCCACGGCAGCGTCGACGGAAGCGTAGCGCCCGCCATCGGAGAAGGAATCGGGCGTGACATTGAGCACGGCCATCAGCCGCGGCCGCGCGAGATCGAGCGAACCGTTCTTGAAACGCATGATCATCATCGCGGCGGGATTGAAGGCGCTCCCGGGACTTGGTGGAAACGCCGGATCGATCAGACGAACTGGCTGAGGCCGGGAATGTTGCCGACGATGCCGCCCATCACGTCTTCGCCGGCCTTCTCGCGGCCATAGGCAAAGAGCTCCTTGCTGATCTTGCCGATCTGGTCCATCGAGACGCCGACGCCCATCAGCTGCGCGCCGAGGCCCATGACGCCGCCGCCGCCCATCAGCCCGCCGACCATGCCCATGATGCCGCCGCCGCCGCTCGGAGCCGCGACGTCCTCAGAGCCGGGGATGGCCTGCATGAGCTGGCCGACTTCTTCGCTCGGGCCTTCCTTGCGCAGGAATCCGAGGATCATGCCGATCGCCTTTTCGGCCGTAGCGGCGTCGATTCCAGCGCTGTCCGAAACCCGTTGAACCAGCTCTTCCATCTGCTTCTCTCCCATCGCGTGGCGCGTCGAAGCATCTAAGCGGGATCGCTCGGTCTTGCAATCCATTAAGACGTTTCGGACCGCCCCAAGTTGCGCAATATCGGACGGAAAACGGGTGCTCGCCGCGTGACCTTTGCAAGCCGCCTGCTATAAGCGTTGGGGACATCGGCACGAGTGAGGGTTAGACAGCGATCATGGCGAAGGCAAACACGGCGGCGCCCGTCGAGGCGGCGGAACGGGATGGCTGCGTACTTCTCGGGAAGTCCCAGAAATACGAATATCTCGTGCTGAAGCTCGCCAATCGCCATGGCCTCGTGACCGGCGCAACCGGCACCGGCAAGACCGTGACGCTGCAGACGCTCGCGGAGGGGTTATCGAACGAAGGCGTCTCGGTCTTTGCGGCCGACATCAAGGGCGACCTGTCCGGTATCGGCTGCATGGGCGAGGGCAAGGACGTGTTCGTCAAGCGCTCGGCCGAACTCGGCGTGCCCTATGTGGCGAAGCAGTTCCCTGTCGTGTTCTGGGACGTGTTTGGCCAGCAGGGCCATCCGATCCGCACGACGATCTCGGAAATGGGGCCATTGCTGCTCGCCCGGCTGCTCGAACTCAACGAGACGCAGGAGGGCGTGCTCAACATCCTGTTCAACTATGCCGATCAGCACCAGCTTCTGCTGCTTGATCTCAAGGATCTGCGCGCTCTCCTCGCCGAGTTCGGCTCGAACAAGGAGCTTCAGCAGGAGGTGCAGTCGACCTTCGGCAACATCAGCTCCGCCAGCATCGGCGCGATCCAGCGCCAGCTTCTGGTTCTTGAAAATCAGGGCGCGAACAAGTTCTTCGGCGAGCCTGCGCTCGACATCAACGATTTCCTGCGCACGGCGCCCGATGGGCGCGGCATCATCAACATTCTTGCCGCCGACAAGCTGATGTCGTCGCCGAAACTCTACGCCACCTTCCTGCTCTGGATGCTGTCGGAATTGTTTCAGGTCCTGCCGGAGGTCGGCGATCCGGAAAAACCGAAGCTCGTCTTCTTCTTCGACGAGGCGCATCTTCTCTTCAATGACGCGCCGAAATCGCTGCTCGATGCGGTGCAGCAGGTGGTTCGCCTGATCCGCTCGAAGGGTGTCGGCATCTATTTCGTGACGCAGAACCCGCTGGACGTGCCGGATAATGTGCTCGGCCAGCTTGGCAACCGGGTCCAGCACGCCCTTCGCGCCTTCACCCCGCGTGACCAGAAGGCCGTGCAGGCGGCTGCGACCACCTTCCGCCAGAACCCGGCCTTCAATACGTCGGAAGTGATCACGCAGCTCGGCGTCGGCGAGGCGTTGATCTCGATGCTGGAGCCGGGCGGCGTGCCGGAGATGGTGCAGCGCAGTTTCATCAAGCCGCCATCAGGCCGCGTCGGGCCGGTGAGCCAGCAGGAGCGGGCCGCCTTCATGGCGAGCTCTGGTCTCGGCGGCAAATACGATACGACGATCGACCGGGAAAGCGCCTATGAGGTTCTGCAACAGCGCCATGCCGCGCCGGTCGAGGCGAATTCCGGCGGGCTCGGCGGTCTTCTCGGCGGACTCTTGGGCGGAGGCTCGCCAGCGCCAGCAGGGGCGCGCGGCGGCCGTGCACCGCAGACCATGACGGAGAAGATCATCACATCGGCGAGTCGCGCCGTCGCCTCATCTGTAGGCAGGCAGATCGGGAGCGCGCTGGTGCGCGGCGTTCTCGGAAGCCTGTTCAAACGCTGAACCGGCAAGGGCGACGCCCGGCTTCTCCCGCCACTCCTCGCTTTCGGCATAGCGTGACAGCGCGACGATGAGCGCGATCTGGATGTAGAACGGCCAGGTGAAGGCCTGCGTCAGGAAGCTGCCGGCCACCGCGCTCGCCGTCAGCCCGGCGACGAGCGCCTGTCCCAATGCCTTGGCCGGCGCAGGGGCTTGGCTCTTGGTGAGCAACCAGGAGGTGAGCACGGCGTTGCGCAGCGCGAGCCCGATCATCGTGGCGAAGATGCCGAGCCCGATGAAGCCGGTTTCCGCCAGCACGCCGAACCAGGATGAGTGGACGGCGTGGTTGTGCCCGTCGCGCAGATTGCTGTAGTCCCAATAGTTGAGCACGAAATTGTCGAGCCCGACCCCGGTCAGCGGGTGAGCAAGCGCCATGCGGAAGGCCGCGCCCCAGGCATAGAGCCGGCCGTCCGACGACGCATCGATGCCTTGCTCGCCCGCGCCGCCCGATTTTCGGTCCGCTATCCCCGCCATCGCGAACAGGATCGCGATGCCAAGGCCGGCTATGGTGACGAGCACGACGTTCGAGCGGATCTTGTAGCGTGCGAAGACGCCGATCACGACCGCTGCGCCTAGAAGTCCGCCGCGGCTCTGCGTTGCGATGATCGCTGACAGGATCATCGGCATGCTGACAAGGCCAAGCAGGCGCTGCCATTTCGGCAAGCCGCGCGTCAGCAGCAGCGAACAGGCAAAGCTCATCGGAAACAGGAGCACGAGCGACAAATCGTTGGGATCGCCGAGCGAGGAGCCGAACTCCCGGCCGATGGTGACGCGCGTCTCCTCGACGAGCCCGATGCCGTTCGCCTTGTTGTAGAGCGTGACGGCGGCAACGGCGACTCCGGCCAGCGTCATGTATTTCGAGATCGCGTTGAAGTGCTTGGGCTCGCGGGTAAGCCAGGCCGTCGCCAGAACCATGACCGCGATTTTCACGTAGATTTCGTTCCAGTATTTGAACGATGTCGGGCGATCGGTCGCAAAAACGATGCCGACGGTGCAGAGCGCGAAAAACCACAAGAACAGAATGAGCTCGATCGACCAGTAGGGCCGGATGAGCCGGGTGCCGAAATAATGCCAGCACAGCGCCAGCAGGGTGGTGATCGCCAGCAATTGAGGAATACGGAACGGGATCAGCACCGGGAAGACTTCGTGAATGCGGAAGAACGAGAAGATCACGAAGGCGAGGCAGAGCTGGAACGGGAAATCCTTGAGATAGTAGCCCCCGACGAGCCCGAAGGGCAGGGCCGCGAACGCGAACAGCACAAGCGGATCCGGCAGCAGGAACAGCGAGAGTGCCGAAGCTGCGACGCAGGCGAGCGCTACCCTGAGATGCGTGCCGTGATCGATCAGATGCGTGACTGGGCTCATTCTCGCCTATCCGAACAGGCGGGCCTCGCAGGCCGCCCATATGGCGAAGTCTAGGCGAGAAAGGTTTACGGACTGCTCCCGCGCTCTCCCCGGCTCAGCGTCGGAACAGCCGAAGCTTCAGCGCGGAAAGCCCGGAAAACAGCAGTCCGAAATAGACGAGCGCCGCGACGAGCGCCACGAGGACGAGGCGGGCCTCGTTATGGAAGGAGGGGAGGCGCAGTACCAGCGCCGAAAGCAATGGCTCGAGCAGAATGGCCGCCACCAGCCAGAGGCAGGCCATGAGCGTGTTTGCGATGCCCCAGAAGAGGTCTGCATCCGGGGCCATCTCCTTGCGCCGCCAGGCGAGCGCCACCAGCAGGATGAGGTTGACCCATGCCCCGATCGAGGTGGCGAGTGCGAGGCCGGTCGCGCCCTGCGAGCCGGTCAGCGCGAATTTGAACGCGACATTGACCGCGACCGCGAACAGCGAGACAAGCATGGGGGTGCGCGTGTCGCCACGCGACTGGAAGCTCGGGATGACGGCGCGGATCATCACGATCGCAGGCAGGCCGATGCTGTACGCGGCAAGGATGCTGCCAGAGGCGATGGTGTCGGACGCTTTGAACGCACCGCGTTCGAAGAGACCAGCGATGATCACGTCGGGCAGCAGGAAAAAGGCGACGCAGCAGGGAGCGGCGAGGGCGAAGATGATCGCGGCGGTCCGGTTCTGCGCCGCATGCGCTTCATCCGTCTTGCCCTCGGCGATCAGGCGGCTCATCGCCGGCAGGAGGACGGTGCCGCCGGCAATCGCGATGATGCCGACGGGAAGCTGGTAAAGCCGCTCGGCGTAGAACATCGCCGAAAGCGATCCGATCGGCAGCCACCCTGCGATGATGGTATCGGCCAGGATGGCGATCTGCACGCCTGCCGAGCCGATGACGGCCGGCACGAACGAACGAAAGAACGCTTTCACGTCGATGTCGAGCTTCGGCCGAGCCGGCCAGACCAGCAGGCCGGCGCGATGGGCCGCGAAGCCGACGAACGCCGCCTCGATCACGCCGGCGAGGAGGACGCCCCAGGCAACCGCATGGCCAGGCGTCTTGAACCAGAACGAGACGAGCAGCGCTCCCATCCAGCATAAATTCATGATGACCGAGGCTGCGGCGGCGGCCGCGAATTTGCCCGTGGCGTTGAGCACGCCGGACCAGAAGGTCATCAGCGTGATGAACAGTAGGAACGGAAAGGTGATGCGCGTCAGCTCGACCGCCAGCGGCAGGCGGCCTGGATCGGAAAGAAAGAGCTTCACGAACGGCTCGGTGAACAGCAGCGCGAGCGCGACGATGACGATTTGCGCGATCATCAGGAGCGAGAGGATCTGCGCCTGGAAGCGATTGCCCTGCGCGACGCCCTCGCGCGTCCGCACCTTGAGGAAGGCCGGCACGAACGCCGCGCTGAACGCGCCTTCGGCGAAAATGGCGCGGAACTGGTTGGGAAGGCGGAGCGCCACGACCAGCGCATCCGAGATCACGCCTCGCCCGATGATGGCCGCCATCAACTGGTCGCGAAGCAGCCCGGTGATGCGCGACAGAAGCGTGAACCCGCCGACCGAAAGGATGTTCTTGAGCATCTAACCGGTCATGACGCAGGGCGCTTTGCCTGCCTCACGCGCGGCTTGGCGGGGGGGCGCGGCGTCGGCAGCGGCTTTGGTTCGTCCTGCTTCTCCACCACCTCCGCGACGACATAGAGCGGCCGGCGTTTCACTTCCGCAAAGATGCGGCCGATATATTCGCCCAATATGCCGAGCGACATGAGTTGGACGCCCGCAAAGAACATGACGGAGACGATCAGGCTCGGGAAGCCTGGAACGCTGCTGCCGAGGAACAGCGTCTCGATCACGAAATAGAGCGCGAAGAAAAGCGCGAAGATCGAGATGGTGAGGCCCACGAAGGTCCAGACCTTGAGCGGCGCGCTCGAGAACGAGGTGATGCCGTCGAACGCGAAGCGGAACAGTTTTCGAAAGCTCCATTTCGAAGCGCCCTCCGCGCGATCCGCCACTTCGAACGGCACGCCGATCGACTTGAACCCGACCCATGCGTAGAGGCCTTTTGAAAAACGGGCGCGCTCCGGCATGCGCCGGACAGCATCGGCTACCTTGCGGTCCATAAGCCGGAAATCACCCGCTCCATCTGGCAGGTCGATCTCGCCGAAACGCTGGAAGAGGTTGTAGAAGGCATGCGTCAGGGCACGGCGGATCGGCCCGTCGGTTGCCCTGTCGATGCGCTGGCCATAGACCATGTCATAGCCCTCGCGCCATTTGGCGACGAAGGCGGCGATCATCTCCGGCGGGTGCTGCAGGTCGGCGTCGATCAGCACGACGGCGTCGCCGCGCGCATGGTCGAGACCGGCTGCGATCGCGATGTCCTTGCCGAAATTGCGCGACAGCGCCACGACGCGGAAACGGGCGTCCGTCCTCGCGAGCGCCGAGACGCGGACGAGCGTATCGTCGGCGCTGCCATCGTCGATGAAGACGATTTCATAGGTTTCGCCGATGCCGTCGAGCACCGATGTCAGCCGTCTGACGAGCTGGTCGATGTTGGCTCCCTCGTTGAACACCGGGACAACGAGCGACAAACACGGCATCAGGGACGATTCCTCGCCAGAACCTGTGATGTGAACCAAGCGGGCGTCCTTTTGATCTCGGCGGCAACGTCCCCTATTTGAACGAAAGTGCACTTAATTTCTAATGACTTTTGTTTGTTTTGCGGCGACACGGCGTTCTTTCCAGACCTCCCGCAGGCTGCTGCTACAGGAATCGATCATGCTCCGAGGCTTCGTCCTATGCGCCGATGATTTTGCGATGACGCCCGGCGTCAGCAAGAGCATCATCGAACTTGCCGGCAGAAAACGCCTAAGCGCGACCTCCGCCATGACCAACAGGCCGCATTGGTCTGCGTTGGCGCATGAACTGGCGCCGTTCCGCTCCCATCTCGACGTCGGCCTGCATCTCAACCTCACGCTCGGCGCGCCGCTGACGCACATGGCGCGCTTTGCGCCGTCGAACGTGTTTCCCTCGATCGGCGACGTGACCAAAGGCGCGTTCCGGCGCACTTTGCCGGCCAGCGAACTCGCCGCCGAGATCGACCGGCAGTTCGCGGCGTTCGAAGAGGCTGCTGGAGCGCCGCCGGATTTCGTGGACGGCCATCAGCATGTCCATGCGCTGCCGATGGTCAGAACCCTTCTGATCGAGGTGATCGCGCGGCGCTATCCCGGCCAAAAACCCTATCTGCGCAACCCCGGCGATCGCATATTGAGCATTCTGAGGCGCGGCGTCGCTGTGAAGAAGGCGCTGGGCATCGCCACGCTTTCCAAAGGCCTTGCATCGGCGGCGCTACGCGCGGGCATCGGCACGAATGACGGGTTCTCGGGCTTCAGCGCTTTCGATGCCTGGCGCGACTATGGCGCGGATTTCAGGCGTTTCCTGCGTGCACCTGGCCCGAGGCAGCTCATCATGTGCCATCCCGGCGATATCGACGACGAATTGCTTCAGCTCGATCCCGTCGTCGCCACGCGGCCGCACGAAGCGAACTTCCTGAAGAGCGCCGATTTCGCGGCGGCCTGCGCGGAGGCGGGCATGGAACTGCGACGCTTTTCCGATCTTTGAAGCGAAAATGGCCGGAGACGATCCGGCCATTTGGTCAGTTTACATGGCTTGAGGATCAGTGGCCTGCTTTTTCGAAAAGCTCCTCGACATAGGCCCAGTTCACGAGATGCTCGAGGAAGGCCTTGAGGTAGTCGGGCCGGCGGTTGCGGTAATCGATGTAGTAGGAGTGTTCCCAGACATCGCAGCCGAGGATCGGCGTCGCGCCGTTGACGAGCGGGCTTTCACCGTTCGGCGACTTCATGATCTCGAGCTTGCCATTGCGCAAGGCAAGCCAGGCCCAGCCCGAGCCGAACTGCGTGACACCGGCCTGGACGAAGTCTTCCTTCATCTTGTCGATCGAACCGAGATCCTCGACGATCTTCTTTTCGAGCTTGCCCGGAATGGCGCCGCCGCCGTTGGGCTTCATCCATTTCCAGAAATGCGAATGATTGTAGTGCTGGCCGGCATTGTTGAAGAGGCCGGCATGCTTGCCGAACGAGCCCTTCACGATCTCTTCGAGGGACTTGCCCTCCCATTCGCTGCCCTTGAGCAACGTATTGCCGGTGTTGACGTAAGCAAGGTGGTGCTTGTCGTGATGGAATTCGAGCGTCTCCTTCGACATATACGGCTGGAGCGCATCGTGAGCGTAAGGCAGTTCGGGGAGCGTGAACGACATCGCAGTATCCTTGTCGGTTGAAAATACGCGTTGATCGCGAATGATTCGATCGTCGGCGAAACTTAATCAAGTGCAGTTGGTTCTGCCCGATAACGGTGAAATAAGACAGTGAATTCATTGTGGCAATCGTTGGTGACGAAGTATTTTACATATTGCGCGCATCATGAGAAACACGGACTGTCATCGATCTGTAGTATCCCGGAAGCCGCTTGGAAGTTGGGTTGAATGGCGTATATCGTTTTCCTTTTGGGCGTGGTGCTGGCAGGATGTGGCGGCTACGCTCTCTATTCCGGCTTTGACGACCTGACCACCGAGCGCGGCTTGGCGCTGACACTCAGCGGCACCGTCGGTCTTTCCATCGGCCTTGTCGTCGTCGCCATCAGCTTTGGCCTCTTTTACCTGTCGCGCATCAGCCGCAAGCTTGATGAACTCAAGACCGTGACCGCCGACCTTGCGAGCGAGCTCAACCAGGCGATGGCGCTGCCGAAGGAAACCGAAAGCCAGGTATTGAGCGCGGTCGAGGACGCCGTATTTGCCGAAGCCATGCAGGCGTCGCCTGTCACCGCTCCTTCGCTCGGCCGTTCCGAATTAACACCCCGCTCCGATCCAAGCCATGATCCGATGCTGGAGACGGTGCTGGGGTTGGAGGATAATTTCGGTCTCAGGCCGGCCCGCGAGGCGAAGGAGCGTCCGACAGTCACTTCGAATCCGACAATCGGCGACGCAGCATCGCGCTCGGGTGGTCTTTCCTCGCTCGGCCGCGCGAGCGCCGGGATAGCCGCTGCCGGCATTGTCACCGCGGGCGTCGCCGCGGCCGCGACCCTCGCCGAAGACGAGGCTCCTGCCGAAAGCGAGACGACGTCGCCCGCCGAGGCACGTGAGGTTTCAACAGAGCCGCCCGCGGCAGCGTCCGCCGAGCAGGATTTCATGGGCTCGCAGGCTGACATCAACCGCCTGATCGAGGAACTCTCGATCAGCGACATGGCGGGCAGCGCTCATCCCGATACGGTCAATCCCGATTTTGCCACGGTGGAGGTCGCGCCAAGCGAAACGCGGCAAGAACCATCGCTGACCTTCGACGCGGCGCTGCTCGAAGAACTCGGCACGCCGACGCCAGCCTCGACGCCCGAGCACCCGATCATCGAGCTCAAAACCGATCCCGACCCCATCGAGGATGAACCGCCCGCCTTACCGCCGCCCGCTCCAGCGCCGGAGAACGAGGTGATCGGCTCCTATGAATCGGCAGGTGTCACCTACACGCTCTATGCCGATGGCAGCGTCGTCGCCGAAGCCGGGCAGATGCGCGAGACCTACACCTCGCTCGAAGCGCTGCGCGCCGCTTTCGAGCGCGGCGAGAGCGTGTTCAGCGTCTGAGATTACGGCCCCGCGCGGCGCATCCGTGCGGCGTTGACCGCTGCGATCGCAAAGGCATAGGCGAACGCCACCTCCTCGAGTTGCTCGAATCGCCCGGATGCCCCGCCATGGCCAGCGTCCATGTTGGTCTTCAGCAGGATCGGCCCGCCGCCGGTCATTCGGGAGCGTATGCGCGCCACCCATTTGGCAGGCTCCCAATAGGTGACGCGCGGATCGCTGAGGCCGCCGGTCGCGAGGATCGCCGGGTAGCGCTGGGCGCTGACATTATCGTAGGGCGAATAGGATCGGATATACTCGAAGGCCGCGCGATCGACGATCGGGTTGCCCCATTCGGGCCATTCGGGGGGAGTCAGCGGCAGGTCGGCGTCAAGAATCGTGTTGAGGACGTCGACGAAAGGCACCTCGGCGAGAAGGCCGGCGAACAGGTCCGGTGCCATGTTGGCAACGGCGCCCATCAGCAGGCCACCGGCCGACGCGCCCTGCGCCACGATCGACCCGCGCGCGGTCAGACCCGCCTCGACGAGATGCTCGGCCACCGCGATGAAATCGGTGAATGTGTTTTTCTTCTCGCCGCGCTTGCCGCGCTTGTACCACTGCCAGCCCTTTTCTGTGCCGCCTCTCACATGGGCGATGGCGTAGATGAAGCCGCGATCGACCAGCGAGAGAGGATCGCTGTCGAAGGCTGGCGTCATCGCATAACCGTAGGAGCCATAGGCGTAGAGCAGGCATGGTGCGCTGCTGTCAGCGGGCGCGTCTTTCAGCGATAGAACTGAGATCGGAATGGTCTCGCCATCTTTCGCGCGGGCGAACATCCTGCGGCAGAGATAGCGGCTCGAATCATGCCCGGACGGGATCTCCTGCCGCTTGATGAGCGTACGGGTCCGCGTCTCAAGGTCGTATTCATAGGTTTCGCTCGGCGTCGTCATCGACGAATAGGTGAACCGGATCGTTCTCGTGTCGAACTCGTAGCCGCTCGACAGATCGAGATCGAACGCCTCCTCGTCAAAGGCGATCTGGTGTTCCTCGCCTGTGGCGAATGCGTGGACGACGAGGCGCGGCACGCCATCCTGCCGTTCCATGCGGATGAAATGATCCTTGAGGAGGAGCGTCGTCAGGATCATCACGCCCGGCCGGTGGGGAATGAAGTCCGTCCAGTTGTGGCGCTCCGGGTCGTCGAGCGGCGCGCTGACGATCTTGAAGTCTTCGGCGCCGTCGGCGTTCGTCTTGATCAGCAGCCGGTCGCCATGGTGATCGCAGTCGTAAAGCACCTCCGTCTGGCGTTCGGCGAGGCGTCTCGCCCTGGCGTCGGGATCGGCGAGATCGAACAGCCACTCCTCGGTGTCTTCGTGGCCGCTGCTGTTGATGACGCCATAAGCGCCGGACTGGGTTTCGCTGATGTTGAGGAAATAAAGATCGCTCTTCTCCTCATGGATCACGACGTCTTCGCCAGGTGGCGAGCCGAGCCGATGCCGCATGACGAAACGTGGCCGATGATTGTCGTCAACGCGGACATAGTAGAAGGATTTGCCATCCTTCGACCAGACGATGGAGCCGTCGGTCATCTCGATCCTGTCGCGCCGGTCGCGGCCTGTCGCGACCGTGCGGACCTTGATCGTGTAGAATTCCGATCCTTCGAGATCGACGCTCCAGCCGATCAGAGCATGGTCCGGCGAATGCGCGCTGTCGCCAAGGTCAAAGAATGCCTTGCCTCGGGCGAGGCGCTCGCAGTCGAGGAGAATGGTCGTCTCGCCGCCATGGCGCGGCTGGCGGCAGATGCGCGGATGCTCCTCACCCTCGCGAAACTGGGAGAAGTAGGCAAACGGCCCGTCCGGCTCGGGGGGCGAGGTGTCATCCTCCTTGATTCGGCCGCGCAATTCACCAAGCAATTGCTTGCGCAGCCCGTCGACCTTCCGCATCGCGCGTTTGGTATGTCGATTTTCGGCAAGCAGATGCGCTTTGATTTCGGGCGGGAGCGCAGTCCCGTCCTTGAGGACGGCTTGCCAGTTTTCCGCGCGCAGCCAGGCAAATTCGTCGTGGATCGCGAGGCCATGGACCATCATGACCTTGTCCTCGACGCGGATGGCCGGCGGCGTGGCCGATTCGAACGAAGGAAGCCGTTCCGACACGGCTTGCTGGCCTGCTGAATCCATGTTTTTCACAGATATCGTCCTGATCTTTGTTGTTGAATTGTGCTGCCGGCCGAACGAATTGTCGCCACTGCTTGAGGCAAACGTTCGGACCGCTTCACGCTGTTCAAACGGTTACACTTGCAAAAAGACTCAAATTTGGCGCGTTTTTCAAAGCATATTGACACATTTTCGCCGATTGATGTCCGAAAGACGGCGTTGTCGCCGCTTCGAATACAATTGACGGCTTCAGGGATTTCAGCATCTCGCGCACGCTTCAGATGGTGGGTTGCTTGTATGTTCATGATGCGAGCGCAGCACGGGCTATGCAACAATCAAATTCTACTTGCATCGGTGTTTTTGGAGGTCTATCAGAGGATTAAGAAATCCGCGCTTAGACTCACCATGATTTACTGCGGATTGCACGCTTTGGTAGCGTAATTGGGTTTGGACACTTTGAATTCGTTCCAAAATCAAGAATATAATGAGAAAGGCTTCTTTTGAAATGTCCAGTTCGGCTTCGTCTTCAGAATTCATCGAACTTGCTGCTGACATCGTGTCGGCCTATGTGAGCAACAACTCGGTTCCCTCGTCTGATTTGCCTCACCTCATCAGCGATGTGCACAATGCGCTGATGCGCGTCGGAGCAGGGGTCGCGCCTGAATTGCCGAGCGAGCCGCAGAAGCCGGCAATCTCGGTCAAGAAGTCCGTGACGCCCGATTACATCATCTGCCTCGAAGATGGAAAGCGTTTCAAGTCGCTGAAGCGCCATTTGCGGACGCAGTATAACATTTCGCCCGATCAGTACCGCGAGAAGTGGGGTTTGCCGCCCGAATATCCGATGGTCGCGCCGAATTATGCCGAAGCGCGTTCGCGCCTCGCCAAGGAAATGGGTCTCGGACAGCAGCGTCGCCGGGGCCGCGCCGTAAAGTAACAGGCTTTTTTTGAAGACCGAATACCGTCAGGCCGCTCCTCGAGCGGCCTGTTTCGTTTTGCGCCTGCTCGTGCCGGACAGCGCTCTCAACTCCATGAGCAGGCGCAGGTGCCGGCCAATATCATACTCCGGATGGAATGATTTGCCGCGCGCCGCTTCACGGCGAAGCTTGAGCGCCAGGCCACTCAGGGTTTCGCGCCTTGCATTTTCGTCGCTGACGAGCAGGACGCTCGAACAGGCTGATACCGACCTTTCGGCTTCGAGGTCCGGCGCCCGCCAGACCCGAATCGCCTGCGCCCTTTTCGTTCTCGCATCAATGCGTTTGACAGACTGCGGTCTGGATTGGTCGTCGGACATCGGCTTGCACTCCCTGCGCACTGAAAGGATGAGAGCAAACCGTCGAGCGGGCATAAAGAAAAAAAACCTATGAAATATAAAAAAGTCTCTTGATTGAATTTAAAACAGATAATATTCCTATATTATGAATTTTCACTCGTTTAATAGATGCGCAAAGCGCCTGTCCGCATCGAACGATCGGCTCGGTGGTCAGTGTCGCGGCGCAGAATTGGCGAAGGGTCTTTGCGCCTTTCCAGATGCATCAGGAAAGCGACGCCCATCGCTCGGCAGGCCCGCGACGCCGCTGCATCGCCGGGTCGCTGTCTATCTTGGCCACGTCGCGTTCGGCCTGAACTATAGTGACCTTGCGCGGATGTTCGCCTGCGATCGCACCACCGTTCGCCGTTTCTGCCATCAGGTCGAGGATATGCGCGACGATCCCGCCATTGATGTCGCGATCGGAGCGCTCGAATGCGCGCTCGATGCCTGGACGAGGCGGTTCGATCCAGTCCTGATATCTGGAGAACCATCATGAGCCAACGCACTGCATCAATGACCCGTTCGGCAAATCGCCTCTTGAAGCAGTTGGGCAGGGACGGCTTCGGCGCGCCGGCGGGACAACGATTTCCGAGAGTCGCTGCCGCCGAACTGATCCGGCTCAAGCTGGCCGCCCCGCAGGCGGACGGGCAGTTGAGACTGACGAGTGCAGGCGAGGCGGCTCTCGCGCGCAAGCCCTCGGATACAGCTTCAGCACCTGATCGGTTCCGGGCGCAGCACGAGACACTATCGACGCAGAAGGTCACGATCGAAGGCGCAGAGGCGACGGTTTATTGCAACGATGCTGAAAGCCCGCTGCTCTGGATGCGGCGGCGCAAGGGAGCGGATGGCGAGCCCATCATCGGAGCAGCCGCCTTCGCGGCTGGTGAGCGCCTGCGTCTTGACTACACGATGAGCCGCACTGCGCCGCGCATGGGTATCGACTGGTCAAACCCCTTGGCGGGGAGCAGAAATGGTGGTTCCGCCGGCCTCAATGCGGCTGAAAGCATTGTCGCCGCCGGGCAACGCATGAACGCTGCGCTGCAGGCGGTCGGTCCTGAGTTTTCCGGTCTTCTGTTCGATCTCTGCTGCTTTCTGAAAGGGCTCGAGCAGATCGAACGGGAGCGGCGCTGGCCGGTGCGGTCGGCGAAGGTCGTGGCGCGGCTCGCTCTGGACCGGCTCGCGCGGCACTATGGCTTCTCGGACGAAACGCGCGGACGCGAACGCAGCGGCGTCGTTCGGGTCTGGACTGCGGGCGAAAGCGGCGTCGACGCCTAGGCGGTTTCATGCCTTGTCAGGCGGCGCGCGGCCTCGTTTCTCATCGTGTCCACCAGCGAGCGGAACCCGTTCGATCGCTGCGCGCTGAGATGCTCTTTCATCCCGAGCCTGCCGAAGAGCTCGATCGCGTCGGTCGCCGCGACCTCGCTCGCTCGCTTGCCGGAATACAGCGCTACGGCAAGGGCGACGAGGCCTCGCACGATATGGGCGTCGCTGTCGCCCGCGAAGGTCATGACCGGGTCTGGCGACGTTTCATCGCTCACATGCGTGTCGAGCCACACCTGGCTCGCACAACCCCTCACCTTGTTGGCGTCGACGCGGGCCGCGTCCGGCAGCGGCGGCAGGCTGCGCCCGAGCTCGATGATGTAGCGATACCTGTCTTCCCAGTCGTCGAGGAAGCCGAGGTCTTCAAGAATGCTGTCGATTGTCTGCAGGGCCATCTGCGGGATCCGAATTCTGATCGTTCGCTCCGTTGTGGGTACCCTCGCGGGCGCCGTCAAGGGCGGCCATGTGTCCCGTACCTGTTCGAGCGCTATCGAAGTGCCGGGCGGAGGTCGGAGGGGCGGGCCGGCGGAAGCGGCGCCTTGTCGGGGAGGGCGGGGCGCAACTCGGCATGCACGGTCTTGATGGTCTCCGGCGACTGCGCCTCCGTCTGCAGGGCGGCTTTCGCGATTCTCACGCAGGTGTCCGGATTTTGCTGGCAATAGGCGAGAACGGTTTTCGCGACCGCGTCCGACGTCAGATCGTGGCTCGCCTCGGCGATCAGCGGACGCGCCGCCTTAAAGACGTCCACGCCGAAATGCGGCGCGATGTAGATGAGCGCGGCTGCCGCGAAAGCTATCCGCACGATGGCCATTGCCTGTGTTGCCCTGTCGCTGAAAACCGCTGCTCTTATACCCTCGGTGTTTTAGCAATTTCACCGGCAATTATCTCAAGTTTTGGCCAACGCAGTAAGCAGTTGTTTAAACTTTGGCCCCTCGACCCCCTGCCGGACCGTTTCGTCAACGCCATCTTCACCACGTTGGCCGGTTTTGCCGTTCGCTCCGGCGTTTTGCGCTCTGACGGCCCCTGCACGCGCCGCAATATGGTGAACGGCTCAGGGTTCGTTAAACTTGCAAAGGGATAGTACGGCTTCAAGCGTGCCGTCAGAGCATCGCTCGACGTGACAGGGGTCTTTGCGTTTCATGGTTGCGGCGGTCGCCTCCAAGCTGAAATCGGTCGAATGGACGAAAACGGGAGAAGCGAAGGGCGATGCCTTCGCCCAATCCCGCTGGATTGCCCTGTGTGCTGGCGGCACCGCGCTGCCGTTCCTGTTGGCTGCCCCGGCCGCCAAGCCGCTACACCTTCTGCTCGTCATGGCGGCCTTGCTGTTTCCATGGGCGACTGCTTTGACCGCACTTCGCCTTAAGCAGTCCGCCGTATTCGCCGCACGGCTGCAGGTGCTGGTTTCGGCGCTTCTCGCCATCGGTTTTCTTGCCGCGGGACTTGGTCCTGTCTGCAGCCTTGCCTTTCTGGCGCTCTCGCTGGTCGATTTCGAAATCGCGGCTCCGCCGCGCGCCGTCTCGCTCAAAGCATCCTTTGCAGGCCTGATCGGTCTCGCCGTCCTCTGGCTCGTCGCGCATCGCATGGCTCTGGAAACCGGAGCGACCAACGCATACGGGGCCGCAGCGCTTGCCTTTCTGCCGCCGTTCGCCGGTGCGGTGTCCTCGCTCCGCGCGCGGCGACCGCACCTGATTGAACCGGCTCGGCATCCCGTGTCGGAGGATGAAGCCCTGGTTGCAGCCACGCTGAGGCATGGTCTCGAAACGGCGCTCCTCATCGATCGCAGCGGACGCGTCCTCGCACTTGGCCCCAATGCGCTCGACACTCTCGGCGCCATGGCGACAGACCTGCTCGGGCGCGGCCTTTTCGAACGTCTGCACCTTCTCGATCGGCCGGCGCTTTTGAAGGCCTGCGCCGACATCAAGCCTGCCGCGCCATCCCAATCGATGAGACTGCGCCTGCGGCTCGATCCGCCGCACCCGGAAACGCGGCTGATGACGTTCTCCGATTTCGACGCCAGGATCATCCCGCCGGCCGATGGCGGCGATCGGTTGGTCGTCTTCCTGTCGAGAAGCCGGGTGCAGGAAGCCGACCGGTCTCGGCGAACCGGCGACGAGGTCGATGTCTCCGAACGATATCTGAGCGAGATGAGCCACCACATCCGTACGCCGCTCAACGCCGTGATCGGCTTCTCGGACCTGCTCGCCAGCCCGGCGACGCAGCCGAATGAGCCCGGAACGATCGCCGAATATGGCGAGATCATCCACGAATCCGGCCAGACCCTGCTGCGCATAACCGATGCGCTTCTCGACATGGTCCGCCTGAAATCGGGTTCCTACGTGCTCGCGCCTCAGACGGTCGATCCGGTCGCGGTCATCCAGAGCGCCGAGACCTATCTTCGCGACTATTTCGGCGAGAAGCGTCTCACGATCTCGATCACCTCGGTTGAGATCGAGGGCGAGTGGTGCGCCGATCGCTCGGCGGCGGTCGCCACGGTCGCGGGCGTCGCTGCGGCGATGATGGATATCGGAATGACGCTCTGCGTCGCCCTCACCGTCTCCTCGCGTGAGGAGACCATGTGTTTCGCCATCGCGCCGGTGAATGGAGCGGCGCTCCATCCGCAGTCGGCGGCCGGTCTGCGGGAAAGGCTGTCTCCGAGGAGCGGCCTTCTCTTCGAACAGGCGCAGGCGCTTGCCCGCTATCAGGGCGGCGCCGTCAGCGAGCGTCTGCTGCCCGATGGCGGCTTTGAGACAATGGTCACGCTGCCTCTCGCCCTCGCAGAGGTCGTGAAGGCAAACGCGCCGGTCGATCTCGAGAGCTTCCGGCGCGGCAAGGACGACGAGGACAGAAACCACTCGGAGAAGGTGTTCAAGAAGCATGCCTGACGCCTCCACCCTACCGCCGCTGGGCCAGCAGCGCAGCGCGGCTCGCCAGGCGTCGAAGCCGGGCGGCAAAGCCGCGAAAGCAGCGCCGAGGTGGCGCGACGAAGCCTTGCGGCTTGTGCATGGCGAAACGAGCCTGCTGCGCGTGGTCGGCCGCCGCATCTTTCATCGGCCGATGCGCTCGCTGGCGGCGATTGTCGCGCTTGGCATTTCCGGCGTCATTCTCGTCAACGCCGTGGCGCTGCAGCATGATCGTCATCCAGCGCCGTTCTTTGCGGTTGCGCCGGTGACCTCGGCCCTGCCTGCCAAGGCGCCGTTGCCGCCGGCGCGCCCGGCCTCCGCTCCCGTGCAGCTAAGCGAAGCGGATCTCGTGAAGCAGGCGGTGCTCAACAAGGACCTCCAAGCCGAACTCGCGCGGCGCGGCTTTTACATCGGCGTGATCGACGGCAAGCCCGGCACCCGCTTCGAGATCGCGATCCGCGAATATGAGAAGGCCGCGGGTCTGCCGGTGACCGGCCAGGCCACGGAGAAGCTGTTGACGCAAGTCGCCGCCTCCAAGCTTGCGATGAAGGACCAGCTCCTTCTTCTCATCAAGGACGCCGGATCGACCGCGCAGCCCGAGCGGACGCGGACGGTCGAGGGCGTGCAGCGCGCTCTCAACAAGATCGGCTACGGCCCCTTGCGGACCGACGGTTCGTTCGGTGCCACGACCAAGGCCGCCATCGAGCGCTTCGAGCGCGACCGCAAGCTTGCCGTGCGGGGCGAGCCCAATGGCCGCTTCCTGAAAGAACTGTCGGCTGCGTCCGGCATGACCATCGATTAGCCGCCTCGAGCGGGGCTGAGACCATGCGTTTACGATCGGATTTCTGGGTCTCGGCCTATCTTCGCCGTGCAGAGGGTGAGGGCGCGGTCGCCATGCTGCGCCGGCGCGGCGCGGCTGAGGCCGGCGCCATCTTCATCAAGGTCGATCGCCTCGATGGGCAGGCAGCGTTCTATGCGCCCGCGCCGCAATCGCTGATGCAGGATGATGACGGCGTCAGGCGTTGGCAGCGCACGCATGACAGCGACACGATCGATGCCGCCGAGGTCGAGGCGAAGATTGTCAGGGAACTGAAATTCGATCCCGATCTCTGGCTCGTCGAGGTGGAGGACCGGGCGGGCCGGCATTTCCTCGATCTCCTGTGACGAAGCTGTTTCATAAAACGACAGCTCATTAGCTCAAAATTAACCATGATCCGCCGAAATGCACGGGATTGGATGAAAATGGCTTCATCGCAATCGTGGAGCTTTTTTCGATGGGCGTCCTCATTCCCATGCCCCGAGCGAAAAACGTCGAGACCCGCGTTTCAAAACCGCCTTCGGGAAGTGCAGAAATCGTCTTTTTCACGGGCGTTCGCTATGAGCGCCATGACGACAAGCCGCATGCGCCGCTGAAGACCAGCGGCTCGAATCGTTCACGCCGGCGCCGGGCCTGACGGCCATGGCGCAGCGTCTTGAAAAGGCGCACCGGCCGCATCCGATACGGATGTCGGCGCTGATGTGCTGTCTGCTGGCCCTGACCGGCTGCGGCTCGGGCACCGGCGATTTCGGCCGCGTCAAGACCGACTACCTCACCGGCACCTATTGGCCGCTTCTCAGTCAGGCTGCCATCGCCTATCGCGGCGAGCCTGAATCATGGGGCGCGACGACCGATGACGAGCGCGAGCTGCGCGACCGCGCCTGGCACTTTCTGATGCCGCAATTCGCGCAGAACAAATTCGACGACACGCTTGCCGAAATGCGCGTCCAGCGCATCCTGCCCTCGATCACCGGCACGAACCGCGAAATCTATCTCAACATGCTGTTGAGCGATGCGGCGTTCCGATCGCTCGCCTCGCGCTACCGTCGCCTCGCCGAGGACATCGAGGCGGATCGCGTGCTGATCGGTCAGTTTCACGCGGTCTATGCGCGCGTGAAGGAGGCTGACCGCATCCGCGAGCGCAGTTTCGCTTTCGTGACCGACATCACGCCCGGCGAGGTCGATGATGCGCGCGCTCGCATTTATGAAAACGTCATGCTGGAACAGTGGGTGCATCGCGATCTTTGCTATCGGATCGAGATGTACCGCTACGCTCTCGAACGCCTCGTGCTGATGGGACCGATGCGCGAGGCCATCTACGCCGAGCAGGGCCTGAAGGCGCTGGCGATCGAATGCCAGCCGGTCTCAGGCCGCATCGGCTATGGCGCGCCGCGCCCGCTCATCACCAAATAGCCACCCGGCGGTCGGTCTCACTGGTTACTGGATTCGCTCCGGCGCGCAGCTTGCCGCTGCCACGCGGCGTTCCGCATCCGGATAGAGCGCCGCCTCGCTCGATATGGCGCGGATCAGCACGACGCCGGTGGCGCGCGGCGCGCGGATGCGCAGCTCGGTGATCGTCTGGTCCTCCGGATCATTCCCCTCGATCGTCTGGAGTTGATCGTCGGTCGCAAGCCGCACGTCGAGCGCGCCCTTCAGATTCGCCTTGTCCGACAGTGAATAGAAGATGCCGCCCCCGCCCTGCATGAAGGTGAGCGTGAGGATCGTGTCGCCAGCCGGAGCGCGGATGCGAAGCGGCATCGCCGTAATGTCGAAGGGGCAGATCGCGACCGCAGCGTTTGGATCGCCGAAGGGTATGACGCTTGCCTGCGGTCGGCTCCTCGGCAGCGTCAAAAGCGTGTTGATCGGCCCGAGCGCGCGCAGGATCGACGTCGCATCCTGCCGCGATACGGATGGCAGGATGAGAATCGAAACGAGATGCGCGATCCCGCCGAGGAACAGGCCCGCGAACAGCCAGGGCCAGAGTCGGGTCACAGGCACGCCTTCCGCTCGATTTTAGGGATCATCTGCGTGCCGAGCTGCGAAACGCTGCTGCTGGCAGGCGTGTCATAAAGCCGGATGACGAGAACGAGGCTCTGTTCGCGATCGACCGGCAGCCAGTTGCCGGCCTTCACCTCCGGGCTGACCGTGATTTCGAAAGAGCCGTCCGCGTCGCGGACGATCTCGGATGAGGTGAAGCTGTAGCGATGGGCTGGATTGTCGCGGAACGCGCCTGCATCGTCGTAGGCCGTCAAGGTCCAAAGACGCGCCGGAGGCAACGAGCCCTTGACGACATACGTACAGCGTCCCGTCAGGGGTGCGCCGCCATCGTCGCGATCGCTCCGCAGCGCGAGGCCCTCGCCGGCGCTCATCGGAATCTCTCCGCTGCGTGCGATCACCGCCTTCGAATAGGGATCTGATTCGAGCGTGCCGGCCTTGGGCGAGGTGGACCAGCTTCCAACCCGAACCTGGTCAAACCCATGCCCGAGGTTGACCGCCAGCCAGGTGAGCCCGAGACCGCTCGTCGCCGCGATGAAGATGGCCATGAAGAAGCCGACGATATGAATCACGCGCGCGTTTTTCCGCTGTTGGGATAATGAACGGCCTCAGAGCCGCCCGAGCGGAACGAAGCTCAAGCTGTCCGCCTTCTGCACCGGTCTGCGCGGCGAAAGCGCGGCCGGTTTTAATGGCTCGAAGGCGCGCGCTTGTGCGCCGCGCTTGAACAGCGTCTCGATTTCCACGATCGTCGCTGCTGCTTTGCCCGAAAGCGTGCGTCCGCGCTGGGTGACGCTGAGGCTCACCGGCACGAAGCCTTGCGTCTTGCCGCGGGCCGCGACCGGTCCGGGCGGCGTCTGGCTCGGTGCGAGGCCCGGTATCGGCTTCAGCTCGATGTCCTTGTGGGCGTATTCCATGATACTCTTCCAGGCCATCGTGGGCAGGAAGCCCCCGGTCACCGTTTCGGTCGGCGATGAATCATCATTGCCGAACCAGACAGCCGCGACGTAGTTGCCGGTGAAGCCCACGAA
Source organism: Beijerinckiaceae bacterium (assembly GCA_019753285.1). GTDB lineage: Bacteria > Pseudomonadota > Alphaproteobacteria > Rhizobiales > Beijerinckiaceae > JAIELD01. Next base: position 97 of record JAIELD010000015.1, on the reverse strand, counting down.
CCAGGCATCCTTGTAACTGTCCGTCGTGCCCGTCTTTCCGGCGGCCTTGACCTCGGGCATGAAACCGTTCTTTCGAGCGGTTCCTTCCTCGACGACC
>JAIELD010000051.1 GCA_019753285.1 Beijerinckiaceae bacterium | reverse complement strand
CTCGATCTGCTCGACCCGTCTCCCCACGACATCGAGATCGAGGATATCGCGCACGGGCTTGCCCGGGTCGCGCGCTGGAACGGCCAGACCCGCGGGCCGCATGTGTTTTCGGTCGCCCAGCATTCGCTGCTGGTGGAGGCGGTCAGCCAGCGGCTATCGCCCGACACGGACACGCAGACCCTGCTTGGCGCGCTTCTGCATGACGCCGCAGAATATGTGATCGGCGACATCATCTCCCCGTTCAAGGCCGTGCTCTCCGACAGCTACCGCACGGTCGAGGCCCGCATATTGGAGGCGGTGCGCCTGAGGTTCGGCCTTGCGGCCCACACGACGGAAGCGGCGGCAAGGGTGATCAAGCAAGCCGATCAGGCGGCGGCCTATCACGAGGCGACGCGACTTGCCGGCTTCTCTATCGCGGAAGCGGAGCTGCTGTTCGGCCCGCCGCACCCGCTGCCGGCGGATGTGCTCGATCTTCTAGATCCGATGCCGACCGATAAAGCCGAAGCTGCGTTCCTCAAGCGTTTCCGGGCGCTCGACCGGACGTCCGGACACATCAAGGAGCAACGGCAATGAACCGTATCCATGTCTGCTCGCTCGCGCTCGTCAAATCGCATCTCGAACGCACAAGGGCGACGCATCTGATGACGCTCCTCGGCCCTGCCGCCAAGGTCGACAGCCATGCCGAGATCGCGCCGGAACGGTATCTGCGCGTTGGCATCTCGGACATCGTCGCTGGCGAGGACGGCCGCATGACGCCGGAGCACGAGCGGGACGGGCATGTTCTTCCAGAAGAGTTGCATGTGCGCGAAGTGCTTGGCTTCGCGCGCCGCTGGATGGCCGAGCCTCGAAAAGGGCCCCTGCTGATCCATTGCTATGCCGGGGTCAGCCGGTCCACCGCCGCCGCCTATATGAGCGTTCTGGCGCTCGACAGCGCTCGCGACGAGTTCGAGCTTGCAGAGGAACTCCGCCGCAGTTCGCCCACTGCCAGCCCCAATCCGAGACTGATCGAGATCGCGGACCGCGTGCTGGGCCGCAACGGCCGCATGATCGACGCCATCCGATCGATTGGACGCGGCGAAGATTGCTATGAGGGCATTCCGTTTTCGCTGGACATAACAACCCAGTCTTAGAAAATACCGTTCATGAATGAAGGGACGGGCTCAACCGTCCGACAGGCTCAAGCGTCGAAGGACAACCATGAAGATCAGCGATCTCGACGACCGGGACCGGGCCATTTTGAGGGCGCTGCAACAGGATGGACGGCTGACGAACGCCGCGCTTGCCGAGAAGGTGAACCTCTCGCCATCGGCCTGCCTGCGCCGCGTCAACGTTCTTGAGGACGAGAAATTCATCGCGGGCTATGTGATGCTGATGGATGAGGCGAAGGCCGAACTTGCCAGCAACGCCTTCGTCTTCGTCACGCTCGACATGCAGGGCCGCGAGGCGCTCGAAACCTTCGAGGCCGCGGTCGGCGATCATCCGGAGATCATGGAGTGCCACCTGCTCGCAGGCACCGCGGATTATCTCGTGCGCGTCGCCTATCGCGACACCAAGGATTTCGAGCGCGTCCATCGCGACGTGCTGACGAAGCTGCCGGGCGTCGTGCGCGTGCAGACCACGCTTGCCTTGCGCACCGTGAAGAAAACGACGGCACTCCCGGTCTGACTTTCTAAGGTTTCATCAGATCGGTGGGGGCTTGCCAGCGCGGCAGAGAGGCGATGTTGGCGAGCCAGCGCCGCACATGCGGCGGCACCGCGACCTTCGCCTCATCTGCCGAGAACAGATAGCCGCAAAGCGAGAAGTCCGCGACGGTCGGCGTCTCGTCGAGGATGAAGGCCCTGCCATCAGACAACTCCTCCTCGAGCCGGGCGATATCGCTGTCATAGCGGGCCTGCAGCCATTCGAGAGTGCCATCATTGTATTCATGCGGCGCGTAGCTCCGCGCCCAGCGCAGCTGCGGCAGGCACATGCCGAGCCGGTTCGCTTCCCAGAACAGCCATTCGAGAACGTGCTGCATGCGGCCGTCCGATTCGCCGCCGAAACGGCCCGTGTGCCGCGCGAGCCAGCATAGGATGGCGTCCGACTGGGCGAGGCTCTCGCCATCGACGACGAGGGTCGGTACCTGGCCGAAGCGGGCCGCGGCCTGGAACGCGTCGGACCTCTCGCCGCGCGGGCTGTTGATGTCGATCTCTTCATAGCCATGGGGAAGATCGGCCACGGCGAGCGCCAGCCGCACCTTGTAGGCATGGCCGGACAGCGGGCTGCCATAGAGAAAGATGGACGTCGACATGGCGCTTCCGCTCCTTTCGTTTTTGAGAGCTGCAATGTCGAGCAGTGTCACAGGGTGCACAAGACGATTTGGCGCGAAAAGAATTGATGGCTATAAGCTGTGCCTCGAATGGAGGATCATGATTTGACCGACGCATCGCCGCCTTCCGCCGCTTCCATGACGGATATCGCCAGCCTGCCATTCGAGATCGCGCTGAAGGAACTGGAGCAGATCGTCTCGAAACTCGAACAGGGCAATGTCGGGCTCGAAGACTCGATCACGATCTATGAGCGCGGCGAAGCCTTGAAAGCCCATTGCGAGGCGCTGCTGAAAAAGGCTGAGATGCGGATCGAGAAGATCACGCTCGGCGCGGACGGAAAGCCGAAAGGTGTCGAGCCGCTGGATATCGGTTAGAGCATGCTGCGAAAAAGTGGCAACGGTTTTTCGCTCTGAGCATGGTCTGATTGATTCTGATCATTTCGCTTTCGTTTTGACGATTGCGTCAAACAAATAGTCCAGCCTGGCGGGTTCAATCCGCCTCGGCACTCTTCAGCGGCTGGTCACACAGCGTCTGGAAGCGCAGCAGCATGATGTCCGACGCGCCCTCGTCGATCTCGGTGCTCCACGATCCGACGCTGAGCTTCGCCTCGCCCTTCTTCGGCGTCAGCACAAAGACGAGCGAACTCGTCCGCACCGGGCTTTCGCTGGCGATCACCCGCTCGCCATCGGCGGTCACCTTGCCGTCGATGCGGATGGTACCGTTCCGCGATTTCAACAGCACGTTGACCCGCTTGCCGGGCGCGAAGGACACGGGCGGCGTGCGCAGCGTGACAAAGCCGTCGCCCTTGGCACAGCGAAAGCCGAGCGGAGCAAGCTTGCCTCCGGTGGCATAGGTGAGGCTGGCGAAGCGCTCGTCATTCGCAAGGTTCCAGCCCGGCTCGATCGCGCTCGGTGCGGGTAGGACGACCTTGCGGGCGATCGACTGCGTTGTTTCGGCGGGGCGGCTCGAGGCTTTGAGATTGACCGCGCTCGGCGTCGACAGCAGGCTCCATTCGGACGAGACCGACTGGGCATGGACCGGAAGCGTCATGATCGTCAAAGACAGGCTTGACCATAGGCAAACGCGCCACATCATGACACAACCTCGATACGCAACGGATACAGGCGGGACGAGCCCGAAAACGATGCGGATAATCCCATTTTTACGTTAAGCGAAGATGAAGTGAGCACGAACAATTCGAACCTTCCCGCAACGCGGCGGGCGGATCAGCTCCTCGTTGCGCTCGGGCATTTCGAAAGCCGGGCAAGAGCGCAGGCGGCGATCGAGGCGGGCCTCGTCAGCGCGGACGGCAAGCAGGTGCGCAAGGCCTCGCAGGACATCAGCAGCGCCGCCGTGATCAGCGCCAGCGCGCCGCACCCGTACGTCTCGCGCGGAGGCGTCAAGCTCGCCGATGCGCTGCAAAGCTTCGGCATCGATCCCGGCGGGCTGGCCTGCCTCGATGTCGGCGCTTCGACCGGCGGCTTCACCGACGTGCTGCTGCGCGCCGGCGCGCACCGGGTCTACGCGGTGGATACCGGACACGGCCAGTTCCACAATAGCCTGCGCGACCGCCCTGAAATCCGATTGCTGGAGGGCTTCGACGCACGAAGACTGACGCGGTCGGAGGTGCCAGAACCCGTCGGCCTCATCGTCATCGATGTGAGCTTCATTTCGCTCAGCCTCGTACTGCCGGCCGTGCTTGCGCTCGGCGCCGAGCAGGCAAGCCTCGTCGCGCTGATCAAGCCGCAGTTCGAGGTCGGCAAGTCGAAGATCGGCAAGGGCGGCATCGTGAAAGACCAAAGCCTCCATGACGAGGTTTGCAACCGGATCGCGGGCGAGATTTCCGGGCTCGGCTGGGCCGTCGCAGGCGTCATCCCCTCCCCGATCGAGGGCGGCGACGGCAATCGCGAATTCCTGATCGCCGCCCGGCGCGGCGACGCCTCATGAACGGCGATCCGCTTATCATCGAGAAGATGGGCCAGCTCGCCGAAGGCGTCGCCACGGTCGATGGCAAGCCCATCTTCGTGCCATATGCGCTGCCGGGCGAGGCCGTCGTGGTGCGGCGCGACGGGCCGCGCGTCGAGATCACGCGCATCGAAACGGCGAGCCCGAAGCGAACGACGCCCTTCTGCTCCTATTTCGGGCGCTGCGGCGGCTGCGCGACGCAACACTGGCAGGACGAGCCCTACCGGGCCTGGAAGCGAGGCCTCGTCGCCACCGCGCTCAGCTTCGAGGGACTCGCTCCTCTCGTCGATGACCTCATCGATGCGCATGGCGCTGGCCGGCGACGTGCCAAATTCCACATCCGTTTTGCGAGCGGCAAGGCCGAGGCCGGCTTCATGGCCGGCAAGACGCATGACCTCGTCGATATCGAAAGCTGCCCGATCCTCGTTCCCGCTCTTGGCAATGCGACGGCCATCGCGCGCGAGATCGGCGACGCGCTGCGGCGGGTGCGCAAGCCGCTATCGGTGCAGTTCACGGCGACGCGCTCTGGCATCGACGCCGACATCACCGGCGCCGGCGCGATCGATTTCGAGACGCGGCTGCATTTGACCGAGCTTGCCGCGCGGCGCGATCTTGCGCGGCTCTCTCTTCATGGCGACATCGTCGTCGAGCGCCGCCAGCCTGTGCTGCGCTTCGGCACGGTCGATGTCGCCATTCCGCCGGGCGGCTTCACGCAGGCGACGGCGTCCGGTGAGGACACGCTGGCCGCGCTCGTCGCGGAAGGCGTCGGCGATGCGAAGGCGATCGCCGATCTCTTCTGCGGCGCAGGCCCGTTCGCCCTTCGGCTCGCGACGCGCGCCAGCGTCCACGCGGTCGACAGCGAGGCTGCCGGCGTCGCCGCCCTGAAGCGCGCTGCAAGCTTCATTCAGGGCATGAAGCCGATCACGACCGAACTGCGCGACCTGTTCAGGCGTCCACTGCTGCCCACCGAGCTGAAGCGCTATCAGGCCGTCGTGTTCGATCCGCCCCGCGCCGGGGCGGAGGCGCAGGCGAGGGAGCTCGCCCAATCGAGCGTCGGAACGATCGTCGCCGTCTCGTGCAACGCCGCCACCTTCGCGCGCGATGCCGGCATCCTGTCGCGCGGCGGCTATCGCCTCGACCGCGTGACGCCGGTCGACCAGTTCAAATGGTCGCCGCATCTCGAACTCGTCGCGGTGTTCCGGCGATGAGCGAACCTCATGCACGAATCCGCCTTGCGATTCGCCTCCTGCTCGCCGTGTTCTACGCCGTGGCCGGGATCGTGCACCTCGTTTCGCCGGACGCGTTCCTGCCGATCATGCCCGACTGGGTGCCGATGAAGCGCGAGGTCGTGCTCGTCACCGGGCTTTGCGAACTCGCGGGTGCAGCAGGCCTTTTCGTGCCGGGATTGATACGCCTTGCCGGCATCATGCTCGCGCTCTACGCCGTCTGCGTGTTTCCGGCCAACATCAAGCATGCGCTCGATGGCGTCGACGTGGCGGGCCTCCCCAGCAGCTGGTGGTATCACGGGCCGCGCTTCGTGCTGCAGCCCATCCTCGTCTGGATGGCGCTGTTCTCGACCGGCGTGACGCGCTGGCCGTTCCGGCAACGCTAAGACCAAAGAGTCTTTTGTTCTTTATTTGTTCTTATCTCGACGCTATGGTTCGGCATGCTCCCTGCCGACGACCAAGCGCTTCCCGACGAGCCGAAGAAAGGCCGCGGCTCCGTCTCCAACCGCGCCAGCCGCCGGTTCGACACGCCGGATGCGTACCGCATCAGCGACGGCTGGGACGCGCAGCCGAATGAGGATTTCGAGCAATCGGACGCGCGCACCGTGCTCGAAGTCGATTCGTCGCGCACCATCATCACGTTCAACACCTCGCCGGATGTCGGCTTCGACCGCTCGATAAACCCCTACAAGGGCTGCGAGCATGGCTGCATCTATTGCTTCGCCCGGCCGACGCACGCCTATCTCGGCCTCTCGCCGGGGCTCGACTTTGAAACACGCATCTTCCGCAAGCCGGATGCGCCCGAGTTGCTGCGCGCGGAACTGTCGAACAGGAACTACCGACCCGCCGCCATTCAGCTCGGCATCAACACAGACGCCTACCAGCCGAGCGAGCGGACGGAGCGGCTGACGCGGCGCATCCTCGAAGTGCTCGCCGAATTCGAGCATCCGGTCGGGCTGCTGACGCGCTCGGCGCTGATCCAGCGCGACATCGACATCCTCGCGCCGATGGCCGCGAAGGGCCTGCTCAAAACCGGCGTGTCGATCACCACACTCGACCGGCACCTTGCCCGCCTGATGGAACCGCGCGCCGCGACGCCGGCAAAACGCATCGAGACGATCAGGGCGTTGAGCGCTGCAGGGATTCCCGTCACCGTGATGTCCGCCCCGGTCATTCCGGGCCTTACCTGCCATGAGCTTGAATCGATCCTCGAGGCGGCGGCAGAGGCCGGCGCAGAGCGGGCCGGCATGACGATCATCCGGCTGCCTTACGAGATCAAGAGCCTGTTCGAGGAGTGGCTGCGCGCGCATCGGCCTGATCGGGCCGAGCGGGTTTTGAGCCTCATCCGCCAGTGCCGCGATGGCAAGCTCAACCATGCGGAGTTCGGCCTGCGCATGACCGGAACGGGCCAATACGCGCAGATGATCCATGACCGCTTTGCGCTGGCGATCAAGCGCTACGGGCTCGACAAGCCGCGCCGGCGGCTCGACACCAGCCGCTTCCGCCGCGATCCCGGGCAGATGTCGTTGTTCTAGCGCGTTTTATGCCGTCTTGAACGGCGCCATCGCCATGCGGGCGAGCTCGTCGCAGCGCTCGTTCATGACGTCTCCTGCGTGGCCCTTCACCCATTGCCAATTGATCGTGTGGGCTTTCGCGGCCTCGTCGAGCCGCTGCCAAAGGTCCATGTTCTTCACCGGCTTCTTGTCGGCAGTGCGCCAGCCATTCCTCTTCCAGCCATGCATCCAGGACTGGATGCCGCCTTTCACATACTGGCTGTCCGTCGTCATCACGATGCTGCATGGCCGCTTCAGCGCCTCAAGCGCCTGGATTGCCGCCATCAACTCCATGCGGTTGTTGGTTGTGAGCGCCTCGCCGCCTGACAACTCCCTGATCGTCTCGCCGTATTGCAGCACCGCGCCCCAACCGCCGGGGCCGGGATTGCCGGAACACGCACCATCGGTCCAGATGCGGACCGTGCCGGGGTCGCTGGTCATGTGCATTGACTTTCGTAACCGAGGTCACGGGCCGAGCCGAGCTTCTGGTGGAAGCGAAGCCGCTTGTAATAGGCGAGCGGGTCATGCGGCTTCACGAGCGCGCCCGGCGGCACGTTCAGCCAGTCGACGAGGCGCGTGAGCATGAACCGGAGCGCCGCACCGCGCACGAGGATCGGCAGCGCCTCGGCCTCGCGAGGCTCCAGGCGGCGTACCCGCTGATAGCCCGCGATGAGCGCGCGGCCCTTGGTGACGTTGTAGGAGAAATCCGGCTCGAACGCCCAGGCATTCAGCGCGATCGCGAGATCATACGCGAAGGCGTCCGTACAGGCGAAATAGAAGTCGATCAGACCGGAGAGCTTGTCCCGCAGGAAGAAGACGTTGTCGGGAAAGAGATCGGCATGGATGACGCCGGACGGCAGATCAGCCGGCCAGCGCGCCTCGAGATAATCGAGTTCGCTCAGAATGGCCGCCTCAAGGCCAGGCAGAACGCTATCGGAGCGCCCGTGAGCCTCGGCGAACAGCGGACGCCAGCCGGCGAGCGAAAGGTCGTTCCGGCGCTGCATGGAGAACGTCGCGCCGGCCTGATGCAGCCTCGCCATCGCTTCGCCTGCTTCGAGGCAGTGCGCAACAGCGGGCCGCTTCAGAGAGACACCGCTGAGGTACGAGACGAGCGCCGCAGGCTTGCCGGCCAGCATCCCCAGCGTTTCGCCGCTGCGCTGCCGGATCGGCAGCGGACAGGTGATGCCGTGGGTCGCCAGATGCTCCATCAGGGCGATGAAGTAGGGAAGGGCGGCCGCTTCGGTGCGCGCTTCGTAGAGTGTGAGAATATAGCGCGCTCGATCGGTCTCCAGCAGGAAATTGGAGTTCGACACCCCTTCCGCGATGCCCTTGAAAGCGATGAGATCGCCAAGATCATAAAGGTCGAGAAACGCCGCCAAAGCCTCGTCGCTGACATCGGTATAGACAGCCATGGGCGGCTTTGCTTCCAGGGTTTGCGCGTGGTACGGCACCAGTCGCCGTGAAGACGTGTTAGCGTTCGCCCCGCCGACCGTCAAACCGCGACGCTTGCCGCCCACAGCTCCACCTTCTCCCACCCCTATCCGCCCATGTCATTCATCTTGCCCTGGCTCTGGGCCGTCTTCACCGTCACGGCCGCGCTGAGCCAAACCGTCCGCAATGCGATGCAGCGCGAGTTGACGACCTCGCTTGGCACGGTCGGCGCGACCCATGTGCGGTTCCTGTTCGGGCTGCCCTTCGGCATCCTGTTTCTGGGCGTCGTGCTCGGCGTGACGGGGGCGCCGCTTCCCCGGCTCCACGGTGTGTTCCTGGGGTGGACGCTGGTCGGCGCCGTCAGCCAGATCGCGGCCACAGCCTTCATGCTGACGACGATGAAAGCCAAGTCCTTCGTCGTGACGACGACCTACACCAAGACAGAACCGGTGCAGGTGGCGATCTTCGGTTTCGTCGTGCTCGGCGACCACCTGTCGTTGCCGGTCACGCTGGCGATCGGCCTCGCGACCGCGGGCGTGATGCTGATGTCATGGCCGAAGCAGGCTGTCGGCGAGGCACCTGCCGCAAATTGGCGACCGGCGATGCTCGGCATCGCGGCCGGCAGCTTGTTCGCCTTGTCGGCAGTTGGCTTCCGCGCGGCGATCCGCAGCCTCGATGCAGCAAATTTCGTGGTCGCGGCCTCGACGACGCTCGCCTGCGGCCTCGCGATCCAGGCCGTTTCGCTCACGCTCTACCTGCTGGCTCGCGACCGCAAGGTGCTTGGTGCGATCATCCGCGCCTGGCGGCCCTCGATGCTGGCGGGCTTTGCGGGGGCGCTGGCCTCGCAATTCTGGTTTCTCGCCTTCGCGATCGAGACCGCCGCACGGGTGCGCACGCTCGCGCTGATCGAGATCTTCTTCGCGCAGATGATCTCCGGCCGTCTGTTCAGGGAAAAATCGAGCCGGCGCGAACGCGCCGGCCTGGTGCTCGTCGCGCTCGGCTGCGCGCTGATCGTCAACGCCTGACGCGTCGGCCTGAAGCGTCAGACAGGCCCGTGGTCGAACTCGACCGAGGGTTCGCGCAGCGGCCGGGGTAGCGGGAAGAACACGTTTTCCTCCGTCGTCGAGATCACCTCGACATCGACCGTGTAGCGCTTCAAGAAACTGTCGATGATCTCTTCGACCAGCACCTCGGGCGCCGACGCGCCGGCCGTGATACCGAGCGTCTTCACGGTACTGAACAGCGACCAATCGATATCCTCGGCGCGCGGGACAAGGCGCGCAAGGGCGCAGCCCGACCGCTCTGCCACTTCGCGTAGGCGCTGCGAGTTCGACGAGTTCGGGCTTCCCACGACGATCATGGCATCGACACGCGGCGCGACGTGCTTCACCGCCTCCTGGCGGTTGGTCGTCGCGTAGCAGATGTCTTCCTTGTGCGGATGGGCGATCATCGGGAAGCGCCGCGTCAGCGCCTCGATGATCTCGCGCGTGTCGTCGACGGACAGCGTCGTCTGCGTGATGTAGGCGAGGGTCGATGGATCGGCGGGCTCGAGCCGCTCCACATCCTCGATCGTCTCGACGAGGGTGATGGAGCCAGGCGGCAACTGGCCGATCGTGCCGATCACTTCCGGGTGGCCGTCATGGCCGACGAGCAGGATGTGCCGGCCACGCCTGTGATGGATCTCCGCCTCGCGATGCACCTTGGTCACCAGCGGGCAGGTCGCGTCGATCGCGAGGAGATTGCGCTGCTGCGCATCGGCGGGGATCGATTTGGGCACGCCATGGGCCGAGAAGACAACCGGCGCACTCGTGTCAGGGATTTCGCTCAATTCCTCAACGAAGATGGCGCCCTTTTTCTTCAGGCTCTCGACCACGTATTTGTTGTGCACGATCTCATGCCGAACATAGACCGGAGCGCCGTGGATGCGCAGCGCCTGCTCGACGGCGTCGATCGCCCTGACGACGCCGGCGCAGAAGCCGCGCGGTGCGCAGAGCAGGATCTGGAGGTGTGGTTTGGTCAAGACGCGCTCTTTCTCGTGCCTTCAGATAATTCGGTTACCCAGGCTTTTCAATCGCAGCCTGCTCTAGTGTGTCCGTGCCACGCAGAAATCAACCACATCCAGCAGGGCGGATTTATGATGCGATTCAGGGAAAAGTGCGAGCGCATCGCGCGCCATCGCGCCGTAGTGGCGCGCCCGCTCGACCGTCGCCTCCAACGCCTTGTGCCGCTTGATCGTGGCGATCGCAAATTCCACGTCGCCGGTGCGGATGTCGCTCTGCTCGAGCGTCCGACGCCAGAAATCCCGCTCCGCCTCTGAGCCGCGCCGAAACGACAGCACGACCGGCAACGTGATCTTGCCCTCCCGGAAATCGTCGCCCGTATTCTTGCCAAGGTTCTGGGCCGCGCCGCCGTAATCGAGCGCGTCGTCGACGAGCTGAAAGGCGATGCCGAGATTCATGCCGTAGCTGCGGCAGGCGTCGATCTCCGCCTTGGGGCGCTTTGCGAGGATCGGCCCGACCTCGCAGGCTGCCGCGAACAGCGCGGCGGTCTTGGCGCGCACGACAGCGAGATAGGCATCCTCGGTGGTCGAGGTGTTCTTGGCCGCGGCGAGCTGCATCACCTCGCCCTCCGCGATCACCGTCGCGGCGGTGGAAAGCACTTCGAGGCAGGGAAGGGAGCCGACCTCGACCATCATGCGGAAGGCCTGGCCGAGCAGGAAGTCGCCGACGAGAACGCTCGCCTCATTGCCCCACAGCATGCGGGCCGCGAGCTTGCCCCGGCGCATCTCGCTACCGTCGACGACGTCATCATGAAGCAGCGTCGCGGTGTGCATGAACTCGACCGAGGCGGCGAGCTTCACATGTCCGTCGCCCTTGAAGCCGGAGAGCCCAGCGGTCGCGAGAGTCAGCATGGGGCGAAGACGCTTGCCGCCGGAGGCGATGAGATGGTTCGCGACCTCGGGGATCATGGCGACCTCCGAACTCATCCGCGACAGGATCGTCTGATTGACGCGCTCCATATCCGCCGCGACGAGACCGATCAGGGGATCGACGCTGGCCTCGCTCGACTTTTCAGAAATTGGAACAACGACGCCCAAGGGAAACTCCTGAATCGAAACTGCTTTCGCAGGGTACGCCAGCAAGCGACATCATCGCATCCGTCACGGGATAGTGCTTGCACTGTCGCCCCCGAATTTGCAACGTGGACCTATGCCACAGGAGGCAAAATGTCCAATTCGACGGCAGCGGCTGCCCTGCACGAGAGGCGAACGGACGGAATCGTCAGAGGGGCGAGCCTTTGATCGAGGTTTTGCGCACGAACGACATCGTCCTCATATCGCTGGTGGAGACGCTGCTCGACGAGCGCGGCATCGGCTTCTTCGTCGCAGACCAATTCACCAGCGCGATCGAGGGATCGCTCGGCATCCTGCCGCGACGGGTGCTCGTTGCCATGGATGACGCCGCCGCAGCACGGCGCGTGCTGCGCGAAGCCGGGCTCGAGCATGAACTCAGCCCATCGGCACCATGAGCGCCGCCGCGCCGCACGAAAAAGACGAGGCCGAGACCAGCATCGATGGTTTTCTTGGCGGGCGGATGATTCTGGAGCAGCCGCGCAAGGGACACCGCATCGGGACGGATGCCGTGCTGCTCGCGGCCTCCGCGCCGCCTCGACCGAGCAGCCTGGCGGATATGGGCGCCGGTGTCGGCGCGGTCGGCATAGCGGCGGCTCTGATGCATCTGGACGCCGCAGTCACGCTCGTCGAGAACGATCCCGTCGCCTGCGCGCTGGCGCGGTCGAATGTCGAGCGGAACGGGCTCGGCGACCGGGTCCGCGTCGCCGAACTCGACATCTTCTCGGCTGCCGACGCGCGAAGCGAGGCTGGCCTCGGCGCGGGATCGGTCGACCTGGTGCTGACCAATCCGCCGTTCTTTTCGACTGGCGAGGGCCGGCCCTCGCCTATCGCGCAGAAGCGGCGCTCGCATGTCATGGAGAACGGCGATCTCGATGGCTGGATGCGCGCGGCGGCGTTTTTCCTGAAGCCGCGCGGCGAGATCGTCCTGATACACCGGGCGGACGCGATTGCCCGGCTGCTGACGGCGCTGACGCCCCGTTTCGGAGCGCTGCGGTTGTTGTTCCTGCACAAGAGCGCTGCCGAGCCGGCAACCCGCATCCTCGTCAAGGGGGTGCTCGGCAGCCGCGCGCCGCTTGCGGTGCTGGCGCCGCTTTACCTTCACGGCGCGGATGGCGGCTTCACGGACGAGACGAAAGCCCTGCATCTCGGGCAGGGCCGGATCGACTGGGCGACTGGCGCGGTGGTTTCAACGCACCGCGCCGGACGCGATCAGTAGCACACCCTCACAGGACGCCGCACATAGCGGTAGCCGTTGAAGAAGGTGCGGCCGCGGATGACGCAGCGCCGTCCGTAGAAGCGCGGGCGGTAATAGCCGTAAGGCCGGTAGACGCCATAGGGACGATAGCCGTAGCGGCGGTATCCGTAGCCGCGATAGCCATGATGGCGGTAACCCCATTGGGTCTTCACGGCCTGTGGCGGCAGCGCCTGCTGGATGCCGCCAAGCGAAACCGGCGCGGCGGAGGCCGCCTGCGGCGCCTGGCCGACGGCGGAAACCGCGATGAACAATCCAAACACCAACATCAAAATCTTGCGCATGATGGTCCTCGTTTCAATTTGCCCCCGGGGTCGGCACAGTGAGCGACCGTCACTGAACCAAAACTGAACGATCCGGTCGGCTGGCGGCATCCAAAGTTGCGCCTTTCGACAGCTAAGCAACGAAATCTTGCAACTGCAAGCAATTTGCTGCCAGTCCGCCCGTAGCAAAAGCGCTCAAGGCCTCGCGCATTCGTGCCTGCGTCCGATGCAGGCTCCCGCCCTGTCCTGATCGCGCTGGCGCAGGTTGCGTCCACGGCCCTGCCCGGGGTCGTTCGGGCTCGAGAAGGCGTTCGGCACGTTGCCGTAATTGAGCGAATAGCCGCCGCCATTGCCGCCTTCGCCCCCTCCGCCGCCTCCGCCTCCCCCGCCGCCGCCATTGCCCTGTGCGGATGCGTCGCTCGAGAAGACGGGTGCGATCACGATCGCGGCCATCAGGGCGGCGAATGCCGTCATCCGCTTGAACGCTGATCTCGTCTCGGGCTTTACGATGGTATTGCGCGTGCTCATGTGCTGATCCTCCCCAAGGCGGCCAATCCGCCTCTGCCTCCATGGGTCGCGGCCTGAGGCAAAAAGGTTCACGCGCCACCCCGTTTTGCCTTGTCTGGAAACGCCTTGACCGCCATCGGGCGATCGGGCATTGCCCGGCCAGACGCATTTTTCCGTTTTTGACTGAATCGTCAAAACCAAGGCAAAATGACCGAAATCAACCATTCAGAGCATGCCGCTCTTGCCAAGCCGGAACTCTCGCCATGCTCTTAGACACGCTGTCCCAGGCGCCCTCGCTCCAGCCGAAACGCTCGTTTCAGGGTCTCATCCTGACGCTGCAGACATTCTGGGCCGAGCAGGGCTGCGTGATGCTCCAGCCTTACGATATGGAGATGGGCGCGGGCACGTTTCACCCTGGAACGACGCTGCGCGCGCTGGGGCCGAAACCCTGGAAAGCCGCCTACGTGCAGCCCTCGCGCCGCCCGAAGGACGGACGCTACGGCGAGAACCCCAACAGGCTGCAGCATTACTACCAGTTCCAGGTCATCCTGAAGCCGTCCCCACCCGACATCCAGGATCTCTACCTGAAGTCGCTCTACGCCATCGGGCTCGATCCGGCGCTTCATGATTTCCGCTTCGTCGAGGATGATTGGGAAAGCCCGACGCTTGGCGCCTGGGGGCTCGGCTGGGAATGCTGGTGCGACGGGATGGAGGTCTCGCAGTTCACCTATTTCCAGCAGGTCGCGGGCTTCGAATGCGCGCCGGTCGCGGGCGAACTCACCTATGGGCTCGAACGCATCGCCATGTATGTGCAGGGCGTCGAGAACATCTACGACCTCAACTTCAACGGCGGCGAGGGAGACAAGCGCGTCAGCTACGGCGATGTCTTCCTGCAGGCCGAGCAGGAGTATTCACGGCATAATTTCGAGCATGCCGACACCGCCATGCTGCTGCGCCATTTCAACGATGCAGAGAGCGAGTGCCGCGCCCTGCTCGCCGCAGGAGAGGCGAAAGCCGATGAGGGCGGGCGTCACCAACTCGCTCTGCCGGCCTATGACCAATGCATCAAGGCGAGCCACATGTTCAATCTGCTCGACGCACGCGGCGTGATTTCGGTTACCGAGCGCCAGAGCTACATCCTGCGCGTTCGTGAACTCGCGAAAGCCTGTGGCGCAGCCTGGCTGCAGACGGCCGGCGGCGGCAAATAACGTCAATCAGCGCCGCGGTTAACGTCTGATCAACCCTAATGCCCGATAACTTTCGAGGGTCGCCGCGCTGATTGCTCAGCCGCGACGCCCCGTGTCGGTCGAGGGGTGCGTTGCGTTGCGTCAGTCAAAATCGCGTCATTTGAGGCCGGCCTCGCGGCATTACGAAACGGCGTCGCCGAGCCTCAAGCGCGGATGGATGCTGAAGGCGCTGCTGCCCTGGTTCACGGCCGGCGGGCTGCTCGTATCCTTCACCGCCTCGGCGGGCTATGCGCCGACGGACATCGCGGCCGTGATGAAGCCCGTTGCGATCATCGCCGAAGCCGCTGCCCCTCCACCACTCGACAGCAATCCGTGGCGCGGCATGTTTTCGGCCGTTCCGCTTCCGGACGATGCCGATTGGCTTGCCGATCACTCGCTCTCCAGGCAGCCCGAAGCGGCCCGCCCGTCCCGCACCGCTTCGCCGCTGATGTTCCAGCCGCAACTCGCCCGCCGCGCGCTCACCAACTTCAACGGCGTCGCCTATTCCTATGAAGGCTACATGCCGCCGGTGTTCCTCGAAACGCTGCGCATGGATGGCGCGACGACGGCGAACTACAATGCCGATCCTGCCGCCGGCAGCGCGGGGGGCGGGGCTAGCCCGTCGATCCTCAGCGCGATCACCGCGCGCTCGCCGGATGGCGCAACGCCCTCCGTGCCCCGCGCCGTTTCGCTCGCCTCGACGACGCCGGCACCGGTCGAGCCGGAAATCGTCGCGATGCCACACATCCCATCAACCCCTGGCGCGTTGCTCGCCCGTGGCGGTCCGGCCGACGCAACCTCTGCCGCCGGATTTGGCGCAGACAATCCGCAGTTCATCGCTCGGCCCGACTATGCCAGCCTGATCGAGCCCGATCACATGGCCCGTGAGCAGAAATGCCTCGCCGAAGCCATTTACTTCGAGGCGCGCAGCGAGCCGCCGACCGGCCAGGCCGCCGTGGCGCAGGTCGTGCTCAACCGCGTCAAGAGCGGGCTCTATCCGTCGAGCGTCTGCGGCGTCGTCTACCAGAACCGCCACCGCTACCTCGCCTGCCAGTTTTCCTTCGCCTGCGAAGGCAAGTCGCTTCGCATCACCGAGCCCGGCCCGTGGGCGCAGGCCGTGCGCGTCGCGAAAGACGTCACCGAAGGCAAGACATATCTCTCCGGCGTCGGCGGAGCGACGCACTACCACGCCAATTACGTCAAGCCCGGCTGGTCGAAGCGGCTGCAGAAGATGGAGAAGATCGGCACGCACATCTTCTACAGCCTGCGGCCGGGGCAAGTTTAGCGCGGGTGCAAAGGTTAAGGCCACCGGCTGCTTATAGTTAACTTTACCTTAATAATAACAAGCGCTTGCACCACAGCATCCGCCCTGTATCCATGCCCTCAGCAAAGGCGTCGCCGTTGACGCCCATCAAGTGGGATACAGGAGTTGCTCATGCGTTACATCGGTCTCGTCGGCGTCAGCGTTGCGGCGCTCTTCGCCACCTCCCTGCCGGCCGCCGCCGGATGCCAGGGCAGCGGCTGCTACCAGCAGGTCGTCCATCCGCCGGTCTACGCGACCGAGCATCAGCAATATCTGGTCGCGCCCGAGCGCCGCATCGCGCACCGCACGCCGGCCGAATACCAGACGGTGCATGAAGAGGTTCTGGTGCAGCCGGAGCGGCAGATTCCGCATCACATCCCGGCGGAATACTCGACTGTGGCCGAAACGGTGCTCGTTGCTCCCGCCAGCCGCCAGTGGCAGGTTTCGGTCGATGCCTATGGCCGCACCGTCGGCTGCTGGGTCGATGTTCCAGCCCAATACGCAACGCGTCATCGCCAGGTCGTGGTGAGGCCCGCCAGCGTCGAATACGAGACCATTCCAGCCGTGACCCGCACGCGCCCGCGCATCGTGCAGACGCGCCCGGCCAGCGTCGAGGTGGAAGTGCAGCCCGCCCAGTATGAAACAGTGGCGCGCCGCGTTCAGGTTGCGCCGGCTTCCGCCTCCTGGCAGCCGATCGGCGGCCGGTCGGCACGACGCTCCTGCGGCAATGGCGGCCTGTTCGGCAGCTATTGCGGCGAGTGAACGTACGCGGAGCGCGCGTGGATTCATGCGGCTGACGGCACGGCGAGCGATCACGCTCGCCGACATGCCCGATGATCGAGCATGGCGACTGCCATGTCTTGCAATGTTGGCAGACGATCAGCCGAAAAACTTGAATGCGATCAAGCATCGATCGTGGTCAGACTTCGAATTGGCCCAAGAAGCGGCCATCAAATATTGTTTCAAACTGTATCGACTGCTCGAACACTGCTTGCTTCGACCGTCATCAGGACGTAAAAAAGAGACGAGCGCAGGGCTGAACAGGAGAACAGGCCGTTCTCGTCATGGCGAATTCCGTCGGGGTCGGGATTTGTCTCGTTCATCTTGGTATTCGGAAGCATCCATGCCAACACGGCCCGCCACTCCTCGGCGATCGGGATCATCCCCATGCTGATTGCGCTTCACATTTGTGTCGGCGTGCTTCTCGGCGCGCGCTTCACCATCTCGATCATGTTGCCTGCCGCCGGCGTTATTGTCGTCGAGACGCTCATTCTCGTATTGGTTCGCGGCGTCGCAAGCGGACTTAGCGAAGGCGTGATCCTGTTCTTCGTGCTGCAACTTTCATTTCTTCTTGCGGCGTTCCTGCGGTGGGCGACCAAGGAAGATACGACATCCTCGCCAGCCGACCTCGACGAAGCGGCCGCGCTCAAGGCGAAGCAGGACGTCCCGAGGCGTCGCGACACGGCGCAACTCTTGCTCTGACGATCATGGGCGGACCGGTGGATCCCCGCCCTCATAAGATCGAGTGATAGGATCGATCGGAAGTAATCATACGCTGCCGACCGGAAAAGTCGGTAACTTCGTGTGAATTCCCGTTCCTGCCAGAGGCAAGACCATGTCCGCTTCCGTAAAATCTCCTCCAATGCCCGTCAGGGCGTTCGCGCCGCTCGCGATCCTCGTCAGCGGCTGCATCGTCGCCATGCTTACCTTCGGGCCGCGCTCGTCGATGGGCGTGTTCGCCGCGCCGATCCTGTCAGACACGCATCTCAGCCTCAGCGTCTTCAGCTTCGCGATCGCCATCCAGAATCTCCTCTGGGGCGTCGGGCAGCCATTCGCAGGCGCCATCGCCGACCGTTATGGCACGATGCGCGTGCTCACCGGAGGGCTCATCCTCCACGCAGCAGGCTTGGCGCTGATGGCCTACGCCAATTCGGGCAGTTGGCTCACCTTCAGCGCCGGCGTCCTCATCGGCTTCGGGCTGTCCGGCTGTTCGTTCAACATCGTGCTCGCATCGTTCAGCAAGCTGCTGCCGCCAGAATGGCGCTCGGTCGCCTATGGCGCGGGCACGGCGGCCGGCTCGCTCGGCCAGCTCGTCTTCCCACCGCTTAGCTATGTGCTGATCACCACGTTCGGCTGGCAGGCGGCGCTGCTCACCTTCGCCCCCTTGCTCGTCGCGGTGCTGCCGCTGGCCTATGTCCTCGCGACGCAGCCCAACAGACAGATCGAAACGACGCTTGAGCCGGAGGACAAGCGTGGCCTGTTCACGGTGATCGCCGAAGCGTTCGGTCACAGGAGTTACGTGCTGCTGGTGCTCGGCTTCTTCACCTGCGGCTTCCAGCTCGCCTTCATCACCGTCCACATGCCGCGCTATCTGCTCGATGTCGGGCTCGGGCCTGAAGTCGGCGGCTTCACTCTCGGCATCATCGGCCTCTTCAACATCATCGGCTCGCTGACCTCCGGCTATCTCGGCAGCCGCATGTCGCGCAGCTATCTCCTCGCCAGCATCTACGTGCTGCGCTCCGCCGCGATCCTGATGCTGATCATGCTGCCGCACACCGCCTTCAACACATATCTGTTCGGCGCGGCGATGGGGCTTCTCTGGCTATCGACAGTGCCGCCGACCTCATCTCTCGTGGCGTTGATGTTCGGCACGCGCAACATGGCGATGCTCTATGGCTTCGCCTTCTTCTCTCACCAGGTCGGCGGCTTCCTTGGCGTGCTGATCGGCGGCGGGCTGAGGGATCAGCTCGGCTCCTATGACGTGCTATGGTGGGGTTCGATCGCTCTCGGCATCATCTCCGCCGCGATCAACCTGCCGATCGTCGAGAAGCCGGCTCCGCAGGCCGGAGTTGCACCCGCGGCGGCCTGACGAGGCTGCTCGTTCGAACGCCAGACGACACACAAAAAAGGACGGGCTTGCCCGTCCTTTTTCCGTATCGCGAAACCCGCAGACCGCTAGATGGCCGATACCATCTTGGTGGATGGCGCAGGCGAGGCCGAAGGCGAGAACAGCTTCGTCAGGAGCGTGATGGCGGCGAGCGTCAGCACATAGACGAGAAGCTGCATGGCCGAGGGCCGATCCGAATATCCGAACAGCGTGTGCAGCACCTTGCCGAACAGGCTGCTGTCAGGCAGCAGGGCGGAGGTATCCCACACCGTCTGCGGCAGCAGCGTCACGTAGCCAGCCTGCTCGAGGAACACGACCGCCTGCCCGGCCATGCCGGCCGCAAGGAGCGTGATCAGCCAGCCAGTGACGAGGAAGAGATGCTTCGACGGGATCTTGACGAGGCCGAGATAGGTGAGCGCGCTGAGCGCGCCACCGAGAACGAGGCCTAGCATGCCGCCGGCGAAGAGCTCGACGTTGGAGCCGCCATTCGCGACAAGCACGCCATAGAGGAAGAGAACCACCTCCGAGCCTTCGCGCAGCACCGCAATGCCGACGACGAGCGCGAGAGCGGAAAGCGAGCGCTTGCCCGCAGCGACTGCCTGACCAACGGCGCGCAGATCTGCCGCCATTTCACGGCCATGCTGCGCCATCCAGATGTTGTGCCAGGCGAGCATCACGACGGCGGTGATGAGAATGCCGGCGTTGAACAATTCCTGGCCCGCGCCGGCAAAAGCGCTGGACAGCGCATCGGCGAACAGCGCAACGACGCCCGCGCCGGCAAGACCGCCGAGAAGACCGCCCCAGACCCAGCGGCCACGGTCCGGAATGTTGGCTGTCACCGCAAGGACGATGCCGACGATGAGGCCGGCTTCGATCATCTCACGGAATACGATGATGGCGGAGGCAAGCATGATGAAAATCCCTCACTCGACGATCAGATAGCCCTGCGTCGTATCTTCCTTGTATTCATTTACGAAAAGATACTTGCCCGTGGTCAACGGGCGCAGGCGCACGATGATCTGGCTGTTGGCGGCCACGACCTTCTCGATCTTGAGGCCCTTGCTCTCAAATTCCGCGGCGGCGTTGGTTTCGTTCTTGACGGTGAGCGTGATCGCTTTGCCAGCCGGCACCTTCAATTCCTTCGGCTGGAACGCATCGTTTTTGAGCACGATGTCGAACGCCAGCGCATCCTCGGCAGCGGCAGGCGCGACGCCCGACACCGAAACAGCCGCAAGAATAGCGGCAAGGAAAGCGGCTTTTGCATATCTGTTGGCTGACATCTCGACTCCCGTCCGCAACGGCCCAGAACGGCCACACGATTGAACATGCTGCGGTTATGCCCGGCCAAACGGGTGGGTCAAGATTTATCTTTCGTATTTAGTACAGTTCTAAAGTGCTGAAAGCTTGTTTAGAGATATTCCAAACTGTATCTATACTTTATTGGTGAAGTATAATTACGTATTTCAGCGGAGCAAAATCTGGCGTCCTGCACTTGTGCGCTCCTGCCAGCCAAGTCTTTCCAGTTCGGGGTCGGCGTGATCCTCCTGCGGCCACCCGACGCAGAGATAGGCCACGAGCCGATACGTCGTCGGAAGGTGGAGCGCGGCCTCGACCTCTGCCCGATCGAGGATCGACACCCAGCCGACGCCGAGCCCCACGCTGCGCGCCGCGAGCCAGAAGGTGAAGATCGAAGAGACAGCCGAATATTCGAGCATCTCGGGCATGGTGCGGCGGCCGAGCCCGTGCCCCTGCCCCGTCTCGGTCTCGCAGCAGACGGCGAACTGCCTTGGCGCGGCTTCGAGGCCGGCGAGCTTCAGCCGCGCATAAAGCCCGCGCCGGTCGGCGGGCTGCATCGCAAGCGCCTCGGCATTGCATCGCAGGAAGCTTTCGCGCACCGCCGACCTCGCCTCGTTCGAGCGAACGTCGATCCAGCGCCACGGCTGGCTGTTGCCGACCGAGGGCGAGAGTTGCGCAAGATCGAGCAGACGGTCGATCAGCGCTGCCGGCACGGAATCGGTCCGGAAGTGCCGCACGTCGCGACGCCAGACCAGCAATTGCTCGAGCGTGCCGCGGAACGCGTCATCGAAATGCGGCGCTGGACTTGTCATCGCCCTTCACTAATCTGCCGCCGCACGAACGCCAACCGCAAGTTTTCGATAAAGGAGCGCCTCATGACGACCCCGGTCTTCAACCTGGATGCGGAATTCGCCGCCATCACGGATTACTGGTCGCCACGCGTCGTCGCGGCGGCGAACGGCCAGTTCCTCAAGATCGCGAGGGTGAAGGGCGAACTCGTCTGGCACGCCCACGCCGAAGAAGACGAACTCTTCATGGTCTACAAGGGCGCGTTCGGCCTGAAGTACCGCGACGGCAGCGAGGTCGTGCTGAAACCCGGCGACGTGCATCTGGTGCCGCGCGGCGTCGAGCACCTGCCCTTTGCCGACGAAGAGACGCTGGTGATGTTCTTCGAGCCCGCCGCCACGAAGCACACCGGAGATGTGATTTCCGAAAAGACCCGCTCGATCGAGGAGCAGACCGCGCATCTTGCGATCTGATGCGCTCAACGTGGCGCGGCGGCCCGATCGAGCCTGTCGCGGATCGCCTCGCCGAGCCCTTCGCGCGGAATGACCGCCACCGCGATCGACGCGGCATTGCAGGGTAGGAGGCTCGCCCGCACGGCGGCTTTCGCCTCTTGCGAGCGCACCTCGACCCAGCGCCAGGGCTGGCTTTTGCCGACGGACGACGACATCTGCGTAAGGTCGAGCAGATGCTCGATCGTCTCACGCGGCACGGGATCGGTCCTGAAATGCCGCACGTTGCGACGCCAGACCAGCAACTGCTCGAGCTTTTCGCGGAACGCATCGTCGAAATGAGGCGCTGGACTTGTCATCGTCTTTCACTAATCTGCCGCCGCATGATGTCCATCTTAAGATGAAGGAGAGTCCCCATCAAATGCAACCCGCAGATTATAAGCGTATTTTAAGAATTGACGCAGAGTTCCGCGAACCTAATTTCCAGTGTCTGAAATCTTAAGGCGAATTATATTGCCATAATTATTGATACAATGATCGTCTTGTATCTCAACTATATTTAAACTCTATCTATTTATCAATTCCCTGCCTATGTATTCAATATGTCCACATCGACTCACTTCAGCTCTGATATCTCCATTTCTATTCAATTCATCAATTTTATATATTATTGTATAGTTTGATCTATCATCTTTTCTTACAATCCAGCCACTTTGACGGGCTGACTGATCTATGACGATTTTTTTGTAAGTATTTTCTTCGAAAACACCGTCAAAATTATGAGTTGGTGGATCATTATCAAATTCGTTTTTCGCTAAATTAATCGCTTTAGCTTCACTAATAGGCTCTGCACTGAAATCACAAATTTTTTCCTCGTAGGCGAGGCCTTGCCAAGCAGCAATCAAGATTGCTGCCAACAGAAAAAACCAACTCATTATATTTGTCACCTTAATTGCATTGCCGGATAGGATTTCTTAGCCCGATCGCCTCAACAGTAGTATAGTTGCGATCGCGCTGAACGAACGGCAACGTGTCTCGAATTGAACTCGGTTTCGGTACGATTGCACATAGAATGATCCGCGACGGCAGCGAAGTGATCCTCAAGCCGGGCGACGTGCATCTGGTGCCGCGCGGCGTCGAGCACCTGCCCTTTGCCGACGAAGAGACGCTGGTGATGTTCTTCGAGCCCGCCGCCACGAAGCACACCGGAGATGTGATTTCCGAAAAGACCCGCTCGATCGAGGAGCAGACCGCGCATCTTGCGATCTGATGCGCTCAACGTGGCGCGGCGGCCCGATCGAGCCTGTCGCGGATCGCCTCGCCGAGCCCTTCGCGCGGAATGACCGCCACCGCGATCGACGCGGCACCCGTCTCGTCGAGCGCCCGCAGCATGGCATAGAGATTGGCGGCCGCCTCTGTAAGGTCACCGCCTTCGGAGAGATTGAGCACGGCGCGCGCTGCTGCGTGGCCTTCCGGTACCTCGCTGCCGAAGGCGAGCAGCGCCTCCCCAGCCGCGACATTCGAGACATCGAGCCTGATGGCGGCGCGCGGCGCGTAATGTGATCGCAACTGCCCCGGCGCGATCGGCGCGATCCCGCTGACGGGTGCCGCATCCTGCACGCGTCCGGCCACAGCCTCGACCATGGCGCGGGTGATGCTGCCCGGACGCAGGATCGACGGGCTACCCCCGAGACAGGCGATGATCGTCGATTCGAGGCCGAGCCCTGTCGGGCCGCCATCGAGCACCATTTCGATCGCGCCGTCGAGATCGTCGAGCACATGCCTCGCTTGAGTCGGCGAAACATGCCCGGAGCGGTTGGCGCTTGGCGCGACGACCGGCCTGCCGCACGCTTCGAGCAGTGCCCGTGCCACGGGGTGGGCCGGCACGCGGATCGCGATGCTGTTGAGCCCTGCCCGCGCCAGATCGCAGACAGGTCCCTCCGCGCGTGCCGGTACGATCAGCGTCATCGGACCAGGCCAATAGGCGCTCGCCAAAGCCTCCGCGACCTCGTCGAACAGCCCGAGGCGGCGCGCGGCGGCAACATCCGGCACATGCGAGATCAGCGGGTTGAAAAACGGCCTGCCTTTCGCCGCGAAGATGCGGGCGACGGCCTGCGAGTTGGTCGCATCCGCGCCGAGGCCATAGACCGTCTCCGTCGGAAAGGCGACGAGGGCGCCGGCTTGAAGGAGGCGCGCCGCCTCCGCCACCGACTCAGCGTTCGCCGACGTCGACACGGTTGAGATGAACGGATGCGGAGGATCGGCCGGCTTCAATCCAAATGATCCCAAGGCGTCAAAGGGTTGGGGGTCGAACGGGTCGCACTTCCGTGCCACGATCCGGACCTGCGCGCAACACGACGGCGTGAAGGCGAAAACCGCGAGGCGATATTGGCAAGCCGTCCAAAATAGTTCATACATGAACCATTCTGACGCGATGATCCGCATTGACCTTGCAGGCGACGCGTCTACTCTGGCCTTGCTATCGGCGATCCAACCGCCGGAGCTTCGACATCGGGAGGATTTCATGACGTATCGCGCGCCTGTTGCCGACATGCTGTTCGCCATGCGCAGCGTCGGCATGGATGAGGGCATCGCCAGCGGCCTTTACGCCGATCTGGCTGATGGCATGGCCGAGAGCGTGCTGGAGGAAGCCGGCAAATTCGCCAATGACAGGCTCGCGCCTCTGAACAAGATCGGCGACCGGCACGGCACCCCGTTCAAGGATGGCGTCGTCACCTCCCCGCCCGGCTGGCGAGAAGCCTATCAGGATTGGGCACAGGCCGGCTGGAACAGCCTGCCCGCCGACCCCGCCTTCGGCGGTCAGGGCCTGCCGCTATTACTCAACGCCGCCTGCTCGGAAATGTGGAACGCCGCCAACATGGCGTTCGCATTGAACCCCATGCTCTCCGGCGGCGCGATCGAGGCGCTGCTCGCGCACGGCTCGGCGGAGCTGCAGAACCTTTATCTTGCCAAGATCATCGCCGGCGAATGGACCGGCACGATGAACCTCACCGAGCCGCAGGCGGGCTCCGACCTTGCCGCGCTGCGCACCAAGGCCGTGCCGCAGGGCGACGGCACCTACAGGATCACCGGCCAGAAAATCTACATCACCTATGGCGAGCACGAGCTCACCGAGAACATCGTGCATCTGGTTCTCGCCCGCCTGCCGGACGCGCCTGCCGGAACGCGCGGCATCTCGCTGTTCCTCGTGCCGAAATTCCTCGTCAACGCGGATGGCTCGCTCGGCGCGCGCAACGATGTGCGCTGCAGCGGCATCGAGCACAAGCTCGGCATCCACGCCTCACCCACCTGCACGATGATCTTCGGCGACGAAGGCGGCGCGACTGGCTGGCTGATCGGGCAGGAGAACAAGGGCCTCGCCTGCATGTTCACGATGATGAACAATGCGCGGCTCAATGTCGGCCTGCAGGGCGTGGCGATCGCCGATCGCGCCTACCAGCACGCGCTCTGGTATGCGCAGGAGCGCCGTCAGGGCAAAGCGCCGGGTTCGCAATCCAGCGAGATGAGCCCCATCATCGAGCATCCTGACGTGAAGCGGATGCTGATGGAGATGCGCTCCAAGACCGCCGCAGCGCGCGCCATCTGCTACGCCACCGCCAACGCGCTCGACCGGGCCCACCGGCTGGAGGACGCCGGCGAACGTAAAGCGGCGCATGAGGAGGCGAGTCTGCTCATTCCCGTCGCCAAGGCCTTTTCGACCGATATCGGCGTCGAGGTCGCCTCGCTTGGCGTGCAGGTGCATGGCGGCATGGGCTTCGTCGAGGAGACCGGCGCGGCGCAATATCTGCGCGATGCGCGCATTGCTCCCATTTACGAGGGCACCAACGGCATACAGGCGATCGACCTTGCGACCCGCAAGCTGCCGACCGCCGATGGTGCGACGGTGCGCAATGCGATCGCGAAATACCGCCATGCGGCCGAGGCGCTCTCCACGCTCAACGAGCCGGGCTTCGCCCGCGCAGGCGCGATCCTCACCGAGGCCGTCGACGCGCTCGACCGCTCGACCGAATGGATGCTGAAGACTTTGCCGCAGAGCCCTGCCGACGCGCTTGCCGGCGCGACGCCGTATCTCAGACTCTATGGCGTCACCGCAGGCGGGGCCTATCTCGCCAGATCGGCGCTCGCCGCTCGGGTCGCGCTGGCAGCCGGCGCGAGCGACGGAGCCTATGGTCGGGCGCTGCGCGACTGCCGCTTCTTCGTCGAGAACATGAGCGTCGCCGCGCGCGGTCTCGAAACCTCTATCGTCGAAGGCGCGGAAGCGATCAACGGCGCCTTCCTCGAAGCTGCGGAGTGAGTTTGATGAGTCTCAAGGGTAAAACGCTGTTCATCACCGGCGCGTCGCGCGGCATCGGCCTCGCCATCGCGCTGCGTGCGGCGCGGGACGGGGCGAACATCGCGGTCGCGGCCAAGACGACCGAACCACACCCCAAGCTGGAAGGCACCATCTATACCGCAGCCGCCGAGATCGAGGCGGCCGGCGGCAAGGCATTGCCGCTCGTCGTCGACATCCGAGACGAAGCCGGCGTCGTCGGCGCGCTGGCGAAGACGGCAGAGACGTTCGGCGGCATCGACATCGTCGTCAACAATGCGAGCGCGATCAACCTGACGCAGACCGCCCATATCGACATGAAGCGCTATGATCTGATGCAGCAGATCAACCAGCGCGGCACCTTCATGGTATCGAAATTCGCCATCCCCTATCTCGAGAAGGCCGCCAACCCGCACATCCTGATGCTCTCGCCGCCGCTCGACATGAAGGAAAAGTGGTTTGCGGGCCATGTCGCCTATTCGATGGCGAAATATGGCATGAGCCTCGTCGTGCTGGGGCTCGCGGGCGAGCTTCGCCCCAAGGGCATCGCCGTCAACGCGCTCTGGCCGCGCACGACCATCGCCACGGCGGCGGTGAAGAACCTGCTCGGCGGAGACGCGCTGATGAACGCCTCGCGCACGCCGGAGATCCTGGCGGATGCGGCCCACATGATCTTCGAGAAGCCGGCGCGGGAGTTCACCGGCCAGTTCCTCATCGACGACACGTTCATGTTCGCCGAGGGCATCAGCGATTTCGACAAGTACCGCGTGGACCCGACGCAGCATCTTGCGCCGGATTTCTTCGTGCCGGATGACAGCGTGCCACCCGTGAGCCTCGCGCCGCTCAAATAGGTGTGAACCACCCCGTCGAAGCGGGTTTGGCGGCCAGTCCCCGATTGTCAGCAAACAGTGCGCAAGCCTACGCTGCAGCAGCGAAAATTCCCCGCTGTCTCGCCAAGGACGTGTCATGATCATAACCCATCGCGTCCGCAGGAACGGAGCCGATTACAAGCCACTGTTCGAGCGACACATGCTCGAACCGCATGAAGCCTTGCCGGGCGATGCCGTCTGGTTCGATCTGTACGAACCCAATGACGGTGATGATCGACGGGTGGAGGAGGTGCTCGGCATCAGCATCCCAACGCGCGACGAGATGAAGGATCTTGACCCCTCCAGCATTCTCTACAAGGAGGGCGACGCGCTCTACATGACGGCCCGCGTCTTCTGCTGGCCGGAAGGCGGCCGCCCGACGCTGGCCGATGTTTCCTTCATCCTCACCCCCAACGCGCTGGTGACGGTGCGCTACGACAATCCGCGTGCGTTCCAGTTGTTCGCATCGCGCCTTGCAAGGCCGAGCGGCTGCGACCATGCCTGCGCCGCAGTGCTCGACGGGCTCATCGACTCGATCGTCGATCGATCGGGCGAGGTGCTGAGGCAGGTGGGAGACAAGATCGAAAGCGTTTCTCACATGGTCTTCGATCCCGACAAGGCGAAAGGCATCGAATCGGGCCTCAGCGGCATGATCAGCGATCTCGGGCGCATGGGCGACCTCATCTCGCATGTGCGCGAAAGCATGGTGTCGCTCGAACGCATGCTGCTGTTCCTTTCCTATCAGGCGAAGGTCGGCGCGGATGGCTACGATCTCGAATCGGAGTGGAAAGCCGACGTGAAGGACGTGACGGCCATCGAGGACCATGCCTCGTTCCTTTCCGGCAAGGTGCAGTTCCTGCTGGATGCGGTGCTTGGGCTCGTCAGCCTGCAGCAGAACAACGCGGTCAAGATCTTCTCGGTTCTGGCAGTGATCTTCATGCCGCCGACACTGATCGCCTCGATCTATGGAATGAACTTCAAGAATGGCATGCACGAGCTCGACTGGGAGTTCGGCTACCCCTACGCGCTCGGGCTGATGGTTTGCTCTGCGCTCCTGACCTTTGGCGTTCTCAAATTGAAGCGGTGGCTGTAGGATCGAGAGCTGTTTCTCGAACAGGAATATCCTGCATGCGCCAATTCTCAAGCGCCCTCGCCATTGCTCTTGCTTTTGCAGTCTCCCCCGCTTCCGCGCAGGACGCCGCGGCCGGCAAGGCCTATTGGGGTACGCCCTCGGTCGATGGCGGCAAGTGCTGCACTTCATTGGCAGAGGTGCGGACCAATATCGACAGGATCGACCATGAGATGATCAGGCTGATGGCGGAGCGCGGCAAATACGTCGCCGAGGCGGGCCGCTTCAAGGCCAACCCGGCGGCGGTGAGCGTGCCTGCCCGGGTCGAGCAGATCATCCTGAAGGTCCGCGAGATCGCGAGGGAGAACGGGCTTTCGGACGTGGTCGCCGAAAAGACCTATCGCGCCATGATCGCCGCTTTCGAGGATTACGAGCGCGAGGAATGGGTGAGGCGCGGCGACACTGGCCTGCAGCCACAAAAACAATGACGCTGCTGCCCGGTCGGTGGTAGATTTTTGAGATGTGCGGACGCTACGCCATCACGCTCACGCCGGAAATTCTGCGCACGCATTTCCGCTATCTCGAGCAGCCGAATTTCCCGCCGCGCTACAACATCGCCCCGACACAGCCTGTGCCCGTCGTCACCCTGAGGGATGGTCAGCGGCATTTCGTGCTGATGCGGTGGGGATTCGTGCCGGGGTTCGTCAAGGACCTGAAGGACTTCCCGCTCGTCATCAACATCCGCTCAGAGACGGTCGAGGAAAAGCCGTCCTTCCGTGCCGCCTTCATACGCCGGCGCGGACTGATGCCGGCAGATGGCTTTTACGAGTGGCATCGCGAGGGCAAGACGAACACGCCCTACCTTTTGCGCCGCCCGAGCCGCGCGCCATTCGCCTTTGCGGCGCTCCATGAGACATGGTCGAGCCCGGATGGCAGCGAGATCGACACGGTCGCCCTCGTCAACACGCACGCCAACGGGCTGATGGCGGCGATCCATCACCGCTCGCCGGTCGTGCTCGGCGAGGCGGACTATGACGCCTGGCTCGACCCTGCCGCGACGCCGAAGGATCTGCGCGCGCTGTTGAAGCCGCCGCCCGACGATTTCCTCGACCTCATGAAGATCGGCACCGCCGTCAACAAGGTCGCCAACGACAACCCCGAAATTCAGGTGCCGGCGTCGGACATCGAAGCCGATACCGCCGCAAAACCGAGCGCCGACGCGCGAGGGGACGGTCGCAAGCCGCGCACACGAAAAAGCGCCTCGCAAGGCGCTTTCGATTTTTGATCGATGTCTCTTCGGCGAGACCGGTGGTCAGAGGTGGCTCAGCACCGCTTCCGCACTCGAGGCGTCGGCTTTCGACGGAACGTCCTCGACGGCCATCCAGGACACCTTGCCGTCATCGACGATCATGGCGTAGCGCTTGGAGCGGATGCCGAGGCCGAAGCCCGTACCGTCCATCGACAGGCCGAGCGCGGATGCGAAATCGCCATTGCCATCCGACAGAAACTCGATCTTGCCCTTCGCGCCGGTGTGCTCGGCCCAGGCGTTCATCACGAAGGCATCGTTGGTGGAGGTGCAGACGACAGCATCGACGCCCCGCGCCTTGATCGCGTCGAGATGGGTCAGGAAGGACGGCAGGTGGTTCTTGTGGCAGGTTGGCGTGAATGCGCCCGGCACGGCGAACAGGACGATCTTGCGGCCGTCGAAGGCCTCCGCAGTCGTCTTCGGCGCAGGGCCGTCTGACGTCATGACGCGAAAGGTGGTCTGGGGAAGAGCGTCGCCGACTGAAATCTGCATGAAAAACTCCGAACAAGGATCTGATGACCGCCACAAGCGCGGCGATCGATATCTTCCTTTTACGGTGCCGCGATGCAGCCGTCGAGCCTTACCGGAACCTCGATGGCGGCTTTGTCGGTCGTCGCGGTGAGCCTGACGTCGCAGGGCACGCCGTTGCGCGTGCTCTGCGGGTCGAACACGGTGACGAGGAAGCGCTGCCGGCCCGTTGCGGATGGCGCGGTGCCGGGCGTTCCGGGCCCGACTTCGAGGAAGAACTCGGATGGCGAGGCTTCGGCAAGCAGGGTGACGGGGGTCGGACCCTCAAGCTCGACCGGAAAGGCCGGATGGCCATTGACCATCGCGACGGGTCCGACGCTGGCCACCTTGATCTCACCGCCGCCGCCGATCGAGGTCTTCACCGGCACGAGGCGTTCGCTCGCATCGACCAACGTCTCGCTTTCCACTGAGCCTCGCTCGGGAAGCGTCAGCACGGCCTTGCCCTCGGCGGGGATACAGAGCTTGTCGCAGACCCCATAATCGACCTTCACGCTGAGCGTGACCGGCAGGGCAGGATCGCGGGGGGTGACATGCACCGGCCACACGACATGGTCCTTGTAGCCGACGGATCGTCCCGACGCGTCATCGAAGACATGCGGCATCGGGAACAAAAGATCAGCGGAGGCGACGTTGGTCGAGCCGGCAAAGCTGACGGTCGGCGGCACGCCGCTATCACCGGGCGCACGCCAGTACGTCTTGTAGTTCGGAGCAAGCCTGATTTCGATGCCCGCACGGAAAACCTTGCCGTCCGGGCTCCTGTCGGCGGCGATGAGCCGGAGCGCCGCGCTCTGCGCCTGCGCCCAATCGGATGCGACCCTCGGCTGCGCCTCGACGATCGCCGCCGCGCCGGCGACGACTGCAAAAAAGGCGGCCTTTGCAAGCCAGGCCTCAATCCGGGCGCGGCCAATGGCCGTGGGAGCAGCGTGCGTCTTTGTCGAATGCGCTTTCATGTCCAAACCATAATCCAGCAACGTTCACGGCACTAGAAACGTCTTCGTGAGACGCTTCGTGATCGGCAAAAGGCGTGCGTCCGCTTCAGCCTGGACGGATACGCGCGGAACGAATCCGCTCGATGATCCGTTTGCCGTCGAACCTCTGATATCGGGTTTCCACGGGACGAATGTCATCGCGAACTCCTGTCGCAGCGCAGTTTTTTTGCTTCTCAAACTTCCTGAACCAAGGCACCATGTCATCATGGCGTTAAGAACAATCGATCAGAGCCTCGGTGGCGCCGGCTATCTCGACGGTCATATGCTGATCGCCATGCCCGGCATGAAGGACGAACGGTTCCAGCGCTCGGTCGTCTATATCTGCGCGCATTCGCACGAAGGTGCGATGGGTATCGTGATCAACCAGCGCGCGCCGGACATCAGCTTCACAGACCTGCTCGTCCAGCTCGACGTGATCGGCGAGGATCAGGCCATCCGGCTGCCGCCGCGCACAGAGAACATCCGCGTGCTGAAGGGCGGCCCTGTCGAATCCGGGCGCGGTTTCGTTCTGCACTCATCGGATTTCTTCATCGAGCATTCGACGCTCCCGATCGACCCCGGTATTGGCGTCTGCCTGACGGCGACGCTCGACATCCTGAAGGCGATCGCCAGCGGAGAAGGGCCAGACATCGCGATGCTCGCACTCGGCTATGCGGCCTGGTCGCCGGGGCAACTCGAGCAGGAAATCTCCAACAATGGCTGGCTGACATGCGCGGCCGATGGCGACATCGTCTTCGGCGCGCCGCTGCAGGATCGCTATGATCTTGCGATGAGGAAGCTAGGGATCGATCCGCGCATGCTGTCAGCGGAGATCGGACACGCCTGAACACCGGCTGCGGCTGCGTTCAGGCGGCCTCGCTTGTCACGCCACCAGAAATCAGCGAGCGCGCTTGCATCACAGTCATCGGCTCGCCGAAAGCGTAGCCCTGCGCATATTCGCAGCCGAAATGGTAAAGCTCCACCGCGTCGGACTCTGATTCCGCACCTTCGGCCACCACCGTCATGCCAAGATCATGGGCGAGCGAGATCATCGTGCGCAGGATGAGCGGCCGTGCGCCTTTCGCGTCGTGGCGCACGAAGGCCTGATCGATCTTGATCGTATCGAACGGGAAGCGCTGCAGATAGGCGAGCGAGGAATAGCCGGCGCCGAAATCATCGAGCGAGAGGCCCGCGCCGAGATCGCGAATGCGGGTGAGGATCTGCGCGGCGTATTCGGGGTCCTCCATCACGAGATTTTCGCTCATTTCCAGCTTCAGCGAGCCGGGCTTGACGTTCGTGCGGCTCAAAATCGTCTTTACGTCGTGCAGCAGGTCGTGACGCAGGAGCTGACGGCTTGCGATGTTGACGCTGGCGAAGATCGGCGGGTCCACATCGAGCGCCCTCTGCCAGTCGGCGAGTTCGCGGGCGGTGCGCTCCAGCATGAAGAGAACGAGATCGACGACGAGGCCGGTCTCCTCGGCGACCGCCGCGAAGTCTCCATGGGCGAGCTTGCCGTGCTCCGGGTGATCCCAGCGCAGCAACGCCTCGAACCCGGCGATTGTGCGGTCTTCCAGCCTGACGATCGGCTGGAACAGAACCTTGATCTCGTCGCGGTCGAGCGCCTGCCGCAGATCGGCTTCGAGCGCGAAACGATCGTGCCGCTGCGAACGCATGGCCGGCTTGAAGACCTCGATCCGGTCGCCGCC
This sequence comes from Beijerinckiaceae bacterium, assembly GCA_019753285.1. Taxonomy (GTDB): domain Bacteria; phylum Pseudomonadota; class Alphaproteobacteria; order Rhizobiales; family Beijerinckiaceae; genus JAIELD01. Next base: position 43,650 of record JAIELD010000051.1, on the reverse strand, counting down.
GAGGCGTTTTGCATGGGTGACGGCAATCTCGGCGTTCTTGAGGCAGTCGCTCGCCTTGATGTCGTTCTGCGCGTTGTGCAGCAGGATGCCGATCGAGGCCGTCAGAAACACCTCGCGGTCCGCGATGGCGATCGGCGTCGTGATCGAGCGGCGGATCATGTCCGCGAAGCTGACGATGTGCTGCGCATCGGTCTCCGAGACCATGATGATGCCGTAGCTGTCGCCGCCGAAGCGCGCGAGCGTGTCCTGCGGCTTCAAAAGGCGGGCAAGCCGCCGTGCCACGGTGAGCAGGATCGAATCGCCGGTCGCGTGCCCGAGCGTGTCATTGACGTTCTTGAACCGGTCCAGATCGATGGCGATGATGGTCGGGCGCAGATACTCGTTCTGCCGCGCGAGCGAGAGGCAGTTTTCCAGCCGATCGATGAAGAGCTGGCTGTTCGGCAGACCCGTGAGATGATCGTGCACGGCGTCGTGCAGCAGCCGATCCTCGGCGATCTTGGCCTCCGTCACATCCGTCAGCGTGCCAACGACCCTGAACACCTCGCCATCCGCGCCGACCACGGGACGAGCCTTCAGATTGAACCAGAGGTAGTGCGCGTCCGCCGTGCGCATGCGGAAGTCGAGATGGATCTTGCCGCGCCGCTGCTCGAGCACGGTGTCGAGCGTTGCGCGGTATCGATCGCGGTCGGAGGGATGGATGATGCCGAGCCAGCTCACCGCCGGGCCGTCGAGTGCGCCGACCTTGAGGCCGAGGCTGTGCTCGCATTCGGGGCTGACATAGATCTTGTCGCCGACAACGTCCCAATCGAAAACGAGTTCGTCGGCACCCGTCAGCGCAAGCGCCTTGCGCTCGGTCTCTGGTGCCTGCCCCGTCGATAGGGAGGAGCCCGCAAAGGCGTGCTGGATGACCGTGAAGCCGATCAGCATGACAATGAGCACCAGCCCGCCGAACAGCGCCGGCACCGCGATCTCGCTTCTGATGCGACCGGTGACGAGTAGCCCCGCCGCGCCGACCCAGGCGAACAGCAGGAACCAGGTCGGGATCAGCATCACCGCGCGGTCATAGCCCCTGATCGACAGGAAGACGACGAGCAGCAGCCCGAAGGTCGCGACGGCCGCCACCATGATGCGCGCGACGCCGGCGGCGACCGGCGCGTTGAACACGGCAAGGCCGATGATGCTTGCGAGGATCAGCAGCCAGACCACCGTGAAATGGCTGTAGCGGACATGCCAGCGGTTGAGGTTGAGATAGGCGAACAGGAAGGTGAGCAAGGTCGCCGCGAGCACGGCCTCGGCGCTGGCGCGATAGATGCGGTCGGCCCGCGGCGCGATGACGAACAGCTTACCCCAGAAGCCGAAATCGATGCCGAGATAGGCAAGCACCGCCCAGGCAATGGCGGCTGCGGCAGGAAAGATGACGGCCCCGCGCACCACGAAGATGATCGTGAGGAACACGGCGAGCAGCGCAGAAATGCCGAGCACGATGCCGCGATAGAGCGTGAGGCTGTTGAGGTTTTCCTTGTAGGCGTCCGGCTCCCAAAGCTCGAGCTGCGGCAGCCTCGACGCTCGGAGTTCGGCGACGAAGGTGACGATGGCGCCGGGATCGAGCGTGATAAGAAACGCATCGGCGCCCTGAACCTGTTGACGCTCCGGCCGATCGCCCTGGCTCACCGAAATCGCGGTGATGCGCTGCGTACCAAGATCAGGCCAGATGACGCCGGAGCCCGCCAGTCTGAAATGCGGCGCGACGAGCAGCCGCTCGATCTGTTCGCTCGTATCGTTCCGCAGCGCGAAGGCGATCCAGCCGGCCTGTGACGACACCTCCCGGCTGCGCACCTCGATGCGCCTGACGATGCCGTCTCGCCCCGGAGCGGTCTGGATCGAGACGCTGTCGCCACTGGCTTCGAAGCGCTGGACGCGCGGCAACAGATCGATCGCATCGACATCGAGCGGAATGGAGATCGGCTCGAGCGGCTTGCGCTCGGCTTCGGGCTGCGGCCGCTCCGGCTGGACGGGCTCTGCCGTCTCGGTCGCCTGCGCGAGGCGAAAGGACGGAGGCTGATCGGCATGAGCCGCCGGCGGGAACAATCCCGAGCAGAGAGCAAGACCGAGCAAAAGAATGAAGCGCATGCGCCGGAAACGAGCTCCGAGTTCGGCCGGTGGCGGTCGCCTCGTGAGGGAGGGTGGGTGGCCTGCTCGTTGGTAAACCTGCCCGGACACGTTCGCAACCCTTCACGCTTCGTTACAAAATATTAAAATCTGCGGTCCGTCGTCTGATCCGATTGAAGCAAGGCGTAAAGAAGGTGATCGCTCCATTGGCCGGCGATATTGAGGTATTGCCGCGCATAGCCCTCGCGCTTGAAGCCAGTGGCTTCGAGCAGCCTGATGGAGACGGTGTTCTGCGGCAGGCAAGCGGCCTCGATGCGCCGCAGATCGAGCTTGGCGAAGGCGAAGGCGGTGGTGAGGCGGACCGCCGCACTCATGTAGCCCTTGCCGGCATAGGCTTCGCCCATCCAGTAGCCGAGCGACGCCATCTGCGCCGCGCCGCGCCGCAGATTGCTCAGGGTGAGTCCGCCGACGAGCCGGTTGTCCGACATGCGGAAGATGAAGAACGGGTAGGCTTCGTCCTCCTCGATGTCCTTGTGCAGCCGCTTGATGCGCAGCCTGAACGAGCCGCGAGTCAATTCATCGACCGCCCAGACCGGCTCCCATGGCGCAAGGAAGGCCCGGCTCGCGGCGCGTAAGCTCGCCCATTCCTCATAGTCGCCCATTTCCGGCGTGCGCAGGAGCAGCGTCGGACCCGTGATGGTGACAGATGGCAGGGGGCTGAAGGACCGCTTGAAGAAGGACACGGCGCGGCGGGCTCCGATCAGGCTCGCGGGCCGGAGGGCGAAACGAGGATCAGGCCGGCGCTCATGCGGCGTCGAGCCCCGTTTCAGGGCCGGCATTGGCAAGGATGTAGCGCTCGATCGCGGCAAGATCATTGGCGACAGGCACCTGGCGCTCGGCATCGACCAGCAGATGCGCGAGACGCGGCGGCAGCGCGGCATCCCGCCCGAGCACGGCCTTGATCGCCTCCGGAAACTTGGCCGGATGGGCGGTGGCGAGCATGATGACTGGCACGCCTGCGGCGAATCCTGACGTCTCAGCAGCGACGATTGCGGTCGCGGTGTGCGGCTCTGCGAGATAGCCCGCCCGATCGAGCGTCTCACGCATGGCGTCGGCGACTTCGTCTTCGCCGGCCCGCTCGGCGTCGAAACCATCGCGGATGAAGGCGAGAGCCTCGGCCGGCACCTCGAAACGGCCGGATTGCTTGAGGCTCGCCATCATGCCGCGCACCGCATCAGCGTCCCTGCCGCAGGCCTCGAACAGCAATCGTTCGAAGTTCGACGAAACCTGGATGTCCATCGAGGGCGACATCGTCGTCTCGACACTCCGGATCTCGTAGACCCCCGTTTTCAGCGTGCGCGCGAGAATGTCGTTCTGATTGGTCGCGACGATGAGCCTCTCGATGGGAAGCCCCATGCGACGAGCGACATAGCCCGCGAAGATATCGCCGAAATTGCCCGTCGGCACCACGAAGGACACCGGCCGGTGCGGCGCGCCCAGAGCCGCCGCCGCGACGAAATAATAGGTCACCTGCGCGACGATACGGCCCCAATTGATCGAATTGACCCCGGCGAGCCTGACCCTGTCGCGGAAAGCATGGTGGTTGAACAGTCCTTTGACGAGCGCCTGGCAATCGTCGAAGTGCCCGTCCACGACGAGCGCGTGGACATTGTCCTCGACCGGCGTCGTCATCATCCGGCGCTGCACGTTCGAGACGCGACCATCGGGAAACAGGATCACCAGATCGACGCTGGAGAGGCCACGGAACGCTTCGGCGGCAGCGCCGCCCGTGTCGCCGGATGTGGCGCAGACGATGGTCGCGCGTTCGCGCCGCTCCAGCAGCACGTGATCGATCAGCCGGGCGATGAGCTGCATCGCCACATCCTTGAAGGCGAGCGTCGGCCCATGAAAAAGCTCGAGCGCGAAGCGGTTCTCGCCAATCTGGACCAGCGGCGTCACGGCCGGGTGGCCGAAGGACGCATAGGCGGCCCGGGCGGCCTCTTCGAGCACGCCGTCGGGGATCGAGCCGGCAACGAAGGGCTTCAGGATTTCGACGGCGACCTCGTGGAACGGACGGCCCGCAAAGCCGGCGATCGTCGCCGCCTCGATCTGCGGCCATGATTCCGGCATGTAGAGCCCGCCATCATGAGCGAGCCCGGCCAGCAGGACACCGGAAAAATCGAGGATCGGAGCATCGCCCCGCGTGGAGACGTATCGCATGGCTAACCTATGGCAGGGTCAATCCTGCACGGATCGACTGCGCAGGAATAGGGCAAACATGGCAGCGAAGACAAGGGCGAGCCCCCACCAGGTGAACGCATATTGCAGGTGGTTGTTGGGGATGTTGAGCTCGGTGCGGTTGGGGTCCGGCAGGCCGCCCGGCGGCGCCGGCGCGCGCAGGTCGAGATAGAGCGTGTCAATCACGGGCTCAAGCGCAGCGCGGCGGTTCGCGTCGAGCTTCGCGGCGAGGATGGCCTTGGGATCGCGGATGGCGAAGTAGTTCTTCTGCGGCGCATCATCGGCGTCGAGATAGGTGCGGCGCTCCGGCCGGCGCACGATGCCGGATAGAACGATGTCGTGCTCGATCTGCCCCTCGGGCCGCGTCGCGGCATCGCGCCGCACATCCGGCACGAAGCCGCGATCGACGAGGACCGAGCCGCCGCCCTTGAGCGCAAAGACGGACAGGACATCGTAGCCGGGACCGCCGACGCTGTCCCGCGTGGCATCAGGACGGTTGGTGAAGACGAAGGCCTCGGTTTCGTTGAGGAAGCGGCCTTCGAGCGTCACCGGCGTATAATCGATCTCATCGACGCGCCCGCCGGCGGCCTGCAGCGCTTTTCCATCGAAGACGCGGGGCGCGGCAGTCGTGCGGGCTTCGATGCGGGCGATCAGCGCCTCCTTTTCATGCAGCCGCTGCCATTGCCATACGCCGAGGCCGATCAGCGTCGGCATCGCGACCAGCATCATCAGAACGGGAATGAGAAGCGATCGTCTTGCCACGACGCTCATTCCTCGAGCCGCCCCTGGCCGGCCTTGTTGCGGTATTGCAGCCCGATCGCGAGACCCTTCAAGGGTCGCAGCATGCCGAGGCAGATGACGAGCGTCAGCGGGAGGAAGATCGCGAAAAGCACCCAGGCCGGCGGATCATACTTGATCTCGACATAGAGCATGCCGAACAGAAGGATGAAGCCAGCGATCAGAATGACGAAGACGGCAGGCCCATCGCCAGCATCCGCGAAATCGAAATCGAGCTCACAGGCCTCGCAGCGTGGCTTTACCTTGAGAAAACCGTCGAATAGCCGGCCCTCACCGCATCGCGGGCAGCGACCACGCAACCCTGCCGAGACCGGGTCCGCCTGCGGAAAATCATATGACGGCATGGCGATCCGCCCTTTCGGCGAAAAAGGAAAAGGCGGGCCTCAGCCCGCCTTGCGCTTCGTTTCGGTTGACGCCGTCAGTGATGCACAGCCTCGACCGCAGCGCGGCCCCAGTCCGATCCCCAGACATAGATGGCGGCGAACAGGAACAGCCAGACCACGTCGACGAAATGCCAGTACCAGGCGGCGAACTCGAAGCCGAGATGCTGCTTCGACGTGAAGTCGCCGCGCGATGCGCGCATCAGGCAGACGATGAGGAAGATGGTGCCGACGAACACATGGAAGCCATGGAAACCGGTCGCCATGAAGAAGGTCGATCCGAAGATGTGGCCGGAGAAGCCGAAGGTGGCGTGGCTGTATTCCTGAATCTGGACGAAGGTGAACAGCGCCCCGAGCAAAACGGTGAGAAGGAGGCCGATCTTGAGCCCCCTGCGATCATCATGAAGCAGGGCATGATGAGCCCAGGTTACTGTCGAGCCGGAGGTCAGCAGAATGAGCGTGTTGAAGAGCGGCAGCTCCCACGGATTGAACGGATTGATGCCCTTCGGTGGCCAGTGCGCGCCGGTGAGTTCCGTGCGAGCATACTGAATCGCTTCGCCCGAATAGAGAGAGGCATCGAAATAGGCCCAGAACCAGGCGACGAAGAACATGACCTCGGACGCGATGAACAGGATCATGCCGTAGCGATGATGCATCTGCACCACCCGCGTATGGTCACCTGTATTCGCCTCGTGCACGACGTCGCTCCACCAGGCGTACATGGTGTAGAGCACGCCAAGAAGGCCGGCGCCGAACACGTAACCGCCGGCCGGAAGGCCTGCGATCGACATCTTGTGCATCCAGGCGATCGCGCCAATCGCCATCACGAAAGCGCTGAGCGCGCCGATCAACGGCCACGGGCTCAGCGGCAGAATGTGATAGTCATGGTTCTTGGCATGAGCCTCGGCCATCGCCTTTATTCCTCTCGTCCTTGGGTCGCTGCAAGCATTGCGGATCGGGTGCCGCCGATTTCCGATGGTTCTATTCGAGTTTTACGCCGGTGCCAACTGCCGCCAACGGTTTGACGGGCGCTTTGACAGGGTTGAACGTGTAGGACAGCGTAATGGTACGCACGCGCTGCGCATCGACGTCGGCGAGCATCGCAGGATCGACGAAGAACACGACCGGCTCCTGCCGCGACTCACCCGCCTTCAGCGTCTGTTCCGTGAAGCAGAAGCACTGGATCTTGTTGAAGAAACTGCCCGCGATCTCTGGCTGGACATTGTAGCTCGCAATTCCCGCGGTGTCGCGCCCCGAGACGTTGCGGATCGTGTAATAGACTTCGGCCGTCTCGCCGAGCTTCAATTCGATTTCGGCGTGTTCGGCTTCGAAGCGCCAAGGCAGGCCCGGCGCGACATTGGCGTCGAAGCGCACTTTCACGGTCCGGTCGCTCACCGTCTTCGGAGCAGCGCCCGCAACGCGTGTCGTGCCGTTATAGCCTGTCGCGCGGCAGAACAGATCGTAAAGCTCTGCCGAGGCGAAGGTGAGGCCGAGCATGGCGGAGACGACACCGACGACAAGACCCGCGACGAGCCTGTCGTTGCGGCGCTGGCGCGCCGTCCGTGGCGACATCTGCTGCGGTGACCCTTTTTCAACCATCATCGAACCCGTTTGCGGCCTCTTTCCAACGCCTCAAAAACTCTTGTTTGCGATCTTGACCCAGGTGAGCACGTAGACGAACACGACGAACGCAACGACGCCGCCGGCGATGAGATAGTTGCGCAGCGCCTGACTGCGCTTGCGGCGGGCCGTTTCATCCGTCTCGGACATCGACACAGCCCCCGTTTCGAAAAATGATTTTGCAGGCATCGGTCAAGTCCACCAGAGCATGAACAGGCGCTCGCCGAGCAGCGCCGCGAAGATCGCGAAGAGATAGAAGATCGAGCCGCCGAACAGTTGCCAGGAGGCTTTCACCGTCTCCTTGCCCTCGCGGAAGCGGTAGACGTTGATCGCCCACCAGAGCATGGCGAGGCCGCCGATCGTGCCGACGACGAAGGTAACAGGACCGGCAAAGCCCATCAGGGTCGGGACGATGCCGAGCGGCGCCATCAGGACCGTATAGACGAGGATCTGCAGGCGTGTCGCATCAGGGCCCTTAACGTTCGGAAGCATCGGCACGCCGGCAGCGGCATAGTCTTCCGATTTTACGAGCGCCAGCGCCCAGAAATGCGGCGGCGTCCACATGAAGATGATGAGGAAGAGCACGAAACTTTCAACGCTGAGCGAGCCGGTCACCGCCGCCCAGCCGATCATCGGCGGGAAGGCACCGGCAGCGCCACCGATGACGATGTTGTGCGGCGTCGAGCGCTTCAGCCACATCGTGTAGATCGCGACGTAATAGAAAATGGTGAAGGCGAGCAGCCCGCCGGCGACGAAGTTGGTCGCGATGGTCAGCACGATGATCGAGGCGACCGAAAGCAGGATGCCGAAGCTCAGCGTATCCTCCGCCGATATCCGCCCCGAGGGGATGCCGCGCTTGGAAGTGCGCATCATCACCGCGTCGATGTCGGCGTCATACCACATGTTGAGCGCGCCGGACGCACCAGCGCCGGCCGCGATCGCGATGATGGCGACAAGGCCTGCCAAAGGGTCGATGTGACCCGGCGCCGCGAACATGCCGGCCAGTGCCGTGAACACGACGAGCGACATCACGCGGGGCTTCATCAACTGCAGGATGGCCTTCGACGTGATGCGGGGCGCCCGGCCTGCGAAATGCGCCTCGGCATGCGCCGCGCCGGCGACGGAGGCCGGGCCTTGCGTTACCTGCGCATGGGCCGCGCGGCCCAGCTGGTGCCGAACCATCGTGTGTTCCGCGGCTTCGAGCCCGATATCCGTCACTATGCTGGTATCCTGTGCATGGAAGGCGCGGGGCTTGCCCGATAAACCGCCGTGTAAGTCGAAAGACGCGGCAAGATGTCTGCCGCGTCTCGAGATGTCTGCAGAGCTGTCGAATGATCCTTTTAAGTCAGGATCAGTGATTGGCTCCGGTGATGCGCGGCAGCGTCTCGAACTGATGGAACGGAGGCGGCGACGTCAACGTCCATTCGAGCGTGGTCGCACCTTCGCCCCAGGGGTTGTTTCCAGCAAGCTCCTTGCGGCGGTAAGCATAGACGACCCCGGCAAGGAAGAACACGACGCCGAACGCGAAGATGTAGGAGCCGTAGGACGAGATCTTGTTCCAATAGGCATAGCTGTCCGGATAGTCGACATAGCGGCGGGGCATGCCGGCGAGCCCGAGGAAATGCTGCGGGAAGAACAGGATGTTCGCGCCAACGAACGAAATCCAGAAATGCGTGACGCCGATCCAGTTCGGGATCACGTAGCCGGTCATCTTCGGGAACCAGTAATACCAGCCCGCAAAGATTGCGAAGACGGCGCCGAGCGACAGCACGTAGTGGAAGTGCGCGATCACGTAGTAGGTGCCGTGCAACGTGCGGTCGACGCCGGCATTCGCCAGCACGACGCCGGTGACGCCGCCAACCGTGAAGAGGAAGATGAAGCCGACGGCCCAGACCATCGGGGCCTTGAACTCGATCGAGCCGCCCCACATCGTCGCGATCCAGGAGAAGATCTTGACGCCGGTCGGCACCGCGATAACCATCGTCGCGGCAACGAAGAACTGCTGCGTCGCGAGCGACAGGCCGCTGTTGTACATGTGGTGGGCCCAGACCACGAAGCCGACGACGCCGATCGCGACCATGGCGTAGGCCATGCCGAGATAGCCGAAGACGGGCTTCTTCGAGAAGGTGGACACGATGTGGCTGATGATGCCGAAAGCCGGCAGGATCAGGATGTAGACCTCGGGGTGCCCGAAGAACCAGAAGAGATGCTGGAACAGGATCGGGTCGCCACCACCGGCGGGCGCGAAGAAGGTCGTGCCGAAGTTACGGTCCGTCAGCAGCATGGTGATCGCGCCGGCAAGAACCGGCAGCGACAGCACGAGCAGGAAGGCCGTAACCAAAACCGCCCAGGCAAACAGCGGCATGCGATGCATCGTCATGCCAGGGGCGCGCATGTTGAGGATGGTGGTGATGAAGTTGATCGCGCCGAGGATCGACGACGCGCCGGCAAGATGCAGGCCGAGGATCGCGAAATCCATCGCCGGACCGGGCTGGCCGGATGTCGAAAGCGGCGGATAGATCGTCCAGCCGCCACCGACGCCGTTCGCGCCGGGCGGGCCTTCGACGAACATCGACAGGATGAGCAGCGTGAACGACACCGGCAGGAGCCAGAAGGAGATGTTGTTCATGCGCGGGAAGGCCATGTCCGGCGCGCCGATCATGATCGGGATGAACCAGTTGCCAAAACCGCCGATCAGCGCGGGCATGACCATGAAGAAGATCATGATGAGGCCGTGCGCCGTGATGAACACGTTGTAAAGATGCTTGCCGACATCGACTGCCGTCTCTGGCGAAGCACCCTGCAGGATCTGCGCGAGACCGTTGAAATACTGGATACCCGGCTCCTGAAGCTCGAGCCGCATCGCGACGGATAGCAGGCCACCGACGATGCCCGCCATCAGGGCGAACCAAAGGTACAGCATGCCGATGTCTTTGTGGTTCGTCGAATACATGTATCGACGCCAGCCATGCGGCATCTCGTGGGCGTGATCGTCAGCGTGGGATGCAGCCGTCGCCATCATCTTTCTCCAGTCAGAAGCAATAATTCGAATATAGTCGAAGCGGACCCGCTGCGGGGCCGGTTATTTTGTCTCAGCCGTCTTTGCCGCAGGCGACTGGTTCACCGCGACGCGGGAATCATCCGAAACCGCCGCGAACTTCTTCTGCGCGCCTGCGAGCCACTCGGCATATTTCGCGTCGCTCACGATGCGGAAGGCGATCGGCATGAAGGCGTGGTCCTTGCCGCAAAGCTCGGAGCACTGACCATAATAGATGCCCTCACGCGTCGCCTTGAACCAGGTCTCGTTGAGACGGCCCGGCACTGCGTCCATGCGTACGCCGAGCGAAGGGATAACGAAGGAGTGCAGCACGTCGTTCGCAGTCACCTGCACGCGGACGGTCTTGTTGATCGGCAGCACGACCTCGTTATCGACGGCGAGGAGACGCGGCTGGGTGGCCGGATCCTTGCGATCCGCGTCGGTCAACATGTAGGAATCGAAGCGGATGTTGCCGGTGTCCTTGGCGTATTCATAGCCCCAGAACCACTGGTTGCCGACGGCCTTGATAGTGATGTCGGCCGGCGGGATGGTGAGCTGGTTCTTCAAGAGGCGGAAGGACGGCACCGCGATGATGACAAGGATCAGAACCGGGATCAGCGTCCAGGCGACCTCGATCGCAGCGTTGTGCGTCGTCTTGGAGGGCACCGGGTTCGACTTCGAATTGAACCGGACCATAACGATCACCAGAAGGGCGAGCACGAAGACCGTAATAGCAGTGATGAGCCAGACGAGGAGATCATGAAACCAGTGGATTTCAGCGGCGATCGGGGACGCGGCGGCCTGAAGGCCGATCTGCCCAGGTTCGCCGATGCCGTAATCGGCAAGGGCCAGCCCCGTCATCGCGAGGAGCGATGCGGCGGCGAGACCAAACGTCTTCAGTCCACGGGTCATCATATCCAGTCCCAACTCCTTTGATGCGGGGCGCGGCTGTCAAAGCCGAAATGCAGGGGCAGAATATCAATGCCCGCAAATGTTGGCGCGCCGCCGCCAGATGACGTTCTCCGACCACAATTTGATGCTTCTTGCAACCGTTTTGGCGTTAAAAAACTATGCGGCATATGAACACCCGCTTCGGATCGTGAGATGGAAAGCGGGTGACCAAGGCCCTTTCGTCACCGAGTGCGCGGGCGCGTCACGCCGCCGATTCGTGGCCGGGCGATCAACTTGCGGCAAGGCATGCCCTCTGTTACGCAGACAAGGAACGTATCGGGGACCATTCGTGAAGTTTGAAGCGGCAGCATCGCCACAGGCGTTCGTCATTGACATCGTTCGCTCCATGAAGGCCGCAGCCGCGCGGGTACGGCGGGAAGCCAGCTTGGCAGAGCCTGGGTCCCGCTCCGTCTTCGCGGTGGTCACGGCGCTCTTCGTCATGCTGATCCTGGGCGCGCCAGCCTCAGCGCAGGGTACGGTCAAGGGTGTGTTCGGCGATTGGGAATTGCGCTGCGATCAGGCTCCGCAGCCCCAGGTCCCGGGCGTCGCGCAGCCGGCGACGCCGCGCGAACAATGCATTCTCTACCAGAACATCGCCGACGAGAAGGACGACGCGCTCAGCCTGCGCATCAGCATCTCGAAGGTCTCCGATCCGAAGACGCCGGGACAGCGCCGCCCGGTGCTGCTCGTCGTCGCGAGGCTCGGCGTGCTGCTGCCGCGCGGCCTTGCGCTCAGGATCGACCAGACGGAGATCGGCTCCACCGGTTTCGTGCGCTGCATCCCGGAAGGCTGCGTCGCGCAGGTCGATATGGATGACGCGCTGATCGACAAGTTTCGCAAGGGCCAGACCGCGACCTTCATCATCGCGCTGACTCCGGACGAGCAGCGCGGCCTGCCTCTGGCGCTCGAGGGATTCGACAAGGGCTACGCAGCGCTGCAATAAGACGACGGTGCGGTTGAATATCGGGTTGTTTCGAAACTCGGACATTAAAATAGTCATGGCGGATCATTCGACGATGCAGAATAGCTGGACAGTGTCTTTGGGGCGCGCCCGTTCCCTCCTCGCCACGATGGCTTTGCTGATGGCGGCAGGCCTTGCCGGCTGCGGCGGCAACGGAGTGCTCGGCACCGGCATCGGAGGCGGCTCCAGCTCGCCGAGTTCGAGCGCGGAGCCCGGTCCGCTCGGCTCGGCGCGCAACTATCTGCTCTACGGCAGCGCGAAGGAACCGCCGCCGGCGGCCCCAAACCCGAATGACCGCGACATCAACTGCCCGAAGGTCAACGTGCTCGAAGGCACGGCCGCGATGCGCATCGGCCTTGCGACCGGCGGCGCGACTGAGGTCGCCTATCAGGCATCGCTCGGCGAGACGGCACGTGAATGCACCGTCAAAGGCAACACGGTCGCCATCAAGGTCGGCGTCGAAGGCCGGCTGCTCGTCGGGATGCTCGGCAAGCCGGGCTCGTACACGGTGCCGCTGCGCATCGTCGTCAAGCGCGAGAAGGCGGTCCTGTTCTCGAAGCTCGTGCGCCTTTCCGTCACCGTTCCGGCAGGCGATACGCAGGCGACCTTCACCCATGTCGAGGACGGCATCACGCTGCCGCTCACCGAGAACGATCCGGCGGACGAGTACGATCTGCTCGTCGGCTTCGATCCGAACGGCAAGGCCGAGCCGGCCGAGAAGAAACCACGCCGGAAGCGGTGAGCTGTGCCTTGCCCTACCGGATGACATGAAGTAAGGAATATTCCTTACTTCATAATCGAGTTGGATTGGTCATGGGCTACGTTATCGAAGAGCGCAGCAAGATCACTGCGAAAGGGCAGACGACCCTGCCGAAGGCGGTGCGCCAGGCGCTTGGCGTCGATGTCGGCGATGAGGTCATCTTCAACGTGAACGAGGATGGCGTCGTCATTCGCCGCGCGAACGCGGAGGAGGCCGATCCGGTCATCGAACGCTTTCTTCATTTTCTGGCTGACGATGTTGCGCGCAACCCGACAGCGATCGTCGGCTTTCCCGAAAACCTCGCTCGACGCATGGCGGAATTGACCGACGACATCGACATCGATCTCCAAGAGGACATCGATGGCGCGGTCGCCATCTGATCCGGCCTTGGTTGTCAATGGTTGGGCGATCTATGCCCACCCTCTGTTGCTCGATCAGATCGCGGCTTTGATCGCCGCGGTTGAGCGCGAGAAGCGCAAAAGCCCCGCTGTTGCGGCCAACACCGCGAATGCGAAGCTGCTGGCGGCGCTGCGCAGACTCATTCTCGTGACCATTCCGGCCGATCCTTCCCGCCCTGAGTATCGGCAGGGCGGAACATTGGGACCGAAACGCAAGCATTGGTTCAGAGCCAAATTCGGCAATGGCCGGTTCCGCCTGTTTTTCCGCTTCGACAGCCGGGCGAAGATCATTATTTTCGCTTGGCTGAACGATCAGACGACGCTGCGCGCCTATGGCTCGCGAACGGATGCCTACGCCACGTTTCGGTCCATGCTCGATCGCGGGAATCCGCCGGACGACTGGACCTCGTTGATGAAAGCCGTTTCGGACCGGCACGGAAAGGCCATGCCTTTCGATGTCTGAAAGCTGCGGCAGGCAGGTGTCTCCAAGGCACGGCTTGAAGCGGGCGGGGCAAAGAACGCCGCACGCCGGGTGCCGATGGAATTGATCGAGAGTGCGCATTGACTACCCATCCGGCATGACGCACAACTCGGCGACGATCTTCAAGGATCGCGGGAGATGTCCGGCAGGCCCAGAAAGCCCATGACGGAAGCCGAAGGCGCAACCGCTCCGGAAACGCTCAGGCACAAGGGACCGCGGAAACCTCGATCGCTCTGGAAAGCAGGCTCGCTGCAACGCGCGCCTCACCGACGGAGTAAGTGGAGCCGCTGCGCTCCATGAAATCTCTCAGGTCCCGTGACAGAGGGAGCAGAACTTGAAAAGTGCGGCCTTTGCCGTGCTGGGTTCTGCGTTTACTCCGTTGTGGGATCGACATGGCTGACACATCGCACGCGGCCTTGAAAACCGTCCTCCATGCAGCCCACCTTGCAGCCGGCGCGAAAATGGTGGCGTTTGCCGGCTACGACATGCCGCTGCAATATCAATCAGGCATCATGGCCGAACATCTGTGGACGCGGCAGAGTGCGGGCCTGTTCGATGTCTCGCATATGGGTCAGGCATTTCTTATCGGGCCTGATCACCAGACGACCGCCGCCGCGCTGGAGGCGCTGTGCGCGGCCGACATCAGCGGTCTGAAGCCCAGCCAGCAGCGCTATTCGCAGCTTTTGAACGATGAGGGCGGCATCCTCGACGATTTCATGGTGACGCGCCTGCCGAGCGAGACACACGACGGCACGCTCTACCTCGTCGTCAACGCCGCGTGCAAGGATGCGGATTACGCTCATATCGAGGCCAGACTGCCGGCCGATGTGAAGCTCGTGCGCAAAGACTTCGCCCTCGTCGCGCTGCAGGGGCCGCTCGCCGCAGCGGTGCTCGAATCGCTCGCGCCGGGCATCGGCGACATGGCGTTCATGACATCGCGCACGCTGCAGCTTGGCGATATATGGGTGCAGGCCTCCCGCTCCGGCTATACGGGCGAGGACGGCTACGAAATCTCGGTGCAGGCGAATGATGCGCCGACGCTCTGGGACGTGCTGCTCGCCGACGAGCGCGTGAAGCCGGTCGGGCTCGGCGCACGCGATTCGCTCCGGCTCGAGGCCGGACTCTGCCTTTACGGGCACGACATCGATGGGACCACGTCGCCGGTCGAGGCGACGCTCGCCTGGTCCATTCAAAAACGACGACGGGAGGAAGGCGGCTTTCCAGGCGCGGCGCGCATCCAGCGCGAGCTGCGCGACGGGCCGGCGCGCAAGCGGGTCGGACTTCTGCCCGAAGGCAAGCTCCCGGCGCGGGAAGGCGCCGCGATCGAAACCGAGGAAGGCGAAACCGTCGGAATCGTCACTTCGGGCGGCTTCGGCCCCTCGATCGGGCGGCCGGTCGCCATGGGCTATGTCGCTGCCGCCCATGCCATTCCGGGCACGAGGCTTCATCTCGTGGTGCGCGGCAAGCCCCTTCTCGCAAGCGTCGTTCCCCTGCCCTTCGTGCCCAAAAGCTTCGTCAAACCCGCGCCCCTCAAGGAGCCAGCATGACCACGCGCTACACCAAGGACCATGAATATATCCGCGTCGAGGGCGACACCGGCACCGTCGGCATCACCGATTATGCGCAGGCGCAGCTCGGAGACGTGGTGTTCGTCGATCTCCCGGAGGTCGGCAAGGCGATCGAGAAGGGCAAGGAGGCCGCCGTCGTCGAAAGCGTGAAGGCGGCATCCGAGATCTACGCCCCCGTCTCGGGCGAGGTCATCGCCATCAATGAAAAACTGCCCGACGCTCCGACTTTCGTGAACGAGGACCCCGCCGGGGCGGGCTGGTTCCTGAAGCTCAGGATCAAGGACGCCTCAGAGCTCGACGCGTTGATGAGCGAGGCCGACTACAAGGCCTATCTAGAAACCATTTCCTGAACAACCGCGACCGGAGACATCATGCGCTACCATCCGCTGACGCCCGAGGACAGGGGCGAAATGCTGGCGAAGATCGGCGTCGCGACCATTGACGACCTGTTCGCCGACATTCCCGCTGACAAGCTGCTGCCCGAGCCGCTCGCCCTGCCGCATCATGCGAGCGAAATGGCGGTGGAGCGGCTGATCGGCGCGATGGCGGGCAAGAACGTCGCCGCGTCGAGCGTTCCGTTCTTCGTCGGCGCGGGGGCGTACAAGCACCACGTTCCGGCGAGTGTAGACCATCTCATCCAGCGCTCGGAGTTCCTCACCTCCTACACGCCCTACCAGCCCGAGATCGCGCAGGGCACGTTGCAATACCTGTTCGAGTTCCAGACGCAGGTTGCGCTGCTGACCGGCATGGAGGTCGCCAACGCGTCCATGTATGACGGCTCGACCGCCACGGCCGAGGCGGTGCTGATGGCGCATCGCGTCACCAAGCGCGGCAAGGCGCTGCTCTCAGGCGGGCTTCATCCCCATTATGCCGATGTCGTCAGGACCGTGTCCGACATGGCCGGCGACACGGTCGTGGCGAACCAGCCGGATATTCTCGCCAGCGAAGACCTGATCTCAAAGATTGACGGGGAGACATCCTGCGTCGTGGTGCAGAACCCGGACGTGTTCGGCAATCTGCGCGATCTTGGCCCGATCGCCGAGGCCTGCCATGCGAAGGGCGCGCTTCTTGTCGCGGTGTTCACCGAAGCGGTCTCGCTCGGCGCGATCCGGTCGCCCGGCGAGATGGGCGCCGACATCGTGGTCGGGGAAGGCCAGTCGATCGGCAATGCACTGAGCTTTGGCGGGCCCTATGTCGGCCTGTTCGCGACGCGGCAGAAATATGTGCGGCAGATGCCGGGCCGCCTCTGCGGCGAGACCGTCGACGCCGATGGCAGGCGCGGCTTCGTGCTGACGCTCTCGACACGCGAGCAGCATATCAGGCGCGACAAGGCGACCTCCAACATCTGCACCAATTCGGGTCTCTGCTGCCTCGCCTTTACGATCCACATGACGCTGCTCGGCGAAACGGGCTTCCGGCGGCTCGCGGCTGTGAACCACGCCAATGCGGTCGATCTTGCCGAACGGCTGAAACGCGTCAAAGGCGTCGAGGTGCTGAACGGGAGCTTCTTCAACGAGTTCACGCTGCGTCTTGCCGGAAAGAACGCCTACGCCGTCAACGAAAAGCTCGCCCATAAGGGCGTGCTTGCCGGCGTACCCTGGTCGCGGCTCGCGCCGAAGACGGGCCATGACGATCTCCTCATCGTCGCCTCCACGGAAGTGAACACGGCCGAGGATCGAGCGGCGTTCGTCGCGGCGCTGTCGGAGGTGATGTGATGGCATTGGAGCGTATTGCACGGTGCTACGACCTGCTGCTCGCGCAGGTCGGGCTTGGAAAAACCATCACTTACGGAGAATTCGCGCCGCAACTCGGCGTCGCGCCGATCGGGATCGGTGCTTATCTGATGCCGATCCTGAACTGGTGTCGGGCGTCTCGCCACCCCGAACTGCCAATCGTCGTGGTCAGCCGCCGGACCCGCAAGCCGAACGGGCCATACGAGGACCGGATGATCGCAGCCGAAACGGCCAAGGTCTTCGCTTTCGACTGGACCAAGATCGAGCGCCCGTCTCCCTGGGAATTGCACCAGCCGCGTTGACCAATTCCACCGCCCGGTCCTCGCCGCGAGCGGGGATGCCTCAAACCTCAATTGGCCAGATGAACATGATGCGCGACACTCACGAAACCTTCACCGGCAACAAGGCGCTCCAGATCGAGGAGGCGCTCATCTTCGAGACGGGCCGCGTCGAGGTGACGGGCGTCGACGTCGACGAGCCGGTGACCGAAGAAACCCGGCTCGGCGGCCTCGAACGCCACGCACCGATCGGCCTGCCCGGCCTGTCCGAGCCGGAGACGATGCGCCACTATCTGCGGCTTTCGCAGAAGAACTATTCGATCGATACGGGGCTGTTCTCGCTCGGCTCCTGCACGATGAAGCACAATCCGCGACTCAACGAACGCATGGCGCGCCTGCCAGGCATCGGCGACATCCACCCGCTGCAGCCGGTGCAGAGCGTGCAGGGCGCGCTCGAATTGATGGACACGCTCGCCCATTGGCTGATGACGCTGACCGGCATGGCGGGCGTCGCGCTCTCTCCGAAGGCCGGCGCGCATGGCGAGCTTTGCGGCATGATGGCGATCAAGGCCGCGATCGCTGCGAAGGGCGAGCAGGCAAGCCGGACCGTCGTGCTGGTGCCTGATTCGGCGCATGGCACGAATCCGGCCACAGCCGCGCTGATCGGCTTCAGTGTGAAGCCGGTGCCTGCGCGCGCCGACGGCACGGTCGATCCCGAAGAGGTGCGCAAGCTCGCCGGGCCGGAGATGGCGGCGATCATGCTGACCAACCCCAACACCTGCGGCCTATTCGAAAAGGACGTCGTCGAGATCGCCGATATCCTTCATGAGGCGGGCGCCTATTTCTACTGCGATGGAGCCAATTTCAACGCCATCGTCGGCAAGGCGCGGCCGGGGGACCTTGGCGTCGACGCCATGCACATCAACCTGCACAAGACCTTCTCCACCCCGCATGGCGGCGGGGGGCCGGGCTCCGGCCCGGTGGTCCTCTCCGAGCGGCTGGCGCCGTTCGCGCCGCTGCCCTTCGTGAAGCGCGGCAAGCAGGGCTATGCGTTGATCGAACATGCAGGCAATGCCGGCGACGCGAAGCCCTTCGGCCGCATCACCGCCTTTCACGGCCAGATGGGCATGTATGTCCGCGCGCTCTCCTACATGCTGAGCCACGGGGCGGACGGGCTGCGCCAGGCCTCCGAGGATGCGGTGCTCAACGCCAATTATGTCCGCGCCGGCCTCGCCGACCTCATTTCGCTGCCCTTCGGCAACCGCCCCTGCATGCATGAGGTGCTGTTCGACGACACCTGGCTGAAGGATACGGGCCTCACAACGCTCGACTTCGCCAAGGCGCTGATCGACGAGGGCTATCATCCGATGACGGTGTATTTTCCGCTCGTCGTGCATGGCGCGATGCTGGTCGAGCCGACCGAAAGCGAGAGCAAGGCGAGCCTCGACCTGTTCATCGCAACGCTGCGCGATCTCGCCATCAGCATCCGGGCCGGCGAGCGCGAGCGCTTCACCGGCGCGCCCTACCACGCGCCACGGCGCAGGCTCGACGAGACGCGGGCCGCACGCTCGCCCGTGCTGCGCTGGCAGCCGCCGGAGCCGATCAAGGTCGCTGCCGAATAAGTCTTGCCAACGCCCTCATGGTTAATCCTTCTTTTGCCTATCGTCCCTAGGGTCGCGTCCCGAGGCCGTGGAGCGCGTCCGCCATCGCCGACGGCAATAGGTTGGCGCATCAGGGATCACCGTGCAGAACCGATATTCGCTAAGCATGCTTTGGGCGCTGGCGGTGCTGCAGGCCGCCGGCCCGGCGCGCGCTCAATCGCCGCTGAAGCCGAGTGCTTCCTTGGCAGGCGCTTCTATACCAGCCGCTGCCGCAACGAGCCCGGCCGCTGCAAATGCTGCGGAGGCTGCCGCCGCTATGCCGGTGCTGCCGCCGGTGGCGGAAAACCCGCGGCCCATGTACGCGCCCGAAACCTTCGAACGGACTGCGGAAGCCTATCGCTTCTACGAAAGCCTTCAGGCCGCCGGCGGCTGGAAGACGTTGCCCGCCGGCGTGACCGCTCTGAGGCCAGGCGCGCGCGGCGATCTCGTCGAAGCCCTGAAGACGCGCCTCGCGCTTGAAGGCGATCTCACCAGCGCCAGCGATTCTGCATTCGACGCCGCGACCACGGCGGCGCTGAAGAAATATCAGTCCCGTCACGGTCTCTCGGAAACCGGGCTTGTCGGCCGACTGACGCTGAAGGCGCTCAATGTCCCCATCCGCGTCCGCCTCAACCAGCTTGCCGCATCGCTGCATCGGCTCAATGGCAACGGCTTCCAATTCGCCGAGCGCTATGTGGTGGTGAACGTCCCTGGCGCGGCGGTCGAAGCCGTCGAGAACGGCCAGGTGGTGCAGCGGCATGTCGCCGTTGTCGGTCGGCCGGACCGGCCTTCTCCTGTGCTGCAGGCGCGCATCCAGAGCGTGAACCTCAACCCGACCTGGACCGCGCCGACCAGCATCGTGAAAAACGACATCATGCCGAAGGTGCGCGCCGATCCAACCTTCCTGTTCAAGAACAACATGCGGATTCTCAATGGCTCGGGCGTCGAGGTCGATCCCAATTCGGTGAGCTGGACCGGCAACCCGAGCTTCACCGTGAGGCAGGATGGTGGGCCCGGCAATGCGCTCGGCCAGGTGCGGATCGACATGCCCAACACTGAAGCGGTCTACATGCACGACACGCCGAAGCAGGAGCTGTTCAAATCCGACATCCGCTTCCATTCGTCCGGCTGCGCGCGCGTTGAGGGCGTGCGCGACCTTGCGGCGTGGCTACTGAGGGACACACAACTCGACCGGAACGCCATCGATCTGGCGATCTCGACGGGAGACAAGCTCGACATCAAACTGCCGAAGAGCGTGCCGGTCGCCTGGGTTTATCTGACGGGATGGGCATCGAGCGATGGTTCGGTGCAGTTCCGCGACGACATTTACGGTCTCGATACGCCGGACGGCATCACGACCTCGACCATCAAGGCGCGGAAAGCGAAAACGCAGCCGCCTCCACAACAGGCCAAGGCATCTCAAAAAACCACCGATGCGCCCGCCAAGGCCGCTCCGCCGGCCGGCAAGACCTGAGAGCAGCGGCTTTACGCCGCCACCAGTCTTTCTCCGAAACGACAAAGCCCGCCGGCGGCGGGCTTCGATGCGCTCTCGAATTGAGCCAATCTGGCGTTAGTTGAGCTTGGACTTCACATCCGCAAGGCCGGCGGCGATCATGCTCTGGCCGGCAGCGCCCGCCATCTGGCCTCTGATGATGACTTCGGCCGCACGCACGGCAGCGTCAGCAGCAGCAGCCCGGACTTCCGCCGTTGCGGTGACTTCAGCCTGCGCGATGCGCGTCTCGGCCTGCGCCGTGCGGCGCTTGATGAATGTGTCGACGGCCGCTTCCGCCTCGGCGCTGATGCGCTCGGCTTCCGCCTTGGCGTCCGCGACGATGCCGGCCGCTTCTTTCTCCGCCGACACGCGCTTGGCTTCATATTCGGCGAGGAGCTTCTCGGCCTCCATGCGCAGGCGCTTTGCTTCGTTCAGCTCGGCGCTGATACGCGTGGCGCGGGCATCGAGGCCCTTCAGCAGCGTCTTGTGAACGCCTGCCCAGCCAAGAATGCCGATGAAGATGAAAAATCCGACGCCAACCCAAAATTCAGCAGACATGATGCAATTCCCCGAATTTCGTTCAGCCGGCGAGCGTGTCCGACACGGCCTTGCGCACATCGGCTTCCGATGGCGCGACGCCGGTGAGACGTTCGACGATAGCGGCGGCGGCCTCGGTCGCAATGGTCGAGACATTGGTCATGGCGGAGGCCTTCATCGCGGCGATCTGCTGCTCGGCCGTCGCGATCTTGGTGGCGACGTCCGCTTCAACAGCCTTGCGGCGCTCGGTGGCGGCCGCCGAAGCGGCATCCTTCGCCTGCTGGCCGATGGCGACGGCGTTGGCTTTCGCCTTGGCGAGCGCCGCCGTGTAAGCGTTGCCCGCCTCCTCGGCCTTCTTCTGCATCACGTCCGCCTTTTCAAGGTCGGTCGCGATGGCGGCGTTGCGATGCTCGATGATGCCTCCGACGCGAGGCAGCGCCACGCGCGACATCAGCCAGTAGAGCGTCACGAAGGTGATGAGCAGCCAGAACAGGGTCGAGCCGAAGGTTGCCGGGTCGAAGGGCGGGAAGGCGCTGTGAGACTCGCCGCCGCCTTCATGCGCCTCCTGCGCCAGTCCTGCCCCCGCGAGGAGTACGGAGCTGGACGCTGCCAGGAGAAACGCTTTCGACCTGAAGACTGACATCGGACCGACCATGAACACGCGGCTTACTTGACGACGAAGAGCAGGATTAGCGCCACGACGAACGCGAAGATTCCGAGACCTTCCGCAAGCGCCGCGCCGATGAAGGCGCGAGCGAACTGGCCGTCTGCTGCCGATGGATTGCGCAACGCGCCCGAGAGGAAGTTGCCGAAGATCAGGCCGACGCCGATAGCGGCGGCGCCCATGCCGATCGCGGCAATGCCCGCGCCAAGAAGAGCTGCAGCGTGTGAATCCATGGTTTGATACTCCTGATGACCGTCGTGGTTTGTTGATGCAAGGTTTGAATTTGCAGGCGGGTTAGCAGGCCAGGACCGTTAGATCAATGGCCGGGGTGAAGAGCGTCGTTGAGATAGATGCAGGTAAGGATCGCGAACACGAAAGCCTGCAGCGCAGCGACCAGAAACTCGAGCGCGGTGAGCGCCACGATCATGATCATCGGCAGCGGTGTCAGCGCGACCCAGCCGCCAGCGGCGATCAGCATGACGATGAAGCCCGCGAAGACCTTCAGCGCGATATGCCCTGCGAGCATGTTCGCAAAGAGACGCATGGAAAGGCTTATGGGCCGGGAGATGAACGAGATCACCTCGATCGGGATGATGAGAGGCAGCAGCGCCGCCGGCACGCCGGACGGCACGAACAGGCCGAAGAAATGCGAACCATGCCGCGCGATACCGTAGAGCAGAACGGTAAGGATCACCAGCATGGCAAAGGCGAAGGTCACGATCACCTGGCTCGTCACCGTGAAAGTGCCGGGGATCAGGCCAAGGAAATTGCAGATGAGCACGAACATGAACAGCGAGAACACCAGCGGCAGGAAGCGCAGCCCTTCCTTGCCGGTCGTTGAGGTCACCGTATCGGCCACGAATTCGTAGAATATCTCGGCGAGCGATTGCAGCCTGCCGGGCACCAACGAGCGCGTGCGCGTGCCGTAGACCATCACGAAGGCGATCAACGCCAGCGAGATGACCATAAAAAGGGCGGAATTCGTGAATGAGATATCGACGCCGAACAACGACATCTTTTCAGTCAGCGGATAGATCTGAAACTGATGGATGGGGTCGATCGCCTGTGCTTCCGCCACTGGTACGGTCTCTCTTTCGTGTCGATCGATGAACGGGCCGGCAGGCCCGGCGTCATCGGGGTCTGTCTGTCGGCTTGGTCGGCCGCATGGCGATCCGATACACACTCCAAAAGCCTGACGCTACCCCTAAAAGCAAAAAAACCAGCAATAAAATGGGCTCGGTCCCTATCCATTTGTCCAATTGCCAACCGATAAGCCCACCAACGCAGACATTGGCGACGAGTTCGGTGGCGACACGAAAGCCGGTACTCATGGCGCGGCTGTTGCCTGCGGCGGACGCGCCGTCCGCAGCCGTCTCGCCCGTGCTGTCCCGGTGCTGATCGGCCTCCCGCCGGATCGCCGCTTTCAGCGAGGCGAGCCGTTGGTCCTGCGAGGATTTGTCATCCGGATCCATAGTCGGGCTCCTTCCCGGTCTGCCGAAGGCGATGGAGGCGCAAGAGGGCTCAGGCCTGCTCCACCAGTCGTTCGGCCTGGTTGAGATCGACCGAAACGAGCTGGC
This sequence comes from Beijerinckiaceae bacterium, assembly GCA_019753285.1. Classification (GTDB taxonomy): domain Bacteria; phylum Pseudomonadota; class Alphaproteobacteria; order Rhizobiales; family Beijerinckiaceae; genus JAIELD01. Next base: position 20,428 of record JAIELD010000051.1, on the reverse strand, counting down.
TGACGCCCCGTTCCGCCATGGTGACGCCAAAGAGCCGGTCCATCCGCGCCATGGTGATCGGATTATGGGTGATAGTGACAAACCGAGTGTCTGTCTTCTTCACCATCCCGTCGAGGAGATCGCAGAGCCGCTCGACATTGGCGTCGTCGAGCGGCGCGTCGATTTCGTCAAGCACGCAGATCGGCGAAGGATTGGTCAGGAACACGGCGAAGATGAGGGCTGAGGCCGTCAGCGCCTGCTCGCCGCCCGAAAGAAGCGTGAGGACCTGCGGCTTCTTGCCCGGCGGCTTGGCGATGATCTCGAGCCCGGCCTCGAGCGGGTCATCCGATTCGATCAGCGTAAGTTCAGCCTCGCCGCCGCCGAACAGCGTCGCGAACAATTGTTTGAAGTGTCCGTTCACGACGTCGAACGCGGCGATCAGCCTTTCGCGCCCCTCTGCGTTGAGGCTTTCGATGCCCTTGCGGAGGCGGCGGATCGCCTCGACGAGATCGTCGCGCTCTGAAACCAGGTTCTGCTGGCTCGCCTCCGCCTCGACGAGTTCCTGATCGGCCTGCAGGTTCACCGCGCCGATTCGCTCCCGCTCGCGCTTCAATTCGGCAAGCTCGGCCTCGACCGCATCCGCCTTGGGCAATTCAGCGCTCTCGCCATTGCCGGCAAGGTCGGGGTGGCCTGCTTCGCTTCTTGCTTCACCGGCCTCCAGAACGTGCCGGAGCCGCGCCTCAGCCGCCTCGACTCGCGCCTCGCTGGCGGCCCGGGCCTCACGCGCTGCCGACAGATCGGCCAACGTCTTTCTCGCCAGCCGATCGAATTCGGCGAAGAGCGTCTCGCCCTCGGCCTTCCGGTCGGCGGCGACGCGGCGCGCAGCCTCGGCCTGCTCGATCTCGTGGACGAGCGCGCGCCGGCGGGCTGCGAAGGCCGCGGGCGCTTCTTCGAGCGCCAGCCGCTCCTCCTGCGCCGCCTTGAGACGCGCCTGCATCTCCTCTTCCTGAGCCTCTGCCCGTTCGGAGCGAGAAAGCCAGGCGGCGCGCTCGGCGGTGATCGCGGCGCGGCGTTTCTCCCTGAAGTCCGCCTCGCGCCGTACGCCCTGGAGATCGGCCCGCGCCTCGACCGCGGCGGCGCGCGCCAGCGCCAGGCGGCCGCGCTGCTCGTTGACGCGCTCAGTGATGCCGTCGTCGAATTCGGTTTCCTCGAGCGCGGCCTTCGCAGCCCGATCGGCCTCGCCCGCCTCGTCCCGGCTGTTCGCGAGGCGGAGAAGCGCATCCTCGAGTGAGAGGAGCCGCGCCTGAAGGTCGGCCTGCCGACGCTCGGCGTCAATCAGTGCCTGCCTCGCCCGATCAGCCGCGGCACGGGCCTCTCTTGCCTCTCCGCGCGCCTCCGTCTCGGCATTGGCCGCCGTTCGGGCCGTCGTTACCGCCGCCTCGGCATTCTTGCGCAGCGCATCACGGCGGGCGAGCGCTTCGCCTGCAGCCGCCTCGATCTCGCCGAGCCGGTTCTTCTCGGCAAGCCGGCGCGCCGCGGCTGTCGGCGCTTCGGCAGCGGCATGGAAACCGTCCCAGCGCCAGAGATCGCCTTCCTTCGAAACGAGCCGCTGGCCCATCTTCAATAGTGGCTGGAGCCGTGGTCCATCGGCCCGGGCGACGATCCCGATCTGGGCGAGCCTGCGTGCCAGCACTGCGGGAGCATGAACATAGGCTGCGATCGGCTTGGCGCCGTCCGGCAGCGCCGCCCCTGCTTCGCCGGCCGGATCGCCATCCGCTAGCCCGCGCCAGTGCACCGGCGCCGTCACTTCGATCGAGGCGTTGAGGTCCTCGCCGAGCGCCGCGCCGAGCGCCGTCTCGAAGCCGCGCTCGACCCTGATCTTTTCGACGATCGGCGGCCAGAGATCGTTCGCTTCGCCGTCCAGCATCTTGCGGATGGTGCGGGCTTCCGTTTCGAGGCGCTGCGCATTGCGCTCGGCTTCCGCGAGCGCCGGCCGCAGCGCGGCTTCCGCCTCGCGTGCCAGGCGATGCGCCGATTCGGCACGCTGCGCCCGCGCCTCGGCAGCCTCGATACGGGCGAGGGTTTCGGCGGCCGCATCGCGAAGCGCCGCCATCTCGGCCGCCGGAGCGGCGGCTTTGGCGTCAAGACCCGCTTTTTCCGCCAACGCCGCGCCAAGCTGCTGCTCGGCGCGGGCGAGCCGTTCGCCGGCGTCGCGCGCGGCTCTTTCCGCCGCAGCGCGCCGGGCCTGCCGATCGGCGAGATGGGCCTGCATTTCGGCGAGTTCCGCCTCGCAGGCCTGCAGCGCAGCCTCGGCGCTCCGGGACCGCGCATCGGCCTCGGCCTCAAGTCTTGCCGCCTCGCCCTGCTCGGAGGCGAGCGTCTCATCCTCCAGCGTCAGACGCTCGACAGCTCCGGCTGCGTCGAGCGTCAACTGCTTTTCCCGATCGAGGTCTCGGGCGAGTTCCGCGAGCCGCTTGTCAAGCTCGGCGACCCGCGCCTTGGTGCGGCGCTCCTCGGCGTCAAGGCCGTCGCGCGTGAGATGCAGGCGCTGCAGCGCCGCGGCGCGGCTCGCCTCCGCGAGGCGCAGGGGCTCCAGCGCGTGTTCGGCAACCGCCTGGCTGCGGGCGGCCTCGCCCTGCTCGCGCATGCGGTCGGCGACGAGCCGCGTGTCCTCGCCGAGCTGGCGTTGGGCGAGCGCGAGTTGCGAGCGCGCATCCGCCACGGCAATCTGGTGAAGGATCGCCTCCGCCCGTCGGATCTGCGCGGCAATCGCGCGATAGCGTCCCGCCTGCCTTGCCTGGCGGCGAAGCGAATCGAGCTGGCCGTCGATCGTCTTCAGCACGTCCTCGACGCGATTGAGATTGTCGTCGGCCGCCTTCAGCCGGAGTTCGGCTTCGTGACGACGCGAATGGAGCCCTGCGACGCCCGCCGCATCCTCCAATATTCGTCGACGCGCCTGCGGTTTTGCCGCGATGATCTCGCCGATCTGGCCCTGACGCACGAGGGAGGGCGAGCGCGCGCCAGAGGCCGCGTCGGCAAAGAGAAGCTGCACGTCCCTCGCGCGAACCTCGCGCCCGTTGATGCGATAGGTGGAGCCTTCCTCGCGCTCGATTCTGCGTGAGATTTCGAGGATGTCGGCGTCGTTGAAGGCGGCGGGCGCCTTGCGCTCGGCGTTGTCGATGCGCAGCATCACCTCGGCCGTGTTGCGCGAGGGCCGCGAACCGGAGCCGCTGAAGATCACGTCGTCCATGCCCGAGCCGCGCATGGATTTATGCGAGGTCTCGCCCATCACCCAGCGCAGGGCCTCGACGAGATTGGACTTGCCGCAGCCATTCGGCCCGACGATCCCCGTCAGGCCCGGCTCGATGAGGAACTCGACCGGATCGACGAAGGTCTTGAAGCCGACGATTTTGAGACGGTCGAACCTCACCGCTGTCCGCCATCCTCGCTGGAGATGGAACGAGGTCCCCTCGTCCTTACTGTTTCAGGAGCGGCTCGAGTTGAGCGTCGATCTCTTTCGGGCTCATCGCGCCGGACACCTTCTTGCCGTTGATGAAGAAGGTTGGGGTCGAGTCGACGCCAAGCTTTTCGCCACGGCCCTTGACCTCGTTGACTGCGTCATAAATGCGCTGGTCTTTCAAGCAGGTGTTGAACGTGTCCTGTGTAAAACCGGCCTGTTTCACCGTATTTAGCAAGGCTTCGGCGGGATTTTCCGAAAACGCCCATGTCTTCTGCGATTTGAAGAGCATGTCCGTCATCGCATAATAGTGCCCGTCCCCCGAGCAGCGCGCCAGCATGAAGGCGGCTGTCGCGACCGGGTCGAAGGGGAATTCGCGCAGGGTGAAGCGCACCTTGCCGGTGTCGATGTATTTCGCCTTCAGCGCCGGGTAGCCATTCTCATGGAAACTCGCGCAATGCGTGCAGGTCATCGAGGCGTATTCGACGATGGTGATCGGCGCGTCGGCCGATCCCTGCCACTGGTCGCCGAGCGGGCCGGCCTTGGCGAGTTCGCCGCTGAGAGCGTAAGGCGCGGGCTTGGTCTCCTGTGCGAAAGCCGGCACCGAGACGAGGCAAAGCGCGGCGACGGAGAAGGCCGCAAGAGTGGAGCGAAGGATCATGCGCGGCAAATTCGTGGGTGATGACATAGGCGGAGCCTTTTTTAAACGAAACTGGTCCCACCGTTTTACAGAAGCCTCAGCCCTATGGAAAGACGGCGTTTTCAGCGCCGTTTGTTCTTCTGAATTACGCCTTTTCCAAGCCGCAGAAGCGCGTGGCGGAGATTTTCATCATCGATGCGGCTGGTGGCGGCCTCGAGGCGTTCGATCTCGTCCGGCGAAAGCGGGGTCGCACCTCGGACCGCCGCGCCGGAGCGCGGCAGAGGCTGCTGACGCAACGCGATTTTCGTGACGCAGCGCCAGCCGAGCGTGGCGTTGACGCGCTCCATCACCTGTGGAGCCATGTGCTGCAATTCGATCGCCGCACCGCCGGAGACCGCGACCACGAGCGTCGCGCCGACATTCGCCGCGTCGGGATCGCTCTTTGCGCCGCGCGGCGGCCATTTCAACTGGAGCGCTCTCGTTCGCCCGGCGAATTGCGCCCCGACGATCTCATCCCAGCGCGTGATGATCTCGATGTTGGCGAAACCGCGGGCTTTGAGCACCGGCGACATCATCTCGCCCATCAGCGCGCCAAGCGGGCGCGCCTGCGGCTTCCGGTTGAAGGATTGTGACATCGAGCCTCTGCTGGGAACCGGGCATTGCACCACGCATCGCGATGGCAAATATAGGACGGGATGATCGACGCCGAAACAGCAAAATCGCCTGCAGCGCCAAACGAGCGCCCGTCTCATGCAGACGAACTGCTCTCCTGGTACGACCGGCACCGGCGCAAACTGCCCTGGCGGGCGCTGCCGGGCAAGCGGGCCGACCCCTACGCCGTCTGGCTTTCCGAGATCATGCTGCAGCAGACGACGGTGGCGGCGGTCAAACCCTATTACGAGACCTTCCTCGCCCTCTGGCCGACGGTCGGCGATCTTGCCACCGCCCCGATCGAGGATGTGATGAAGGCATGGGCAGGGCTTGGCTATTACAGCCGTGCCCGGAACCTCCATCTTTGCGCCAGAACGGTCGTCGAACGCTTCGGCGGGCGCTTTCCGCACGATTACGAAAACCTGCTCAGCCTGCCGGGCGTCGGTGCCTACACGGCTGCGGCGATCGCCTCGATCGCCTTCGAGACCCGCGCGGTGGTGGTCGACGGCAATGTCGAGCGGGTCGTCGCCCGGCTCTTCGCGATCGAGACGGAGATGCCGGCGGCCCGGCCCGAGATCAGGAGACTGGCGGACACACTGACGCCCGAGGCACGCCCCGGCGACTATGCTCAGGCCATGATGGATCTGGGCGCGACCATCTGCACGCCGAGGAAGCCGGCCTGCGCGCTCTGCCCGGTCAATGCTGGTTGTCGCGCCTTTGCGGCTGGCGAACCGGAGCGCTATCCGCGCAAGGCCGCAAAGGCGGCGCGGCCTTCAAGGCGCGGGGCTGCTTTTGTCGCCATGCGGGACGATGGCGCGGTATTGGTCGAGCAGCGCCCGCCGAAAGGGCTGCTTGGCGGGATGGTGGGCCTGCCGACGACCGATTGGAGCACGAAAGCCGCCTGCTCAGCCTATCGCCCCGAACAGGCGATCGCAGCCGCGCCGCTCGATGCGGACTGGCGGCCATCGGGATTCGCGGAGCACGTCTTCACGCATTTCGCCCTGCGGCTCGACGTTTATGTCGCAAAAATCGGTGCCTCAAGGCCAGCACCCGCTGGCATGCGCTGGGCGGATCTAACGGCGGAGGCATTTCCGACCGTGTTCAGGAAAGTGTTGGAGGCGGCGCACGAGGCTCCCGGATAAAGCGCGCAGCCAAGCAAATATCGATGCCCGAAAATTGGCTGCATTAGCAGTTGCGGATGTTATTATGCGAGCATGCTTTTTCGCCCGAACGACGATGCACTCTACGCGGCGCTTCTCGCCCGCGACCCGAGCCATGAGGGACGGGTTTTCGCCTGCGTCAAGACCACGGGAATTTTTTGTCGGCTCACATGCGCCGCACGCAAGCCCTTCAGGCGCAACGTCGTTTTTCATGATTCGGTTTCCGCTTGCGTCGAAGACGGTTTCAAGCCCTGCAAGCGCTGCAAGCCGCTGCAGTCCGCCTCCGAAACGGACCCGACGATCGAAGCCCTGATCGCGGCGCTCGAGGCCAATCCATCCCGCCGCTGGAGGGAGGACGACCTCGTACGAATGAAATTTGACCCCTCGACTGTGAGGCGGCTGTTCCGTCGGCGATACGGCATCACCTTTCTCGATCTCGCAAGACGTCTCCGCCTCCGGCGCGGCGCTGAGGCGCTCGCCAGCGGGCGGCAGGTGATCGACGCCCAGCTCGATGCGGGTTTCGAATCAGCCAGCGGCTTTCGGATCGCCTTCGCCCGCCTGCTTGGCGTTTCGCCTGCGAATTTCACCGGCAACGAAGCGCTCAAGGCCGACTGGATCGACACGCCGATCGGTTCGATGATTGCCGTGGCAAGCGAGCGAGCGCTGCATCTTCTGGAGTTTTTCGACCGAAAGGCGTTGCCGATCGAATTAAAGGCGATCCAGCGCAGCGCCGGAGCGCAAATCGGCATTGGCCAATTCCCGCCGATCGAGCAGGTGCGACATGAGCTCGCCGCCTATTTCAAAGGCGAAGCTTGCCGGTTCGATACGCGTCTCCAACTCACGGGCCAGAGTTTTCAACGGCTGGTCTGGGCGGAACTGATGCTGATCCGGCCGGGCGATACGCGCAGCTACGCCACACTCGCCATTTTGATTGGCCGACCTTCGGCGGTGAGGGCCGTCGCCCGAGCCAATGGCGCCAACCGGATCGGCATCATCATCCCCTGTCATCGCGTTATCGGCTCGGACGGCTCGCTAACGGGCTATGGCGGCGGCATCTGGCGGAAGCAATGGCTGCTCGAACATGAACGCAAATACTTTTCCTTGGGCCTGACGGTAAGTGAAGCATGACCCAGCACGACAAAGCGCGTCTATTCCGTGAACTCCATGTCAAGGGTGCGCCCCTTATCCTCTACAATGTCTGGGATGCGGGAAGCGCCAGAGCCGTCGAGGCGGCGGGCGCCAAGGCCATCGCGACCGGCAGTTGGTCGGTGGCAGGCGCGCAAGGCTTCAAGGATGGCCAGGCGATACCGCTCGACCTGCTCGAAACGATCGTCGTCCGCATCGTTCGGAGCGTTGACGGGCCGGTGAGCGTCGACTTCGAAGGCGGCTACGGCGAACTGCCCGAGGCGGTGGCCAAAAACGTGGCGCGCATCATCGAGACAGGCGCGATCGGCATTAATTTCGAGGATCAAATGGTTGGAGGCGAGGGTCTGTACAGCGTTGAGACTCAATCCCGGCGCGTCGCGGCTATCAGGCGCAAAGCTGACGAGATGGGCGTTTCGCTCGTCATCAATGCAAGGACGGACCTGTTTTTGAAGACGAGGGATCCGACGCTGCAGGCGCAGCTGATCAGCAAGGCGCTTGCCCGCGCATCAGCCTATCGGGAGGCAGGTGCGGACAGCTTCTTCGTGCCCGGATTGGCGGACGAGCGGTTGATCGCGGCTATTTGCGACGGCTGCCCGCTGCCGGTCAACGTCATGATGAGCGATCACTCACCTGCAATGAAGCGCCTTGCGGATGTCGGTGTCGCGCGCATCAGCTACGGACCCGCGCCCTTCGTTAACGCGAGGAAGACACTGGAGAACGAAGCCCGGCGGGTATTTCGGTCTGAATAAGCGGATGGGATGCCGAGCTCAAGCCGCGGCTTTGCGCACCTCTGACCGGAATTCATCGATACAGACGAGGCCAGTCGGCCCATCGAGGTGCCAGAAACTCCAGCCGTTGCAGGCGGGCAGGCCCTGAACCAGCGCGCCGATCTTGTGGATCGAGCCGATGATGCCCTTGGCGTCGAGCGTGCCGTCCGGCCGCACGCGCGCGGAATGGCGGCGCTTTGCATCGGTGAGCAGATCGCCGGCCTTGATGTGTCCGGCATCGAGCATGGCGGTGAACGGAATGCGAGGCTCCTCGCGCTTCGGCGTCGGTTGCGACAGCAGCGCCTCGGCCAGCGGATCGATGGCGGCGATGCGGGCCGAGGCATGGGCGATGTAGCCTTCGTCCCGCTCGCAGCCGATGAAATGGCGGTTGAGCCGCTTTGCGACCGCGCCCGTGGTGCCGGTGCCGAAGAACGGATCGAGGATGACGTCGCCGGGATTGGACGCCGACATCAGGATGCGGGCGAGCAGCGCCTCTGGCTTCTGCGTCGGATGCGCTTTTGCGCCATCCGCGCCCTTGAGGCGCTCGGCGCCGGTGCAAAGCGGGAAATACCAGTCGGAGCGCGGCTGCGTATCCTCGTTTGCGGCTTTCAACGTCTCGTAGTGGAAGGTGTATTTCTTGGCCGCCGCGTCGCGGGAGGCCCAGATCAGCGTTTCATGCGCGTTGGTGAAGCGCCGACCGCGGAAATTCGGCATCGGGTTGGCTTTGCGCCAGATCACGTCGTTCAGCACCCAGAAGCCCATATCCTGCATCGCCGCGCCGACGCGGAAGATGTTGTGGTAGGAGCCGATCACCCAGATCGTGGCGTTGGGCTTCATCACGCGGCGGCATTCGGAGAGCCAGCCGCGCGTGAAGGCGTCGTATTCGGCGAAGCTCGAGAACTTGTCCCAATCATCGTCCACCGCATCGACGACGGATTGATCCGGGCGGCTCAGCGAGCCTTCGAGCTGGAGATTGTAGGGCGGGTCGGCGAAGACCATGTCGATGCTGGCGTCCGGCAGCAGGCGGAGCGCCTCGATGCAATCGCCCGTAAGGATGCGATCGATGAAGGTCCGAAGCGCCGACGAGGTGGGTGACGTGGATGGGGCAAGACCCGAAACCCCGGTACGCAATACCTTAATCCGGGCTTTCGGGTCGATGACCCCAGCTCGTGCGACTGACATGAGACGCCTTACCGGGTACGCATTACTAACGATGCCGTTTATGCCCGGTTAGGGTTGAAACGAGTTTAATAGCGTTGAAGATCGCGTGTCCCGTTATCGGACGAAGTGTTTCCAAAACCTTACGAAACGGGGTCCATGCCTCGCGGACGGGCAGGCCTGTTCAGGCGCAGTCGGCGAGACGCAACGGCGCGAAGCTCAGGCGATGCAACGGCGTCGCGCCGTGCTTTTCGATTGCGAAGAGATGCTCCGCCGTGCCGTAGCCCTTGTGGCTCGCAAAGCCATAAGCGGGATAGAGATGGTGGGCGCGGCGCATCATCCGGTCTCGCGTCACCTTCGCCATGATCGAGGCGGCGGCGATCGAGAGCACCAGCGCATCGCCGCCGATGACGGCCCTGCCCGCGCAGCCGAGGCCTTTGGGAACGTCGCGCCCGTCAAAAAGGGCGAGATCCGTCCGCAGCGGCAGGCCTGCCACCGCGAACCGCATCGCCCGCAGCGTCGCCTGTAGGATGTTGATGCGGTCGATCTCGCGTGGCGGCACACTCACGATGCTGACATGCGAGGTGGCGAGAATCGCCTCGAACAGCGCTTCGCGTTTTGCCTCCGTGAGCTTCTTGGAGTCGTTCAGCCCTTGCGGAATGTTTCGCTGATCGAGGATCACCGCCGCGACGGTGACCGGCCCGGCAAGGGGCCCGCGCCCGGCCTCATCGACCCCGGCGACGACGCCGAGCCCGCTGCGCAGGCAATCGGCTTCCATGTCGTAGGTGCAGGTCATCGGGCTATCGCTGGCGCGTTTCGATTCGTCACTTCAGATTTATAGAAATTCGACCGCCGGGTCGCAAATTTCCTGCATTCTTGCTATTTCCTTGCAGAGGATCGAGCGGCGCCTGTCGTGCGATGCGGGCGAAATCTCTCAAGGGCCGGGGCAAGTGATGACGAGCGAGGATCACCCGAGGCAAAAGCCGCCGCCGATGATCGTTCCATTGACGCCTGAAGCCACGCCCACCCCCTTGCCTCGATCCCTGCCGCCGCAGGACGACAGCGGCCAAAGCGATGCGCGGGTGAACCCCGAGCCCGGCCCGCATGTCGTCTCGGTGATGCGGGACAAGAGCGTCGATCCGCATCGCAACCCTATGTTCGAGCTGCTTGTGAAAGATGACAGCGACCTTGCCGGCCTGCTTGCCTATGCGCTCTACAAGCTTTCGAAGCGCGAATGGCTCAACGCCTTCATCGCAGCCCATGAGCGTGAGCCGAACGGCGACGAGATGCGCGCCTTCATCCTCGGCGAGCAGACCGCGCGGCGCATCTCGAGCTATCGGCGCCAGGCCGAAGACGCGCTCGCAGGGCGCGCTCCGGAACCCCAGACGCAGGATCACCGCCAAACGGAGCGGCCGCGCATGGAGACGATCCTGCAGCAGTTCGCGCGTGGCACAGGCAGCGTGGCGTTGCGCGCACCCGAGCCAGCGGCCGCAGCGATGCAGAAGCCGCAGTCCAATCTGAGGACGATGGGCGGATATCTCCTGATTCTGCTTGCGCTCGTCGGGCTTCTCGCCCTGATGGTCAATTATGCGAAATCATCGTTCTTTGTGCAGTAGAATCCGCCTCGACGTGCTTTTCCCGGGTCCGAAGCCGGCATGCTGACGCTCGTGGTGCGGGCAGGCACGGAGCCGTTGCCGCTCATCGAGACGCTGACCCCCCTCGTCGCCGGGATCGTGATGGGACTTCTCGGCCGATCCTATCTCGTCTGCACGGGCGGCGCATCGCCCGAGATCGCCAGCGTCGCTCAGGATGCAGGGGCCGACGTGATCGCCGCTTCCGACTGGGCGGCCGGGCTGGCGGAGGCGGCGAACCGTGCAAGGTCCGCCTCCCATCTCATCGTGATCGATGCCGGCGTGCTCGTCGATGCCGCATTCTGGCCGTCCGTGGAGCGATTCCTGCGGCTTTCCGGCGCTCGCCCGGGGATCGTCGGCGCGACTTCGGTGAAGCAGGGGGTCGCAGCCTCCCTGCGAAGTTCGATCGGCGGCCTCGTCGCCAAGGTCGACGCCGATCAGGTTCTGCTCGTGCCGCCGGCCTTGGCCGATGGCGATGTCTGGCGCAAGCGCTACGGAGGCAAGCTCGTGCTCCTCGACTCCCAATCGCAACGTCTGACGCTCTGAATCGCCGATCAGGCCTTGCGGCGCTTCAGGTGCTCGTCGAGCCTCGGCATGATCTCGACGAAATTGCAGGGTCGATACCGAAAATCGAGCTGGCTCGCCAGGATGCCGTCCCAGCCATCGCGGCAGGCGCCCGGGCTGCCCGGCAGGCAGAATACATAGGTCGGCGTGCCGCCTGATGCGCCCGCGACGCCCGCCGTCGCGCGCGACTGCAGCGTCGAGGTTCCGATTTTCGCGAAGCTGATCTGGTGGAAGATCGTGGAAAATCCCTCCATCCGCTTCTCGAACAGCGGTTCGGCCGCTTCCGGAGTGACATCCCGCCCGGTGAAGCCCGTGCCGCCGGTGGTGATCACCACATCGATCGCAGGATCGATGATCCATCCGCTCAGCCGGCTCTGGATGCGTGAGACGTCATCCGGCTCGATCGCGCGGTCGGCGAGCCTGTGACCAGCCGCCTCCAGCCGCTCGACCAGCGTGTCGCCGGATTTGTCGCTCGAGAGATCGCGGGTGTCAGAGACGGTCAGGACCGCGATGGCTAGCGGAATGAAGGGACGGGTTTCATCGATCGAGGGCATGAGCGAGGGCGTCCTTTTGCTTTGCGCGGAGGAAATGCCGATCTGCCGCGGACGTAAAGGTTTTGGCAAGCATAACGCAACGTAACAACGACGCGGGCCGTTCGCGCCTGGGGATTTTTATCTGCATTTAAAACTATTGCGAAACGATGCCCGCGCAGGAAAGACATATGCAATCAATGGCATCGGCAACGGATAGTGCGCGAGCGCTCGGCTTGAACGGCGGATCGGCCGCAAGGGCGACGCTTGGCTCGATCATGCAGCTTCTGCAGGTGAGCGAGGCCGAAGGCCTCGCGAAGAGCGCGCCGCAACTCGATGCAGCGCTATCGCTCCTCTGCGCGCAGCTCGATCCCGCCGACAAGAGTCTCGCTCACGCCGATCTTGTCCCCCTCGCTCATCTTTTCCCCCGATCCATCGAGCGGCTCGCCGAACCGAGTCAGTCTGCAACACAAGCTGGCTTCCGGGTCGATGTCGAAACGCTGCGCTTTGCATCGATGGAGCACCTTCTGCGCGCCGCGGACGAGCCCGACCTCGACGAACGTCAGACGGCGATCCTCATCTTTCGCGGCAATGGCGACGTTCTGGCCCGAGTGACCGCCAACCCATCGGCGCGATTTGCCCGCTCGAGCCTCACGACCCTGATCGAGCTTGCGCCGGGCGACCGCCGCATCAAGGAGAACCTGATCAGCCGCCCGGACATGCCCGAACCGCTCAGCATGCGGCTGCTGCCGTTCCTCAACCTCGAGCAGAAGGTTAGGCTGTTCGTTGCCGGCGCATCGATCGACACCGCCACGGCGGCGAACGATCTCGCCATCGAACGTGAAGTCTATAATGGCAGCGGCGTCGATCCCTCACGCGACATCGACGATACGATCGTGCGGCTCTGCGAGGATGCGCGCATTTCGGAGATCTCCGAGGTCGTTGCGGATCAGCTGCGCATTCCGCTCGCCTGCAGCATGAACCTGCTCTGTGGCCGCATGGATCATGCAGCCGCCCTCGCGCTGTTCGCGGCCGGCGCCAGCGCCAGGATCGTTCTGCCCATGCTCAATCTGCGCCAGCGGCTCGAATGCCGGCACTCGAAGGACATGCGCGGGGCTTATGACGCCTTTGCGCGGTACAGCAGGGAGATGGCGCGCGATATCGTTTCCCGCTGCGCCGGCGACATGCAGGCGAGCGGGCTCGTGCTGCCCGAATTCTCGTTCGAGACTCCGGACGCCGCCGGCTAGAGCTGCTGCGCCTGGAAGGTGTTGCACTGGTTGATGTCGCCCGCCGTCCAGCCGCGCGAGAACCACCTCTGGCGTTGCTCGGACGAACCATGGGTGAAGCTGTCAGGCACGACGCGGCCACGGCCAAGCTTCTGCAGACGATCGTCCCCGATCGCGCTCGCAGTGCGCAGCGCCTGCTCGATGTCTCCGTCGTCGATCTGCAGCCGGTCGCGTGAATGATAGGCCCATACGCCGCCGAGGCAGTCTGCCATCAGCTCGACCCGCACCGAGAGCTGGTTCGCCGTGCGCTCATCGACCCTGCGCTGCTGCGCGTTGACCTTGCCGAGGATGCCAAGCAGGTTTTCGACATGATGACCGATTTCGTGTGACACCACATAGGCGTCGGCGAACTTGCCGCCGCCGCCGAAGCGCCGCGTCATCTCGTCGAAGAAGGAGGTGTCGAGATAGACCTTCTGATCGCCGGGGCAGTAGAACGGCCCGGTGGCCGATTCGGCCCGACCGCAGGCCGACTGCGTCGCGCCATTGAACAGGACCAGCTTCGGCCGCGTGAAGGAGACGTTGGTCTGCTGCGGCAACACCTTGGTCCAGACATCCTCGTTCGATTTCAGGATGCGGCTGACGAAAACGCCGATTTCATCCTGCGGGGTGCTCGTTCGCGTCTGCTGCTGGCGAGCGGGCTGCTCATAGCCCGATCCGCCGACACGCCCGCTGATCGCCTCCGCCCCGCCGATGAGCAGCAGCGGATTGATGCCTGTCGCCCAGCCGATCAGTCCGAGGATGATGAGCGTGCCGATGCCAAGCCCACCGCCCCCGCCGAACGACATGCCGCCGCCGCTGAAGCCCCCGCCACCGCCGAAACCGCCACCCGAGCCGCGGCGATCCTCGATGTTGTCGGATTGATCCATATCGTCGAGGCGCATGGGACACCCTTTCTTTCAAAAAAAACGCTCGAACCCGATGTGCATCTTACACGGGAGCGTGACAAGCGTCGCTCATTTGCAGGCGCGCTTTTCCTCGCACCATACCGTCATTTGCCGTCATCCTGCGCTCTCCTGTCGAGCCTGCCGCGGATCGCGAGGAGATCGCGCCAGGCGAGCCGCTTTTGCGACGGTTGGCGCAGCAGATAGGCCGGATGGAGGCTCGGAATCGCCTTGATCGAGCGAGCGCCGCACGCATAATCGAACCAGCGCCCGCGAATGCTCAGGATACCGGTTTTCTGGTTGAGCAGCGTCTGCGACGACGGCCCTCCGAGGCAGACGAGAATCTCAGGCTCCACCAGCTCGATCTGGCGCTCGATGAAAGGCTTGCAGATCGCCGTTTCCTTCGTGGTCGGCGTGCGGTTGCCGGGCGGCCGCCAGGGAACGACATTGGCGATATAGACATCGCCGCGCTTGAGGTCGATCGAGGCAAGCATCCGATTGAGAAGCTGGCCAGCGCGACCGACGAAGGGTAGGCCCTGCTGATCCTCGTCGCGGCCGGGCGCCTCGCCGACGATCATGATGCGCGCGCCTTTTTCGCCATCCCCGAACACAAGCCGCGTGGCGGTCGTCTTGAGGGCGCAGCCGTCGAAGCGCTCCATGACGCCACGAAGCGCTTCGAGCGTATCCGCCGAGGCTGCGAGGCGGGCAGCCTCCAAAACGGCTTCGTCCGGTTTCGTCGCGTGGGCAGGCACGGGAGCACTCCAGCTATACGCGGCCGGTTGGAAAATCTGCCCCCGCACATCCCGCTCCCGAGCCTTGCGCTCGTAATCATCCGCCGGATCGGCGGCAATATCAGGCCGGATCTGCGGACCGGGCTTTGGAACAGGGCTTGGAGGATTAGCGCTTGGAGCGGGCTCGGCACTGCCCGCTGCATCGCTCTTCTTCGCCTCGGCTTGGCCTTCGGCGAGTCTGTCATGCGGCGTCTCGTCGATAGCCATGTCGACGCCCGCCTCGACATACCAGCGCAGGATCTCCAGCCCTATCTTGTCTTCGTCGCTCGCCAGGCCGTTCATCGGGCTTCATCCTCTCGCCGCCAGGGCGATCTGCTGCGAAGGGTTAGCATGGCCGAACGGTGAAGATAAGCGGGACAGGTTATCACGGCACAACTTCCCGGATTCGAGCGGGTTCCCGGCCCGTTTGGTCTAATTGCGTCCCGTGCGGCGCAAGTCCGCCTTGTCGCCTGACGCCGTTTCTCCTAATTGCTTTGAGTGGCGCCGTCGCGAATGCGCTCGTGCCCGGCGCAAATGACGCTTGCAATTCAGATAATAGTTCACATATGAACCAATAATGGTCAGAGCGAACCTGGGGAGTGAAACCGTGGATCTGCCGCAACGAGAAAGCATGGAGTATGATTGCGTCGTGGTGGGCGGCGGCCCGGCCGGACTCGCGACCGCGATCCGCATCAAGCAGCTTGCGGCGAAGGCCAATACGGAGATTTCCGTCGTGCTCGTCGAGAAGGGCTCTGAAGTCGGCGCGCATATCCTCTCCGGTGCGGTGATCGATCCGGTCGGCCTCGATACGCTTCTGCCCGAATGGCGGCAGGACGAGACCTGCCCGGTGAAGACCGAAGTGACGGCCGACCATTTCCTGTTTCTCGGGCCGGCGGGCTCGGCCCGGCTGCCGAACGCCCTCATGCCCAAGCTGATGTCGAACCACGGCAATTACATCATTTCGCTCGGTGACCTCTGCCGCTGGCTTGCGGTGCAGGCGGAGGCGCTCGGCGTCGAGATCTATCCAGGGTTTGCAGCGAGCGAGATCATCTATGACGACGCCGGCACAGTGATCGGTATCGCGACCGGCGATATGGGCGTCTCGCGCGGCGGCGAGATGAAGTCAGGCTTCACGCGCGGGCTCGAACTGCATGGCAAATACGTCGTCTTCGCCGAGGGGGCGCGCGGGCAGCTCTCCAAGGAGCTGATCAAGCGCTTCGATCTCTCAAAGGGCCGCGAGCCGCAGAAATTCGGCATCGGCCTCAAGGAAGTCTGGCAGGTGAAGCCCGAGCACCACAAACCCGGCCTCGTGCAGCACTCGTTCGGCTGGCCGCTCGACATGGATACGGGCGGCGGCTCGTTCCTTTATCATTATGGCGACAACCTCGTCGCGGTCGGCTTCGTCATCCACCTCAACTACAAGAACCCGACGCTTTCGCCGTTCGACGAATTCCAGCGCTTCAAGACGCATCCGACGATCAGCGAGGTTTTCGAGGGCGGCAAGCGGCTCTCCTACGGCGCGCGCGCCATCACCGAGGGTGGCTACCAATCCGTGCCGAAATTGACCTTTCCCGGCGGCTGCCTCGTCGGCTGCTCGGCTGGCTTCGTCAACCTGCCTCGCATCAAGGGCAGTCACAACGCCATGCTCTCCGGCATTCTCGCCGCTGACCATATCGTGGCGGCGATCGGCGAGGGCCGCGCGCATGACGAGGTGCTCTCCTACGAGCAGGCCTGGCGCGGCTCGGCGATCGGCCGCGATCTCTGGCTCGTGCGCAACGTCAAGCCCCTCTGGTCGAAGTTCGGCACCATGGCTGGCATTGCGCTCGGCGGGGTCGACATGTGGATGAACCAGTTGCTCGGCATTTCCCTGTTCGGCACGCTGAAGCACGGCAAGGCCGATTACGAGACGCTGAAGCCCATCGCGGAGGTAACGCCGATCGTCTACCCCAAGCCCGACGGCAAGCTGTCCTTCGACAAACTGTCCTCCGTCTTCGTCTCGAATACAAATCACGAGGAAGACCAGCCGATCCACCTGAAGCTGAAGGATCCGTCGGTGCCCGTCGATGTGAACCTGCCGCTCTATGGCGAGCCGGCCCGGCTCTACTGTCCGGCCGGCGTCTACGAGGTCGTCTACGAGGATGAGCGCCTCAAGATGAACCCCCGCTTCGTGATCAACGCGCAGAACTGCGTGCACTGCAAGACCTGCGACATCAAGGATCCGTCGCAGAACATCGTCTGGGTGGCTCCAGAAGGCGGCGGCGGTCCCAACTATGTAGGGATGTGACACGCCGGGCAAACGGCCACCATGGTGCTGAACCGCGGTGCCGATCGCACATAAAAAAGCCTGCCGTCATGCGGCAGGCTTTTTCAGTTCGCGATCGTGTCCGATCGGGACGCGATCAACCCTTGCGGACGACCGGGGCCTTCTCGGCAGGCGGGGGCGTCGTTGCACAGCCGGCGGCAGCGCCGGCGAGCAGGGTGAGGAGGACGATTTTAGCGACGATCTTGGTCATAGGAACTCCATGGAATCTCATGCATATGCACCTTAGCGCTGCCCGATTTCCAACCTTTTGTCGATAATGGAAATCGGCGTTCGGACCACAATGCCGTCATGCGGCGCGCACTGTTGCCAAGAAGTCACTCACATTGCCGTCGATGTCGCCCGTCGCGTCGCCGAGCAGATTGGCAAGCTCGCCGACCTGCTGCGCGATCGAGGCGGCAGAGCGCGCGGCCTGCTCGGCGGAGCCAACCGCCGTTGCGCCGATGCGCGCCTCCTCCGAAAGGACGTTCATGCTCGAGGCGATCTCGGCGATCCCGGCATCCTGCTCGTGCATGGCGGAGGCGAGCGCCACGGAGATGTGACGCATGTCCGCGATGATGTTCGAGACCGACCCGACCGCCTTCATGCTCTCGGTCGAGGAGTGATGGACGACGCCGATCAGACGGGAGATTTCCTCGGTGGCGTTGGCCGTCTGCGAGGCAAGGTTCTTGACCTCCGAGGCAACCACCGCGAAGCCGCGGCCGGCATCCCCGGCCCTTGCCGCCTCGATCGTCGCGTTGAGCGCGAGGAGATTGGTCTGCGATGCGATCGCGCCGATCAGCCCGGTGAATTCGCCGATCTTCTCGACCGACTGCACCAGCGCGGTCATGTGGGTCATCGTTTCTTCCGCCTGCTTGTCGGCGCGCTCGGCCACGCCCGACGAACGAGCGGTCTGCTCGGAGATCTCGCGGATCGAGTTGACGAGCTGGTCGGCCGCCGAGGCGACGACGGTGACGCGCTGGGCCGTGCTGGTCGCCGCGCCGCCCGCCTCCGAGCAGCGCCGATCCACCTCGCTCGACGCGGTTTTGAGACCAATCGCGGCGCTGTCGAGCTTTTCGGCCGCCTTGCGCAGCGCGATCAGCGTCTCGCCGATATTGTGATCGAAGGTGCGGATCTGCTGCTCCACTTCCTGGCCGCGCCCGGCGCGCTTTTCCGCTTCGCTGAGCTGCGTCGCGACGAGCTGCTGGCGCTCGATGGCCGTGTCGCGGAACACCTCCACCGCTCGCGCCATTTCGCCGATCTCGTCCTTGTCCGTCGCGTGGGGAACGGCAAGATTCGTCTCGCCGGCCGCGACCTTGCTCATGATCTGGCGGAGAGCGGCCAGGGGGCTCGTCACGCTCTTGGCGATGAGGACAGAGAACACCGCCGAAACCAGCGCCGCGATAACGAACGTGCCGAGCATCGTGCGATCGCTCGTCACGCGCAGCTCGTCGAGGAAGGCCACCGCGTCCGCCTGCTTCTTGGCGATGATGGATTTCGCCTCATTGAGCGGTGTCTGGCTGAGCGCGTAGAACGAATCCATCTTGTCAATCTCGTTCGAGTGCTCGCGAATGAGCCGCGACCAGTTCTCGAACTTGGCGACGTAATTTTCGTAAAGCGGCTTCAGCTCGTCCACGCCCGACCGCAGATTGGCAATCGCCTTGCCGACGCGATCCGACGCCGCGACGAGATCGCCCTCGGCACCGCTATCCTGCGTGACGGCAAAGTCGGCCTCCTTGGTGCGCAACCGAAGTACGTTGGCGCTGAGCAGAAGCGCCTCCTGCGTCGGCAGCGCCTCGGCATGCTTGCGGGCCGCCACCTCGAGCTGTTCGCCGGCGCGAGCGAGCTCGCCGATCGCGCCAAGGCCGCCGGACGAGCCATACCAGTTCTGGCGCTCGGTCACCGAGCCGAGTTTGCGTTGCGACTCAAACAGCACTTCCGCCTGTTTCTTCTGCAAGCCCGTGAGGCGCTGCAGCCGCTCGCGGGACTCCTTCAGCAAATCGGCCTGAGGGAGCGAAGCGATCTTGGCGGACACCAGAATTTCGCTCGACGTGATCGACCGTTCGAGCGAGCCGGCGCGATCATCGAACGGCTTGCTCACATATTCGTAGAAAGCGGCGCGCGTGTTGGCCGCCGCGACGCGGAATTCGGCGAGCGCATCATTGAGATCGTTGAGCTCGCTGACCTCCCGCTGAGCCGTCTGACGCTCGACGTTGATGCTCCAGCTCATGAAGCCGGTGACAAGCAAAGCCACCAGGCAGATGGCGCACAAGGCAAATATTCGTTTCCCAACCGAAATGACGCTGAAAATGGAAGCAATCGCCTTTATATTGCGCATTTCTATCTTTGCTGGACGATTTTTGGCCATTGCACGCACTTTCTTCGATTCAATTCGCTGCACGATAGTGCCGTTACGTGAACAGTCCGTTAAATATGATGAGAAGGGCCGGCCAAGGACGAAATCCAGGTGGCGAAGGGGCTTTTTCCATCGGCTTGATCGGGTTGCCTCGTCCGTTCGACCGGAAAACGCCCGTCCGACGCGGTTTTTTGATTTATCGCCGTCGGCGACCTGCCTTGCGCCGCGGATTGGCCGCTTGCGGTTGCGTGAGGCTTGAAAAGCGATTTCCTTTCGTCTTGACGACATCGATCCAACTCCTTGGATGGCCCTGCCGCGACGGACTAGGAAAACATCTCGATCGCGGCTATGCACGTATCAAAGTGTCGTGAAGCGGCGGTCGATCCAGTTGTTCGACCACGCCAAAGCAGCGATGTTGAGATCTTGTCCTGCGTATCAACGAACCACGGGATCGATATCCGGATATGCACATCACCCAACACACCAAACGAGAGCCGGACGCGATGCTCGACAACCGGTCCTCCGCAGCGCGGCCACAGCATCGACGCAGGGGTCGAGGAGGGCTCATCCTTGCGGCCGTCATCCTGGCCGCCTCCGCTGCCCCGCTCCACGCGCGGACCAATGGCAGCAGGACGGTGGCGACACCTGCCGATCCGTTTGAAGCGGGAGAGACAGCCTCGGGCAACTACCTCGCGGCGATCGTGGCCGGCGCCAAACAGGACATCACGCCAGCCGCCAAATTCTACACCGAGGCGCTGAAGACCGACCGCCGCAACGCAGAGCTTCTCGAACGCGGCTTCTTGGCGCAACTCGCCGATGGAAACATGCCCGAAGCGTTCAGATATGCGCGGACGATGCTGGCGATCGACGAGAAGGTGGCCTTGCCCAACCTCGCAATGGCCGTGCGGAACCTTCAGATGAAGCAGTTCGACAAGGCGCGCGCGCATCTTGCGCTGGCGGCCGGCAAATACCGCAACTCCGACCCGACAGCGACGCTCCTTACTGCGTGGACCGAGGTGGGCAATGGCCGGCTCACCAAGGCGCTCGCCCTCGCGGACAAGCTGCAGGAGCCGGCGCTCAACGACATCCGGAACTACCTCACCGGCCTGATGGCGGATGTCGGCGGCAAGAAGGACGAGGCGCTGCGCCGACT